>JBEKQQ010000067.1:0-30369 GCA_049519555.1 Acetobacteraceae bacterium
GCGGCGATCCGGGCCAGCGCCTCGTCACGGCCCAGAGCCGCCAGCGTGGCATCGATCCCCGGACTGACGGTTGACCCGGTCAGCGCGGCCCGCAACGGCTGCGCCACCTGGCCGAGCTTGCGTCCCGTCTGCGCCGCGAACCCGCGTAGCGCGGCGTCCAGGGCGGGGGTCGAAAAGTCGGTCGCTGCCAACGCCTGGCCGACGTCGCGTAACAGCAGCCTGGCCTCCGCCGTCAGTTGGCCGACAGCCTTCGGCTCCATCGGCAACGGCACCACGTGAGCTAAAAATGCCGCCGAATCAGCGAGTTCTACCAGTGTCTTCGCACGTTCCTTCAGGTGCGGCATCAGCGCCCGGATGCGTCCGGCGGCAATGGAGCCCAGGGAAAGGTCGGGACGATGGGCAAGCCGGTGCAGGACCTCGTGGGTGAGACGGTCGTCATCGGCCTTGCGGATATAGACGCCGTTCAAATTGGTCAGCTTTGCATAGTCCATCCGTGACGCGCCGCGATTGACATCGATGATGTCGAACAGGCGGATCGCCTCGTCGCGGTCGAGCACCTCGAGATCGCCGTGCGACCAACCCAGGCGGAGCAGGTAGTTGCACAGAGCCTCGGGCAGGAAGCCTTGCTCGCGGAATTCCAGCACGGAGACGGCGCCGTGCCGCTTGGACAGTTTCGCTCCGTCAGTGCCGTGGATCAGGGGGATGTGCGCGAAGGCCGGTTGGTTCCAACCCATGGCCTGGTAAATTTGCACCTGGCGAAATGTGTTGGTCAGGTGGTCGTCGCCGCGGATTACATGGGTGATTGCCATGTCATGGTCATCCACCACGACGGCATGCAGGTAAGTGGGCGTGCCGTCGCTGCGCAGGATGATCAGGTCATCCATCTCGGTATTGGCGACGCGGACGGTGCCCTGCACCAGGTCCTCGACGACGGTGTCGCCCTGCTGCGGGGCCTTCAGCCGGATCGAGGGTTTGACCCCCGGCGGCGCCTGCGACGGGTCGCGGTCGCGCCAGCGGCCGTCATAGCGCGGCGACCGTCCCTCGGCGACCGCCTGTTCCCGCATCTGCCGCAGTTCTTCCGCCGTGCAGTAGCAGTAATACGCCTTGCCCCGGGCCAGCAGTTCATGCGCGACCTCGGCATGGCGGGCGGCGCGGGTGGACTGGAACACGGTCGCCTCGTCGCGGTCCAGGCCGAGCCAGTCCAGACCTTCCAGGATGACCCGGGTTGCGGCATCGGTACTGCGTTCGCGGTCGGTGTCCTCGATGCGCAGCAGGAAGGCGCCGCCGTGGTGGCGAGCGAACAGATAGTTGAACAACGCGGTCCGGGCGCTGCCGATATGCAGCAACCCGGTGGGGCTGGGTGCGAAGCGCGTGCGAACGGTCATGCGGTTGGGTCCAGGGGGAAGGGAACTTCCGATGGTGGGGATATAGAGCATTTCCCCGGAAGCGGAATGGCAGCGGTGCAGGGCCGGGTTGTGCGGATGGCGGTTGGCGCGGGGGTTGGAGGGCTGAGAGGCGCGCGAATATCGGGGTTAACCCTATCTTGAGGCCTGCTTCCCTATGGTTGGGTTATGCGACCGGTCGGCGAGCGCAAAGGCCGACCTGGCGTCACCGGAAGGGGATCTTGGCTATGCGATATCGGCGACTGGATCCAGGGATCGAGGTCAAGAATTGCCCGGAACGTGGCCGCCACACGTCTCAGTGTTTGCCTCTTGCAGTTTGACCTGGTAACCTCGCGGTCAGGAATGGAAAGTGCCCGGTTGTGAAGGGTTTCATCTCCTACACACATAGCGATTATCGATTATGCCAGGAGTTGGAATCCCATCTTGCCCTCAGCAAGGATCACGGCGGCGCAGATTTCTGGGCGGACAAAAGGGTTCAGGCTGGCGAGCAATGGAGTTCGGCAATTGAACAGGCGATCGGTCAGGCGGAAATCTTCCTGCTGTTGGTCAGTGCGAAATTCTTCGGCAGCGCCTATATCATGGACATCGAATTGCCACGCATCGTGGCGCGGGCGGCCCAGTGCGAAGGGCTTGTTGTGCCGGTGATTCTGCGGCGATGTATGTGGAAGTTTAAATTCGGAGGATACCAGGCCGTGCCGACCATCGGTGGGCATTTCAGACCGATTTGTAATTGGCGCTCGCGCAACGATGGGTTCGATGCGGCGCACGAACAGGTGCTCGCGGCGATCCAGGCTCACACTGCCCGTCGGAGGGCGCCGTGAGCGCACTTGTAACAGCACCGTGGCCTCCGCCGCCCAGCGCGCGGGTCGATCTGATCGCTGCGTTGGGAGAGTTGCGCTATCAGACCAACGATATCCGAAAATCGCTGCGCGATGTGAACGACGAGGAGTTTCGCCCGAAGATCGAACACGCGATCGATGTCACCGGGAAACTGCTTTCGGTTTATCTGCCCGAGCCAAACCACGACGTTCTGCCGGCACTGCGATCGATCTATTTCGCAATTCAGAACATTCGTGTTCCGGTCGAGGATGAGGTTCTTGAGGAACGGACCGAGACACTGGAAAAACTCCGTGCTGGTCTGGGTCGCCTACGGTACGCGTTGGACGAAACCTGGAAGGCGGCCAACGCCGCTTATCCCGGCGGAGACAATTCGCTTTGGGAACGCGGCAACAACCGCATCGTTTCAGCCGACCAGATCGAGGATTTCAAGGCCAAGGTCGCCGCCGTGTTGGCGCAATTGGACGCGCTGCAGGAAGCGGTCGACAAAGTGGGTCGCGAACGGAACACGGCACCGCGCTTCGTGCAGCAAGGGCAACTGGTGACATTTTATACGGCGACCATGACCGTCGAAATCGACGTGGCTCGCCTGCATCTGACAGTGAACGAAACCAGTCTGGATGTCGGCGCCCTGGTCGATACAATCGAGCAAATGCGGGATTCCACCGAAGACTTTCGGGTTACTGTGCAAGGCTGGGTCGACGACGTTACGCATGAGGTATTGTCCGGCGCGGAAACTCTGAACGACGGCGTGCGCCGCCTCGTCTACGGCATCCGTGCCCTGGGGGGCATGATCGGTGCCAGAGACTCCGATGCCCCCGACATGGTTCTGATTCCCCGCGGCGCCTTCATGATGGGCATCTCGCCCGAGGAATCGAAACGCGAAGCAACCGAAGACTGGGACAAGAGCGCACGGCCGCGCCACGAGGTTACGATCAGGCGGCCGTTCCTGTTGGGCCGTTTTCCGGTGACCGTCGGCGAATACGCCGTCTTCATCAAAGAAACCAATCGGGTCTGGAACAAGCCCGATTTCCCGCAAACCGATCGTCATCCCGCGGTCAATGTCGGGTTCGCCGACGCCATCGCCTACACCGAATGGTTGTCGGAGCGCACCCTTGACCGCTATCGCCTGCCGAGTGAGGCGGAGTGGGAATATGCCTGCCGCGCCGGCACCACCACCGCGCGGTACTGGGGCGATGAATATGACCCAAAGATGGCAAACGTTGAGAGTCACGGCACGACCGAGGTCGGCGGATTTCCCGCCAACGCCTGGGGCCTGTACGACGTGCTGGGCAACGGTTTCGAGTGGGTAGAGGATCGCTGGCACGACACTTACCGCCAGGCTCCCGTCGACGGACGGGCATGGATAACCGGGCGCGACCCTTGCCGCGTAATCCGGGGCGGTTCCTGGTACAGCAGCCACAGGAGCATCCGCGTCGGCATCCGCGATAGGATCGGCGAGGCGCCTCGCGCTTGGGTTGGGTTCCGTCTCGCCAGGACTTTATGACCTCTTAAATCCTCACCGATTCACCTCTTGGAATCTTGCCTTCTGAAACCCCCTGGCAGCGGGGGAGTGCCTCGCTTCGGATCGTTTCCTGTGCGGCACGTGCGCAACCCCACAGGTGAAACCCTCTGGGTCTCTGAGTCTCGGTCTTTCTCTCAAATAAAACCTTCTGATGAGGAGCAGCAATTAGCCGGGGCTGTCAGGGGTACAAAGCTCGCGACAGGATCTGCCGTAGAGTCCGCAAGAATTTATCTCAGAGAAAGCCCGAGCCTCAGAGACCCAGAGGGTTCAATATGGGGTACACTCCTTGCGACGCGAAACAGACGTTTGAGTATTTTGGGAATCGGAAGCTGGGAGAGCGATGAAGAGCTCCCTGTGATCCAAACAGGTTTCCCCCGTTAACCCGATCTTGAGGCCGGGTCCGCTACAATCAGGTTATGGGATCCACCCGCGCGCTCATCCTCCGGCCGGGCAACGCCCAGTGGAGCATCGGGCGGTGGGTTCCACGACCCAATGTACTCGTGTCGCAGTCCGTCCGACTGTGGCGCGCGCTCCAATGGCTCGCGGCCCAACAGAACGTTGCCTCCCACCTCTTCGCCGCCTCCCGGGTCGGACGCCTCGCCGCCACTCTCGCCGAAGCCGAGCGTGGCCGGTTCGCGCTTTGGCTGCCGGTGTTCATGGGTGCCGGTGTGCTGTTTTACTATCAGTTGCGTGTCGAACCCGCCTCCTGGATCGGCGCCGAACTTGCCGCCGGGGGGTTCGCCACGGCGTTCGCGCTCCGCAATCGGCAGGCTCTCCGGGCCATCGGTTTTGTCGTGGGCTTTACCGCACTTGGCTTCGCCTCGGCGCAATACGCGACCCTGCGGCTGCCGCCGATCGAAGCCGATCTGCCCGCCAAGGCGGTGCTGGCGACCGGCACGGTGCGCTCGGTCGAGACGCTGTCCTATGCCCGCCGGATCACTCTGAGCGGCGTGGCCCTGAGCGAGGATGAACGACCACCGGCCGCCGGGTCGAAACGCCGCGCGCAGTCGACCCAAACCCCGGACGACCAGGCTCCGAGCCTCCGACTGACGCGTCTGGTCCGGATCCGGCTCATGACTGGAGACGACCAACCGATCGAGACCGGCGACACGATCGGTGTCCGAGCCATCGCGCGACCGCCCTTGCCGCCTGCGCTTCCCGGCGGTTGGGACACCCAACGCGACGCATTCTTCGCCGGACTTGGCGCGTCGGGCTACGCCCTCGGCCGGGTTGAGGTTACCGCGCATGGGACCCCCCACGGTCTTGCGTCCCGGGTCCAACGGCTGCGCGAAACAATCGCGGCGCGTATCACTGCTGCGATCCCCGGTGCGGCCGGCGAAGTCTCGGTGACGCTGTTGACCGGGGCATCGCGCGGCATCCCGGAGGCGGATCATGCCGCATTCCGTGCCTCCGGCCTTGCGCATTTGCTTGCAGTGGCCGGCCTTCATATTGGCATCGTGATGGCATTCGCGCTTGGCTCGGCCCGCACCGTACTGGCACTGTCGGAACGCGCGAGCCTGTTCTGGCCGGCGAAGAAACTTGCCGTGGTGTTCGCTTTGTGTGTGGGCGGCGGCTACATGGTGCTGACCGGTGCGCATGTGCCGATCGTGCGCAGCTTCGCGAGGGCATGCCTGCTGACTTTGGCGATCCTCGCCGGGAGGCAGCCCATCTCGGTTCGCGGCCTTGGCCTTGCCGGCATCGCGCTGATGCTGATCGCGCCGTACGAGGTGCCAGGCGTCTCGTTCCAAATGAGCTTTTCCGCCGTGCTGGCGCTGATCGCCGGCTATGAAACGTTACGGCCATGGTTGCGGCGGCTGTATGGCAAAAGTCTGGCGAAACGGCTGCTGTCGTATGCCATCGCGCTGGCCCTGACCAGTACGCTCGCCGGCACCGCGTCGTTGCCGTACGGGGCCTGGCATTTCGGCCACGTGCAAATCTATTACATTCTGTCCAACATCGTCGCCGTCCCGGTCGCCGCGCTCTGGGTCATGCCGGCTGGCATGATCGCGCTGTTGCTGATGCCGTTTGGCCTGGACTGGTTGGCGTTGATCCCGATGGGGTGGGGCGCGGGGTTACTCATCGATATCGCCCGGTTCACCGCTGCATTGCCGGATGCGACGGTGGCAGTGCCGCATATGCCGGAGTGGGGACTGGTTGTGTTGTCGATCGGCATCGCCTGGCTCGGACTTTGGCAATCCTGGATCAGGCTGTTGGGGATTGGCGCGGTCGTTGTCGGGATTGCGTCTCCGGCGTTCGACCACCCGCCGGACATTTTGCTTTCGGCGGATGCCGGATTGATCGGGTTCCGCACCGAACACGGCGTGTTTTTGCAGCAGACGCGCAGTGGCTCGGACTTCACCCGCGATGCCTGGTTCGCGCGTTGGGATGTCAGCGCCGCTGCACCGCTGCCCGCCGAGGGCACCGCGGCGGCGGGTGCGCTGTCCTGTGAGAAGGACGCCTGTTTGTTTCGCCCCCGCGATGGGGTGAGACCGGCGCTGCTGGTGCGCGGTCCGGCGAGGCCCGCCGGTTGCGCGGCAGCATCGGTCGTGGTGTCGGCCGAGCCGGCGCGCTCGGTGTGCGCCTGGCCATCGCCGCGTCCGGTCGATCGTTTCACGGTGTGGAAAGACGGTGCGGCCGCGATCTGGCTCGAACCGCATGGCGCGCGCGTGCTGACCGATCGCGAGGACCGCGGCGAACGTCCCTGGGTTGTGCCGCCACCCAAACCTCGGCCGCGGCCAGTGTCGAATTTGCCGACCGCGCCAGTGGATCAATAGCGTCGGCGGCTGCGCGCCGCAGTGCTCCTCCCGCAACGCCGACGACATCGCGCATGACATCTGCCCTGTCGCCAGGTATGAGTTGCGCCAGGCATGAGTTGCGCCAGGCATGAGTTGGCGAAACGGGCGTGCGGTGGATACCACGGACTGTCGGTGCGGTCATGCAACCAGCGCCAGCATTGATCGTTACAATTGAGTACCCATAGCGGCCGGCCCAACGCTTCGCCAGGCGCATGCCGGAAACATCGACGCGCCCTTCACCAGATCCAGTGCCGGTATCAACGCCAGGGTATCAACGCCAGGGTATCAACGCCAGGGTATCAACGCCAGGGTATCGGCGAAATCGTCGAGTTCTACTGTGCCGTCATGCAGCAGCCGAAACCGGCGACATGACGGCTGCCGCCAGGGCTTACCGATACCGGTCAATAGCGCCGTAACAATCCTACCAGGCGCCCCTGCACCTTCACTTTATCGGCGGGCAGGATTTGCGGCTTGTACGCGGGATTGCAAGGTTCCAGCGCGGTGGAATTGCCGCGCCGGCGCAGCCGTTTCAGCGTCACCTCCAGATCGTCGACCAGGGCGACGACGATCTGGCCATTCTCCGCCACCTCGCCCTTGCGGATCAGCACCGTGTCGCCGTCGAGGATCCCTGCGTCCACCATGGAATCCCCCGACACTTCCAGCGCGTAATGATCGCCGGGACCAAGCAGCGAGGCGGGAACGTCGATCATCTCGGCGGAGTCGTGCAGTGCCTCGATCGGCAACCCGGCGGCGATCCGTCCATACAGCGGCAGCTTTACCGCAGCGGCATCGCTCGCGGCACGCACTGCCTGCAGCCGCCCGGTGAAATCGCCGCGAATGACATTGGGCGTGAACCGCGGCGAATCCTCGTCGTCGTCTTCTTCCAGTTCCAGAACGGTGTCCTGCCGCGGCATCATGTTGTCCGGCAAACGCAGCACTTCCAGAGCCCTGGCGCGATGATGCCGCCGCCCGAGATAGTTGCGTTCCTCCAACGCTGAAATCAGCCGGTGAATGCCCGACTTCGACTTCAACGCCAACGCCTCCTTCATCTCCTCGAAACTGGGCGAGTAGCCCGTTCGTTTCAGATAGGAGTCGATGTAGATCAGCAACTCGTACTGTTTACGGGTCAGCATGGTGTCATTTTCCCCGCTCGGGATTTTCCTGGGTGGGACCTTCCCGAACGGGGATTTCCTCCCGCTTCGGAACAAATCAGCAACCTGAATCGCGTTCTATGTTGGTTCCTTTGATTCGGTCAAGACAGTTGTGGATAAATCGGGGACATAACCAGAATCAAGGCGAGGTTCAATGAAAATATGACTATTAATGAGATGTTAATCCTTACAACGATCGATTGTCCCATCCGAATCCTCCTGATATCGCCAGGGAATCGGCACCCCCTTGCCAGCGCCGCACAGGGGCGGGAAACCCAACCGAAGATTTACAAGGCACTGCGATCGCCCGCCGCCTGGCGAAACTGGCGCAGGCGCCGTTCCTGAAGGTAGAAGCGACAAAATTCACCGAAGTCGGCTATGTCGGCCGCGACGTCGAAAGCATCGTGCGCGATCTTGTCGACGCGTCACTGAACATGCTGCGGGAGACCTCGCGGCGCGACGTGCGGGCGAAAGCCGAGGGCAACGCCGAGGAGCGGCTGATCGCGGCCATGGTCGGCGACAATGCCTCCGCCGATACGAAATCGAAATGGCGGCGCCGGCTGCGCGACGGCGAGTTCGAGCACAATGAAATCGAGATCGAGGTCAACGACGCGGGAAGTTCTCCGATCGGGCAGCTCGACATGCCAGGGATGCCGCCGGGCCAGGTGATCAACCTGAGCGAGATGATGAAAGGCCTGATGGGCAACCGCCCGAAGCAGAAACGCCGGATGACGGTCGAGGCAGCCCGCAAGATCCTCGAAGCCGAGGAAGCCGATCAGTTGCTGGACAATGAGCAACTGACCAAGGACGCGGTTTCGCACGCCGAGAACAACGGCATCGTGTTCATCGACGAGATCGACAAGATCTGTGCCCGCACCATGGAAGGCGGGTTCCGTGGCGGCGACGTGTCACGGGAAGGCGTCCAGCGCGACCTGCTGCCGCTGATCGAGGGCACCACGGTCAACACCAAATACGGGCTGGTGAAGACGGATCACGTGCTGTTCATCGCCTCGGGCGCGTTCCATCAGGCGAAACCGTCGGATTTGTTGCCGGAATTGCAGGGGCGGTTGCCGATCCGGGTCGAACTGCAGCCGTTGTCGCGCGACGATCTGCGGCGGATTTTGGTCGAGCCGGAGCATTCTCTGGTGAAGCAGTACGCCGCGCTCCTGGGCACCGAAAACGTCACCCTGAGTTTCACCGACGATGCGGTGGACGCGCTGTCGGACCTGGCGGCGGATATCAACGAGCGCATCGAGAATATCGGTGCCCGCCGGTTGCATACGGTGTTAGAACGGTTGCTCGAGGATATTTCGTTCACCGCAACGGACCGGGCGGGTGAAACGATTGCGGTAGACGCGGCGTATGTGAACGAAAAGGTCGCGCCGCTGGCGCAGAAGGGCGATCTGAGCCGGTTCATTTTGTAATCTGCCCTTTCGCCTCGCGCCGGATGCGGCGCGAGGCGAGGTGACGCTTTTCGCCACGCTGGCGCGGCTTATCGAGTAATGAGAGGAATTATATTCGGCGTGGGCAGATCCTTCGCCGAACTGTTCAGCGCCAGCAATTGCGCTACGATTTCCAGCACCTGGGCCGATCGGTCACACCCAGCCAGATCGACCGGCACTGAGTAATTCGTGCCCTCGTAGTTTGTCGAAATAGCTCCTGGCATGGCGACGTGATCAATGCTGAACAAGATGTCTCGTGCGACGTTACAGGTCGAAGTCGGCGGCGATTCCGTGCCCTGTTGGCGAGGCGCGGTTGGCAGCCAGGGCACGAACGGTTTGGCGCTTGGATCACCCGGATGCAGTTCCGCGCGTGCGATCTCGCCGAGAAAATAGATGACCCCTTCCACGGATCGGGTTTTGAAGACGATTTCCGGGGACCCGTACGTTTGCGCGACCAACGTGAGACGGCCGGCGGCCTTGGGAACGGGGGACGGCAATTTGTCAGCACCGCAAAACGACGATTCCGGAATAATACCGCCGTTGATGCTAATCGGCGGGCCCAGATTTGCCATCGACGGCCGAAAACAGAACCGTGGCGATGAGTCATCCTCTTCGATGCGGTAATAAACGCTCGCCCCTTTTGCGCGCAGCATGTCCCGTTCTGCGGTGGAAAGGTTCGGGTCCGGTTTGTCCATCGCGTGCTCAACCAGATCAAGCTTCTGGGCTTTGAGTTCGGCTATCCGCCGGGGATCGCGGGCCTCTTCGCTGGTCAGCGGCGGCCCAATTGCCTTAACGGAGGGAACTGTCTCGGAAGCGAGACCATGTGCCAGCAGCGTGCTCAGGAATTCTCGGAAGTTGTTCCAATTGTCCTGGGTGTCCGCCTGACCATAGATGCGTGTGGGATGTTCAGGCTGACCAGTGTCGATCTCCGCTATCAGTAACGATAGCAATAGCTGCAGGGGAAATCCCTGGGACGCATAATAATCGATGGTCGACATTGGTATCGGAGCAAGAATTCCCTCATAGAATTCTTTGGTGTTCAGAGTGCCGACAGCAAAGGTCGGTCCTCCAGACAAGGTCGCACTCGGCGATGCCGAATTGGCGACCGCGGATCCACTTGGAGCGGCGCCCAGAAGCAGCGACAATCCGCCGGTGAATGACGCCGTGGCCTGGCCGGATATCGTGCTCAGGTCGGTGAACTGCATCGGCTTGCGATACGCCGCCCTGACGATGTTCAGTATCAGGTCCTGGTCTTTAACCTGCTCGGCTTCGATATTATAGGACACTGCCCGCCCGCCAAATCGGTCGACATATGTGCACGAGGTTAAGCCCAGACTAACCGTCGCGGCGAGCGCGAACCGGCCTGATTTCGGTCGTGACCCACAGCAGGGTACACGATACATGCGGTTTCTCCCCTTGGTTGCGCAGGACATGAATTCGCCTCCGACTCTTTCGCAACAGAAACGCGATTGCCATCACCTTGATCCAAAATCAGTCGTTCTGCAAGACCAGTGCGCAACGAATGTATCGGACGCGTGGAGAACACGCGCGCCGGAAGCGATCCAATTCACTTCGATATCAGTATGATATGTCCGGGCAGGGGATCCGTCGGCAGTTTCGTCGGCCACAACTGCGAGCAGTTGCCCATGCGGTGTCGCATGCGTCGGATCCTGGTGCCATACCAGCAACGATTCCAATTCCTGACGGCGGTATCGCCGGCTGGCCCGAAGCCGCATTGACCGGGTGGGGTGCCCGCCCTAGCGTGCTCCCAAGGCCACGGTTCAATCATCCCAAAGGGAGAGGCAAAGATGGCGGACTACGACATAATCATCAGCGGTGGGACAATCGTCGATGGCACACGAACGCCTCGCTTCATCAGCGATATTGCGATCAAGGACGGCAAGATCGCTCAAATCGGCGGGTTGAAAGGCAAGACTGCCGAACGCGTGCTGGACGCCTCCGGGCGGATCGTCGCGCCTGGCTTTGTCGATCTGCACACGCACTATGATGCGCAGATCTTCTGGGATCCCTACTGCACCCTCTCCGGTTGGCACGGCGTGACATCCGTCGCACTGGGCAATTGCGGGTTCGGCTTCGCGCCATCCCGGGCGGAGGACCGCGACCGGGCAATGCTCAGCATGACCCGTAACGAGGCGATTCCCTACGAAGCAATGAAAGCCGGCATGCCGTGGGACTGGGTAACGTTCCCGGATTTCATCGAAAGCCTGATCCGCACGCCCAAGGGCGTCAATTTGCTGACCTATGTGCCGTTGACCCCGCTGTATGCCTGGGTCATGGGGTGGGAAGCCGCCAAGACGCGCCGCCCGACCGAGGCGGAATTGCAGGAAATGTGCCGCCTGATCCACGAGGCGATGGACGCCGGGGCTTGCGGCTGGTCGGCGCAGGTGTTGGGGGCGAAATCAATTCAGCGGGATTATGACGGGACTCCGATGATTACCGATTTGCTCTCGGAACATGAGGTTCTCACGTTCGCGAAAATATTGGCCGATCGTGACGAGGGCTTTATTGAGCTGGCCTATCAGGAGACCGGTGAAGAAGGACGGCCTCTGGCGGAGGCGACCAAACAGTTCTTTGAGAAAGTCGCCGCGGTGGCGAAACGGCCGGTGCTTTACCAGGCGGTTGCTCCGAACTCGGTGCACCCAGAAATGCACCGCGAGCGGATCAAATGGTTGGAGAGCTGCACGGCGCGCGGACTGCCGGTTTATGGCCAGGGTGCCACTCGGCGCGGCGGGTTCGAGATGACCTTCGAGGACTGGAACCTGTTCGATGACACCGACGCCTGGCGGGACGTGACGCTTGGCACGAAGGCCGAGAAAAAGGCGAAAATGCAGGATCCGGCGATGCGTCGCCGCCTGAAGGAGGAATGGGATTCAGGTGTTCGGCCAACGACCGTGGTGCCGGGTTCGGTGGGCAGCCTGATCATCCAATCGAAGAACGTGAAAATCGACATCGGTGCGGAATCGGCGTTTCCGAAGTTGCCGGCCCAGGTCGAGATTGGCGGTGCATCTTACTTCCTGGTGAAGAACCGCGACGGCTATCGGCTGTTGTCGCGAGTGTGTCCGCACCTTGGCGGAACGGTCGAGGATGACGGCGGCAAATTCGTTTGCCCCAACCACGGCTACGAGTACGAAAAAGACGGCGGCAAGTGCCTCACGGCCGACGGGCTGCGGATGAAGTCGTACGTGGTGAATGTGAAGGACGGCCGTCTGATCGCTCTGGTACCGGACGAGAAGGGTGCCAACGCGGCGGGACGAACGGTTCAGCAAATCGCCGATGCACAAGGCAAGCACGTGGTTGACGCGGTGCTCGACCTTGTGGTCGAGGATGACCTGGCCACCGAGTTCTTCGCCGAAACCCAGGGACGCGAGGCCGCACAGTTCACCACCGAGGTGCTGGATTCCAATGTCATCGTGGCGGGTGTTTCGGACGGTGGGGCGCACGTGAAATTCCTCACCGCCGGGATCTATCCGACCGATCTGTTGATCTGGCTCGTCCGCGACCAGAAGACGGTGACTTTGGAGGACGCCCACTATAAGTTGAGTTACCTGCCGGCGCACTTAGGCGGCTTCAAGGACCGTGGCGCCATAAGGGAGAACGCACCGGCCGATATCGTGGTGTACGACCTCGCAAATCTGGAGATTTTACCTTCGGAGGTTGCCGAAGATTTGCCCGGCGGCGAATGGCGTCGTATCCAGAAGTCCAAGGGCTATAACTGGATCATGGTCAACGGCGAAATCACCTTCGAGGATGGCGTGCCGACCGGCGCCATGCCCGGCAGGTTCTTGCGGAACGGTCGAGGCTGACGCGGGGCCAGCTGTTTTGACGGTGCCCGGGCTCTCGCCAGCACCGGCGGGAGCCCGATGACATCGTAGCCCGGACCGTCGCACCGGTCGGGCCACGACTTCGATGCGACGACGCCATCGGTCAATCGTTCAGGCGATTGATGTTGCCTCGGCGTCCGGCGTCGTCCCGCAGCCTCGGAAATTCTTGTCGAACGCGGCTGGCTGGTCCATATGGTCTGCGACCGCGATACGGCGGCCCGCCGGCAGGAAGTGGGGTCCCCGCGCACCCGACCCGACGAGGCTCGATGACGACATCGCCCAGGCCTGCGTTAGACCTCGCCCCGAACGCTGCCGATAATGTTCAGCCGAACGAGGCCTGGGCCCAGCCGAACGCGGCCTGGGCCGGCCTTCCTGGCGACCCGGCTGGCTTCATCGAACAGATCCTGGCGATCGAGCAGAGCGATGCATGGCAGGATGCCTATCAGTTGTGGGACATGCTGATCCAGGCGTTTCCCAATCTCCTGGACGGTTATTCCGGGGTCGCCCGGACCTTGCACAAACTCGGCCGCGTCGACGAAGCGAAGGCGGTGCGTTGCGCGATGCTGCAACGCTTTCCGGACGACCCATTCCTGCCCTGGAGCCTCGCATGTCTGGCGACCGAGTGGCATGACCTGCCGGAAGCCATCCGGTGGTGGAGCAAGGCCCGCGCGCTGTTTCCCGAACGATTGGAACCCTGGCTGATCTCGGGCCGTTTCATGCGCCAGCTTGGGCGCCACGACGAAGCCGACCCGCTGCTGCGAGAGGCAGTGCAACGGTTTCCCGCCGAGCCTGCGTCGGCTATCGAATTCGCTCTGGTCGCCCGTGACCAAGGCCGCCTCGATGAGGCCTTGGCCCGTCTGACGCTCGTTACCGAACGATTTCCGGAAGTCTTCGAGGGTTGGCTGGAGGCCGGCCGCCTCGTGCGCGACAGGTCACAGTCGGAGCAGGCCGAGGCATTCTTCCAACGCGGCATGCGACATTGCCCGGAGCAACCCTGGCTGATGTTCGAGTTCGCGCAGACGCCAGGCCAGGCGGCGCTCCCGAACTGGCCGGAAACATTGCCGCGGATGGCACGGTTGCGCGAACGGTTCCCCGACTTCGAGCCAGGCTTTATTCATGGTGTCTATTTCCTGATTGCGGCGCGGCGATTGGATGCGGCCGAAGCGCTTGCCAAGGCGGGTACCGAGCAATTCCCGGGCAGCCTACAACTGGCGATTCAGTACGCCCGTGCGGCGGTACACGGTATTGATTGGCCAGAGGCCATTCGCCGTTTCGCTCTGGCACTGGAACGCTTCCCTGACAAGCCGGAGGTCGAAGCGGATCTCGCGCGGACGCTTGTCAAGGCGGGCCGCGCGGGTGAGGCGGAAGCTCTGACACACGATTTGATGGCCCGCTTCCCACGCGCTCCGGTAGCTTTCGCCGTGCATGCCGAGGTCGCCGGCCTGCGGCAGGATTGGCTGGAATCGCATCGGCGCTGGACCGAAGCGGCGCAGAGGTTTCCCGAGGCGAAGCACTTCGCCAAATCGGTATTCGAGGCGTCCCTGCGCGTCGCGGAGATGGAGACGCGGCAACCCGAGCCGGTGTCGGCAGACAGGCCGGATCGGACTGGTATCGAAATGAATTCGGCCGAACTGGCAATGCAATTCACCAGTCTCGGCGCGTCCCGCGGAGGCTGCGAATTCGGCCTGTTTCAGCGCCAATGCGGGGCTGAGCCGCTCGACCTGCTGCGCTGGTCCGACATGTCGTATGAGAAGCTGGTTTGGATGCTGGAGTGCAGGTTCGACGGAGTTGGAAGCGAGGCGAACACCGAGTTGCTTGTCGCGCCGCAAGCCGACGGAAGGCAAGAATATTGCACAAGAGACCGGCGCGGCATGATGGAAATGCACTCATTTCGCTATGTCGACGAAATTGCCTTCGATCAGATGTATGTGGCGTCCTGCCGCCGCCTCCGGTTCCTCGCCGGCAAGCTGATCGGCGACCTGGAAGCGGGCGAGAAGATATTTGTCTACTCCGCGTCGGGGCGCACCCCGACGACGGACCAGGTCGATGCGCTACACGCCGCCATGCGCCGTTATGGAGACAATACCCTGCTGTTTGTCCGGCACGAGGACACGGATTATCCCAACGGAACCGTGGTGGCGATGAAGCCTGGGTTGATGATTGGGTACCTGGACCGCTTCAGGTTGGCACGGGACGGTTCGTGGACATTGTCGCCGGCAATGGCGTCCTGGCAGGCGGTTTGCCGGGCGGCTTACGGGCTGTGGATCGCCGGGCGCGCGGCTGCTGATTTATCCCGGGCGCCCGAATGACTGAGCTACCATCATCGAAGCGTCATCGCTCCCTCGGTCTGGGCTGCCTCGGATAGCACGATGCCAGGAGCGGCGGCCGGTCGAGCAGCATAGGCATTGGCATAAGGCCCCGGGGCGACGGAGCGGGTGGCTGGTACGATATTATACCAGCGGACCGAAGTTCCAACCGGTGGCCACTTCCCCGTCATCCCTGCGCTGGTCGCGGGGATCTCTCGCGGCACCGTGCTGGAATGAGGCCGCGTGACGAGCAGTGACCAGCACGGAGACGACGAACCGACACGTTGACGGGTCTGAATTCATGGCTGGTGGAATTAGTCGTGCGACGCACCCGCGCCTCGCGAGTTCCCACACCGGCCGGCGGCTGAACTTGCTGGATGAAACCGGCGCGGCGATGCTCTGGCGTAGGGCTGCCGAACCGTCGGCAACGAGGTCGGATTTTCTCTGGTGCGACAGAACTCGTTTGCGGGTTCGACCCGGGTGCCTTGATGACCCTCCCTGGCGTCCGGTGGTGACGATGCCGTCGGAGCACGTCTGTCAGCACCCGTGGCCAAAGATTGATATGCCCGACGGTGTCAGCTCGATGGCGATTGTCTTAATTTAGACGTTTTGCATTATTTTGCGATTGACAATGGAGTAAAGCTACAATATTAACGCGTCCCAAGGTGGTCCCCAACACCTGTGCTGCGAAACACACTGACGACCCCCGGGGCCAGCTTCGTCCCTCTCTCCCACCGAAGCTGGCCCTGCCTGGCTGCAAAGCGGCCAATTACTCTCCGAGAACCTCACCAATTACTCTCCGAGAACCTCCATCGAATCGCCCAGGGCGAAGCGGCCGCCTTCGATGACTTTGGCGTGCACGCCAAGCTCGGCATGACCATAGAACTGGCGCAGTTCAGCCACCGGATCGGCATCCCGCTCCGCGCTCACCGGGTTCACCTCCGTCGCTGGGCAGCGCACGATCCCCTTGGTGACCCGCAGCACTGCACCGCCCAGTTGGATTTGCTGGCCAACCCAGGTCCGCTCGGACCAGGGTGCTGCGCCACTGAACCAGACATTGGCGCGGAAGCGGCGACGATGGCGGCGCGCGCCGACCTTGGCCTCGTAGTCGTGCAGGCTGGCCATGTTGATCAGGCTCACCACCTTTTCCCGCTGGTCGCAGAACGAATGGCCGGGCACGAAACAGAAGGCCGGCGCGGCCGTTGCCGTCACCCGTGCTTCCTCGCCCAGGTAGTCGGTCAGGAACGCGGTGATCCTGGCCCGCCCGTCCGCCGACAGCGCATTCACTGATACGAAGGCCCCGTCCGGCCCGCGGATCGTGAGGGTCCCGTCGCGCGGCTCGAACAGCGAGGCAAGCGCGGCGACCTTCGCGTTCCGGGCATGACACATGAAATTCATCTTTTGCAGCCAGACCGGTGCCGCGGGGTCGAAGCCCGAATCGCCTTGCGCCAGAGCGAAGGCCCGATCCCAGGGAATGCAGCCGTTGGGCTCGACCTCCGCCGACTCCAGGGCCTCCGCCGTCAGACCTTTGACCGGATAACGATACAGATATTCGATACGCATGACGGCTTCCCCCTTGAGGCGCGAACCGTGCGTCCCAGATCTAGATCAATGCCGTGATCCCATCGCCTGCTTAGGGGTGGGGCCACGGGGGCATTATGCCTATCGGTTACCAACACGTCGCCTACGAACAGGGACATAAGAATGGACATCGAGAAATTCACCGAGCGGACGCGCGGTTTCCTGCAGGCCGCCAGCACCATCGCGATCCGCGAATTCCACCAGCGGATCACCCCGGAACATCTGCTCAAAGCGCTGCTGGATGACGAGGAAGGCGCCGCGTCCGGCCTGATCCGCACCGCCGGCGGCGATCCAAAGGCCGCGCAGACCGCGATCGAGGCAGAGATCGCCCGCATCCCCAAAGTTCAAGGCGGTGGGGCGGGGCAGCCGCAGATCACCCCTGAACTGGTTCGCGTGTTGGATGGCGCGCAACAAACCGCGACCAAAGCGGGCGACGAGTATGTGGCGCAGGACCGGCTGCTGGTCGCTCTGGCAGCCTCCGACACGCCGGCGGGACGGGCATTGAAAGCGGCCGGCGTTTCGGCTCAGGCGCTGGACAAAGCGGTGGCCGACATCCGCAAGGGCCGCAAGGTCGACAGCCCGAACGCCGAAGCCGGCTTCGAGGCGCTTAAGAAATATGCCCGCGACCTGACTGCCGTAGCCCGCGACGGCAAACTCGACCCGGTGATCGGCCGCGATGAAGAAATCCGCCGCTCGATCCAGGTGCTGGCGCGCCGCACCAAGAACAACCCGGTGCTGATCGGCGAGCCTGGTGTCGGCAAGACGGCGATCGTCGAAGGTCTCGCGCTGCGCATCGTCAACGGCGATGTGCCCGAGGCGCTGAAAAACAAAAAACTACTGTCGCTCGATCTGGGCGCCATGGTCGCCGGTTCGAAATACCGCGGCGAGTTCGAGGAACGGCTGAAGGCCGTGCTGAAGGAGATCGAAAGCTCCAACGGCGAAGTGGTGCTGTTCATCGACGAACTGCACAACCTGGTCGGCGCCGGCAAGGCCGAGGGTGCGATGGACGCATCCAACCTGATCAAGCCGGAACTGGCCCGCGGCACCTTGCACTGCATTGGCGCCACGACGCTCGACGAGTATCGCAAGCACATCGAGAAAGACGCTGCCCTGGCGCGGCGGTTCCAGCCGGTGTTTGTCGGCGAGCCTTCGGTCGAGGACACGATCAGCATTTTGCGCGGTATCAAGGAGAAGTACGAACTGCACCACGGTGTGCGCATCACCGATGGCGCGCTGGTTGCGGCTGCGACGTTGTCGAACCGTTACATCACCGACCGGTTCCTGCCCGATAAGGCGATCGACCTTATGGACGAGGCCGGTAGCCGGCTACGCATGCAGGTCGACAGCAAGCCGGAGGCGCTGGACGAACTCGACCGTCGTGTCATTCAGTTGAAGATCGAGCGCGAGGCGCTGAAGAAGGAAAGCGATGCGGGCTCGCGCGACCGGCTGGTGCGGCTGGAGAAGGAGTTGTCGGATCTCGAGGACAGATCCAACGCGATGACCGCTGCCTGGAAGTCGGAGAAAGACCAGCTGCAGGAAACCCAGAAATTGAAGGAGCGGTTGGATGCAGCGCGGTCCGAGGTTGAAGTTGCGCAACGGCGCGGCGATCTGGGGCGGGCGTCGGAGCTGCTGTACGGTGTCATCCCCGAGATCGAACGGCAGTTGCAAAAATCCGCGGACGGCAAGCTGGTCAATGAGGCGGTGACCGAAGAAGGCATCGCTGCCGTGGTTTCGCGCTGGACCGGTGTGCCGGTCGACAAAATGCTCGAAGGCGAACGCGATAAGTTGTTGCGGATGGAAGACGAGTTGCGCAAGCGGGTGGTCGGCCAGGAAGAAGCGCTGAAGGCAGTTGCCAACGCGGTACGGCGGGCGCGGGCGGGCTTGCAGGATCCGAACCGGCCGATCGGCAGTTTCCTGTTCCTGGGGCCAACCGGTGTCGGCAAGACCGAGCTGACCAAGGCGCTCGCCGAATTCCTGTTCGACGACGAGCGCGCCATGGTGCGCATCGACATGAGCGAATTCATGGAGAAGCACGCCGTGTCTCGCCTGATCGGCGCGCCTCCGGGCTATGTCGGGTACGACGAAGGCGGCGTACTGACCGAGGCCGTGCGGCGCCGGCCGTATCAGGTGATCCTGTTCGATGAGGTCGAAAAAGCGCACGAGGACGTGTTCAACGTTTTGCTGCAGGTGCTGGACGATGGCCGTCTGACCGACGGCCAGGGCCGCACCGTCGACTTCAAAAACACCATCATCGTCCTGACCTCAAACCTGGGCTCGGAAGTATTGGCGAACCAGGCGGAAGGCGAACCGGCGGCGATGGTACAAGGTCAGGTGATGGCCGCGGTGCGGGCGCATTTCCGGCCGGAGTTCCTGAACCGGCTGGACGAAATCATCCTGTTCCGCCGTCTGCAACGGGCCGATATGAGCAACATCGTAACGATCCAGTTGCAGCATCTGAAGAAGCTGTTGGCTGATCGAAAGATCGGTCTGGAACTCGACAAGGCAGCCGTCGTGTGGCTGGCGAATGAGGGTTACGACAGTGTTTATGGTGCGCGGCCGCTGAAACGCGTGATCCAGCGTTCGTTGCAGAATCCGTTGGCCGGGATGATCCTGGAGGGCGCGGTCAAGGAAGGCGAGACCGTGAATGTGTCGGCTGATAACAAAGGGCTGACCATCAACGGCGCGCTGGCCGAGGCGGCGTAAGTTGATTTGAAGGACCACGTGGCCGGGAGCGGCCACGTGGTCGCTTGCGCGTTCATTCTCGTGCTGGCGGCTCCCGTTCAGGATGAGCAAGTCCTTGCCATGAGGGTCGTCGGCTGCCACGCTGACATAACATGGCAGGGTGATCAGGTGGGTTCCATGAGGTCCCGATGACCGAGTTTATTGGCAGCGACCTTAGTTTCGGTGATCTGATGCTCAAAGAGGAGTTCGATTACCACGGCAAGGTGTGGCGGTCGTTCCTGTTGGTACCGCAGGAGCATTTGGAGGATCTCCTCCATAGTACTGGAGCGATCAGGCCCCGGGACGCATACGAGAACGAACGCGAGTTCTGGGATAAGATTTCCGAGCTGACCCGGGACTCCTACAGAAACTATCTGGACACGCAGGCGATTGATTTGAACGGTCGCTTGCGGCGCCAGTGGTTCCAGTGGAAGGATTTTGACCGACTCAAAGCCGCGTTCCGTGCGTTCAAGGCCGGCACCAATCAGCCGATTCGATTGAGTATTGTCGCACGTGACCCAGTACATTGAGCATCAGGGTGACGTTGCTCGACGAGCGATTTACCGACGCCGATTGGCGGCTTGCCAGGGCGCTAAAGAACGCCCGCAGTTAAGTCCCGTGCAGCCTTGGCCGCCTCAGTCGCGTAACCCTGCCGCCAGTACGGTCGGTCGAGCGAATACGCGATCTCAAGTTCCGGCCAATCGAGCGGCTGGAAGATGCCGACACTGCCGACAAACGCGCCGCCGTCGATTTTCTCGCAGGCCCACATACCGTGGCCGCGCAAAGCCCAACTGCCGAGCGACGTGGCCATCGTCCGCCAGACTTCGGCTCGGGTCGACGTGCGGCCGGTGAGCAAATAGCGCATCACCTCCGGATTGGCCTGCATCGCGGCATAAGCGTCGAGGTCGCCCGCGTGAAACGCACGCAGTTTAAGCCGATCCGTGGCGAGCGTCGGAATTTCGAGCGTTGTCATCATCCAGCCTCCGCCGAGACCTGCTTGTGGAAATATACAGAATTTGGATCGGTCCACGCGAGGGTTCCGTTCTCTGTCCCGCACCTGTTGGCCGGCGTTCTGCTCGCAGTCAGGTTCAGGGGCGCTGCTCCGGTTCGTGGACACTATCGGTGCGGCGCGGCAGCACTTGCATGCACCGCGGTCACGCGACCCGCGCGTAGTAGCGGCGCAACATGACGGCCATTGCCGCGACACCCGGCAACCCCACAAGGATACTGGCCGACAGCGGCGCGCCAAGCTCCGTCGCCAGCGCAGCGGCGAGCAGAGCCGTTGCACCGCCGATATCCCAGCCGCCTTCGGTCGCCACATGGAAGCGCAGCGTGCAAGGAGAACGTTTCGCGAGCGTGTAAACCGCCGTCATGATCGTTGGTATGTAAAGGCAATAGCCGAACGAACCCAATGCGGTTGCCAGAACGGCAAACGTTGCGTGTCCCGCCGCGACGGCGCGAGACGTAACGATCAGTGCGAGCATGCCCGACGCGTACCAGACCGCCCATTTCCCGTGACCGGCGTCAATGTGCCGGCCAAGAGTCAGGCTGCCGATCGCGCCGGCCAAGGCGGCAAAGGCCAAGGCGCCGCCATAGCCGAGCAAGCTCTGGTCCAGAGAAACGAACAGCGCGATCTGCCACACCAGCACGTTGCACACGCCAATCCACCCGTCAGCCACAAACAACAGCAGGCCCGGGAGCGCGGCACGGAACGCGCCGGGCACATGCCGGCTCACCGCGACGTCCGGAGCCCAGAGCAGCGGCAGGGCGGCCAGCGCAGTGATCGCAGCGGTCGTGCCGAATGCCACCCGTGGTCCAAAGGTGACAAGCATCCAACCGGTCAACAGCGGACTGGCGATGCCTACGATGGCCGCAATGGCTTCGCGCGCGCCGATCTGCTGGCCGCGATGGTCATCGTCACCCAGCGTCGCGAAGTAGGCATGATATGTGGTCCAATAGACCGTGTCGGCGATTGCCGAGAGGACGATCAAGGCCGCCAGGACAATGCCGATGCCGTGAACCTCCGCCAACAGCGGATATTGTGCTGCGCACAGCAGCGTTCCCGCGACGACCATCGCTCGCAGGCCGCATCGCACGGCCAAACCGACAACGAGGGGACGAGCGACGAAACGCCCGAGCAGAATCAACGCAATCGAAACGAACACCTGCGGGATCGGAACGCCGGATTGCATCAGATAGATCAGGAAGAATGCCGCACCGCCGCTCATCGCGATGGTGTGGATGCCGTAGTGCAGATTGAGCAGGTTGACAGCGGTGTTGCGAAAAAACGCCATGGGGCGTGGCCTTGGAATGAACAGGATCGAGGTGTGGGCATGCGCCTGGCGATTTTGGATGATGCGTGGACGGCGGCATCGGGTATCGGCGTCTCGGATCACTCGACCAGGTCGCCCGGAGGGACAGCCCTCCGTGTAACACCACGCCAATCCAGGGGCGTTAGCATCGGTGCGCTTATTTCGGCAAGGCTTGTGTGATATTGGGCATCGCCTTGACGAGCGCTTCACTGATTTCGGGGGCCACAGCAGAATCGCAACGGTAACCTGAACGTCACCGTGACAAATCACAACGATTTCGGAACGCAGCGGTTTCCGGCATCGGAGGCCCAGGATGGACGGCGCAACGGCAATTTGCGACATAAACAGGGTTCATCACGGGAACTCACACCATGCTTGAAACACGAGAAGGCGGCTGCCATTGCGGCCAGGTCCGCTTCCGCGCCCAGGTCGATTTGGAGCAATTGTCGCAGTGTAGCTGCAGCATTTGCACGAAAAAGGGGATCATGCATCTCCCCGTCCGTCCCGCCGACTTTGCGTTGCTGCGGGGCAAGGATGCACTCAGCGTCTACACCTTCGGAACCGGCGTGGCGCAGCATACGTTCTGCGCGCATTGCGGCATGCATGCGTTTTACATCCCGCGCTCGCTACCGGACGCGATCTCAGTGAACGCGCGGTGCCTCGACGACATCGACGTGTTGGCGCTCAAACCGACGCGCTTGTTTGATGGCCGTCACTGGGAAGCAGCCCAGAGCAAGCGTATTGCCGCTGGCGGACACGTGGCACCCACGGGACTGAGCGGCGCCGCCACGCTACAGGATATTTTGGACCGCGCTCCGGCCTAGCGGCGGCGTGCTGCCTAGACCCACCAAGGACACCGCTTTGACCGTTCCCGACATCGTCGCCGCCGCCATCCGCCTCGCCCCCGCCGTGCGGGCCGCCCGCGACGACGCGGAACGATTGCGACAAACCCCACCGGCGCTCGCTGAGGCGATTACCAAGGCCGGAATTTACCAGATGTATTTGCCGCGCTCGATGGGCGGCCCCGAAACACCGCCACTGACTGCGTTCCGCGTGGTCGAGGAGCTGTCGAAAGTCGATGGTTCGGTCGGCTGGTGCGCCATGATTGCAACCGCTCTGTCGCTGAACGCGGGCCGCCTGCCGGCCGAGGTCGGGCGTGAACTCGCGGGCACGCCTGCGGACTACCGAGGTGCAGGCTCGGCGCGGCCCGGCGGGCGAGCCTGGCAGGTCACCGGCGGCTTTCGCGTGAAGGGACGGTGGAACTTCGCCAGCGGCATCCAGAACGCGAATTGGTTGTACTGCACCTGCGTCATGATGGATGGCGACACGCCATATTTGTCCCCATCTGGCGCTCCGGTGCTGCGCGCGGTGTGGGTGCCAAGGGAACAGGTGAGCATCGTCGATACGTGGTCGGTGATGGGGATGCGCGGCACCGGCAGCCAGGATTTCACGGTTGACGACGTGTTCGTGCCGGCAGCGCGCAGTTGCCTGTCGGACGCGCCACCGTGCGAAACGGGTCCGTTGTTCAACCAGCGCGCCTGGTATGTGCATGTCTGGACCCCTTCCGCCGCCAACGCACTCGGCATTGCGCGCGGCGCGATCGACAGCCTGGCCGAGCTTGCCACGACCGAGGCATCAACCTTATCGACGCAGTTGTTGCGCGACCGGCCGATGGTGCAGGCCCGTATCGGCGAGGCCGAAGCCATCGTCAACGCCGCACGAGCCTACGTGTTCGATGCCGTCGGCCGGTTGTGGGATACGCTGTGTGCCGGCAATGCCCCCTCAGACCGGGAGATGGCGTCGGCGCGTCTGGCACTGGTGCATGCGATGCACGAGTCGGTTCGCGCCGTCGACAAAGTGTTCCATGCGGCAGGAACCAATGCGATCTACACGCGGATGCCGCTGGAACGAGCGTTTCGTGACGTTCATGTAGCGGTGCAGCATGGCGCAGCGCTGCCGAGTTATTTTGAATCCGCCGGCAAGGTGTTGATGGGATTGCGGCCGGGCGAACCCGGGTGGTGATCGGTGGGCCGCCCGGCGTCGGGCGCACGACTTGCAACCATCGCAATCACTCAGCAAACGCCGGCATCACCTGTTCGCCGAACCGTCGCATGGACAGCAGGTTCTGCTCGTGACTCATGTCGCCAAATCCGGTCTGGCACAGCAAATGCCGCACGCCGGCATCGCGCAGCGCGGCAACCTGCTCGCGCACCCGTGCCGGCGAACCGAACAGCGAGCCGGTGGCCAACACAAACGCCAGCGCTTCGGCATCACCGACCGCGGGATTGGTCCACGGGTTCAACATCACCGGGTCGATAACGAAATCCACCGGGTTATACTCGTGTCGCACATGCATCATATGCGTGCGGGTGCGCAGCAGCAACATCGAAATTTCGTCTTCTGCGCGGGCATCCGACTCCGCGACATAAACGTTACGCCAGAGCGCCGCCTGCGCCAACAACCGCTGCTGCGTGGCTGCGTCATGGTTACCTTCTGCAAGCCCAGACTTATAAAGCGCCCACCGCTCTTTAATCCGCTCGAGCGGCAGGCGCGCGGTCAGGATCGGAATGCCGAGACGGCCGCATTCGGTGAACGAGCCAGGTGAAATCACGCTCCGCCATAGTGGAGGTCCAGGTTGCTGGACTGGCCTGGGACGGAGTTCAGGCACACGTAAGTTGAAATATTTGCCTTGGTAGACCAGCGGCGTTTCGCGCCAGGCGCGTTCCAGGATTTCCAGCGCTTCTGCCATCCGTTCGCGGCTGTCATCGCTGCGCAGTCCATGGCCGATGAATTCGTATTCGTTATAGACAGTGCCTTTACCAATGCCGACGTCGATGCGGCCGTTGCTCAGGTTGTCCAGCAGTGCGAGTTGCACCGCAAGCCGGATCGGATGATGGAATGGCATTTGCAGCACGGCGAACCCGATGCGAATCCGAGACGTACGCATGGTCAACGCCGACGCAAACAGTAATGCATCGTTGTACACGCTTTCGCCGGTGAAATAGTGCTCGGTCAGCCAGACATCGCTGAACCCCAATGCCTCGGCGGCACAGACCTGGTCGATCTGCTGCGCGATGCGGACCGCGTCCTCATCCGGTGCCGGGGATAGTGCAAGGGTGAGCCAGCCGAATTTCATCGCCGTCGTCCTGATCGAGGATCAGGCAGACTGCCGATCCCCAATGCTGCGATCAAGAGTGCCGCGACCAGGCAGGCTCAGGTCTGATCCTCGCCCAAAAGTGCGGCGTTGCCTCCGGCGGCTGTGGTGTTGACCGAAACGACGCGTTCCTCGGCGAAACGGAACAGCGTGATCGGACCGCCGGCTTTAGGACCGGTGCCCGACAGGCCACGGCCGCCGAATGGCTGAACGCCGACCACGGCACCGATCTGGTTGCGGTTCACATAGGCATTACCGACCCGCAAACGGCTGATGATGGATCGTTGCATTGTCTCGATCCGCGAATGAATACCCAGGGTCAGGCCGAACCCGGTGCCGGCAATCTCATCCAGCAGTGCGTCCATCCGGTCCGCCTGGTAACGCACAACATGCAGCATCGGCCCGAACACCTCACGTTGCAAAGCCGCAGCACTGGGCGCCAGAAACGCGCGAGGCGCGAAGAAATTGCCATGCTCGGTACTGGGCGGCAGCTGCAGTTCGAACAACGGCGGTCGCATGGTGTTCGCATAGGTCGTCAGCACGGCCAGCGCGTCCTGATCGATGATCGGCCCGATATCGGTGGCGGGATCCAACGGATCGCCAATGACAAGAAGCTCCGCCGCGCCACGCAGCATTGTCAGGATGCGATCCGCGACGTCCTCCTGCAGGCACAGCAACCGCAACGATGAACAGCGTTGTCCGGCGGAGCCGAACGCGGAACTGAGCACGTCGGTGACCACCTGTTCCGGCAATGCGGAGCTGTCGACGATCATCGCATTGATGCCGCCGGTCTCCGCTATGAACGGGATGAGCGGCCCAGGACGGGATGCCAGACTGAGGGCGATGCGGCGTGCGGTCTCGGTGCCGCCGGTGAAGGCCACGCCGGCGATCCGCGGATCGGTCGCCAGCGCCGCACCGATCGCGCCATCACCCGGCAACAGCGCCAGCACATTGCGCGGCACGCCAGCCTGGTGCAGCAGATCGACCGCACGAGCCGCAATCAGCGGGGTTTGCTCGGCCGGCTTGGCAGCGACGGCGTTGCCGGCGGCCAGAGCGGCGGTGATCTGTCCGACAAAAATCGACAGCGGGAAATTCCACGGCGAGATACAAGTGAACACACCGCGGCCGCCGAGCGACCATGTGTTGCGCTCTCCGGTCGGCCCGGACAGTTCGCGCGGCGCGGCGAAATGGTCCCGCGCGCGGGCGGCGTACCAGCGGCAGAAGTCTGCGGTTTCCCGAATTTCGGCGATGCCGTCGGTCAACGTGCGCCCCGCCTCGCGCGCCAGGAGAAACAGCAATTCCGGCCGTGCGGCCTCGATCAGATTTGCTGCACGATCCAGCACCAACGCCCGGTTGGTCCCGCCCGCCTCGTCCCATTGGCGCCAGCCCAGAGAGAGGCGGGTCAGTGCCGCATCGATCTCCGCCGCCGTCGCGTCCGGCGCCGTGCCGATCAGACGACGGCGGTCGGTGGGGTCGCGGATCTCACGCTTGGGGCCGGATCCTGCCAGACCGCGGGGCACCAATATTTCGCGGATGGCGGCCAGGACTTCCGGTGCTTTCGCCCGATCTGTCAGATCGATGCCGGCGGAATTCACCCGGTCCGGATACAGCGCTGCCGGCAGCGGGATGCGCGGCGACGGCGTGCTGCCTTGCTGCCGCAGTGCTGCCACCGGATCGGCAATGATCGAGTCCTCGGGCACGGCGGGATCGACCAGGCGGTGCACGAAGCTGGTATTGGCGCCGTTTTCCAGCAGCCGGCGCACCAGATACGCGAGCAGGTCCTCATGCGAACCCACCGGCGCATAAACCCGCACCGGACAGCTCGTGGCGACGAGCCGGTCGTACAGTGCCTCGCCCATGCCGTGCAGGCGCTGCATTTCGAAATTCGCATCGCCGGCGGCTTCCAGAATAACCGCCAGGCTGTGCGCGTTGTGGGTGGCGAAGGCCGGCCGCAACACGTCGCGCCGTGCCAGCATCCGCAGTGCACAGGCGATCCACGACACATCCGTCGCCAGCTTCCGGGTGAACACCGGATATCCCTCATACCCCATGACCTGAGCGAACTTGATCTCGGTGTCCCAATAGGCGCCTTTTACCAGACGGACCGGCACGCGGTGGCCGGTGCTGCGGGCCAGCTCAGCAATCCAGTCGATCAGCGGCAGCGCTCGCTTTTGGTAGGCCTGCACGGCCAGACCCAGCCCGTCCCAGTCGCGCAACCCGGGGTCGGCGAGCACGGCGGCGAAGACGTCCAGGCTGAGCTCCAGACGATCGGCTTCCTCAGCGTCCACCGTCAAACCGATATCGGCCTGCTTCGCCCCGTTCGCCAAAGCGGTCAGGCCCGCAATCAGCGCCGGAACACAATTTGCTGCCTGCAGTGGCTCGTAGCGGGGATGCAATGCGGAAAGTTTTACGGAAATCCCCGGCCCGTTCACCGGTCCGCCGCCGGCCCGGCCAACGGCACCTACCGCATCCTGATATGCGCGCATGTAACGGGCGGCGTCGTCGCTTGTGTGCGCGGCCTCGCCCAACATGTCGAAGCTGTAGCGCCAGCGTTGCGAGGTTGGGGAGGCGGTACGGGTCAGCGCTTCCTCGATCGTGCGGCCCATGACGAATTGCCGGGCCAGCACACGCATCCCCTGGCGTAGCGCGGCCTGGATCAACGGCTCACCGATCCGCCGCAGCATCCGCTGGATGGTGCCCGCAACCCCTGCGTCGCGCGACCCGTCGAGCGCCAACACGCGCCCGGTCAGCATAAAAGCCCAGGATGAGGCGTTGACGGTGAGGCTGTCGGCGTGGCCGAGATGGCTTTGCCAGTCGACGCCGGTGATGCGGTCTTCGATGAAGGCGTCGGCGGTGGCGGCATCGGGGATCCGCAACAGGGCCTCGGCGAGGCACAGCAGAGCCACGCCCTCGCGCGTGCCCAGACCGTATTCCCGCAGGAAGTCGGAGACATCCGCTCCGGGTGTGTGCGCGGCACGCGCGGCACGGACCAATGCCCGAGCGCGCACCGCGACTCGCGTGGCAAGCGGCGGCGGGAGCGTAGCAGCGTCGAGCAACGGACCGAGTACGGTTGGCTCCGGGGCCCGATGCAAGGCGCGCAGGGCGGAACGGTCGTCGGTCGGGGCGGTGATGCTCATTGGTGCGGGTCGGGTCGCACGGCTGGCCCGTGACAACGGCAGCGCCGCAATGGCTTCGGCGTCTGTGCTGTGGGAATTGGCATGCTTCGCAACATCTTTGCTCCAGGCACGGTTGCAACTGGTGCGGCTGAAGCAAGGCGCCGAACCGTCGATCAGGCTAAGCGATTTTGAAACACCGCAGGGATTTTACAGCAGCGGGTGTTGCTCGCATGCTGCGATTTGGTCGCAAGGTTCTCGGCCACGTTTTGCCAGGGAGGAATAAATGGGTCGGCTCGATGGAAAAATCATCCTGATCAGCGGCGGCGCGCGCGGGCAGGGCGCGGCCGAGGCGCGGTTGTTCGTCGCCGAGGGCGCCCATGTCGTCATTGGCGACGTACTCGAGGCTGAAGGCAGGCAGCTGGCGAACGAACTCGGCGCGGCCGCGCGGTTCGTAGCCCAGGACGTAACGCGGGAAGCTGACTGGGAGAAAGCGGTCGACACCGCCGCGCAACTCGGCGGGTTGCATGGCCTGGTGAACAATGCCGGCATCTACCAACCGAAAACTTTGATGGAGACCGACGCCGCGCTGTTCGAACGCCACATGCGGATCAATCAACTGGGTTGCTTTCTCGGCATGAAGGCGGTGGTGCCGTTGATGGAACGATCTGGCAGCGGATCGATCGTGAATATCTCATCGGTGGCGGGTTTGCGCGGCTCGCCCGGCGCTATCGCCTACAGTGCCACGAAATGGGCGCTGCGCGGCATGACCAAAGCGGCTGCCGTCGATCTGGCGCCGCGCAAGATCCGGGTGAACTCGATCCATCCCGGACCGATCGATACCGAAATGTTGAAGGTGCGCACGCCGGAGCAAAACGAGCGGCGGTTGCAACTGGTGCCGATGAAACGCATGGGCACGTCGGAAGAAGTGGCCAGCCTCGTGCTGTTCCTGCTGTCCGACGAAAGCGGCTATATTACCGGCGCCGAGGTTGCGATCGACGGTGGTGCAACATTGTAACCGGGGATGGAGCGGGTCATGGAAACATCGGGGAAGATTGCAGTCATCACCGGGGCCGGCAGCGGCATCGGGCGGGCATCCGCGTTGGCGCTGTACGCGGACGGGTTTTCGGTGGTGCTCGCCGGGCGGCGCCGCGCCATGCTGGAGGAGACCGCCGCCCTGTCCAAGGCAACGCCGCCACAGATGCTGGTGGTGCCGACCGATGTCTCCGACCCGGCATCGATTGCGGCGTTGTTCGACGCCGTCAAGGCGACCTACGGCAGAATCGATCTGCTGTTCAACAACGCGGGCATCAGCACGCGCAATATTCCGATTGAGGATCTGACCTTCGAACAATGGTCCAACGTCGTCGCGGTCAATCTGACCGGCTCGTTCCTCTGCGCGCAACACGCGTTTCGCATGATGAAGGACCAGCGGCCGCGCGGTGGACGCATCATCAACAACGGTTCGGTTTCGGCGCACGTGCCGCGGCGGAATTCTACCCCATATGCAGCGACCAAACACGCGTTGACCGGCCTGACGCGTTCGTTGTCGTTGGATGGACGCGAATACGATATCGCGTGCGGCCAGATCGACATCGGCAATGCTGCGACCACACGTAACGAAGACACCGCGCGAGGCCGGCTGCAGGCCAGCGGCAAGGTCGAGGCTGAGGCGCGCATCGATGTCAACGATGTGGCGCGCGGCGTGGCTTATATGGCCAGCCTGTCGCTCGATGCAAATGTCCAGTTCATGACGGTAATGGCAACGAAGATGCCGTATATTGGCCGCGGTTGACGCGCCGTGGGGCTCACAACGACCCTGGCTGATCAATTTGCCCGCGCCGCACTGGGCCATGTGACGCGGGAATATCCCGGGAAGCTGGATCATGTGCTGACTGGGCCGGACGACCTGGCCACGCCCCGCGCGCTGCATCCAATTTTCTTCGGCAGTTTCGACTGGCACTCCTGCGTGCATGCTTATTGGCTGCTGGCCCGGTTGCTGCGACGTATGCCAGATCTGGCAGAGGCGGATCGAGTTCGTGATCAATTCGCAACGGCATTCACGCGTGAAAACGTTGCGGTCGAACTGGCCTATCTTTCGCGTCCCTTTGCTCGCGCCTTTGAACGGCCGTACGGTTGGGCGTGGCTGCTGAAGCTGGCGGCCGAATTGCAGGCGCATCCACACCA
>JBEKQQ010000068.1:0-30183 GCA_049519555.1 Acetobacteraceae bacterium
TCGCCGAAGATCTCCAGCACATAAGAAAGCAAAGCGACGCCGGAACCAAAGAGGATGAGCCCGACGATGTCGAGCGGATTGGTGCTCTGTTCGCGATAGTCGGGCAGATGCAGGTAAACTAGAATCAGACCGACGATTCCGATTGGAAGATTCACGAAGAATATGAACGACCAATGGAGGTATCCGACGATTAGACCACCGGCAATCGGCCCCAGCATTGGGCCGATCAAGCTCGGAATAGCGACAAAGCTCATGGCGCGGACGAGTTCGGATTTGGCGAAGGTCCGTACCAACGTGAGCCGTCCCACGGGGACCATCATGGCCCCGCCACAGCCTTGAAGCACGCGACATGCGACCAGCAGATGAATGTTGCTCGATATGCCGCAAAGAAAGGAGCCGAGGGTAAAGAGGCCGATTGCGGATGCAAAGACCCGGCGCGTTCCGAACCGGTCGGCCATCCAGCCGCTGATCGGAATGAAGACGGCAAGGCTCAATGTGTAGCTGGCGAGCACCGATTTCATGCTGAGTGGGGCGACCTGGAGTGCCTGCGACACGACTGGAACGGCCGTGTTCAGAATCGTCGTGTCGAGCGACTCCATGAAAAACGCGACTGCGACCAGCCATGGGAGAAGCTGTTTGCTCGAGGCCGACGGTGGGCGCGAGGAGGTGCTAGCAACGCTGTCAGGAACCGTCGTCATGCGCTTTTCCCCAGGTCGTCACACACATAGCGGCGTCAGAAGCAATCCATGGCAGTGAAGGAGCATGTGGCGCCAACCACCATCATCATGATCGAAAATTCGTGCTCAACATCAACAGCAGCATGGCGGTGTTGATGCTTCTGCTGATGATGATGTTGATGATGTTGGCGATAGTTAGGTGATTGCAGGCAGCTTGCGTCTGACCTCACTATTTGATCTGCCGATTCTCGCGCTGACAAAGGCGAGACCAGCCGGTACAAGTCGAGCAAAATCATAACGCCAGTGCTTTCACAAGATCGGCATGTTCGAAGGCGCTTTCCATTCGATGAATTTCGCTCGGCCGGGCCTTGCAAGCGGCGGCAACCTCCCGCCATGTTTTCGTAGCCATTGCCACTTGCTTGATAATTGCATTTGCTTTCGCAGAGGCAAGACCGAAATATTCAGCGACCGACTTGACCAATTCCAGGTCGCAGGTCGCTTCGTCCAGGCTTATATTGGTGGTCAGGATACGTTGGCGCACATCTGTCGGTGTGGGATTGAGATCATAGGCCGGAGACAGAGTCCAGCCGCCACGACCCGTCCACAGGAAGCCATGGTTTCGCAGATGATCATCGACGTTCGATATCAGAACATTGAAGGTCATCCGGCGATAGAGCTCTTCGGTATCAGCTGCCGCTTGCGCTCCGTATTGAGTAAGCACATCGACGAGTTCCGGATAGCTGCCACGTTCGCCGTCCTTCAGGCCCATCATCGACATTGCCGAGAGGAACGGCACACGTGTTTCGCCGTGGCGGTCAAAGCGACGTGAAATGAGCACGGGCTTCTCGGCAATGCGGATGAGGTCGTGTTCGGAGGTTCGAATGCCTGCGCTGGCAGCCAGCCGCAACGCAACGGATTCCCAGACCTCGATGCTGTAATCGTCTGTTTCCTTCGGGAATTTGGCGATGGCGAGCCGGCCATGCTGATCGATCACCGAGGCCTTCGGGCGCGCGCCGCCAAGGGATGAACCCGGCGCGAAGATCATCTGCAGATCCTCGTCGGTTTCCTCGTCGCGCAAAATCCGTTCGGTAATCTGGAGCAGGCGGCCAAGTTCGATCTGTGCCGGCACCCCGGCGGTCGTCGGCGACTGGAACTGGCCTTCGCCAGATCGACGGAATCGCAACGCCCCAAGGCGCGATACGTCCGAGACACCGAGGAGGTAATCGACCTCCATCAGCGTTCTGAGCGGACGCCCTTCGCGCTCGGCGAGACGCCTCTCCGCCCGTTGCATCAGCCGTCGGCCCCATGTGTCGGGCGCAGAATCACCGATGGACCCAAAGATTGGCTGGCCTGCGGTTGGAGCGAAGGCCCCGCGATTGAGCGTCAACGCGGGCTCAAGCGAAAATTTTACCGGTTCGGTCAGCCAGTCCGGATGATATTCGAAGCTGATCGCTTCGCCGCCGCGACGTGCCTGCCGATGCAAGGTGCCGACGCGCCTCAGTCCCGGCGCAAAGTCTATATAGACTTCGATGTCAGTCGGCATTCTCACGCTCTCTCGGCCGCCGCAAACGCACGCGCTTGGGCAGCTGTTCGGACGCCATGGCGAGGCCTACCTCGTCTTTGCTCGGGTCCGCGAGCAGCCCCAATCCGTCGAGGAGGCCCAAGGCCTGGAGCACAGCGGCATAGATGCCGATACCTACGGTGTGGTCGCCCTCTTCAATGCGCCGTAGTGTTGGGCGACTGGTAAAGGCTCGTTCGGCGACTATTTCGGCTGGCAAGCCTCGACGGCGGCGCGCGTCGCGCATATCAAGCCCGAGCTTGCGCAGAGTCCGCCGAACAGCAACTGAAGGGCGATGAGGCGTGGACATGATGGAGCCTTTGTGTTCCTTTAACCTGAGTTATAGTAACACCAAGTTTCCATTAATGCCAGAGCCATTTGGTGCGAAGTGCCCGAAAGAGGGCTCAACGAAGCCCGGTCCCCCGGCCGAACTCAGCCGGTCCTCGCTTGTCCCGGAAGGCACTGAAGGGCGAGAATCGGCGAACTCGCCGAAAAAACTGAGCAATAGGCGCCCGCGCGCGGCCGTAGTCAGGCAATGACACGGGCCTTCAGGCCCTGAAAGCGATCACGCCGCAGTCGCGCTTCAGCCCGACTCCAAGGGAGCGGCTTCGATCGGTTCCCATCCCGGCAGACCCTGAAGAATGCGGTCGGCATTCTTGACGGGTGACACATGGCCGTAGTGATCCTCGATCATCTTCACCGATGTGCCCATCTGCTTCGCGAGGAAGTAGACATCGACACCTTCGGTGAGCCGGTATGTTGCGTAGGTGTGCCGGAAGCAATAGGTGCTCCGGCGGCTTCCCGACGAACTCATGAGCAAGCCCGAGTCGGTCAGCAATCCTTCGACGAGCGAGTGATAGAGAGTGCGGGCAGGTTTGCCCTCGTCATTGGTGAATACGAAATCGCCCGGCTCCGTCGCCTTGGCGATTGCTCGTATGCGTTCAAGATATGTCCCCACATTTGCCGCTGCGACAAGATTGCGATGCTTGCCCTTGCCTCGGACACTCAGGCGGACAAACTGCCGCCCTTGCTTGTCGGCCTGCATCGCAACGTCGCGCCACTGCAAATTCTTGGCCTCTGACGGCCGCATGCCGGTGTTCGTCATGATCAGCATGAAGTTGTATGCGATAGTGCGATACCATGTGGTTGTTGTGGTGCGCGCCTCCTTGATCCATTGGCGTGCAAAAGTGTGGAGTTTGCGATATTCAGGTGGAGTGAATTCCTCGCGGCGTGCCTTGCTCGTCGGCAGCTTCGATTGGAAGACTTGACTGTCGCGAATATATTGCTTGCCGGCGGCGAAATTCATGATGGAGCGGAAAGTCGCCATCTCGTCGCGGATCGTGCCCTCGCTCACCCGGCCGCCCGAACGGCCTTTGCCGTTTTTCTGCCGCCAGATGGGATAGGCGGTCCATCGATCCTCCGCGAGCTGCGTGATCTGGATGTTGCCGACATATCGGTTGAGTTGTGTGCGGATGTGGGAATCCAGCACCCGCCAACGGTGATGCGTGATCTGGCCCGCCTCCGATCGTTCCTTCTGGAAGGCGGAGTATTCCTGAGCTACTAGGCTGAACTGCTTATTGAAGATCGGGATCTCATGCTTGATCTGGAAGCGGACCTCCGCGTCCTGCTCGAATGCTTTGTCGCGCGCCGCGTTGATGTCCGCCGTCTTCAGCGAAACCGTCTTGTAGCGGTCGGCGTCCGGCACCTTGATCCGGCAGTACCAGTTCCGGTGCTTCACGTCCGCGCGGCGGAAAATCACCAGCCCGGTTTTGAGCGTCTGCGTGTCGATCAGGAATGACATATGCGTCCCCTTTCTGTGCAGGATCTGTGCAGATCGAGCGCCTAACCCCTTGATGTTTGGCATCTGTGTAGGGGTTGTGCAGGAGGTATATTAGCATATTGTCGTTAAAAATCAATTACTTATTTTTGTCCATGTATCACATAGACGTACTGGTAACTTGCCATCTTACTGATCTTTCCGAGATTTTCTGGTCCGAAGAGGGTGCCGCGCGCAGTCTCAAATGGGTCGCCGAGGGGCCCGATTGGTTCGATCTCAGCCCATCCGATTATGCCGCTCCGTGCCGCCTGGTCCGTCCAGGCCAATTTCCCATAATTCGCTGCCCGGTCACAGAGCCGGATATGTGGGCCTGATGGTCGGAATTATCAGGTGCGAGCGCCGATCGTTCAGTCGCCGCGGAACAGGCCACGCGCGATCCGGCAATGAACGCCCTGGCGGCCGTCCACCACCTGAGTCACCGCAAAATCCGCTGCCACGCTCATCAGCGAGTAAGCGTCGTCGCGGCTGAGTTGCTGTTGCTCGGTCAGCAGCCGCATCATGTCCAGACTGGCGTTGCGCATGGCCACGTTCAGGTCCTCATCGAAGCCGTGCACGATCCAGAAGCGCGGCGTTTCCAGTAGCGGCGACGGAAACTGAAAATCCTTGCGCACCTGCACCTGAAACAGCACGTCGAGCGAAGCCTCGATCGCAGTGCCGCTGATCTCGCCGTCACCTTGGGAAATGTGCGGATCGCCGACCGAGAACAACGCGCCTGGCACCTGCACCGGATAATACATCGTAGCTCCGGCGCCAATCCGCCAGTTGTCGATGTTGCCGCCATGCAGGCCTGGGGGAACGCTACTGACCCGGCCGGGTACGTCGGGAGCGACGCCGGCGGTGCCGAGATGCGGCCGCACCGGCACGCGCACGCCGTGCAACGCAGGCACGCAGTTGCAGGCAGCGCAGTCGGTGATGCGGCCCGGAATGGTGTATTTCTCCGCCACGTCGTATGCGAATTCGGCGGCCGCCAGATTGCTGGCGCGATCGATGCGATAGATCGTCACCCGCTCGCGTTCCGCCATTTCGCGGTAGAGATGGCCCCAGTGCGCAGCGAGGTTGGACCCGAAGGCGAAGCGCGGCACCATCTCCAGGTAGCGTACCTCAAGCATGTCGCCGGGTGCCGCGTCCTCGACATAGATCGGGCCAGTCATGAGGTGGACGCCGGGCGCGCGGTCGGCCTCGGGGATTGCGGCATAGAGCGCGTGGATTTCGGCGTCCATCATGAGGTGCGGCGCATCGCCGGCATGGTGGGTGATGGCCTCGGCACGGATCAGATCGCCGCTGCGCACGCGGATTGTCGGCGCCAGTGTGGCGTCGAAATACCCCCAGTGGACGCTGCCAACGCGTGCCGGCAAGTGATGCAGGTGCTGGCCGTCGGTGCGCGGTTCAATTGCGTTGAATTTGGGCATTATTCATCCGCCTGCAGCGCCAGGGTGAAGCCGTCGTGCATCGCTGGCGACACTTGCAGGAAGCTGGGCTGGCATGGCTGCGATCCTTTCGGCGCTTCCGGTAAACGGTGACAGAATTCTCGGGATAGTCGCACGATTTTTGCCCTGGATACCAGCCGGTCCCAAAGGATTTGCCTGTGACAGGACGCATCGTAGGCATATGCATGGAATTCAGTCACCTTGTAGTGCCTCGTTGATAGCCATTAACGCGGGTCACGACCCTCGTTTCCTGGCGTGCTGGAACAGATGGCCCCGTCAGGCCCGGCCATGACGGAATGGCAACGTACGCGGGCCCGGGCCGCGACGCATCACGACGTGGGCCGTCGCGCGACCATGTCGATCTCGATGATGCCCCCGCGGGCGAGTGCAGTCACGCCGACTGTGGTGCGCGCCGGCAGACGTCCGGGCGGAAAGTAACTTTGATAGATCGCGTTGAACGCTGCGTAATCGCGGTTGAACTCGGTCAGAAACACTCGCACACACAACACATGCTCCAGCCCGCCACCGAGCCCGGTCAGCACCCGGGAGAGATTGTCCATCACTTTGTGAGTTTGCGCCTCTATCCCGTCCGGGATGGGCAGTGCATCGTCGCCAGGATCGGTGGCGAGTTGACCAGTGATGAACAGCCAGCCGTCCTGCTCGACCGCGTGACTGTATGGCGCGACCGGAGCGGGAGCGCCACCGATCTGGTGGAAAATCGGCTGCATGTCATCTCCTCTGTCTGAATCTCGACATTATCGCTCAGGTTGCGGCGCTGTGGGAAAGCCGAGTTCCGTCATGGCCTGCGCGCAGGTCACCGTAGCCGGCTTGCGGGGTCGGACCGTAGACCACCGCGGGACACGAGGCGGCCCGATAGGGGGCACCACTGCGAGTCCGGCGCGAGCGGCGGCGCAAACCGACATCGCAGTCAATCGCTAACGACAAAATGCGCCTCAACCGGCTTACCGGCACGACCATTGATTGGCAAAATATCCTGCGGACAGGCCGAGAAAGCGACGACCAGGTCGATTTCTGCATGCAGCACGACATAGCAGCCCGGCGTGGACACCGGCGGTTCGAACGACAAATCGCCGGTTGCTGTCCACGGAATATTCATGAACAGATTAAGCGGGGCTGGCGTTTCCGGCGGCGTCAGGCCAAGCTCGGCGAGTGCGGCGGCGAGATTGTCCGTGCAGTTATCGTGATATTCCGTGCAGCCAAGCTCCTGATAGCGATAGCGATCGCAGGCGGCCATCAAAGTGTCATGGATGCCGCCTGAGGTATCCTCCGACAACGTCAGAATCGGCCGCCGGTGATTGGTCAATAGTGCATCGCCAACCTGCGGAATCAAGTGGTGATGTGTCGCTCGGCTGTGCTCCATCGACATGAACTCGCCGAGATCGTTACGGAAAAAAGCCCAGGTATCGACGACCTGTTGACCGTGGGTGTTGATGACCTTGATGGTCTGTCCTCGGCGTACGAACGCGGCTTTACCGCGGCGGGCGGGAATGGTGATCGGGTCCGACATGCCGGTCTGCCTCATCGGTTCGTGTGATAGTTTGTCCGGCGAACGACCCTCGCGCAATCGATCGTTGCTCCATGCCCAATCGCGATGTTGCGGCAGTTGCCTGACATGGCCAAATCGCGTTATGCCAACCTACCGCAGCGTCGCGTGGGCGTCAGTGTTCCGCACGTGATGTCGGACCGGATCCTGCCAATGAGTTACCTTCACTCGGCCGCCATACGTACCGGCCCCTGGGTCGTGCCGGACGGCAGCTCGAACAAACCTTCCGGAAGCGACCTAAAGAACGTCAGCACGTCGGCGGTCTTCACCACATCGGCGTATTTCGCATGCATATCGCAAAGGCTGATGGCATGGCTCGCCTGGCTGCGATCGAAACAGCCTTCCTCGGCCAGTGCCACGCGGTAATTCAGGCTGAACGCGTCGACTGCGGTAGCGCGCACGCAGCCTGAGGTCGTGGTGCCGGTAACCACCACACTGTCGCAGCCCAGCAGAGTCAGGTAGGAGGCAAGATTGGTGCCGAAGAACCCCGATGGCTTCTGCTTGTGGATCACGATGTCGCGCGGCCCAGGGGCGATTGGGGCAACGATTTCGGAGGGATCGAGGTTGGACTGCGACACCGTGCGGTCCTCGTCACGACGGCGGTTCTTCCAGCGCCAGCTGCCGGCATCCCAGTTATCGCCGGCGCGGTAATAGTTGGTCGTGTAAATCACCGGCAGTGCTTTGGCCCGCGCAGCCTCGACGAGTTGGCGAATATATTCGACCGCAACCCAGCTCTCCTCGCCGCAGGAACTACGCCAGCGTTTGATGCTGTCGAGGATTGGTTCCGGCTTGTCACCGCAGAACAGCCAGTTGACGTCGATCACCAACAGCGCGGGCCGTTTGCCGAAGCCTGCCAGTGCGCCGAACCCGCCCGCGGCGAACACTGCTTTGTCACGCTCGGTGAGGAATTTGTCCCACACGTACTCGGTCATCTCCTGGCCTCCTTTGGTGTGATCCTCGTTTGCACGTTGGATGCGACGTGCAACCCATGTGCCACCAGTTTGGGCAGGATTCTTCGGACTTATCTGCGCGTTCTGGTGGCTAATGCCCGGAATGTAGGCCGGGAAGGCAGAGATGCTGAATTTCTGATCGGCACCGTCGGCTCTCGCGTCGTATCAGCACGTCAAAGACCAATATTCGACGGATCCTTCGCCCTGAGATCCTTCGGTCTTGCACCGATCCAGGTGCCTGGCACCGGTCTTGCTTCCTCCTTAGGCAACCCCGGATCAACACGGCACGGAAAAGGGGGTATCGCCATGGATCAAAGCGTATCAGGCTCCGCGAACCAGCGCGCTACCGATCCGGTCGGACGCTTACCCGCCACAACCCGGAGTTTCCCCATGACCGCAACGCCATCGGACGACGAGATCGTATTGCTGGCTCGCCAGGCCGGTCTTGATCTGCCGGCGGAATATCTGCCCGAACTGATCGAGGCGTACGGTCACGTCCGGCGGATGATTGACCGCCTCCCCGCCGGACGTCCACGTGGCGATGAACCGGCGCATGTGTTCGTCGCCCGCAAATTCCAGCCCGGCAAGTTCCAACCGGCGGGAGAATGAACCATGCAGGAACTGGAATTTCTCACCATCGCCGAGGCGTCGAAGCTGATCGCATCGCGGCAAGTGTCGCCGGTGGAACTGACCGAGGCATACCTCGCCCGCATCGAGGCATTGGACCATCTGCTGGACAGTTTCGTCACGCTGACCGCGGACCGCGCCCGCGCCGAAGCGAAGGCGGCCGAAGCCAGCATCATGGCGAGCGGTCCGGTCGGCCGTTTGCACGGCATCCCATACTGCCTGAAGGACATTTTCGAGACGGCCGGCATCCGCACCACGGCGATGTCGAAGCTGCTGGCGAACAATGTGCCGACCCGGGATTCGTTCTGCCAGGAAAAGCTGGTGGCAGCCGGCGGCGTGCTGTTGGGCAAGACCGCTACCTGGGAGTTCGCCCATGGCGGACCGTCGTGGGACGTGCTGTTTCCCCCGGCACGCAACCCCTGGAACCCGGACCATTCGCCGGCGGGCTCATCCTCGGGCTCCGGCGCCGCGATCGCGGCGGGGTTTGCACCGGCGACCTTGGGTAGCGACACCGGCGGATCGATCCGAGGGCCTGCTGCGGCCTGCGGCATTGCCGGCCTGAAACCGACCTATGGTCTGGTGAGCCGGCGCGGCGTGATCCCGAATTGCTTCAGCCATGACCACGCCGGCCCGTTGGCCTGGACCAGCGAGGACCTGGCCATCCTGATGCAGGTGATCGCCGGTCATGACCCGGAAGACCCTGGCTCCGCCAAGGTGCCGATCCCGGACTATCCGGCGGCTCTGACCGGCGACGTCAAAGGCCTAGTCATCGGCGTGCCGGAGAGCTGGCTGGAAGAGGACAAGCCGACACCAGCTACGCTGGCTGCATTCGAGGCAGCACTGGACGTGTTCCGCGGCCTTGGCTGTTCGGTGCGACCGGTGAAGTTGCCGCCTCTGCAACAGTTCGACGATGCCAAGAAAACCATTGCCGTTGCCGAACTGTTTGCCATCCACGGCAAGGACCTGCGCACCCGGCCGGAGTTGTTCGGTGCCAGCCTGCGCTTCCGGATCATCGCCGGCGGCCTGGTGCGCGCGGAGGAATACATCAATGCGATGCGCATGCGCACCGATCTGGCGCGCGCCATGCAAACTGTCATGGAGACGGTGGACGTGTTGATGCTGCCCACCGCCGAGCCGGCCGGCAAGCTCGAGCCGATCCCGCCGTCGTCGCTGTTCACCCGTGCTTCCTTCACCACGCCGTTCAATGTCGGCGGCAATCCGGCACTGTCGGTGTGTTGTGGCTTTGCCGACAACGGGCTGCCGTTTTCGTTGCAGATCGCCGGCCGATTGTTCGACGACGCTACCGTGTTGCGGGTTGGCGACGCTTACGAAAAAGCCACACCGTGGCGAGCCAAACGGCCGGTGCTTGCGGTGACGGAGACGGCGTGATGCGACTTGCCTCCATCGGTCCCGTGGAGGCGACATGAAACCACAACTGCATTTCGGCGCTTTTCTTTACACCCCGGGAACCCATAGCGCGGGGTGGCGGCATCCGGATGCGGTGCCGCAGACCGACATGCATTTTCCGTACTATGTCGAAATGGCTCGCACCGCGGAACGCGGCAAGCTTGATACGATCTTCTTGCAGGATACGGCGGCGATCGGCGGCAGCGGCGGGTTGGACGGCAATAGTCCATACCGGCCTTCGCAAGGTCGCCAGGTGCATCTTGAACCGGTCAGCCTGATCGCCGCATTGGCTGCTGTGACCTCGCATATCGGCCTGATCTCCACTGCGACCACGACTTACAATGAGCCGTATAATATCGCCCGTCGCTTTGCCACGATCGATCATATCAGCGGCGGGCGCGCGGGGTGGAATCTTGTTACCTCGCAGGTCGAGGATGAGGCCGGCAATTTTGGCCTCGAGCGGCATGTCGATCATGCCAAACGCTATGAACGGGCGAGCGAATTTTATGACGTGGTCGCCGGATTGTGGGACAGTTGGGAAGCCGACGCGTTCCTGCGCGACAAAGCATCGGGCATTTGGTTCGACTTCGACAAGATGCATTTCCTGCATCATCGCGGCGAGCACTTTTCTGTCCGCGGCCCATTGAATGTGTCGCGCACGCCGCAAGGGCGGCCGGTGGTGGCACAGGCAGGGTCGTCCGACATCGGACGGGAACTTGCCGCACGTAGTGCCGATCTGGTGTTTACGGCACAGGTGACGGTGGCCGACGGTCAGGCGTTTTGCACGGACTTGCGCGATCGTGCCGAACGTTACGGGCGCGGCCGGGGGGACATTAAGATCCTTCCAGGGTTGATGCCGATCGTCGGCCGCACCGATGCCGAGGCTGCAGAGCTATTTCAGCAATTGCAAGAACTGATCGACGACTCGCTGGCGATCAGGGCGTTGGCGCGGCTGACCGGTGACCTGGACATCTACCAGTTTCCGCTGGACGGACCGCTGCCGGAGTTACCGCCGAGTAATGCGGCGAAGGCCCGCCAGGCGCTGATTGTGGAGTTGGCGCGCGAGGAGAATCTGACGATCCGGCAGGTGGCGCGGTATTTAGGGACGTCGCAGGGCCATCGCGTGTTGTACGGCTCGGCAAAGACCATCGCCGATTCGATGGAGGAATGGCTGCTGGCCGGTGCCTGCGATGGGTTCAATCTGCTGTTTCCATATTTTCCCGGCCCGCTCAACGATTTTGTCGACCTCGTGGTTCCGGAGTTACAGCGGCGCGGCATTTTCCGCACCGAATACGAGGGACGCACATTGCGGGAAAACCTCGGCGTCCCGGTGCCTGCCAATCGATACGTGAAGTGAGGAGGCTGAGATGCGTGCCACACATCCAACCAGACGAGACGTGCTTGCCGGCGCTTCGGCGGCGCTCGCGGTGCCTGCGATCGCCAAGGCCGACACCGCGGGCGACGCAATCCGGCCGCTGAATTTGATCGCGCGGCCACAGGCGGTCGATCCGGCGCAATATCAGGCAGCGCAGCTCGTCATGCAGCAATGGCGCAAACTGGGACTTAAGATCAATTTGCAGGTCATGCCACCGACGCAGCAAAGCACCGCGGTGTGGATGAACCGCACCAAGTGGGACATGACGACGTGGGAAATGGTTGGTAGGCCCGAACGAAGCGATCCCGACGAACTGACCTATAGCCTGTTTCATTCCAGTCTGGCGCCACATGGTTATGACTTCGTCGGCTATATCAATCCGGAATACGACCATCTCGCCGAAGCACAGCGCGCTGAACTCGACCGCGACAAACGTGTGGCGCTGGTGAAGCAGGCGCAAATGGTGATCAAGCGCGATCAGCCGTACGTGTATTTGGTGTATCCGCGGCGATCGATGGCCTTCAACACCGATGTCTGGGATCCCGCGACGGTGTCCGAAGAAGCCGGCATCGGCATCCGCAATTTCTGGACCTTCCTGCAGGCCAAACCCTTAAGCACACAAAAGGACATGATCCTGAATGCGACCCAGGCCACGCAGACCCTCAATCCTGTGCACATGGATCCGATCGGCAGTTGGGTTACCGACATGATCTGGGACCACCTCGTGCGTGTCGACATCCACGGCAACCCGATCAACTGGGCTGCCTCGTCTTTGACCTGGCTGGATCCGACGACGCTCGAGGTTGTGCTGCGCGACGGTATGAAGTTCCACGACGGCACGCCGGTGACCGCCGAGGATGTGCAATACTCGTTCGAAATGCCGCAGACCCCCGGCAAGGCGCCGCAGTTTTTCCCGAATGTCGTCAACATCGACAAAGTCACGATCGTCGACCCCAAGACGCTACGCTTCGCGTTGAAGGCACCGCAGAGTTCGTTCCTGACCTCGACGTTGTCGAAAATTGCCATCATTCCCAAACACGTCTGGCAGCCGATCATGCAGAGTCTGGCCGGCACGACCCAGACCGCGGAAGATTACGTGGAGGAAAAGCGGATCGGATCGGGCCCGTTCCGCTTCGTGCACTGGCACGATCCGGAAGAAATCATGCTGGAGCGCAATCCCGACCACTGGGCGCCACCGCTTTTGGAACGTTGGATTCTCCGGACGGTGTCCAATCAGGAAGCGACCTTGGGCATGCTGCGCAACCGCGAGATCAACTTTCTGGCGATTTTCACCGGCGATCCGCAAAACGTTGCGGATCTGGCGAAGCAGCAGTCGAACATCAAGGTGGTGACGACGACCGATCTCGGCTTCCAGTACATCGCCTGGAATTTGCGCCGGCCGCCATTCGACGACGCCGGGTTCCGGCGGGCTTTGTCCATGGCGATCAGCCGCAAGCTGATGGTGGCAGCGGCCTGGAATGGATTCGCCGAGCCGGCCGGCTCCTGCGTATCCACCGCATTGCCGTTCTGGCATGAAAATGACAGCTTGCTGGAAGGCGGCGACCTGTCAAAGGCAAAACAAATGCTGGCCGAGGCTGGCTACGTTCTGGCAGGCGGCGAACTGCATTATCCCGCCGGTAAACGTGAAGAGATCACCAGCGGATGACCGGCCGCGCACTGCTGCATCGCCTTGGTCAGATGCTGTTCGTGTTGTGGGTCGTGACGACCTTGCTGTTTTTTCTGTTCCGCCTGATGCCGGGATCGCCGCTCGCGGCTTATATCGATACCTCGATGACGCCAGAGCAACAGGCGATCCTGATGCATCAGTTCGGGCTCGACCGGCCATTGCATGAGCAATACGTGCTGTATTTGGTCAATCTGCTGCATGGCAGTCTTGGTTATTCGTTCATTTACAAAGAGCCGGTGGGCAGCCTGTTGCTGGCGGCATTGCCGAATACGCTGCTGCTAACATTATCGTCGCTGTTGATCGCCTACGCGTTCGGCATCCTGGCGGGCGCATTCCTCGCAGCTCGCCGTGGCACCTGGATCGAGGCAGTGTCATTGCCGTTCGTCCTCGCCAGCCGCGCCTTGCCGGAATTCTGGCTTGGCATGGTGCTGCTGGCGATTTTCAGTTTTGCATTCGGCTGGTTCCCGGCCGGCGGAGCGACCAGCCCAGGAGCGAGTTTTCCAAACGCCTGGGCGCGGTTCACGTCGGTCGATTTTTTGCACCATCTGGTACTGCCCGCGCTGACATTGGCGATCTTTCTGCAAGGGCTGCCGCTGTTGCTGATGCGCTCGAACATGCTGGAGGTGATGCAGGAAGAATTCGTCGTGATGTCGCGGATTAAAGGTCTGTCGGAATGGACGATCATCATCCGGCACGCCGCGCGCAACGCACTGTTGCCGGTGGCGACGGCGTTGGCTTTGGGCATCGGTTCATCGATCGGCGGCAACGTCGTTGTCGAAAGTGTGTTTAGCTGGCCTGGTCTGGGGCGCCGGCTGGTCGAGGCAGTATCGGCCAGTGACTACCCGCTGGCGCAGGGCGCATTCCTGATGATTGCAACGGCGCAGGTGGTGATGAATTGCGTGGCCGATCTGGTTTACGCGACGCTCGATCCGCGCGTTGGACAGCGCTGATGTCGGATGTGGTGGTCATTGGCTCGCTCGGTCGGCAGGCGCGCGATCCGTGGTTCATGACGGGCGTGTCGATATATCTGGCATTCCTGGCAGTGGCGCTGTTCGCTGACGTAATCGCGCCAAACCAACCGAAAGATATCCTCTTCCTGGCCGATGGGCGGCTTGCCAATGCTTTGAAGCCGAGCCTGGCGTTTCCATTGGGCACCACGACGTCGGGCTGTGACATATTCTCGCAATTGGTGCACGGCGCGCGGAGTGCCTTGATGGTCGGCACCAGCGCGGCAGTGGTGGTGGTCAGCGTTGGCACGTTGATTGGCCTGTTCGCCGGGTATTTCGGTGGTTGGCTCGATGCGGTGCTGATGCGGCTGGCCGACATCGTACTGGGCTTGCCGTTGTTGCCGTCGGTCATCGTGCTGGCGGCGTTCCTCGGACCGAGCACCTGGAATGTCGTGCTGGCGATTTCGGTTCTGCTGTGGCCCAATTCAGCGCGCATTATTCGCGCCCAGGTGATGAGCCTGCGAGAAAGGGCGTATATCGAGGCCGCGCGGGCCGCGGGGTCAAGCCATCTCAGCATCCTGTTTCGGCACATTGCACCGAGCATTCTGCCGCTTGCTTTGCTGTTCGGATCGATCGCGGTCGGTTGGGCCATCCTGACCGAGGCCAGCGTCAGTTTTCTGGGCTTTGCCGATCCGGACACGACGACCTGGGGATTCATGTTGCAGGACGCCTATGTGTCGCAGGCTTTGTCGCGCGGTCTGTTCAACTGGTTCGTGCCGCCGGGCATTTGCATCGTTCTGCTGGTCTCCGCCGGGTTCTTCATCAGCCGCGGCTACGAGCAACTGCTGTTCCCGCGGCTGAGGGATCAGGGTCGTGGCTGAGACCCTCGTCTCGCGGCCGGCTGCAGTGTTGGGTTATGATGTGCCAATGTTGCTGTCGGTGCGCGATCTGCGGATTGCGTTTCACACACCGACCGGCGAGGCACGCGCTGTCGATGGCGTCAGCTTCGATGTTCGCCAGGCAGAAATGGTTGGCCTGGTCGGCGAATCCGGTTGCGGCAAGACAACAGTTGCCCGCGCGCTGACCGGAGTGATGGCCGGCAATTCCTACATCTTATCGGGCAACATCGTGTTCACCGGTCATGACATTTTGAACTACAGCCCCGAGGAACAGCGTGCCTTGCGGTGGCGCGAAATCGCCTTTGTGCCGCAGTCGGCGATGAATTCGCTCGATCCGGTGTACCGGGTGGAGCAGCAAATGCGCGAGGTGCTCCGCCGAGGCGGTATCCGCGGCCGTCCCGCCGGTGACCGCATGATCGCGCTGCTGGACATGGTCGGTCTACGGCCAGAGGTGCTGCGGCTGTTTCCGCATCAGCTCAGCGGCGGCATGCGACAACGTGTGGCGATCGCCATGGCATTGGCTCTGGATCCATTGCTGGTCGTCGCTGATGAGCCGGTGACCGCACTGGATGTTATCGTGCAACGGGAAGTGCTGGACACGCTGCGCGATTTGCAACGGCGGTTGCGTCTGGCGGTGATCATGATCACCCACGACATCAGTGTGGTGGCGTATTGTTGCGACAGCATCGTCGTGATGTACGCCGGTCAGGTGGTTGAATCAGGGCCCAGTACCACCGTGCTGGGAGAACCCACGCATCCGTATACGATGGGCTTGTGCAACGCTTTTCCGGATCTTGAGCGCGCCGCAGATATGCTGGTGCCCATTCAGGGCAGCCCGCCCGATTTGCACGAAACTCTGAAGGGTTGCCGGTTTGCGCCGCGCTGTCCGTTCGCGATTGATCATTGTGCGCAGGAGGCACCACCACTGACCGAACTGGCCAGCGGCCATCATGTTGCCTGTTGGCGCGACACCGAAGCATCGGTGCTGCGGCCGCTGGCCACCAAGGCCGCGACATGGATGCGATGACTGAAACCACTGCACTGGTCGAGGTCCGCGGCCTATCGAAGTCGTTCGGGTCGCACGCGATAACCCACGCCGTGGACGGGCTGGATTTTCGTCTCGCACGGGGTGAAACCGTCGGCCTTTTGGGTGAATCCGGGAGTGGCAAGACCACCACCGGCCGACTGCTGCTGCGTTTGACCGAGCCAACCACTGGCGAAATCCGCTTTGACGGATCGGATATCGCGACATTTCGTGGTGCTACCTTGCGTTCGTTCCGTTCGCGCGCGCAGCTGGTGTTTCAGAACCCGTTCGACGCGCTTAATCCGCGCTTCACAGTGCGCCAGTCGCTGGTGGAGCCATTGCGTAACGCAAGAGTGCCGCGACGTGAGCATGAGGCACGCATGTGTCAGGCGCTCGACCGTGTGCATTTGCCTGGCGTGGCGGCAACGCTGGAAAAATACCCACATCAGATGTCCGGCGGCCAGTTGCAACGCGTCGTGCTGGCGCGCGCGTTGATCCTCAATCCGGATTTTATCGTTGCCGATGAGCCGGTCTCGATGCTGGATGTCAGCGTCCGCGCCGGCATTCTGAATGTGCTGCGCGAGGTGCGAGACACACTCGGATTGACCGCGATCTACATCTCCCACGACGTCGCTCTGGTGCGGTACGTTTGCGCGCGCACCATGGTGATGTATCGCGGCAAGATTGTTGAGGACGGACCAACCGCCGAAATTATCCGAACGCCGCGGCACCCTTATACTGTGGCGCTGATTGGTGCCGTGCCGGTGCCTCGGGTCGAGCAGAACCGCGAACCAATTCCGATCCGGCGGTCCGATGGCGTGCGGCCCGACCTGACGATAGGCTGCCGGTTCCGCGATCGGTGCCTGCACGCCCATGACCGCTGCGCCATCGAGGAGCCGACCTTACGCAACGTCGCGCGCGATCATCGTGTCGCCTGCCACCTGGATCTGTAATTCCATGATCAAAGCACCACGGCAACTCAAACTGGGCGGTTTCTTCAGCACGCCAGGTAATCATCTGGCAGGCTGGCGCCATCCCGATGCCGTGCCGGAAGTCGACATGGATTTTCGTGAATATGTGAACCTGGCGCAGATCGCCGAACGCGCTTGTTTCGACATGGTGTTCTTTCAAGATACCGTGGCGGTGTCAGGCAGCCGGGCCATGGCGCGAGGCCGGCGCGACCTCGCGAGGCTCAACCGGATCGTGAAACTGGAGCCGACCGCGCTGATTTCCGCGTTGTCGGCCGTCACCACGCATATCGGCCTGGTTGCCACCGCCACCGCGACGTTCAACGAGCCGTACAACATCGCGCGCCGCTTTGCGACGATGGATCACATTAGCGGCGGACGGATCGGCTGGAACCTCGTCACCTCGCAGATCGAGGACGAAGGCGGCAATTTCGGGTTCGACGATCACGTCGATCATGCCTTGCGTTATGAACGTGCAGTGGAATTTTACGAAGTTGTTGCCGGTCTGTGGGACAGCTGGGAGGAGGATGCGTTTCGTTACGACAAGGCAGCGGGGATTTATTACGACGTCGACAAGCTGCATTTCCTGCGCCACAAAGGCAAGTTCTTCGACGTGCGAGGGCCGCTGAATGTATCTCGTACGCCGCAGGGCAGACCGGTGGTGGCCCAGGCGGGATCGTCTGAAACAGGGAGGGAGCTGGCGGCAAGGACGGCGGACGTGGTGTTCACGGCGCAAACCGAACTTGCCGATGCGCGGGATTTCTATGCCGACGTGAAAGGCCGCACGGCGCGCTATGGTCGCTCACCAGACGATGTGAAAATCATGCCGGGCATTACGCCGGTGATCGGACGCACTCAGGCGGAGGCGCGCGAAAAGTATGATTTTCTGCAATCGATGCTGCCGGATGATCTCGCACTGGAAGCGCTGGCCCGGCTGAGCGGTGGACTCGATCTGCGGCAATTCCCATTGGACGGACCGTTGCCCGACTTACCGCCAACCAACTCCGCCAAAGCGCGGCAGCAATTGCTGGTCGATCTGGCCCGGCGGGAGAACATGACGCTCCGGCAAATCGCGCGCCATGCATCCGCCGCCAATGGCCATCGGGTGCTGGTCGGCACGCCCGAGTGGATCGCGGATGAAATGCAGGAATGGCTGGTCAAGGACGCCGCTGACGGGTTCAATGTCATTTGCAACTACTACCCCGGGCCGTTCGACGATTTCGCCCGGCTGGTGGTTCCGGAATTGCAACGGCGCGGCATCTTTCGCACCCAATACGAGGGCACAACCCTACGCGACAGCCTCGGTCTCAAGGTGCCGCGCAATCGCTACGACAGGAGATAACCTATGGAAATTGGCGTGTTCATACCGATCGGCAACAATGGCTGGCTGATCTCGACTACCTCTCCGCAATACATGCCAAGTTTCGAACTCAACAAAGAGATCGTGCAACGCGCCGAACGCTATGGCCTGGATTTCGCCTTGTCGATGATCAAGCTGCGCGGGTTCGGCGGAGATTCGGAGTTCTGGGATTATAACCTGGAATCTTTTACGCTGATGGCCGGTCTCGCTGCAGTGACGCGACAGATAAAGTTGTTTGCTTCGGTGGCGGTGCTGACCATTCCGCCCGCAATCATTGCCCGCATGGCGGTCACCATCGACAGCATCGCCAAAGGCCGGTTTGGCATCAACATCGTTTCCGGTTGGCATGCGGCGGAATACACCCAGATGGGCGTCTGGCCGGGCGAGCACTATTTTGCCGAGCGGTACGACTACAGCACGGAATACGTGCAGATCATGCAAGAGTTGTGGCAAACAGGCCGCTCCGATTTCCACGGCAAATACTTCCAGATGGAGGATTGCCGTCTGGGTCCCACGCCGCAACGGCCGATCGAAATTGTCAGCGCCGGTCAAAGCGATCGCGGTATGCAGTTCACTGCCGAGCATGGCAATTATGCGTTTTGCCTCGGTGCCGGGGTCAACACGCCCACCGCGCACGCGCCAACCAACCAACGTTTGATTGAAGCCGGTCAGCGCGCCGGACGCGATGTCGGCACTTACGTGCTGATGATGGTCATCGCTGACGAAACCGATGAGGCCGCGATGGCGAAATGGAACCACTACAAAGCCGGCGTCGACGCAAAAGCTCTGGCGTGGATGTTCGACCAGGCCGGCGCCGACACCCAGGCCTCCGAGCATTCAACCGCCAAAGCGATGGTGTTGCCTGACGGCGCGGTCAACTTCAACATGGGCACGCTGGTTGGATCTTATGCATCCGTTGCGCGTATGCTGGATGAGGCGGCTGCCGTGGCCGGCACCAAGGGCATCATGTTGACGTTTGACGATTTCCTGATCGGACTGGAGCAATTCGGCCAGCGCATCCAACCGCTGATGCACAGCCGCGGACAGGTCGCCGCAGCGGCGTAACCGATGACCAGGCCGCAAATTCATCTGGCGATCGACATGTCCTGGACGCAGGTGGAGACTGCGTGGCGGCAACCCGGCTCCTGGGTTGGGCCAGCCTATCCTGATGTCGGATTGTTTGAGGACGTGGCACGGATCGCCGAACGCGGCCTGTTCGATTTGATTTTCTTCGGTGACAGCACCGGCATCCCGAACACCTGGGAAGCCAACATCGACGCCGCGGTACGACGAGGGGTGGCATGGCCTCGGCTCGACATGAGTCCATGGATCACCGCGATGTCGCGAGTGACCAGCCATTTGGGGTTCGGTCTGACCTACGCAACGACGTTCATGCATCCGTTCTATGTCGCGCGGCTGTTGAACTCGCTGGACCACATTACCAACGGCCGCATCGCGTTCAACGTGATCACGTCGCAGCGCCGCGCCGACGCCGAGAACTACGGTTTCGACGAACTGATGGAACACGGCGCGCGCTATGACCGCATGGAAGAGTTCATCGACGTCTGCAAAGCGCTCTGGTCCAGTGTCGGGCCGGACGCCTTCGTTTGGGATCGCGCCCGAGGCCTTGTCGCCGACCCGGCAAAAGTTCGGGCGATCAACCATGTCGGCCGGTTCTTCAAAGTTAAAGGCCCGTTGAGTGTCCCGCCATCGCCGCAAGGCCGTCCGGTGCTGATCCAGGCCGGCGGTTCGCCACGCGGCATACGCGCCTCGGCACACTTTGCCGATCACGTGTTCGGCGCAAACAAATCCATCGCATTGATGGCCGAGCAGCGTCAGGCACTCGATGCCGCATTGCGTGACAAGGGCCGCGATCCCGCAGAGGTCGGCATCATCTGGGCCATCAAACTGATCGTTGGCGAAACCAAAGCCGAGGCCGAGGCGTTACGCGAACGATTGATCGCCAACGTCCCGCCGGAAGCTGTCGGGGTCTGGCTGTCGCACAACACCGGTTTCGACATGTCCACCCTCCCCGCCCGCTTCACACTGGGCGACCTGCAGCAAACCATCGTCGCTGCCAATGCATCACCCATCGGGGTGGTTGGATTATTGCTGCGCGAACATGGACCGGACGCCGAAATTACCCGCGATGAGTTCATGGCGCACGGGCTGCACGCGGCCACCGGCTACAGTGCGACCTACGCGGGGACGGCAGCACAACTCGCCGATATTCTCGAGGAGCGATTCGAGGCCTCGGGCAGCCGAGGCGGCTTCATGATCGGTCATTCGCAGGACGCCAGCCGCGATCTGTTACTGAACGTGACTGGCCTGTTGATCCCGGAACTGCAGCGGCGCGGGCGCTATCGGACGCGCTACGATGGCAGGAACTTGCGCGAAAACCTCGCAACGTAATTTCCCGGAACATTCCGTTTCCGGTACTCGTGGAAAACATTTCATATCATCGCGTTAATCTTGCCCACCTGCCGGCCTCGGAACCTTTCTCCACCTCGGACTGTTGTTGTTCACAACTCAGCCCGGAGTGTGGAGAGCATGGAACCGACACGACGCCATTTCCTGGAAACCGTTGCCGGTATTGGGGTTTTACCGATGCCCTCAGCTCTCAAATTGCCCCCGGGGCACGGCCTGCTGCTGTGGTCACGCCGGACGCGAACGGACCCACGGAACTGCAGATCAATGGCTGGCGGCTGTCCTTGGCGCTCGCTCGTGACACTACGCTGCTGGACGCGTTGCGCGAGCAAGCCGCCCTGCCCGGCAGACCGTGCTGTTTCCCCTGCTGCAAGGCGACGAAGTACTTTATAACGGCCCGCCATGCATTTGGCGCGCAGTTTTGCGAAGTGCGGGTCGATACGGACTTGCGCACGATCAAGGTCAGCCGGTGGGTGGGAGCGTTCGATTGCGGCACGGTGATCAACCAAAAGACCGCCCGCAGCCAGCTGATCGGTGGCATTGTCTTCGGCCTCGGCATGGCTCTGCTGGAGGAAACCCGGGTCGATTCCGAGACCGGCCGCATCGTCAATGCCAACATCGCGGATTACCTGTTGCCGGTGAACGCCGATGTGCCGGAGATTGCAACGATCCTGGTCAGCGCACCGGATCTGGTGACCACCCCACTCGGCGTCAAAGGGATCGGCGAGTTACCCATGGTCGGCGCCGCGGCAGCGATCGCAAACGCCGTGTATCACGCGACCGGGACGCGGGTCCGCGAACTGCCGATCCGGCTGGACAAGCTGACGGTGTGATGCCGCCGTCGTGCCGAGCAAGCGATAGGAGGACTTCGATGCTCCGGGTTATGATCAGTGTCATGTTTGGTATTGGACTGGTTGCACCGGCATACGCCGAGCAGCCACCATCCGCCCCGACCCAGAACCAGCCGGGCAGGCGGGCGGGCTCCGCTGTGCCGCCGAACGGCATCATCCATCCCGCACCAGATGCCAGCCGCGGCAACACGGTCACCCCGCCGAATGTCGATCCGGGCATGGCGGTCAGGCCTCCCGGCACGCCAGGCGGCAACCCAAACGTCGTGCCCAAATAGCCGCTCCTGGGCTGCGACACGGCAACCGCGCTACAGGCTGTTGCCGATCGAGACGAACTTGCTGGACAGGCTGTTCGCCAGTCCCTTGAAGCCCAGGAAAATGACCGCGACGATGACGCCGGCGATCAGGCCGTACTCGAGGGCAGTCACGGCTCGACGGTCGGTCTTCAGTTGCAACCAGGTCAGCAGATAAAGGCTCATCAGTGCCCCTCCTCGGTGCCGCCTGTAGCGGGAGGTAGGTTTCATCTTGCTGTCATGCGGGTGTTTGGCATCCGTATAAGCTCATTACGAGGTATGGCAAAGATCAATTGGATTCAATTTCGGACTGAGTGACTTGCCGTCTCTCCGGCCGCGAGTTCGATGATTTCAGCGGTAATTTCGTCTTGCCGGACGTGTCGTTGTGTGGCGCGAAGTGAGGCCAACTGTCGCTCGATCTGATGGCGTGCGGCTTCCATCGCTGCCATCCGCGCCGCATTCTCCGCCGCGAAAGCATGCAGCGCGGCATTGCAAAGTCGCGCATGTAGGTAATCTGCGGTGAGTTCGCTCAGCAGCATCTGGGCTGGCAGGTTGAGCACGGGCGGGTTGGCATCAACCACCGCGGAAAATTGCGCCATGTCGAGCGGGAACAAACGTATCCGTTCGACATTAACCCCGCCTCCGGTTTGTCCTTTGGCAAACACCGCGTCGAGGCGATCGATCGCTCCGGTGGCGATACGACCGTAGAGCGCGTCCGCGATGCGGTCAGCGAGTTTGGGAATACCCGCCGAATGCGATGCCATTGCGCTTTTCCAGTCGGCGACGATGCCCCGTTCCGCAGCAGCGGCGTTTCCGCGGGTTCCGATCAAGAACAACTCGGCGGTTGCGAGGTCGGTACCGGCTGCGTCGAGAACACGCTCGCTGAATGCTCCGGCAAATCCTTGTTCGGCACAGAACAGCACAATGGCCGGCCGAGCCGATTGCGGCACGGCGTATGTGACGGCGGGAGAGATCAGCGCGACGGCTCGCGCAATCGCGGCGGCGATCGTTGCGGCGTAGTGATCCACCGCGACGAGTTGGCCGCGCGCCTGCTGAACCCGAGCCGCTGCGATACCACGCATCGCATTCACCACCGCACCGAGTTGGCGGACGCCTTCAATGCGTGCAGCAATGTCAGCGAGCCGCTCGGTCATGACGTGATCGAGTGCGCGTATTGTCGCAGTGTCTCCAGCAGCGTTTGCTTGTGCGCGCCATCGAGCGTGCCGGTTGCCTGGATCTGAGTTACCACGTCCGCCGCGCCGCGGTCGAGTGCAGCGGTCATGCCTGCCCGAAAAACGATTGCATTCGGCAACGACAGCGCATCCAGCAATCCGCCTTGTACCGCGAGCACCAGAGCCACCTCATCGGCCAGCCGCATCGGTGCGTGCCGCGGTTGGGTCAGGATCGCGCGGATGCGGGCGCCGCGGGTCAGTTGATCGCGTACCCGCTCATCGGGCATACCGCCGAAGCGGGTAAACATTTCCATTTCCAGGAACTGCGCATAATCGAGGCGGAGCGTCTCCGCCGCTTCCCGCAGCGCACGTGCCTGGGTTTTGCCGCCAACCCGGCTGACACTGGTGCCAACATCGACTGCGGGTTTCTGGCCCTCGTGGAAGAGTTTCGCATCCAGCACGATCTGCCCATCGGTGATCGAAATGAGGTTGGTCGGAATATAAGCACTGAGATTGCCGGCATCGGTTTCGGCGATCGGCAGTGCGGTCAGGGAGCCGCCGCCCTTTTCGGGCGACAATTTGGCGGCCCGTTCCAGCAGTCTTGCATGTACGTAAAAGACATCGCCGGGATAGGCCTCTCGGCCCGGCGACTGGCGCGTCAGCAGAGCGATTTCGCGGTGGCTGGCGGCATGTTTGGTCAGGTCATCGATCACGACCAGAGCGTGCTGGCCGCGGTCGCGAAAATATTCCGCCATGGTAAAGCCGGCGAAGGGCGCGATCCATTGCAGGCCCGGCGAACTCGCGGCGCCGGCCACGACGACGATGATGCGGCTGGCCTCGCCATTGGCCTGGATCGCGTCGATCGCCCGCCGGACGCTCGAACTCTTTTGCCCGACCGCGATATAGATGCAGATGATGTCGCTGGTTTTCTGATTGATGATGGTGTCGATGCCAAGCGTGGTCTTGCCGATGGCGCGATCGCCGATGATCAGCTCGCGCTGGCCGCGGCCCAAAGCAAACAGCGTATCGACGACGAGAAGACCGGTCTGCACCGGCTGGCTGACCAGGTCGCGGTCGATGATCGCGGGAGCCGGCCGTTCGATCGGTTCGTTCGTTTCGGTAGCAAATGGCCCCTTGCCGTCGAGCGGTCGGCCAAGCGGATCGACGACCCGGCCAAGCAGCGCCGGCCCAACCGGCACCCGGACCACGTCGCCGGTACCACGCACCGTGTCGCCGGCCTCGACGCCGTCGACGTCATCCAATACCACGCAACCGATCCGGTCTCGTTCCAGCACCTGCGCGTAACCGAACTGCCCCTTCTGAAATCGCAACAGTTCATCGAGCCGCACGCCAGGCAGGCCGGAGACGAGAGCGACGCCGTCACCGACCTCCTCGACCCGGCCGATCTGTTCCGCACGCGGTCCGAGTGCAACGCTGTCCAGGGTAGCGCGCGCGGTCTTTAGCCAGGTATCGGCTGTTGCGTGCGTTTTTCGGTCCAGGGAGTTGACGTCAGCGTTGTTCATTGGTCACGCGACCTGATCTGGTACGACACAGCGCTGACCGCACATCGGCCTGCGTGGCCGCGTCATTGGTGTCGCGTGCTCCAGGCCCAGAGTCATCTGTGTATATCTGTGGATATCTGTGCGCATCTGTGTTTTTGCTTTCTTGACGAAAGCAGCCCCATGGCGATTACGGCGACAGAAAGCGAAAGGGGAAACACAGATACACGCAGATATCCACAAATTAACACAGATAGCATAGCGCGGGGCCGTCTGCCGACGTCCAATAATGAATATCTGCTGTGCCATGTTAGCGTGCATGCGATTCATCCCCAGAGTCCAGTGCCACGCCACCGTGAAACGGTGCATGCGAAGCGTTATCGGCTTTGCCCCGCTCGATAAGGCCGGCCAGAATCCGCTCCAGATCGGCACGCCAACTATTGCTCACCAGCAGGTGCGGGCTATGCAACTCCAGGCCTGCGATCAGTGCGGGGTCAGTACGAAACTCAATCGGGGGATCACCACCTAATGCTTTGACGATGCGTTGGCGCGTGCGCTCCTGCTCCTCGGGATCGAGCACCGTCGCGCTGACGACCTCCAGGGTCGCGCCATTCGTCATCACCGTGCCGCTCTGGGTTGTGATCTCCTGCACCAGCCAATCGAGGAATGCGGCCCGCACCACAGTGCCGTCCAGGCGCGCGGCCAATTGTGCCGCGATGGCGATCGCGAGACGGGCCGAGCGCTCTGTCCAGCCCTCGGCGGCGGCTGCGTTGGCCTGGTCGATCGCCGCCTTTGCGGCAGCTTCAACCGATGCCGCCTGCTGCCTGGCATCAGCCAACAGCGCAGTCCGGGTCGTTGCAGCTTCCGCACGGGCGGCGGCCAGGATTGCATCACGCTCTTTAGCGAAGCCGGCACGGCTTTGGTCGATCTCCGCCAGAGCCGTAGTTGCCTGAGCCTTTGCCGCCTCGGCGTCGGCCATGGTGCGCCGGGTCGCGTCGCGGCGTTGCTCGATCATCGCGGCCACCGGACGCCAGAAGAACCGCTGCAGCAACCACACCAGAATGGCGACATTGACAGTCTGGATACCAAGCGTCCACCAGTCGATCGTCATGACGTCATTTCAGCAACGGATTGGCGAACAGCAACAGCAGCGCGATCACCAGACAATAGATCGCCATTGTCTCGATCATTGCCAGACCGACGAACAATGTGCGGGAAATGGTCCCTGCCGCCTCCGGCTGGCGGGCGATCGCATCCATGGCGGCCGCCACTGCGCGCCCCTCGGCGAGCGCCGGACCGATCGCGCCAAAGGAAACCGCAGCCGCGGCCGATGCGATGCTGCAAAACGCCAACCAGTTCATGGTGTCGTCCCTTTATTGGGGGTGCCCACTTCGGCACCGATCCCGCCGGCGATAAAGACCATCGCCAGGATTGCGAAGATATAGGCCTGCACCGCACCGGTCAGCAGATCGAGTGCCATCAACGGAATTGGCACCAGCAGACCGGCCAGCGACAGCACGATGCCGATCACAAACACACCGCTCATGACGTTGCCGAACAGCCGGACCAGCAACGAAAACGTCCGCGTGATGCTCTCGACGAAATTCAACGGGATCATGATCGGACTAGGCGTTGCGAAAGTCCCGAGAAAACCGCGCAGGCCGCCGGCGCGGATACCGAACCAGATCACCGCAAGGAAGACCAGCAGGGCCAGCGCCGCATCGGTTTCGAGGTGCGCGGTCGGCGGTTCGATACCCGGAATCAGGGCGGACCAGTTGGCGACGAAAATAAACGCGAACAGTGTACCGATGAAGGCGCGATATGGTGCGGGCTCGACCTGCATCGTGTCACGGATCTGACCGTCGACGGTGTCGACGAGCAGTTCGCAAATCTCCTGCGTTGCGGACGGCGTGCGGGACAACCGGCGCGTGATCATGCAGCCGGCCAGCACCAGGACAGCCATGATCACCCAGGTGACAAGGACAGCGCCGGTTATTGGTATGGGGCCGGCATGAAACAGCACGGTATTGGTCAGCGGTGACTTCATGGCGCAGCGGCTCGCAGTCCGCGCATAACAGCGAAACGGGCGATGAAAACGCCAAGTGCCATCAGCAACAGCGGCATCGCGCCCTGGCGGGCAGCCAGGGTCAGCACGCAGCCCAGTACCGCAATACGACCGAGCAACAGCAGGAAGGTCAACCTGGTACCGCCGCGTTCGGCGAACAGGCGCGCATTCCACCACAAGCAGACGAAATACAGCGTGCCGGCCACGATGCCGGCGGTGAAATACAAGGCCAGGGTCAGCGCATCGATACTCATGCGCTCTGCATCCATCGCCAGGCGGACCAGCAGCCCAATACCGCGCCGAGCAGCAACAGCGGCGCGGTCCAGAACAGACCCGAATTGAACGTGCGATCCAGCCAGCGGCCGGCAAACACGCCGATCAACATCGGCGTGACGATGATCCAGCCCAACACGCCGATCTGGCCAAGGCGGCGAGCCACCGACGGATCGCCCTCACGCTGGCCACGGCGGGCGCGTTCGTCCCGCAACCGAACGCCCTTCACCAGCGGGTCCTGTTCGTCCGGCGTGGTCATCGACTGGTTCCGGTCATCATGCGGCGCCGGGTGGCCCGGACAAGCCGGGCCATGACGACTGGCCAAGCCATGACGATAGCGCAACGGGCGACGATGCTACCCCAACAGGCCATAATAGTACCGCAACAATCATGCGAAGTCCGCCGAACCACTGCGGCCGGACGCCCGCAAATGACTCACGATCCGACGGATCGCGTTCAGTTGCAGCCGCGTACTATCGACGCGTTCCGCCCGTTCCGTCTCGGTATCCGCCCGAAACCGGGCAAGCACCGTTTCATCGAGCGTCGCAAGATCATCACCCGTCACCGCCTCTCGCGTGGCGATAGCGATCTCCCGACCGCCGGTAACCGACAAAACGCCACGCCGCACCGCGCAGTAATGCGCAGTGTCGTCAGCGCCGCGCCAGGAGACGACACCAATCGTCAGGCTGGTCAGAAAATCCGCGTGGCCGGACAAAATCCCAAAACTCCCGGTGGCATCCTCGGCGCGCAACGCACGCACAGCATCGGCGTCGACCACGACAGCAAGCGGCGTGGTAATACGCAGCCTCATGACGGTTTCACCGCGGCCGCTTCCTTTGCTCGCGCATCTTCCAGAGTCCCAACCATGTAGAGTGAACTTTCAGCCCAGTCGTCGGTCTCGCCATCGAGGATGGCGCGGCAGCCGGCGAGCGTGTCGGCCCGGCTCACACTGCATCCCGGTGTGCCGGTGAACGCTTCCGTTACCACGAACGGCTGGCTGAGAAAACGCTGCAACCTTCGGGCCCGCCGGACGATCAGCCGATCGCTGGCACTGAGTTCCTCGACCCCGAGCAAAGCGATGATGTCCTGCAGGTCCTTGAAGCGGGCGAGTGCTTCACGGGCGCGCTCGGCCAAGGTGTAATGCGCCTCGCCCACCACCAGCGGATCAAGCAGCACGGACGATGAGGCGAGCGGATCGATTGCCGGATAGAACGCCTCGGCGGCCAGGGTGCGCGACAGCATGATGATGCTGTCCATGTGGCTGGAGATGGCAGTCACCGCCGGGTCGGTGAAATCGTCGGCAGGCACGTAGACCGCCTGGATCGCAGTGACCGAGGCGCCGGCAACCGATGCGATGCGTTCCTGTAACAAAGCCACTTCAGTTGCCAGGGTCGGCTGATAGCCGACGCGGGACGGCAGCCGGCCCAGAAGGCTCGACAGCTCGGCCCCGGCCTGCACGAAACGATAGACATTATCCATCAGCAACAGCACGTTCTGATGCTTCTGGTCGCGAAAATATTCGGCCGTCGTGAGCGCGGTCAGCGGCACGCGCCAACGGGCGCCGGGCGGCTCGTTCATTTGACCGTAGATCAGCACGGTGCGCGCCAAAACGCCGGAACTCTTCATGTCGTTGAGCAGTTCGTGGCCTTCGCGGGACCGCTCGCCGACCCCGGCAAACACGGAAATCCCCTGGTATTTCTCGACCATGGCGTGGATCAGTTCCATCACCAGCACGGTCTTTCCCACCCCCGCACCCCCGAACATCGCCGCCTTCCCGCCCTGGGCCAGCGGCGCCAGCAGGTCGATCACCTTGATCCCGGTCTCGAACACGGCGCTGGCCGAGGTTTCGTCTTTCAGCGCCGGCGGCGGCGCGTGGATCGGTCGGCGCGGGGTATCGGCGGGCAGCGGTGCACCTTCGTCGCCCACCGTGCCGACAACGTCGAGCAGCCGGCCCAGTACCGCATCGCCGACCGGGACCGAAATGGCCGCACCAGTGGCGTGCACCTTCGTCCCGCGGGCCAGCCCGGCGGTGGCCTGTAGCGCAATACCGCGGACGATGGAGGCAGTGGCGTGGCTGTGCACCTCCAGCACGAGCGGTTCCGGCCGATCCCAGGCGACGATCAGCGCGGTGTCGATCGGCGGCAACGCGGTGCCGTCGAACTGCACGTCAATGACGGCACCACGGACCGAGATGACGGTACCGGTTGCAATAATGGGATTGGAGGTGCGCAGGGGCATTGCGTTTGGCTTGTAGACCAGCATCGTGTGAGATGCGTAGTAGCGACGCCGAATGTGTCACGGACCGTCGCCATGCCGCGAGAGGTGGCCGGTCAGGCCTGGCACTGCGAAGGCGGGGGCCTGGCACTGCGAAGGCGGGGGCCTGGCACTGCGAAGGCGGGGGCCTGGGCCTGCGAAGGCGGGTGTGGCCAGGCCATCACGGCACAAAGGTTGGAGAAACCCATGCAAGCGATGGTATTGAAGTCCCCGGGGACCGCTCTTGAATGGACCGAGCTGCCGGACCGCCATCCCGGACCTGGCGAAATCCGTGTCCGTGTCACCGCCTGCGGGGTTTGCCGCACCGACTTGCACGTCCTCGATGGCGAGTTGCCGAAGCCGCTGTCTCCGGTCATCCCGGGTCACGAAATCGTCGGCCGGATCGACGAAATCGGGCCCGGCGTCGAGGGTCTGCAACCGGGCCAGCGCGTCGGCCTCCCCTGGCTGGGCCATACCTGCGGCGTCTGCCGATTCTGCACCAGCGGACAGGAAAATCTGTGCGATCAGCCGCTGTTCAACGGCTACACACGCGACGGCGGGTTCGCCACAGCGACAATCGCCGATGCCCGCTTCGCCTTCCCGCTCGGCGAGGCCGGGGATGACGTATCGGTTGCTCCCTTACTGTGCGCCGGGTTGATCGGCTGGCGGTCGCTGGTGATCGCCGGTGACGGTCGCAATTTAGGCCTCTACGGCTTCGGCGCGGCGGCGCATATCCTGGCGCAAGTGGCAAGATTTCAGGGCCGTTCGGTGTTTGCCTTCACGCGGCCGGGCGATACCGGCGGGCAAAATTTCGCCCGCAGCCTGGGTGCGGTCTGGGCTGGTGGATCGGACGAGATGCCGCCGGAACCGCTCGATGCCGCGATCATTTTCGCTGTGGTTGGCGATTTAGTGCCGTTGGCACTCAAGGCAGTACGCAAAGGTGGGCGTGTGGTTTGCGCCGGCATCCACATGAGCGATATCCCGAGCTTCCGGTACGAACTGCTGTGGGAAGAGCGGCAACTTGTCTCGGTGGCCAATCTGACGCG
>JBEKQQ010000069.1:0-30069 GCA_049519555.1 Acetobacteraceae bacterium
ATCATGCCGGTTCCTTCCGCTCAACGTCGCAGGGGCGCATGTAACCCTCGCAATCGTTCCATCCCATCTCGACTTCCCACACCTCTCGGCGATACTCCCTCTCCCCGCCACCACCAACCCCCAGAGTCCCCATGCCCATCGTCGTCGGCATCCCCGCCTGCGCCACCATCGTCAACGATCGACTGATCCACGCCACCCCCGCCCGCTACGCCGAGGCCCTGATCGGCGGCTGCAACGCCGTCCCGATCATGATCCCGCCCATGGGCGAAACCCAGTTGGCGTTACTCGACCGCATCGACGGCCTGCTGATCCCCGGCAGTGCGAGCAACGTCCACCCCTCGCACTACGGCACCCACGAATCGCTGACCCCGGACAAACACGACCCCGCCCGCGACGCCACCACGTTGCCGTTGATCCGCGCCGCGATTGCCCGCGGCCTGCCGGTGCTCGCCATTTGCCGCGGCATTCAGGAATTGAACGTCGCGCTCGGCGGCACCCTGTTGCAGAACGTGCACGACCATCCCGGCCGGCGCGACCACCGCGGCGGCCCAGGCCCGCTCGACGTCGCTTACGGTCCGAAGCATACGATCAGCGTCTCCGGCGCCCTGGCCCGCATCGTCGGCGGCGACACGATCACGGTGAATTCCGTGCACAGCCAGGCGATCGACAGACCGGGAGACGGGCTGGTCGCGGAGGCCCATGCCGGGGACGGGACGATCGAGGCCGTCTCTGCCCCCAATGCGCCTGGTTTCGTCTTGGGTCTGCAATGGCACCCCGAATGGCGCTACGCCGAACATCCAGCCAGCGTCGCAATTTTTCGAAGATTCGGCGATGCCTGCCGCGCGTTTCAACAAGGCTTGCTGCAAGCGGCGTAACCCAACGGCGGCGCAGCCGGCCTGCCCAGGCGCGACGCCAATCGACACGTCCACCACGGATCGGCGTGTATCGTCCCCGCGTGGCTCGCTGGTCTGGGCTGATGCAATCCCTAAGCAATTGAACTTGCGTGACACCCGGCCGCGCCATAGGTTGTTCGCACTTGCAACCAAACCCAGAAGACCCGCAGAAGACCCCCATGACTCTCGTTGTCGGCATTCCCGCCTGCGCCAAGACCTTCGAGGAGCGCGTCGTCTACTCCACCAACCCCCGCGTCGCCGATGTGGTGCTCAATGCTGTCGGCGCCCTGCCCATCGCCATCCAGCCGATGGGCGAGGTGCAGATCGGTGTCCTGGACCGCATCGATGGCCTGTTGGTTCCCGGCAGTGGAAGCAATGTGCATCCCTCCCAGTACGGCATCCTTGAGAGCCTGACACCCGACCGGCACGATCCGGCGCGGGACTCGACCTCTTTGCCGCTGATCCGGGCCGCCGTGGCACGCGGCATGCCGGTGCTCGCCATTTGTCGCGGTATCCAGGAACTGAATGTCGCACTTGGCGGCAGCTTGTTGCAAAATATCCACGACATCGAAGGCCGCCACGACCATCGCGCCAAAGGCGAGGGCTCGGTCGAAAAAGCTTACGGGCCGAAGCATATTGTCACCATAACCGGCGCCCTGGCACGCATTGTTGGCGCCGACGCCATGATGGTGAACTCCCTGCACACGCAGGCGATCGATCGGCCGGGCGATGGCCTCGTGGTCGACGCGCTGGCCGAGGACGGCACGATTGAGGCCGTCTCCGCCCCGGGTGCTCCCGGCTTCGTGTTGGGCCTGCAATGGCATCCCGAGTGGAAATGGGCGGAAAACCCTGCCAGTGCTGCCATCTTCAAGGCGTTCGGCGACGCCTGCCGGGCGTTTCAACAAGGTCTCAGAAAGGCGGCATAAGATGGATCTGCAACTCGCAGGTAAGACGGCACTGATCACCGGCGGCTCGAAAGGGATTGGCCGGGCCACTGCCGAAGTTCTTGCCGGCGAGGGCTGCAATCTCGTCCTCGTGGCGCGCGATCCGGCCGCACTGGATGAAGCTGCCGCCGGCATCCGAGCCAAGCGCCAGGTCAACGTCCGCACCATCGCCGCCGACCTATCGAGCGACGCCGCAGTGCGCAAAGTTGCCGCCGAGGCAGGCGATCTCGACATCCTGGTCAACAACGCCGGAGCGATCCCGCCGGGCGACGTGCTGTCGGTCGACGATGCGACGTGGCGGGCGGCGTGGGACCTGAAGGTATTCGGCTATATCTCATTTTGCCGGGTGATCTACGGCCAGATGAAAGCGCGCAAGGCGGGCGTGATCGTCAACGTGATCGGCGCCGCGGGCGAGAGCTTCCCGACCAACTATATCGCCGGAGCCGCCGGCAACGCCTCCTTGATGGCGTTCACCCGGGCACTGGGCAAGGGTGCTCCGGCGGATGGGCTGCGCGTGGTGGCGATCAACCCGGGCCCGGTGGAGACCGACCGGTTGGTGATGCTGCGCCGGGCCGAAGCCCAGTTGAAGTTCGGCGATCCGGAGCGGTGGCGGGAGCTGACCGCGGGCATGCCGTTTGGCCGGGCCGCAAGCCCGACCGAGATCGGCAACGCTGTGGCCTTCCTGGCCAGTCCGGTATCCGGCTACACGACCGGCACGGTGCTGACCATCAACGGCGGCGGTTGACCAACAGCTTCGGGGCACCGCGGCTGGTGATAAGAAAAATCATATTCCGCGGTCGGATGGTCAGCTCCTGCGGCCGGCGGTCTCGAACGATTTACGTTCTTTGCAGTCCCTTGCGTTTTTGCGTTTGCTTTCTTTAGGACCGAACCCTCGTGCTGCCTGTGGGGAGCCGATTACCATTTCCCCGCCGGCAGTGTTGACAATGAGCTCCGGCCCCAGCGTCAGAATCCCATATGCACTCAACAGGGTTCCATTCGAGCTCAGGTCGAGAGCAGTGCCATCAATGGTCTGCGAACCGTCGCCGACATAAAGCGCCCGGTTCAGAGAGTCGATATCCGGGACGGCCAGAACATCCGGCCCGCCATGGCCGCCAAGGGCGCGCCGACGGGAGTATAAGTGAGTGGTACCAAAAAGGGGGTCGCCGTGAAATGGCTTGTTCGGCGTATTCGGTTAATTTGGCTGCCGAAGCAACCGGTCCCGCCCGAAGGCACTCCCGAACGTGCCACGTACGATGCGTCACAGAGAGCGGCACAAAGCCTGAGCGTCCCACCGACGCCATGACCCAGCTCTGATCACTCACGTCCGATGCGGTGTCATGAAGGACAAACGCAAAACACGCAAATGACCGCAAAGAACGCAAATGTCACCGTGCCGCGGGATCGGCTCGGGTCGGTTGACAGGTGCAAGGTGGTTGCGAACCGCCCGGGTCAGGACAGGATGCGCGTGTTGGTTCGAACTTCGGCACACAATTGCGCGCCATACTTGCAGTTACCACCGCGTTGAGAGGCACGACCCGTCCATATCTGAATTCAGGCGCACAGGCGTTCGCCACCGCGCGATCGCATCTGTGTTCATCTGTGTTCATCTGTGTGCATCTGTGTCAAATTCTTGCCTTGTCGAAATCGAAACAACCCGTGGCCCGGTCGGTGGACTGACAAGAAGGTTTCAACCACAGATGCACACAGATACACACAGATGCGACGGTGCGGATTCCGTTTCCCGGGCCATCTCCGCAACGGAATGTGGTGGCAACGACAAAGCGACCACCCGGTTGCGGCGTCAGTCAGGCATTCGGCCCGGACCTCCATCACGAACACGCGAGCCAGTTGACCATGTCTGACATTCTGCCCCGCGAATTCGCTCTGATCGCGAAATACTTCCGTCCCCTCGCCGGTCCGGGCGCACTTGACCTGAGCGACGATGCCGCATTGCTGACCCCGCCGCCCGGCCGAGACCTCGTGCTGACCGTTGACGCCATGGTCGGCGGCGTGCACTTCCTGCCGGACGATCCGCCGGACCTGATCGGTCGCAAGCTGTTGCGCGTCAACCTGTCCGACCTCGCCGCCAAAGGGGCCACACCGCTTGGCTACCTGCTGACCGTCTCCACCCCACGTGATACCCCGGAAACCTGGTTCGCCGGCTTCGCCGCTGGTCTGGCGCAGGACCAGGCGGCGTTCGGGATCACTCTGTTGGGAGGCGACACCACCTCCACCCCCGGTCCGATTTCCTTGTCGTTGACCGCAATTGGCCACGTTGCGCCAGGCATGGCGGTGCACCGCTCCGGCGCCGCCGCGGGCGACGGCATCTGGGTCACCGGCACCATCGGCGACGGAGCCCTGGGCCTGGCGGTGGCCACCGGCCGGCTGGCCGACCCCAGCGGGTTCCTGCTCGACCGCTACCGGCTGCCGCAGCCGCGCCTGGGGTTGGCGATCGGCGGCGTCGCCAGCGCCGGCATGGACGTCTCCGACGGCCTCGTTCAGGACCTGGGCCACATCTGCCGCGCCAGCCGCCTGGGGGCGGTCATCGAGGCCGCCCAGGTGCCATTGTCACGAGCGGCGAAGGCAGCCGGAGAGGCGTGGCTGGAAACCTGCCTCACAGGCGGCGATGATTACGAATTGCTGCTGGCTGTGCCTCCAGCCCATGCGGCGGCGTTGCTGCAGGCCGCCGCCGCCAGCGGCATGGCAGTCACCCGGATCGGCGCCTTCCATTCCGGACCGCCCCACGTCATGGTGCGAGCGGCCACTGGAGAACCTCTTGCTCTGACAAAGGGGGGCTGGAGCCATTTTTAGCGCGGCGCCCACCCCGCATGGTCGTCGCGTGCCAACGAGCGCCTGAGGCACGTCCAACCAATGAACAAGAATGTATGGCTGTTGTTCGCCTGTCAGGCGCTGATGAATGCCGTGATGTCGGGGCAGACGATCATGGCCTCATTGATCGGCTACAAGATGGTCGGCACCATCGGGCTGAACACGCTGCCGATGGCGATCCAGCAGATCGGCGTGATGTGTGCCTCGGTGCCGGCGGCGCTGGTGTTCGCTCGCTATGGGCGCAAGGCCGGGTTCTGGATGGGCTGCGCCATCGCCATGTGCGGCAGCCTGACCTTCGCCGCCGGGGTCTATACCGGCAATTTTCCGTTGTACGTGTTCGGTGCTTTCCCGGCCGGTCTGGGCTTTGGCATCTCGCAGCACCTTCGCTTTGCCGCTGCCGAGGTCGCCTCGGCCGAGGCACGGCCGCGGGCGATCTCCCTGGTGCTGGCCGGCGGCGTGGTGGCAGCGATCATCGGGCCGGAGATGGTGAAGCGCACCTATGACTTCCTGCCGGCGCATCCGTTCCTGGCAACCTATCTGTATTTGCCGCTGCTGCCGATCATGACATTGATATTGCTGTGCTTCACGGCACTGCCTCCGGCGCCGCCGAAGGTCAGCGTGCCGGTGCCGTTCCGGACGATCATTGCGCGGCCGACGTTCCTGACGGCGGTGGTGGCGTCGATGGTTGGGTACGGAACGATGAATCTGGTCATGGCCTCGACGCCGTTGCAGATGCTGCTGTGCGGGTTCGGCGTGGGGGCGAGCGCGGATGTCATTCGGGCCCACTCGCTGGCGATGTTCCTGCCGGGGTTCGTGACAGGCCGGCTGATCCAGAAATTCGGCGTGCACCGGATCATCGCCATTGGCGGCGTGCTCACCCTGGGCTGCGTGGCGGTCAATCTGGAGTTCGCGCCGTACTTCGCAACGTTCCTGGTGGCGCTGTCGTTACTGGGCATTGGCTGGAATTTTATGTTCGTCGGTGGGTCATCATTGCTGACGACAGCGTATGATCCGACGGAGCGGGTGCGCGTTCAGGGCCTGCACGACTTCATCGTGTTCGCCAGTGTTGCGTGCACCGCGGTGTCTTCGGGCGCAATCCACATGCGGGCCGGGTGGACCGTGTTGAATTTGACGCTGGTGCCGCCGGTGGTGATCGCGTTGGCGGTGGTGGCGTGGCACTTTGTGGCGAAGGGGCGGGTGCGGCCGGTGGCGGCAGAGTGAAAAGTGTGACACCGACGGTCGGGGGACAAAGGGGGCGCATTTCGAATTTACATTGGAAGACTCATAACACAATAATATGATTTGGTAATTTCTTGCCTACTGTTGACAACTGTATAATACTATGATCCTGCTTGCAATTCCTAATACCCTGTGGCAGATTGTCGCGTCCTTCATTTGGATTCTCGGAGCCGTTCATGCCTGATCATCCGGGCGAGCGCTTCTGCGCCCGTATCAAGAAATTGAGCGAGGATCGGTTCGACCTTTATTGTGTGATTCGGGTGGGTGATCCGCTGAAGGGGCCGACGATACCGAAAGTGGTAGATGGAAACCCACCCTTTCCGTTAACGTCCGACGCACAAGCCCGCGACCGTGCAAGGCAATTTGCTGAATTGGCATGCCTCTCTTTTGACGGAATCGTCTGGGAATAACGAAGCCCGGCCATACCGGCTCTATCGCTAGCCCGAGGTTCGACGCCTCCGATCAAGCGGACGTCGCGCCATTGACTACGAGACGGATAGCGTCCCAGCGGCGAGTTAACGCGCCGGCCTGCCGCGCAAATGGGACGACAAAACGTATACGCCGCAATCCACCCTCACACGTCGGTTGCGGGCTCAGGCATGAGCAATTCATTGGGACGTCCCCGCGAGCGAACCCGTGCGACAACATCCGAATGAGGAATCAGTTGGTCGGCGTCGGCCTTCTTGATCCCCTCGTCAATTATGTCCATGAAGCGCTGGTCGAGCGCCACGCTCAATTGAGAGCGCAGACGAGGCTGGCGTCGCTCCACAAAAAGCTCATGCCATGAACTGCTCCGCGCTACATCATTCGGCCCCATGATGTTTCGGGGCCCGCAATCGCGTGAAGCAGTCAATCGGTGGGCTCTGCCGGGCGTCGATCATCACGCGTCGCCCCGGCCCACCCGGCCCAGGCCAAAATCGCTGGCGGCGGTCACATCTTGTGTCGGTCGGCACCCGGGGTCAGATCAGCGTCGGCACAGTTCATGCCCGTCCCAGTCTCGGATGCAATGCTCTCGCAACCAGTCTGGCCTCTGCTGTTCGGGCGCCTTGAACTCGGTGCGGCCCTGCCACTGCACCTCGTGGTGTTGTTGCCAGTACGGGTCGGCGGCGCGAGCGGTAGGGATCAGACCCACACTCGCCGTGCCAAGAACCAGGCAGGCTACCAGGACATGTCTCATCGGTGTCTCCGCGGTTGTCGTTCGCACAACGTCCGATGCGTAAGGAGGTTCCGCTTACGCCGGAACTGAGGCGAGATTCCGGCCTCGCTGGTTTTTGCTATGCTCCACTGCCTTGACAGTGAGGGGGACAAAATCATGCGGCAATTCAAAGACATTTTGGCGCAGGCAGCAGAGCGCAAAGGCGGCTCTGCTGCGTTGGAACAAATCCTCGCCGAGACGCCATCGCGTCCGCCCGCCGAGATCGCCGCCACGCCCGACGATCGCATCCTCGCCGAGATCACCCGCCGTATTTTCTACGCCGGCTTTTCCTGGAAAGTTGTCGACGACAAATGGCCGGCGTTCGAGCAAGGCTTTTTCGGCTTCGACCCGAACGCCTGCGCCTTCATGACCGAAGCCCAGTTCGACACCCTGATGCAGGATCGCGGCATTGTCCGCAACGGCGCCAAGATCAAATCCGTCCAGCTCAACGCACAGTTTCTGCTCGATCGCAAAGCCGAGCACGGCAGTGCCGCTCGTTTCTTCGCCGAGTGGCCGGACAGCGACTATGTGGATCTGCTCGATGTCCTCAAGAAGCGCGCCAGCCACCTGGGAGGCGACGCCGCCGGTCGGTTCCTAAGGGCCATCGGCAAGCCCGCCTTTATCGCCACTACCGACATGGTAGCAGCGCTGATCCGCGAGGGCGTGATCGACCAAAAGCCCAGTGGGAAGCGGGATCTGGCGGTGGTACAGGCTGCGTTCAATCAGTGGTCGGAGGAATCAGGACGCGATCTGACAGCCATCAGTCGTGTGCTCGCGATGAGTATTGGCAGCGAGGGTCACGCCCCGGCGCACGGTCGGCGCCACTGATACCGGACCGGACGCAGAACGTTCCGCGACAGTCACCTGGCCGGACGTTACGCCGCCAGTTGCCGCACCTGCGCCTCGATCTCGGCACCGAACATGGCATGAGCCATCGACAGATCGTAGGCCGTTTGCAACCCCAGCCAGAATTGCGGGCTGGTGTGGAAGCATTTCGCCAGCCGCAGCGCGATGTCGGAGGTCACCGGCTCTTGCCGCGCAATGATCGGCTCCAGCCGGCCGGAGGACACCCCCAAAGCGGCGGCCAGACCGTCCGTGTCGAGGCGCATCGGCTCCATATACTCCTCGCGGAGGACACGGCCGGGATGCATCGTCTTGCCCTTGCGTAGCATGTTGGACCCACGATCCTTATGATGCGACGCAACATGGCGGCCACCTGTGTCACGATTGTGGCAAGATGTGTCCAATTGTGAGGTTTATGCTGAAGCCACCGGACGTTGCCGAATGAGGTAGCGTTGCCGGCCTTCCAGCACCAGAATCCCGTTCTGGTTGTGCACTGTTGAGGTGAAGCCAACTACCCCGGCGGTCCGGCCCGGCGTTAGTTCGTCGATCTCCAGGGCGGGGTACAATGTGTCTCCGGCAAACACTGGTTTCAAGAAACGACTGGATTGTTCGATAAATCCGGCGAGCGAGTCCTCGACCATATAAGGGAACAGACCAGCCCCCGGTGCCGTCTGAACCAGCGACTGGAACCCGTGCGCCAGCAGGCCGGGCATACCTCGGGCTTTGCAATACTCGACGTCGTAATGCACGGGATGGTTGTCCCCGCTCGCCCCCTGGAATGCCGTAAACACCCCTTCCGTCATCGTTCTACTGGGCAGCACGAACCGCTCGCCGAGGACAAAATCTTCGAACCAACGCTGCTCAGGGATCATACGATGGCGGGCGGGATCGAAGCCGGTCATAGCGAGTTCCCACCGCCCGACATCGCCGCGCTCGTCAACGGGAGGGCAGTTGTCCCGCGGACGAGCACGGGAATGACGTGGGGTGCGGTCATACCGCGCCGGCTGCGTGCATCGCTTCGATCTCAGCGGCGCCATACCCCAGTTCACGCAGGATCTCGTCGGTGTGCTGGCCGACCGACGGGACATCGCCCATCACTGCCTCGAAATCGGCAAACTGGAACGGCGGCAGCAGGGCGCGGACCGGGCCGTTCTCGGTCATGATCTCCCGCCATTTGTCACGCGCAGCGAACTGTTCATGGTTCCAGGCGGCCAGCGGATCGTTCAACCGGCCATTGGCGATTCCGTGCCGATCCAGCAACGCCGCCACCTCGGCCGAGGTCATTGTACTGAAGAAATTTTCTATCAGTGCCGTGAGGGCGTCGCGGTTTTCCCGCCTGGCATGCTGGGTGCCAAACAGCGGATCCGTCGCCACGTCCGGGCGTTCTAGTACGTGCGTGCAAAACGTCACCCATTCGCGCTCATTCTGCAAACCGAAGATGATCGACCCGTCCTTGGTCCGGTGCGAGCCGTACGGCGCGATCGCCGGATGCCGTGTCGGCGAGCGCGGCGGTGGCGTGCCGGCATAAGCGTGGCGCAGCATCGGATAGGTCATCCACTCGCCGAGGGCATCGATCATGGCAACCTTGACGTTGGCCCCCTCGCCGGTGCGCGCCCGCCGCAGCAAGGCAGCCATGATCCCGGTCACGGCATACATCCCGGTGGCGATGTCGGCGATCGAGATACCAACCCGCGATGGTTCGTCCGGGGAGCCGGTGACACTGATCAGGCCTGACTCTGCCTGGATCAGCAGATCATAGGCTTTCTTCTGCACCATCGGCCCCGACTCGCCGTAACCTGAGATGTCGCAAACCACGAGTTTCGGGTGGGCCGGCCGCAGTGCCTCGTGGCTCAGGCCCAATCGCGCCGCGGCGCCGGGGGCGAGGTTTTGCAACAGCACGTCGGCGCCGGCGATCAACTTCGTCAGGATCTCGCGGCCGCCCGCGGTCTTCACATCCAGCGTCACACTGCGCTTGCCGCGATTGAGCCAAATGAAGTGACTACAAATCCCGTTGACGTAGTTGTCGTAATCCCGGGCAAAATCGCCGCCGCCGGGCCGCTCGACCTTGATCACGTCGGCACCCAGATCGGCGAGGTGACGACTGCACAACGGTGCCGCGACCGCATGCTCCAACGCGACGACGCGCATCCCTTCCAGTGGGCGCATTCGGACGGTTCCTTGGTTTCCGGAGCACAGCAAAGCGCCGGGCACACCTGGTGTCAAAATCGGCTGATTGCGAGCTGCTGACCGACCTGATACGCTGATTGCATCACATGGGAACGCCGCTCAACCGCCGCGCCAATAATATCTTCCTGAGCCATTCCAGCCAGGATAAACTTGCGTTCGTCGACAGTCTCTATCAATGGCTCACGCTCAAGGCCGGTCTCAAGGTCTTTTACGATCGCAACCTGGGCGCCGGCGAGGTGGCAGCCAACCTCGAAAAAGCCATTGACGACAGCAAGGCCGCGGTGATCGTCCTGTCCGAACACTCCGCCCAATCGCCCTGGGTTGGACTTGAAACCAGCCGCCTGCACGAAGAAGTCGCGCGCAGCCGCGGCGACTTCAGAATTGCCACGATTCGTCTGGACGCCGTGGACCCCCCAGGGTTGTTGAAATCGTTCAAGCACATCGATGTCACTGAAGACGGGCTGACGGCAACGACGGCCGCGCTTTTGATGGACACTCTGTTCGGCGGCAAGGACAGCGTCGACGGCAACTCGGTCTATCTGAGCCGAGGATGGCGCGAGCCCGAACGTCCGGCGGCCGAGCGGCTGTGCCAGGCGGTCCGGTTATCCGGCCTCGGGCTGGTCTGCGACTGGACCGACCAGCCGCGCTATGACGAAAGCCGGGTGCGCGAAATCATGGCGAGCACCAGCGGTCTGGTCGCCATTTTGCCGCACCGGGGGAATGGTGAAACCTCCAGCTACATCATTGGCGAAATCATGCTGGCGCGTCAGCTGAAAATTCCGGTCCTGGTCTTTGCCCATCGCGATGTCGTCGTGCAGCCGGAATGGTCTCTGACGGACGTCATGCAATTCGATAACGGAATCGACACCCAGGCACAGGATGACGTCGTCTCACTGTTTGGCAACCGCATTGAGAACTTCGCCCAGTGGCAACGTCAGGGCCAGGGAGAAAGTCATGTGTTTCTGGGCCATTCGTTGGAAGAGTCAATCGACGATAGATTTCTCACCGCACGAGGCATGCTGTCTCGCGTTGTCGGTTTGCCGGTCAAAGTTGGCGGCCTGGTTGGAGGAATGGAGGCACAGTCGGAAATCCTCCGGCTGATTCGGCAGGCTGCATTGTGCATTATCGATATCAGCAATCGGACCTACCCGGATTTGCCGCCCAGAATAGACTTCGCACTCAACTCATGCATCGAGGCCGGGGTCGCACTTGGCAGTGAAAAGACGCTCTATCTCACGTGCCGCGGACCGCGACGCACGCCACCGTTCATGTTCCGCAACAAACAAATCTGGTTCTATGAGAATGAACTGGAACTGATCGGCAACCTGTGCCAGATCGCTGCGAAGCATCGCCGCATGGTGTTATAATCGTGGCCAGGCTTCAGCGAATTCCCGCACGCATGAAACTCTGCACGAACTGGCGTTGGAACAGCAGAAACGCCACCAGCAACGGCGCGCTGGTCATCAGCGTCGCTGCGGTGACGATCGACCAGTCGATCCCCTGATCGGTCGTGGCGAACACCGACAAACCCACAGTCAACGGCCGCGTGGTGACCGAGTTCGTGATGATCAGCGGCCACAGAAAATTGTTCCAATGGTAACTGACCAGCACCAGGCCATAAGCAATGTAGGTCGGTTTCGCCAATGGCACATAAACCCGCCAGAGCCGGGCCAACAGGCCGCAGCCCTCCATCCGCGCCGCATCGTCCAGCGGTTGCGGAATGGTCAGGAAGGTCTGCCGCAACAGGAAAATCCCAAACGCCGAACCAAGGTAAGGCAGAGCAATCGCCAAAATCGTGTCAACCAGATGCAATTGCACCAAGGTTCGATAATTTTCCACCAGCAGCACGTCCGGCATCACCATCAGTTGCAGCAGCACGATGCCGAACAACAAATCCCGGCCAGGAAAGATCAGCCGGGCAAAGGCAAACGCCGCCAGCGTGCACAGCACGAACTGCACCACCAGGATCAATGTGACCAACATGACGGTGTTGACCAAATAGCGAGAGAATGGCGCGGCCTGCCAGGCAGCCACCAAATTGTCCAATGTCAACGGCGCGAACGGATCGAACTGCGTGGCGTAAGCGGCCGGATGGAACGCCGTCCACACTGCGTAAAGCAATGGCAGCAGCCACAGAATGCCCAACATCCAGGCGCCGACGGTCTCCAGTAACCGGCCCAACCGATGTTGATCGGCAACCATCATCGATAATGCACTCGTCGCCCCAGCACGCCGAACTGCAGCCATGCGGTCAATGCCAGTATGGTCAGCAGCACCACGGTCAGCGCAGCCGCCGTAGCAGTATCCCAGAAGCGGAAGCCGGTTTCGTAGATGTAATATAACAACAACGTCGTCGCGTTGTCGGGCCCACCGCGGGTCATCACCACGATATGGTCAATCACCCGGAACGCATTGATCACCGCGTTGACCAACACAAACAACGTGGTCGGCATCAGCAGCGGGATCGTAACACGGCGAAAATACGTCCAGCGCGATGCCCCTTCCAGCGCCGCTGCCTCGCGCAAATCGGTCGGCATGGTCTGCAATGCGGCGAGGTAAAAAATCATGAAAAACCCGGCCTCCTTCCACACCGCCACGGCGATCATCGATGGCAGAGCGGTCGATACATCGCCCAACCAATTGTGCCGGCCGCCGCCGAACACACCCAGTATCCTGTCGAACAGCCCGTAATCCGGCGTGTAGAAGAACATCCAGATGTTGGCGACGGCAATCATTGGCAACATGGTCGGCAGAAAATACGCCAGCCGCAGAAACGCCCGTCCCGGCAACGCACCATTCACCGCCAATGCCATCACCAGCGCCAGCACGATCGCCAGTGGGATGGTTGCCGCCGCGTAAACCGCATTGTTGTGCAGCGCCTGCCAGAACACCGGATCGTCCAAAAGTCCAGCGTAATTGTCGAGACCAACGAACGGTGCCGGCCGGCTGCCGTGCGGCGTGGCATAGAAACTGTCGACCAGCGTCTCGATCGCCGGCCAGTGGGTGAACGCGACCAGCAGGATCACCGCCGGCAGCAACAACAGATAAGCCTGCAGCGTCTCGCGGCGCATCAGGTTCGCTTAAACGGCCGCAGGATCCGGTCAGCCTCGGTCTGCGCATCGGCCATCGATTGGGCAGCCGTCTTGGCACCGGTCAGGCAGGCCTGGATATTATCGGTCAGCGCTTTGTAGACCCGTTGATTTTCGTGCACTGACAACTCGCCGGTGGCGACCGATAGGTAGGTGCGGGCGACATTCGCGTCGGGCACCTGTGCCACGAATGCTTTCAACTCCGGCGTGTCGTACGCAGCCGGCGAGGTCGCGATATAGCCGGTCTTGATCGACCATTCCGCGGCCCGCTCGGGGGCGCACACCCAACGAGCGAAACGCAAGGCCGCCTGACGCTCGGCCGGGTTGGCGTGTTTGAAGAAATACAGATTGCCGCCGCCAACCACGGTATGCGGCGAGTTCTTCCCCGCCAGTCCCGCCACGCCAAACGGGAACGTCGCCTTGCTGCGTACATTCGCCAAATTTCCGGTGGTGTGCTGAATGATTGCGGTGTTGCCGGTGAGGAAGTCCGGCGACAGTTGCGACCAGCTCGACACGCCCTCCGGCGTGGCATGGTACTTTGCCGACAGGCTTTGCCAGAACGCCATCGCCTCAATGGTCTTCGGGTGATTGAAGTAAACCTCGGTGCCCGCCTGATTCATCAGGATCTGCTCGGCCTGATTGGCCAGCGCGCCAAACGTCCACTGCGCATTGCCAAGATCGGACGCCATTTTGATACCCCAGCGCGTAACTTTCCCCGAAGCGTCCTTTTGCACCAGTTTCCCCGCGGTCTCGGCCAACGCGTCCCACGTGGTAGGGAACTTTTCGGGGTCGAGACCCGCGTCCTTGAACGCGGCCTTATTGTAGTAAAATATCGCTGTCGAACGCTGAAATGGTACCGACCAGGTCTTGCCGTCGGCATGACTGTTGGCCAGGAACGCCGGATAAAATCCATCCAACCATTTCTTTGCGCCGGCATCCAACCCGATCTCATCGAGCGACACCAAAATATCGAGGTCTTGCAGCGAGTGCATTTCCGCGGCCAACAGCACGGCAAAATGCGGTCCCTCGCCGGCCTTGATCGCCGTCGTGGTCTTGATCAGCGTCTGGCTGTAATCGCCGGCGTACACCGCCTCCACCGCGACGCCGGTTTGCTTCTGATAATCATTGCACATTCCATCGACGATCGCAGTCAGCGGACCACCCACCGCCACCGGGTAATAAAATGTCAGTTTCTGCACAGTCTGAGCGCGCAGCACGGCAGGCGCGGCGAGCGTGCTCGCGGTCGCAGCGAGCAGATGGCGGCGACGGATCATGGCAAGTCTCCCTGTTTTCATTGGAAGCGACGCAACAATCGCGTCGCAGTCTCCTGGGCTTCTTCCAGCGCCTGCTCTGGCTTGCGCAATCCGACCAGCGCGGCCTGTATCGCGTCATTTAGCGCCTTCGTCACACGTTGGTTGTCATGCGTCGACAACTCGGGGACCGCGTAACGCAATTGGTCGCGCGCAACCGCGGCTGCCGGAAAACCGGCAACGTAGTCTTGCATCACCTGCGTGTCCCAGGCATCCGGCCTGGTCGCGACATAGCCGGTGTCGATGCCCCAACGCGCCGCCCGCTCGCGGCTGGTGATCCAACGCAGCAGGCGCAGACACGCCTCGCGTTGCGGCTCGGTCGCTGATTTGAATAAATAGAAGTTGCCGCCGCCGGTTGGACTGCCACGCTGCTTTCCGGCTGGCAGCATCGCCACGCCAAAAGGAAACTTCGCACTGTTGCGGATGTTCGTCAGATTACCCGTGGTGGTCCAGATCATTGCCACCTTTTGCTCCAGGAAATCCCGCGGCGTGGTGCCCCAGTCGACAATGCCCGGCGGATGCGCGTGATATTCGGTGCTCAGCAGCAACCAATAGCCTAACGCCTTGACACAAGGTGTAGCGGCGAAATCCGTCACCACGCCGGCTGCATTGGCAAGCGTGCCTCCGGCTTCCGTCACCAGCGCCTGAAACATCCAATACGGGAAGCCGGAACCGGGGATTTGCGTGCCCCAGCGATCCACCTTGCCGGCTTTCACCCGGGTTAGTTTCGCGGCGAATTCCGCATGTTCCTGCCAGGTCGCTGGCGGGCGGGCCGGGTCCAGACCGACACTGCCGAACGCGGTTTTGTTCCAGTACAGCACGATGGTCGAGCGTTGGAACGGTATGCCCCACAAATGGCCGCCGATCTGACCGTTCTTCAGCAAGGCTGGATAGAAACTGTCAAGCCACACCTTGTGCTCGGGGTCCTTGGCCAAGGTATCGAATGGTAGAATCAGATCGTCATCGATCAGCGAAAATACGTCGGTCGACAACAACACCGCCATCTGCGGCCCGGAGCCTGCCTTCAATGCAGTCTGTGCCTTGGTCAGCGTATCCTGATAGGTGCCGGCGTAAATCGGGGTCACCTTGATGCCGGGATTCTCGCGTTGGAAATCCGTAGCGTAACCATCGATGATCTTGGTAATCGGCCCGCCCACCGCAACCGGGAAATAGAAGCTGATTTCCGTCACCTGCTGGGCACGGACGATCGCCGGCAACGCCAGCGTCGCGGTCCCGGTCAGCACGGCTCGGCGTCTGGTTACTGACATGGCTTTGTCCCCCGAATTCCGCAGCGTCGTCCGGTCGCTGCGTCGAACAAATGCACTGTCTCATCCAATGCGAGGCAAACCGGCGTGCCGGCCGGCAACATAACCCGGCCTGGCAGGCGGACCAGCAATGTTGCCGCGCCGGCCGAGCAGGTCATGACCGTGTCGGCACCAAGATATTCCGAATCGCGAACGACCGCGGGAATGCCAGCCTCCGCCAGGCGCAAATGTTCCGGACGAATGCCGCCGAGCGCCGCATCCGCCAACGCGCCGGCGAGCACCGGTCCCTCGGTGCCGCGCAACACCAGGTCAGCGCCGCGTCGTTCCAGCGGAAACAGGTTCATCGGCGGTGTGCCAATGAAGCTGGCAGCGAAACTGGTGGACGGTGCCGTATAGAGTTCCTCGGGCGGCGCATCCTGTTCGATATGACCATCGCGCAGCAGGACGATCTGGTCGGCCATGCTCATCGCCTCGGTCTGGTCGTGGGTGACGTATAGCATGGTGATGCCCAGACGTCGTTGCAGCGCCAGAATTTCACGCCGCATGTCGGCGCGTAACTGAGCGTCGAGGTTCGACAACGGTTCATCCATCAGGCACACCGGCGCCTCGGCGACAATCGCACGGCCCAATGCGACACGCTGCTGTTGACCGCCGGAGAGTTGGGCGGGTTTGCGTTGTAGCAACGCGCCGACGCCGAGGATCTCCACGGCGCGGTCCAGCCGCCGAGAGCGTTCCGCCGCCGGCACGCGCCGCGCCTTCAGGCCGAACACGATATTTTCCGCCACGGTCAGATGCGGGAACAAGGCGTAGGATTGAAACACCATGGCGACGCCCCGGGCTGCCGGCGGCAGCTTGGTGACGTCGCGGCCGCCGATTTCGACGGTGCCGCTGCTTGCGGTTTCCAGGCCGGCGATGATGCGCAGGCAGGTGGTTTTGCCGCAGCCCGAGGGCCCGAGCAGCACCGTGAAGCTGCCTGGCCGAACGTTGATCGAAACGTTATCCAGTGCCGTCACGCCAGCCCAATGACGGCTCACCCGGGTCAATCGCACCGAGGCGGAGGAACCCAGATCTTGCGACCCCAGACCTTGCGGCCCCAGACCTTGCGGTGAGGTGATGAGAGTGGCAGCGCCGCTGGTCATTGTCCGTTTGTTGATTGAAGCGCGCTGCGTCCTATACACGGTGCCGGAACGCGGGCAAACCCGCCTCGCGCGGCATGCATTGCGAAACTTATGCGACGGAGCCTGGCACGGGCGACATGACAGTTTGGTGACGGTTATTCCGGGCGCTACGTCGACACCTGTTCCAGCACTGCCCGGCTTTGCCTGATGCCAAAGCTGCGGATCAGCACTGCCGGCAACAAGGCGCCCGGGATGATGATAAACAGCAACCAACCCAGATGGTTCGGTCCCACCTGATACAAGGGTCCCAGCAAGGTCACGCCAGCCCAGGCGCCAAGATGGCCAAGGCCGTCGGTCCAGGCGAAGGCGACTGAGCGGATGCGGGTCGGGAACGACACAGCGGTGTAGTTATACAGATTGAACAGGAACAGCGTCGTGCAAATCCGTCCAATGATGACGCAGACCGCCATGACCATACCGACCGGATAAAAATACGCCACAACCCAGGCCAGTGCGAACAAGACGCCGAGGACGAACATGGTATCGCGTCGCTCCACGCCCTCCCCGAACGCGGCGTTCAACAGGAACGCAAAGAATGTCACCGCGTAGGCCGCGGTAAAGGTCATGAACACGAAATGCGGTGAGACCCCGTGGTCCACCATATAGGTCGGGATGAACGCACCAACGCCGTAAATCAGGCCTGGATAACAACACAGCCAACAGACCAGGATCAGGATGATCCGGCCGCGGTAGCGCGGGTTGGAGAACAGTTCGCGCCACGCTGCTTTGTCGCTCATCAGCAACGGGTGCTGGCCATGATCCGGCTCGGGCAGAGCGGCGCCATGCGCCCGCCGAACGCGGGTCTCGAATTCGGTCATCATCCGCTCGGCGTCTTCGGCGTGGCCGTTGGCTTCCAGCCAGCGCGGCGACTCCGGCAGCCTCCAATACAACAGCGGCAGCAGCACGACGATCTGGAAGATTGCCCCGGCCCACACGAACCATTGCCAGTGCACGGGAATCCAGGCGTAGGCGACCAGGTTGATGACGACGCCGACCAGTGCCGTGCTGCCTTGCGAGGCCAGCAGCACTTTGCCGCGCACGGTAGGGCCGATCATCTCCGACAAATACACCGCGTGGGTTGCGACGATGCCACCGACACCAATCGTGGAAAGCACAGACAGTACCACCAAAGTCCAGTAATTCGAGACATGAGCAAAGGGCCAGAGGAAAATGCCGGCGAGGAAGGCGGACATCAGGATTGCCGGCCGGCGGCCGTACTTCCCGGCAATCCAGCTCATGAGATAGGCGCCGACCAGAATGCCGAGCCCGACCTGCAACGCCTGGATGACCGCGTATTGGTCGACGCCGATCAATTTGGCGGGCCGCCAGACGAAGGGGTACAGCCTGGCGCCGATCCCATCGGTGTCGACGATGATGAAGCCCCAGGTGACCTCGACCAGGATTGCGAGTTGCCACTGCACCCAGGTCAACGGCAGACGATCGATACGGGCGGCGATGTGACCATGGACGGTCGCATCACCGGAAGCTGCTTCTGCCATTGGAGTGTCCGTTTCCCTCGTCGTCAGCGTGCGTGGAGGGACGGTGCGCAACCGCGGCAATGGTGTCAAATCCGGTGCGCCCTGGACCGGACGCTCGCTCGCCGCCAGGATGGCGGTGATGAACAATTGGAGCGCATTGCGATGGCCCGCGTCCCTTACCTCAGCAAAGCCGATTTGGCCGAGGCCGATCAGGATCTGCTCAACCGGCCGATTTCGTTGAACAAGGCGCTGGTGAACTCACCAAAGGCAGCGCGGGCGTTTTCCGGTCTGGGTGGGTTCATCCGCTATGGCAGCAAGCTCGACCCGCGCTTGCGGGAGTTGGCCATTTTGCAAGTCGGCTGGTTGGCGCGTTCGCCATACGAGTGGTCGCATCACGTCAAGATCGGACACGATTTCGGGGTGAGCGATACCGATATTCAGGCGCTGATCGACGATACGGCGGGGAAGCAGGTGACGCTGAATGCGCTGACGCTGGATGTGCTGAAGGCGGCGCGCGAGATTGCCGATGCGGGCGCGATGACGGCGGCCACGTTTGCGTCGCTGCAGACGGCTTTGGGCAATGAGCAGGTGGTGGATCTGACCATCACCATCGCGTTCTATTGTGCAGTGGTGCGGGTGTTGGCGACGCTGCAGATCGACGTGGAGCCGGATTATATGCCGTATCTGGAACGTTGGCCGCTGCCTGGGTGATCAATTCATGCCTGTCATCAATTATGAGACTTCGACTCTGCTGGTCGTCGACTTTCAGTCCCGGCTGATGCCCGCGATCGAGAATGGCGCAGCGGTCGTGGCCAATGCGCGGCGTTTGCTCGACGGGGCAAAGTTGCTTGACGTGCCAGTGTTGTTTACCGAACAAAATGCCGGCGGTCTGGGCGGTACGCTGCCGGAACTGCATGCCAACGCGGGCAACATCGCGCACAAGATGACGTTCGATGCCTGTCGCGCTCCGGGATTTTTGGATGCGCTGCCGAATAGGCCCGATATCGTCATTTGTGGCTGCGAAACTCATGTTTGCGTACTGCAAACTGCACTGGGGCTGCTGGGGACGGGTCGGCGCGTATTTGCGGTGCGCGACGCAATGGGCTCGCGCCGCCCGGAAAGCAAGGAGACCGCGATCCGGCGTCTGGAGCGAAATGGTGCGGAGATCGTGACGACCGAGATGGTCCTGTTCGAATGGCTGACGACGGCGGACGACTCGCGTCTCGACCGCGTCATCGCATTGGTCAGGTAGTCGCCCGGCGTTCACAAACCGAGTTCGGTGAGCCCAGGATGATCGGCCGGACGAGGGCCTTGCGGCCAGCGAAACAGGCGGTCGGCCTCGCGGATCGGTAGGTCATTGATACTGGCCTCGCGCCGGCGCATCAGGCCCTCGGGATCGAATTCCCACTGTTCGTTGCCGTAAGCGCGATACCAGTTTCCCGAGTCGTCGTGAAATTCGTATTGAAAGCGAACCGCAATGTGGTTGCCGTGAAAGGCCCAGAGTTCCTTGATCAGCCGGTATGCCAGCTCCCTGGCCCATTTGCGTTGCAAAAAGCCGATGATCTGAGGGCGGCCATGAAGGAACTCAGCGCGATTCCTCCAGCGGCTGTCTTCGGTGTAGGCCGCGGCCACGCGTTCGGGATCACGCGTATTCCATGCGTCCTCCGCCAGGCGCACTTTTTGCGCGGCAGTGGTCTCGGTGAATGGCGGCAACGGTGGACGGGCCATAGCGAACTCCTCATTGCGGGCTTACCCCAACAACCGCCCAATCACTCGCGCCGTATAATCCACAACCGGAATGATCCGGCCATAGTTGATCCGTGTCGGCCCAATCACCCCGATCGCGCCGACAATCCGCCCAGACCCCTCGCTGCGCGCTGGCGCCACCACCATCGACACCCCTGACGTTCCGAACAACCCACTCTCGGAGCCGATGAAAATCCGCACCCCTTCCGAAGTTTCCGCCAGCTCCAGCAGTTTCAGCATGGTCTCCTGGGTTTCCAGCCGTTCGAACAGCAACTGGATCGCGGCGAGGCGTTCGATCTGCGTCACATCCGCCAGCAGTCGCCCCTGACCGCGCACGATCAGATTGCCGCTGCGCGCGCCCTCCCCGGTCCAGGTCGCCAGCCCGGAGGCCACGATCTGCGTCGACAGCGCATCCAACTCGGTGCGGTTCGCCGCCATCTCCTCCGCTACGACGGCGCGCAATTCGGCCAGCCCGCGGCCGGCGAGGCGGTTGTTCAGGTAATTGCCGGCCTGCTGCAACGCCGAGGGCGGCAGGCCCGGCGGGGTTTCGATCACCCGGTTTTCCACATGCCCATCCGCTGCCACCAGCACGACCAGTGCGCGGCCCGAGCCAAGCGGCACGAACTCGATGTGGCGCAGGGCACCTTCGGACTTCGGAGCCAGCACGAGACCGGCGGCGCCGGCAAGGCCGGACAGCATCGAACTTGCTTCGGTCAGCGTGTCCTCCAGGCTGCGGCCCGACGCCTCCAACGCGGCCGAGATCGAGCCGCGTTCGTCATCACTGAGCTCGCCGAATTGCAGCAGCCCGTCGACGAACAGCCGCAGGCCTAGATCGGTCGGCAGCCGGCCGGCGGAGGTGTGCGGCGCATAGAGCAGCCCGGTTTCCGTCAGATCAGCCATCACGTTGCGAATCGTGGCCGGCGAGAGGTTCAGCGGCAGCCGGCGCGAGAGGGTGCGACTGCCCACCGGCTCCCCGGTTTCGACGTATTGCTCGACGATTTCCCGCAGCACGGCGGCCGAGCGCGCGTCGAGGCCCGGCGGCAGCGGTGCGGTGCGGCCGGAGAAACTTCTGGGCGGCGGAACATGGGTGTTCATGACAGGGACTCCGACCGAGGAAGGTAGGAAGCGCGGGCCGGAGGGTCAAATTGAAAGTGATAGCAGATGACCGGTAGGTCCGTAGTTGGTTTTCGCGTGTGCGTTATTGGGCATGATCGAGAATGCCGCAGTGGTGTCGGCGATAGCGGAGCGCGCGCTGTCCATCGGTTCGTGCTTGTGGCAACGCCCAGTATATCACAAAGATTAAAAAGATCACAAAGCACACGAAGCTTCCTTGTCATAAGCCACCGGCCGGTGCCGTCTGCAAAGAAAGCTTCGTGCCTTTTGCTTGCTTTGTGATATTGCGGGCCAGGCCGGCTCGCCAGACAGCCATTATTGCCACACAATCATGCTGCAACGCCGTTGCCGTTTCACCCCGGCAACGGCGACATCGCATACGCCTGTTCGATCAACGCCACAGCTTCCGCGTTATCCGTCAGGTCGGCAATCGGCGGGCGGCCGTCCCGTACCCGGCGCAACGTGTCGCGCACGAACTCCGGATAGAAAAACACGTTCGTCAGTTTCATCTCCAGTGTGGAACGTTGCCGGTCGTTGGTCACGATCTCCAGCAGGCTGTTGTCGCGAGCGGCAAAGTAATGTTTATCGGTGCGAATGCTGTAGTGCATATCGAACACCGAATTCGGCGCCGGATACAGATATCCTGTCTCGACCATGCAACTCGCACCGCCGCCTTGCATCAGCATGATGGCGTGGTCCTCGATCGTCAGGCCGGCCGAGCGATTGGACATCATTGATCCGGTCACCGTCAGCGCCGCATTGCCCAACAGCACGCGGCAGAGGTCGACGAAATGAATGCCCAGGTTGAGCAACGGACCACCACCCGAGAATGTCCGGTCTATCACCCACTCAACTTTCTGCTGGTAATAGCGATCGACCATGCCGCCGACGAATTTGAACGACAGGTATTGGATCGCCTCGCCCGCTGCGATGTCCCGGATGGTGTCGATGATCGGGCAGTAGCGGAACACCAGCGGTACTGCGGCAAACACGCCGGCAGCAGCGGCGCGCTGGGCGATATCGTGGGCTTCAGTGGCATTGACGGCGCAAGGCTTCTCGATGGCGAACGGGATGCGGCGGTCGATCAGAAACAGTGCGGCATCGGCCATGTCGCAGTGTCGGCCAAGCACGAAAGCGAAATCCGGTTGCCGCGTCGTGCACATCTCGCGATAATCGGTGAACACCGGACACTTCGCGCGCGCTGCCAAGGGCGCAGCCCGTGCGACGTCCGGGTCGCTGACGCCAACAATCGCGGCATCCGGCATTTCCAGCACGGGCTCGGAATAAAATGGCGTATGCCAATGCGAGACCCCGATCAACACGATGCGCATGGTATGGTCTTTCAGCGGCCCAATCGCCAGCCGGCCTGTTGGGCAAAATCGTCAAAGAAATCGACATCGTAGGCACGTTCAGGGGACTGGCGCACCAGTTTATCGATGACTTCCGCATCGGCACCGACCAAAATTCGCCAACGGTCTGCTTTCACCCCCTCCAGAATAATCGTCGCTGCCTGGGCAGCGGTCGTTGGCGCCTCCTCCAGGAATTTGCGCGAGCGCTCCTCCATCAGCGCTTTCAGGTGGTCGTCCGACAGCGCCGACGGGTCCTTCCCGGTTGACACAATCCGCGCCCTCGCCTGCGCAATCTCCGTTGCGCTGATCTCATCCGATTCGTTGCCGGCCTGAATTTTGCGCGAATTCGCTGCGATCGACGTACCGATGTGCCCCGGCATGACCACTGAGACCTTGATGTGTGGCGCGTTCACGCGCAGGTCGGCAATCAGCGCCTCGGAAAACCCCTTTACCGCGAACTTCGCTGCGGAATATGCGGTGTGTGGCATGCGCGGCCCAACTGAGGCCCAAAACCCGTTGACGCTGCTGGTGTTGACGATGTGACCCTGATCCGCCTTCAACATCATCGGTAGAAAGGCACGCGTGTTAAGGTAAACGCCGCCCCAGCAAATGTTGAAGGTCTTCTCCCATTCGGCTCGGTCGTTGGCGATCATACTGCCGCCACCGCCAATGCCGGCGTTGTTGAACAGCAGGTGGATCTTGTCGGTTTCCTGCTGTTCAGCAACCGTGTCACGGAACTTCAGCACTTGCGCCTCGTCGGAAACGTCGGCGACGCAGGTGGTGATGCGCAGGCCCTGCGGCAGCCGCTGTGCTTCACATAAACGTTTTGTTTCCGCCAGGTTGCGGGCAGAGACGTCGCATAGCGCGACATTGCAGCCTTCGGCGACCAGTTGACGCGCCAGCTCGCGCCCCATCCCCGAGCCGCCACCGGTAACGACCGCGATGCGGCCGGCGAGATCTTGCATGTTCGTAGCCTTTCAGTTGGCGGCGTAGACCGCACGTTCGAAGCGATCGAGCAGGCCGAGTACGGTGGGATCGGCGAACGGCAGCACCTGGGTCATCAGCACGCCGGCAACGCGTTTGCGCGGATCGAGCCAGTAGTACGAATTGAAAAGCCCAGCCCAGGCGAGCGAACCGGCGGAACGGGCACCGGGTACGTCCTGAGTGTTGATCAGGAAGGTCAGACCCCATTTCTTGACCATGCCGGGAAACAGCTCGCAGTCATTCGATAGCTCGGGTTTGAAGGTTTTCATCGGCAGCACGTTCAGTGCGCCCATGTGGTTCTGACCCATCAGCGCAACCGTCTCCGGTTTCAGGATTCGCGCGCCATTGAGTTCGCCGCCGCACATCAATGCGCGCAGGAACGTCAGATAATCGTGCGCGGTAGAGAACAGCCCACCGCCGCCGGCGTAGAACTCGGGATTTTCGACTGGCGGCAGCGTTTCCACCGGCGCCAACCCCCCCTTCTTATCCCGCGCGTGCACCTGGGCCATGCGGTCCTTCCATTGCGGCTTGATGACGAACCCGGTGTCCGGCATGCCGAGCGGGCGAAACAGATGCTCATGCATATAGGTTTCCAGGTCCTGGCCGCCGGCGACTTCCACCATGCGGCCGGCGACATCGATGTTGATGCCGTATTCCCAGCGTTCGTCGGGATCAAAGCCGAGTGGCGCGTGCAAGGCGGCGATCTTGCCGGTGCGCGCCGGCGGCAGGCCGGTCTTCGCCGTGTAGCGGTTCATGCTGTCGTTCCACGTGTCGTAAACGAAACCTGCCGTATGGGTCAGCAGTTTGCGCAAAGTGATGACACCTTTGGCGGGCCGCAGCTTCGGCTCGCCGGCGGCGTCGAAGCCCTCCAACACCATCGGGTTCGCCAGAAACGGCAGAATTTCGCCGGCCGGTTGATCGAGGCTCAGCTTGCCTTGCTCGACCATTTGCATCGCTGCGGCACCGGTCACCGCCTTGGTCATGGATGCGATCCGGAATACGGTATCGTTGGTCATCGGCGCGGAACCGGCGAGGCTACGCTTGCCGAACGCGGCCTCAACCACGACCCCGTCGGCGTTGGCAGCAGCGGCGGTGACGCCGGCGACCTGACCAGTTGCAACAGCGTCTTGCAGGACTGCCGTGATGGCGTTCGTATCGGGCATCGGCGTGGGTCTCTCCTCGGGTTGGCGGCAGGATAGCGAACCGGACTGCCATTGCCCACTGGCATGCGATCGTTGCGCAAGGTGACCGTGCGGAGGCAGTATGAGTGAACGTTCGAGGTCAGTGAGGTTGCCGGAAAGCAAGATTAAAACACGGATACACACAGATGCTTCGTTGAATCATCGCGTCCGTGCAAGCACCGCAGGCATTCGAAGTTTCGATGAATTATCTGTGTTTATCTGTGTGTATCTGTGTTATGATACTTCTTTTGTCTTCCTACCCGCACGAGCGCATCTGTGGTGAAGCGGCCCGTCGCTGCTCGCGTTGGGGACACGGCCAGCCTATTACCCGGACTGTTCGCCTTGCCGCACCTGCCGTACCGTCGCCACTCGGTCGGCCACGAGGAACCCAGCGATGATCACACTGTCGGAAAACTTCCGGGCACTGTTCTACACGCCGTTCTATGCCGCTCACGCGATCGGCGCCTACGAAACGGAACAGGTCGAGGTCCAATTGCGAAACTCGCCCGATCCCGCCCGCACGGCCGCCGATTTGCGCGCCGGCCGGATCGACGTGATGTGGGGCGGTCCACTGCGCGTCTTGCTGACGCACGCTGCCGACTCCACATCCGATGTTGTCTGCTTCTGCGACGTTGTCGCCCGCGACCCATTTTTCATCATCGGCCGCGAACCGCGACTGAATTTCCGCCCGGGCGATCTGCAAGGCGTGCGCTTCGCCTCGGTCGCCGAGGTCCCGACACCGTGGCTCTGCCTGCAAGACGACATTCGCCGAGACGGCGCCGATCCGGCCGCGCTCAATCGCACGAGCGGCCCGTCCATGGCGGACAACGCGGCAGCGTTACGATCTGGGCGGCTCGACGCCATCCAGGTGTTCCAACCCTACGCCGAAGAGCTGTTGCAGTCAGGCGCCGGCCATTTGTGGTCTGCGGCGGCCAACCGGGGCCTGACCGCCTACACCACGCTGGTCACCCGCCGCTCGGTGCTGACCGAAAGGCGTGATGAACTGGCGGCGATGGTACGGGCCATGGATCACACGTTACGCTGGATCGCCGCCACGCCGGGCGCCGAAATCGCCCATGCACTTGCAGGGTTTTTCCCGGACGTTCCGGCACCGATCTACGCCGCCGCCATCGATCGCTATCGCGCACTGAACCTCTACGCCGTTGATCCAATGACCCGGAGGGAGGGCGTGGAACGGCTACAGGCGGCGATGCGTTCCGGAGGCGTATTGGACCGTATCATTCCGTTCGAGCAGGTGGTCGACAACAGCCTGGCGCAAGTGGTGGTGACCACGACCGGATAAGAGTTCAGCCCAATCGCCATTCTACGTGCTTGCGCGGATCACCTGGCCGCCAGCCCGTCATGTCCGCCACCAACGGCCGGTTCGCTGCCTGGGCGGCGCGGACCAGTTGCCAGTCGATCGAGCCAAGCCGCGCCTTTACCCGATTGATCCAGACGCCACGCGGCACCGATCGCCACGACAGATAAACGAAGCGATCCTGTACCGGACCGCTGGCGAAGCGCCCGAGGAACACCGGATGGTCAGGATCGGCGGCCGCCTTCACCCGCAAGGAGAAGTCGAACACCAGTGTGCCGTCCGCCTGACGTTGGCCGGGAATGATCGTCTGCTCCGTGTCCTGCAGGCCGAACACGTAAGGTTCGTCCAGTTCATGGCTGGCGGGAATGTCATCGGCGCGGATCAGCCGCATTTGAATTTCGTCGTGTTCCATCAACGCCTCTACCGATGAAGCGAGCAATGCCCTGCAAATCGTTCAAACGGCACAACCCGCATGTCATGATTTTGCCGAGTGCCGACTACACCTCGGCCGCCAGCAAGTAATTCACCCCAAGGTCCCGCGTGGTGTGCCAGCCGTTGAGCCCGGGCGACAATCCGGCGGTGTCCGTGACCCGCGCGCCTGCGTCCCGCAATAATCCGGACAATTCTGCCGGCGTGATGAACTGACGCCAGTGGTGCGTGCCAACCGGCAGCAGCCGCAGCACATACTCGGCGCCCAGTTTGGCGACCAGGAACGAGCGGCGCGTGCGATTGAGGGTCGACAGGAACAGCAGCCCACCCGGCTCCAGCAACGCCACCAGAACGCGGACAAAGGCGGCGGGATCGGGCACGTGCTCGATCACCTCCAGCGCGGTGATGACCTGGAATTGCCGGCGCTCTGCCAACAGGTGCTCTGCCGTCGCAACGCGGTAGGCCGGCGCGGGCCAGTCACCCCGGACCGATACCGCCTGCGGACTGCCAGCCGCCGCGCCGGCACGTTCAGCCGCATGCACCCGAGCCGCCTCGATCACGTCTACCGCCGCGTCGATTCCCAGAACATCGAAGCCCCGCCGCGCCAGCGCCTCGGCCGCGAGGCCTGCGCCGCAGCCGACATCGAGCAGCCGCACGCCCTCAATCGACGGGAATCGCAGTGCCGTATGCGACAGAATCCAGCTGATCCGGGCCGGATTCATCGCATGCAGCGGCCGCATCGGACCATGCCGGTCCCACCAACGCGACGCCAGGGCATTGAATCGCGCCACTTCCGCGGCGGAAACACCCGGGGTGGTTTCCGGCAATGCCTCACTCATTGGTTGCCCCTCCAATCCCTGGCCGGTATCTACCGCACATCGCCCCGGATGCTCGACCCCCAGCGGATTCGCCCAGCCGACTTCCCTGGGGCCCGACGCTCCCCAAACCCAGAACAAGGATCATATGGCGCGAATCGTGATGAAATTTGGCGGCACCTCCGTCGCCAACCTGGACCGCATCCGCGAGGTTGCCCAACGGGTGAAGCGCGAGCACAAAGCCGGCAACCAGGTCGCAGTCGTCGTCTCCGCCATGGCAGGCGCGACCAATCGGCTGGTGGGGTGGTGCCAGGAGCTCGCGCCCTTGCACGACGCCAGGGAATACGACGCGGTCGTCGCGACCGGCGAACAGGTGACCGCCGGCCTGCTCGCCATTGCCTTGCAGGAGATCGGGGTCGAGGCCCGCTCCTGGCAGGGCTGGCAAATCCCGATCCATACCGATACCGCACATGCCAAGGCGCGTATCCTGTCGATCGACGCCTCCGACCTGATCGCGCGCATGGGACGCGGTCAGGTCGCGGTCGTCGCCGGCTTCCAGGGGCTCGCCCCGGACCATCGCGTCGCCACATTGGGCCGCGGCGGGTCAGACACTTCGGCCGTCGCGCTGGCAGCTGCTCTGAAAGCCGAACGTTGCGATATTTATACCGATGTTGATGGCATTTACACCACCGACCCGCGTATAGTCCCGCAGGCGCGCAAGCTTGCAAAGATTTCTTACGAAGAAATGCTGGAACTCGCCTCGGTCGGTGCCAAGGTGCTGCAAATCCGTAGCGTTGAACTGGCGATGAACGAACGCGTCCGGGTCCAGGTGCTTAGCAGCTTTGAGGATAAACCCGGCACGCTGGTGGTTGATGAGGATGAGATCGTGGAAAAAGAACTTGTGTCCGGGATCGCCTATGCCCGCGACGAGGCAAAGATCACTTTGCGCCGCGTCGCCGACCGGCCCGGCATCGCGGCGACGATTTTCGGCAAACTCGCCGAGGAAAACATCAACGTCGATATGATCGTGCAGAACACTGCCGCCGACGGCACCACTGACATGACCTTCACCATCGGCAAGACCGACCTGCCGCGCAGCCACGCCGCCCTGGTGGCGATCCAGGACCAGGTCGGCTGGTCGGAGGTGTTGGAGGACCCGAACGTCTCCAAGATCAGCGTGGTCGGCGTCGGCATGCGCAGCCACGCCGGCGTCGCCAACACAATGTTCCGCGCGCTGGCCGACAAGGCGATCAACATCCAGGTGATTTCCACCAGCGAGATCAAGGTCAGCGTGTTGATCGCCTCCGAATACACCGAACTGGCGGTCCGCGCCCTGCATACCGCGTATGGCCTCGATGCCAGCTGATCGCCCCGAGTCGATGGCCGACCCCGACCTGGTCGCCGAAGGGACCAGCGTCGACGGCAGCCGTTCCGACGGTAGCGCGCATGTGAGTGGCGCGCTCGCCGGCGCCAGGGTGGTCAATGTGCCGATGTGGGTGGAGGCTGCCATTCAAGGTCAGAACGATCGGGCCGCCCTTGCCCGCCTGTGGGAGCGCGGCACCGAGTTTCTTGGCTGCCCGGTTGCCATCCTCGGTGGTGCCATGAGCTGGGTGAGCGAGCGGCACCTTGTGTCAGCAATTTCCAACGCCGGTGGGTTTGGGGTGATTGCCTGCGGCTCGATGACGCCGGCGCTGCTGGCGGCCGAGATTGCTGCGACGCAGACGATGACCAGCCAGCCGTTCGGGGTCAATCTGATCACCATGCATCCGGCGCTCGACGACCTGATCCGGGTGTGCCTGGCGGCGAAGGTCAGCCACATCGTGCTGGCCGGCGGCATTCCGCCCGCCAACGCAGTCAAAGCGGTCAAGAACGGCGGCGCAAAACTGATCTGTTTCGCACCGGCATTGGTGCTGGCTCGCCGGTTGGTTCGCTCGGGCGCCGACGCGATCGTGATCGAGGGCTCGGAGGCCGGCGGCCATATCGGGCCGGTGTCGCTGACCGTGCTGGCACAGGAAATCCTGCCGCATCTGCGCGAAGTCCCGGTCTTCGTCGCCGGCGGTCTGGGCCGTGGCGAGGCGATCCTGGCCTATCTCGAAATGGGCGCCTCAGGCGCGCAGCTCGGCACGCGGTTCGCCGCGGCAAAAGAGTCGATCGCGCATCCGAACTTCAAGAAGGCCTTCATCCGCGCCAACGCACGCGACGCGTTGCCCTCGGTGCAATTGGACGAGCGGTTCCCGGTAATCCCGGTGCGCGGGCTGGTGAACGAGGGGACCAGGACGTTTTTGCGCCACCAGGCGGAGACGCGCGACAAATTCCACGCCGGCGAGCTGGACAAGGAAGCCGCGCAATTGGCGATCGAGCATTTCTGGGCTGGTGCGCTGCGCCGCGCGGTGATCGATGGCGATATCGAGATGGGTTCGGTGATGGCCGGCCAATCCGTCGGCATGGTCACCGCCGAGCAATCGATCGCCGACATTCTCCAGGAGCTGGTAACCCAGGCCACCGCCGCTCTCGCTGCCCGGCGCCAGGGGGAATGACCGGGGATGGGCGGCGCGCTCTCAGACCTGTCCCCGTCCCCGCCTGAGCAAACCTCGCATCAGGGCTCGGGAGGCTCTGCGCCGGGCGGAGCTGCCGCACGAACCCCTGTCGTTGCGAGCGAACCTCGCATCGCAAGCGAACCTGGC
>JBEKQQ010000070.1:0-29811 GCA_049519555.1 Acetobacteraceae bacterium
CAATGGCGGCCCGGACGACCCGCCGATGCGTCTCGGTGTTGCAGTTTGCGATCAAGGCACCGGCATGTGGATCGTGATCGGCGCGCTGGCCGCGTTGCAGCGACGCCACGTCACCGGCCGAGGCGCCATCGTGACCGCGTCATTGCTGGAAACCGCCCTGGTGTGGGCTGCGCAACGCGGCGATGCCTGGGTCAATGAGGGACGTATGCCGCCGAAACACCGGTCAGGCCATCCTGCGCTGGTGCCATACGAAGCCTTCGACGCGAAGGACGGACCGTTTATCATCTGCTGTGGCAACGATCGGCTGTTCGCCAAACTCGCACGGGAACTCGGCAAGCCGGAATGGAGTGAGGACGACCGCTTCGCCACCAACCGCGCCCGCCTGAACAACAAGACCACGCTGGTCGTGCTGATGAGTGAGATTCTGCGGACCCATGCCCGTGCTTCCTGGATCGAGCGGCTGCAATCCGTTGGCGTTCCGGCCGCACCGATCAACACCCTGCCCGAAGCGTTGAACGAGCCACAAACCCGTGCACTGGGCATTTTGCAGGACGTGCCTGGTGAGGACTACAAGTTGACCGGCTCGGCACTATCGTTCGATGGCGCGCGGCCGGTCATTCGCAGCGCAGCGCCGAGGTTGGGCACCGGCAACGCGGAGGTTTTGGCGCCCGCGAGGCGGTAACGTATGATTGGCGCGTACTGAGCAGGAAAACCCAATATGCCAGGTCCTTTGCATGGCTACCGTGTCGTCGATCTCACCACCAATGTTTCGGGGCCGCTGGCCACGATGATTTTGGCTGACCAGGGCGCGGATGTGATCAAGGTGGAGAACCCGGATGGCGGCGATGCCACACGGTCCGCGAGCAACCGGCGCAACGGTCTGTCGGCGTCATTTCTGAATACCAATCGCAACAAACGCTCGGTCGTGCTGGATCTGCGCGATCCGGCGGCGAAGCACGCACTGTTGCGGCTGGTCGCAACGGCAGATGTCTTCATTCAGAATTTCCGGCCAGGGGTGGCAGAGCGAATGGGCTTTGGCGAGGCCGCGCTAAGGGCGGTGAAACCTGATCTTGTGTATGTCTCGATCTCCGGTTTTGGCGAGACCGGGCCTTACGCAAGCAAGCCGGTCTACGATCCGATCGTGCAGGCGATGTCGGGGTTGGCGACCATCCAGGCTGGTTCGGATTCGGAACGCCCGCGGCTCGTGCGTACCATTCTCCCAGACAAGTTGACCGCAGTCACCGCATCGCAGGCAATCACAGCAGCACTGCTCGCTCGGGAGCGCACGGGCCAAGGGCAGCATGTGCGGTTGTCGATGCTAGATGCGGTGATCGCGTTCTTGTGGGCATCCGACATGGGCAGCCTGACCTTTGCCGACGACCAACCGCCTCGGCAGGAGGCCGCAAGCCGCATCGACCTGATTTATGAAACCGCGACCGACCACATCACTGTCGCGGTGCAGACCGACCGGCAGTGGATGGGACTGACGCGAGCATTGGAAAAGCCGGAATGGCTGGACGATCCGCGCTTCCGCACGCCAGCGTTACGCCAGGAGAACGTCGACGACCGGCTGGCACTGACCCAGGCCGCGTTGAAGAACCGTCCGGCAGCGGAATGGCTGGATATTCTGACCCGCGAGGACGTGCCTTGCGCGCCAGTGCTGACGCGGTCCGCATTGCTCCATCATCCGCAGGTTCAGGCGAATGGCATCGTTGTCGAAACGGAGCACGGAAAGGCCGGACTTTTGCGGCAGGCGCGACCCGCCGCCCGATTTTCCGTCACCCCGGCCGGCATCCGTCGTGGCGCACCCGTTCTTGGCCAGGACAACGACGCAATTTTGTCCGAACTGGGCTACTCGGCCGCGGAAATCGCGACTCTGCGGACAAAGGAACATGCAGCATGATCGACTTTTACTACTGGCCCACCCCTAACGGATGGAAAATCTCCATCATGCTGGAGGAAACCGGCCTGCCGTATACGCTGTGTCCGGTGAATATCGGCGCTGGCGATCAGTTCAAACCGGAGTTCCTGAAGATCAGTCCCAACGCTCGCATGCCGGCGATCGTTGACCACGACACGCCAGACGGCCCAATGCCGATTTTTGAGTCGGGACCGATCCTGATCCATCTCGCGGAAAAGTCCGGTAAATTCATGCCGACCTCGACGCGTGGCCGCAAAGAGTGCCTTGAATGGCTGTTCTGGCAGGTCGGTAATCTCGGTCCAATGGCGGGCCAGCTCAGTCATTTCGTCAATTACGCCAGGGGCGTCGATGAACGGGCGGATCATGGCTACTCGCATAAGCGTTACGCTGGCGAGTTCAATCGTTGCCTGGGGGTATTGGAGCGAAGGCTCGAGGGCCGAGAATACATACTGGACGCATATTCGATCGCTGACATGATTTCCTGGCCCTGGGTGTTCATCTCGAAGCCGCTCGGTCAGACGTTGGACGAATTCCCCAACGTTTCCCGCTGGCGCGACGGGATCAAGGCAAGGCCGGCAGTGCAAAAGGGGGTTGATGTCGGCAAGCATCTGCGCCGGCGTGGCGACCACTCGGAGGAATCCCGAAAAATCCTGTTCGGCCAGACGGCGAAATCACTGACCGGCGCGGCGTGAACGCTTTCGGACATCAAGGAGCCTTCACCATGATCCAGATCCCCACCGAACAAATCCCCGGCTTTTACCACCGCCGCATTGGCGACATTGTGGTAACTGCGCTGTCGGATGGCTATCTGGATGGCACCCTGGAGGTCTTGCAGAACATCACAGGGGATGATGCGCAAGGCCTGTTGCACGCCCAGTTTCGGCCGGGTCGCCGCACGTCGGTCAATTGCTATTTGATCTATTCTGCGGGACGACTCGCGCTGGTCGAGACCGGTTCGGGCGACTACCTGTTGCCGACCGCCGGCAAGTTGCAGCAGAATTTAAAAGCCGCCGGCGTCGATCCGGCCGATATCGACACCGTGGTGCTGACCCATATGCATCCGGATCACTCGGCGGGACTGACGGATCCGAAAACGGGCCGCAAATTCTTCCCCAACGCCGAGCTTGTTGTGCACGAAAACGAACCGAAACACTGGCGCGACGACAGCGCCATGAGCCGCGCCAGCGAACGTGCGAAGAAACTGTATTTCCAATGCGCCCGCGAGCAAATCGCGCCATATCACAATGTCACCCGCACCTTTGCCCGCTCCGAGGTCGTGTTTCCAGGCGTCACTTCGGTGCCGCTGCATGGGCACACACCGGGGCACAGCGGGTACATGGTCAGCTCGGGAAAGGACTCGTTGCTGATCTGGGGCGACATCATTCACGTACCGGAAATCCAGGTGCCGCGCCCCGAAGTCACCATCGAGTTCGATACCGATCCGCATCAGGCCGCCGCAACCAGGAAACGCACGTTCGACATGGTGGTCACCGATCGCCAGCTGATTGCCGGGATGCACGTGCATTTTCCCGGGTTTGCCTATCTTGTGCGTGACGGGAACGGCTATCGCATGCTGCCGGAGCTGTGGGATCAGGCGTTCGGCGGTTGACGCCAGGCCTGCTGCTCGCTTCCGCTGTCGCCGGTGGTGCCTATACGCTGGCGCCGGGCCCGGCATTTCTCGCGTTGCTAGGGATTGGCGCAGGCAGCGGGCGACGCGCCGGTGCATGGTTTCTCGCCGGACATTTCGCAGGTGACGTATCCTGGGCGGCTCTCGCGTTGGTCGCGATCATCGGAACCAAAACGATCGGTACGACAATCTTCAACGTGCTCGATGTGGTTTGTGGCGTTTATCTTTGCTGGCTTGGCTATGGTGCGGTCATGACGCGGCGCCATACTGACGGGACCGTAACATTCGTGCCGCGTCGTCCGTTCCGCCGAGGGCTCGCCTTCGGACTATCAAACCCAAAGGCCTATCCGGTTGCGGTCGCGATGTTTACCGCGATGCTGGCCGACCATACCGCTGCCCTGGATTGGACCGCGTTGCCGCCCTTGCTTGCCGCTGCCTGTGCCGGGTTCGTCACGGCCGATGTCATTCTGATCACGATCATCGGTGCCGGCCCGGTACGCCGATGGTATCGCCGGCACGCGCTTTGGGTCACCCGCGCGTCCGGCCTTATTTTCCTTGGGTTCGGCCTACAGGCGATCGTGTCGGCCAGAAGCTAAGTGGCGCCTCTTTAACCACCCGGAACACCCTGAGTTTCGACATACAGCGCGTATATTGATTGGCTTGCCGCCATGAACAGACGGTTGCGCTTGCGACCACCGAAACAAACATTGGCGCAGCGCTCCGGTAACAGAATGCGACCGATCAAGACACCGTCGGGTGCGAACACGGCAACGCCGTCATCGGCGGTGCCACCGGAAAAGCCGCACCAGATGTTGCCATGGACGTCCAAGCGAATACCGTCAGCATAGCCTGGCATGCCGTTAAAGAACACGCGCCCGTTGACTGCTCTCGTGCCATTTTCGACGATATCGTAAACCCACGTCGTCTTGTCGCCGGCGCCCGGCGTATCGACCACATAAAGCCGCGACTCATCCGGCGAGAACGCCAGCCCGTTCGGCCGCTGCATGTCGCCAACCGCCACCGTCAACTGACCGGAGACGGGGTCAAATCGGTAAACCCGAAACGGATGATGGTGCGGCTCAGGATGGCCCAGATAATTGCCGCGCGTGCCGGCGCCATTGTCACTGAACCAGATCGTGCCGTCGGATTTCACCACCACGTCGTTCGGGCCGGTAAGTTTCTTGCCCTCGAAACTATGCGCCAGCAGCGTGATCGTTCCGTCATATTCGGTCCTTGTGAGGTGCTGCGAGTCGTGCTCGCAACTCACTAGCCGGCCATGCCGATCGCGCGTATTGCCATTCGTGTAGTGAGACGGCTCGCGAAACACGCTGATCCCGCCGGTGGTTTCATCCCAACGCAGGATTTGGTCGTTGGGAATGTCGCTGAACAGCAGATATCGCCCGTCACCGAACCAGACCGGTCCTTCTGTGAAACGAAATCCGGTGGCGATACGCTCGATTGCCGCGTTACCCAATACCAGACGATGGAAGCGCGGATCCAGCGCCACGATGTCCGGATCGGGATAACGGATCGGTGCCGGCGATTCCCAGCGCGACAGGCCATTGGTCATGCGATGTTCCCTCCCCTCGTATTGGACATGTGTCCCCAGAACGTCGGGTCATCGTGCCGATGCCGATTGCCTGGTCAAGCCAGGCCACGACGTAGAGGAACTCAGGCCACGATGTCGAGGTGCTCGGGCTATGACGTGGGAACGCTCAGGCAATCATACAGTGGTCGTGCTTAGTCGGCCGCACCCAACAGGTCCGCGGCTGCGGCGCGAGCCGCCGCTGTGACTGTTTCTCCGGCGAGCATTCGGGCGATCTCTTCCCGCCGGTCACGCTGGTTGAGAGGCTCAACCGTGGTCGCCGCCCGCGCTCCCTTGGCCGCCTTCGACACCCGGAAATGCGAGACCCCGCGCGCCGCTACTTGCGGGCTGTGGGTCACCACCAACACCTGCACAGCCTCTGCGACCCGCGACAACCGCTCGCCCACCGAGGCAGCGGTCGCGCCGCCGACCCCGGAGTCGACCTCATCGAATACCAGCGTTGGAACCGTGGAGCCCGCTGACAGCACAACTTTCAATGCCAGCATCAACCGAGACAACTCGCCGCCCGAGGCGATCTTCGCCAAAGGGCCGGGCTCCTGTCCCGGATTGGTAGCAATCAGAAACCGCACCTGATCGGCGCCGCCGGCACCCCAGGAAGTTTCCGGTGTGTCCGTCACCTCGACAAAATACCGCGCCCTGTCCAAACGCAACGGGGGTAGTTCTGCCATGACGGCATCGCGTAATCGCGTAGCTGCCTCGCGCCGTACATCGGTCAGGACCCGCGCTGATGCAATGTACTGGTCTCGGGTTGCCTTGGCCGCGCGCTCCAGTTCGAGCAACTGCGCCTCACCCGACTCCAGGTGCGCCAATCTTTCGCCCAGGCTTTCCAGTAATGCCGGCAGTTCCACCACAGCGACACCATGCTTGCGCGCGGCGGCGCGGAGAGCGAACAGCCGTTCTTCGGTTTGTTCCAGCAGACGGGGATCGGCATCGGCATCCGCGGCGAGGCGACCCAGAATTGTGTCAGCCTCGGCCAGCGCCTCCTCGGCGCGTTCAAGCGCAGTCAACGCCTCCCGCGCCGGATTGGCCTGGTCCGCCAGATGTGCGGGAACCAGCCGCTGCAGCAGCCGCGATGCGGACCGCAGAACCGCGGCAGGCCCAGAGGCACCGCGCCGGTCGCGTGGGGTCAGCTCGGCGATGGCCGCGGCGATGGCCTCGGACTGGCGTTCATTCTGCTGCAGGCGCTGGCGGTCAGCGACCAGTTGGTCTTCCTCATGCAACTGCGGAGCCAACGTAGCCAGTTCTGCGACCGCATGGCGCAGCCATTCTTCATCGCGGCGCGCAGCCTCGATTGCGGTTCGCGCCGACTCCAGACGATGTTCCGCCTGCCGCCATGCTCGCCAGCAGGCGGCCACAGCGTCCCGGTACTCGGGCGGAACACCAAACAGATCGAGCAACGTCGTGTGACTGGCGGGATCGGCGAGTCCCATCTGATCATGCTGACCCTGCACCTCGATCAGCAACGCGCCGATCCGCCGCAGCAATGCAACTCCGGCGGGCTGATCGTTAACGAAAGCGCGCGACCGGCCGTCCTTCGTCACCACTCGGCGCAAGACAATCTCGTCCTCGGCCTGCAACCCTTGTTCGGCCAGGAGCGTCAGCGCCGGATGGTCAGCGGCTAAAGTGAAACACGCGGCGACGCTCGCTTGTTCGCAACCCGCCCGAACGAGACCCGACTCTGCACGCACGCCAAGCGCAAGGCCGAGGCTGTCCAACAAAATCGATTTTCCTGCGCCCGTCTCGCCGGTCAGCACGGTCAAACCGGGGCCAAAGGACAGGTCCAGGCGATCAATCAGCACCACATCGCGAATGGAAAGCGCCGTCAGCATTGGGCGACGACGGTCAGCACATCAAAACAGCGCGTGCCAGGCACGACCGAAGAAACCACTCGAACCGTTCGATGGAGCAGGCAGGCCCTCCGATACCGCGCCCGACGCGGCCAGGTCGTTGTAGGCGTCCTGATACCAAACGCTCCCAGGGTCGTTGTACCCCAGGACAGCGGCGGTTCTCTTCGCCTCATCGACCAGTCCCAACGCCAGATAGACTTCAACGATGCGGGCTAACGCCTCGGGCACGTGCGCCGTGGTCTGGTAATCGTCGACCACACGCTGGAAACGGCCGATCGCTGCCTGGTAAAGATGCTGCCGCTGATAGTAGCGACCAATCTCCATCTCCTTGCCCGCCATATGGTCCCGGCACAGATCAATCTTCAGCCGCGCATCATTGGCGTAAGAGGTGTTGGGGAACCGGGTTACGACCTCCTGCAGCGCTGCCATCGCCTGTTCGGTGCCCTTTTGATCGCGCTCGATATCGGCGATCTGCTCATAATAGCAAAGAGCTCGGAGGTAATAGATATAGGCAATGTCGCGATGCACCGGGTGCAGCTGGATGAAGCGATCCAGCGTCGCGATCGCGTCGGTGTATTTGTTCTGCACGTACTCCGAATACGCCTGCATAATCTGCGCGTTTACGGCCCAGGACGAAAATGGATAATTTTGCTCAAGCGAGTTGAATTCGTCGTTGGCCTCGGAGAAGCGGTTCGCATTCAACGCATCCAGGCCGTTGTTGTACAGCACCTCAACCGGCGGCGTTGGGCCACTGGTCTTGTCCTTGTCCGAACCGCCACAGCCACCGAGCAGCAGCACGGCGAGACAAAGGAGAAGTGACAGCACGCGCAAGGGGAACGCGGCCTGGCGCATCGGGGGAATCATGGAAGGGCTCATCGGGGCGCTTATATCACGCCGCGGCGTGACGCGAAGGGCCGCTTTCAGGCTGCGACGGCTTCGGCCGACTCCTGCGTGATATCGGCCCAGGCGGCCTGCCGGGCGAACAAAGCTCTGAGCAGCTTGTTGTTCAGACCGTGGCCAGGCCGATTGGCGATGAAGCGGCCATGCAGCGCGGCTCCGGCCAGTGCGAGGTCACCCACGGCGTCCACCAGTTTGTGCGCCACGAACTCGTCCTTCATGCGCAGGCCACCAGGGTTGAGGATCTTCGATCCGTCAACCACGATCGCGTTGTCCAGGCTCCCGCCCATGGCAAAGCCGAGTTCCCGCATATGATTGATGTCGCGGGCAAGCGCGAAGGTGCGGGCAGGCGCCACAGCCTCACGGAAGTTCTGTGGCGTCAGCCGCAGATTGATCGTCTGACGGCCGATCGCGACCTCCGCAAAATCGATCGAGACTTCCATGTCCAGTGTTGGAATCGAACCGCCAGGTGCTGTGTCGTCGAATGGCCGCAGCTCAGCGAACGCCTTGCCGTCTGTGACCCGCACTGGCCGGCGAATTTCGATCACCTTACGAGGCGTTTCGAGCGAGACGATGCCAGCACACTCCAACAAGAAGCAGAAGGGCGCGGCTGAGCCGTCCATGATCGGGATTTCCGGTCCGTCGACCTCGATCAACACGTTATCGACACCGGCACCGGCCAGTGCGGCCATCAGATGCTCGATCGTACCGATCCGCGCGGACCCTTCACCGATCGTGGTGCAGAGCATGGTGTCCACCACGCGGTTGTAGGTGGCCGGAATATCACGGCCGAGGTCGATACGGCGAAAAACAATGCCGTGGTCAGCCGGCGCGGGGAGCAGAGTGACACTGACGCGACGGCCGGAATGCACGGCGGTGCCGACACAGGGGATACGGGATTTCAGTGTCCGCTGCGACCAGAGCGACGCATTGGTCTCCGGCGCAGTGTGGCCCTTCGATCCGTCCATCGGTGCTGAATCCCCGTCCTGTTCCGTCTCGATCCGGCAGGTTGGCAAGCCGGACTTCAAATTCTGTCTAGGCCAACCGCACCGGCCATGCCATTCAAGGATTGTTGCCGAGTATTTCTGGTCAATGCCTTGATTTTCCACGTCTTGCCGCACCGCGACACTTTCAAACACGTAACTTGTAACGCATCCGGTTGCAGCGGAGTTGCCATCCCGATCAGGCGGAGTACCATGCAGGTGTAAGGTTCAACGGGCGCGGTCGCCCGGAAGGAAACGCCATGATCACGCAATTCGACAGTTCCTACGCCGGCCATATCGACCTGGAAAACGTTGGCTACCTTGGCACGCCGGTGAACTCCCGGCGTTACAGCAACGACCAACTCATCACCGCCCACACCAAAGCCGAGGCCCAGGCGAAGGCAATGGATCGCCTTGGTTACGGCGCGTTCTGGATGGCCGAGCACCATTTCCAGCCCGAAGGCACCGAGTGTCTGCCCAACATCATCCTGTTGGCGGTGCATCTGGCGCACCTCACGAAGCGGCTGAAGTTTCACACCGGGTTCAATATCACGCCGATGTGGCACCCTCTGCGCCTCGCCGAGGATTTTGCTGTCGCCGATATCCTGACCAACGGCCGGGTCGTATTCGGTGTCGGCCGCGGCTACCACACGCGTGAGGTCGAGACCTTCGGATCGCCCCTGATCGACCAGGCGGCGAACCGCGAATTGTTCGAGGAACAGGTCGATATCATCTTCAAGGCATTCAACAATGAGTCCTTTTCGCACAAAGGCAAATACTACACGCTGCCGCCCGAGGTGCCCTATCGCGGCTATACGTTGAAGGACCTCACGTTGGTGCCGCGGCCGCAGCGGTTGCCGGTGGAGTGCTGGCAGCCGATTCAGGGCGGCACCGCGCGCGCATTGGATTTCATGGCGAAGCACGGCATACAGGGCGTGATCGGCGGCGGCTCGGCCGAGGGCGGGGCAACCGACAGAATTATGCGCGAATGGCAGGCGGCGCATGAACGGATCGGTATGAACCTCGAACTCGGCGAGCGGATGGCCGTCGGCTTCCAGTTCCATATTGCGAAAAGCAAAGAAGCCGGCATGAAGGAAGCGGCGGGATATTACGAAGAGAATATGAAAATGTTCGGTGAATTGCGGCTGGTGCGCGCCCTGACCGACGAACAGATCGAGGCGATGCGCGATCCGCGCCTGGTTCCGACTTTGAAACTGCCGCGGATCGAGGATGCGGTGAAGGCGGGCGGTTTCCTGACCGGGACACCGGACGACATCATCGAACAGCTGAAAGCCCTCGAAAAGCGTTACCCGGGTCTAGGCCGTGTCACGGTCGCCCAACCTTTGGGCTTGCCGCTCTCGCTTTGTCTCGAACAGCTGGAATGGTTTGCCAAGGACGTCATGCCGGCGTTCAAAACGGCGTGATTGGCATCTGGTGCTGAACGCACCAGCCCTGCAACGTCGTGACCAAGGACTGGCGTTCGCTTCGCGCGAAAGCGATGGGACGCCAGGCCCCGAGCATGACGGCGTGGTTGGAGCCTGACACGTGCCTGGATCAATCAGCGGCCCGGTCCCCGAAGTGCACGCGCTGGCGGTCAGACACTACGGCTCCGCCGGTTTTTGTGATGGACCGAATCGCGTTTGGCGTGGTCTCAATCAAGGAACTCGCCTGGTTCAGCAATTACGTGACCTGCACCAACACCGCGAAGCGTGCGAATACACCGTCGGCGAATGTGTGCCCTATCGAGGCAGCAATTTCCAACCCAGGCAATCACGGTTGAGTTTTGATGGTTGCGAGACCAGCTGCTCCAACGGATGAAAGACGAATTCGGAAAAGGCCCCGCCTTGTGAACAAAACGCACTGGCAACGCAGCATCGCCATGGTGTCGCTGCTGACATTGGCTACCTGCGCGCGACCGCCGGTTGCTGTCCGAATTGTTTCCGGGGACGGCGATTACGCAGGAACTGCGACGCGGTCTCAGTTTCCCCAGCGTCGGGATTGCCCGCACTCCGGGCCGTTCCGCCTTACCGTTCAGGCCGGCGTCGCGTACTTTCGGTGGGGTTACCAGTACATTCCAGTACAGGTACTAAACAACGGCACCCTGGCGGGGACACTTCCTGGCGTGCAACTGACCGGAACTCACGATGATTCGACCATGCAGGGCGACATCACGGACGGGCAGTGCTGGTTACATTTCACCTTGAAGCGACGCAACCTCTGAGCCGAACGTAGCACCGTCCTATGCAGGAATGCGCACTGGCATCGAGCTGAACCCATGGATGAAGTTGGAATAGATTCGCTTCGGCTCCGCCATGACCTCGATCATCGGGAACCGCTGCAGAATTTCCTCCCACAGGATCTTCAATTGCAATTCTGCCAGGCGATTACCGACGCAGCGATGAATGCCAAACCCAAATGACACATGCTGCCGAGGCCGAGCCCGGTCAATGATCAGCCGGTTCGGATCGGCGATGGCTTCCGCGTCGCGGTTGGCGGAGACATACCACATTACGACTTTCTCACCTGCCTTGATCAGCTGGCCGGCAAGCTCAACATCCTGCAATGCGGTGCGGCGCATGTGAATCACCGGCGTCACATACCGAATGATCTCGGACACGGCGTTTTCGACAAGGTCCGGATTAGCGATCAGCTTGCGATATTCGTCCGGGAACTGATTGAGCGCCATCAGTCCACCCGTCATTGAGTTCCGTGTCGTATCGTTGCCACCCACGATCAGCAACACGACATTGCCGATGAACTCCATCAGCGGCATGTCTCGGGTCGACTCGCCGTGCGCCAGCATCGACAGCAAATCGAACTTCGGCGGCTGCCGCTTCCGTTCCTCAAACAACCCGAGCATGTACTCGGCCATCTTCTTCAATTCGACGAGACGTTCCTCTTCCGAATGGACCAGCGCGTCGGGCGAGCGGACGTTGCAAATCGCGACATCCGACCACCAGGTCAGCTTCGCCCGTTCCCCGAACGGAAAGTCGAACAGCGTGGCCAGCATCATGGTTGTCAGATTGATCGAGACGTGTTGGACCCAATCGAACGTCTCGCCGCGCGGCAGACCGTCCAACACGCGGCCGGTGCGCTCGCGGATCAGCGCCTCCATGTTCATCAGATTGCCGGGCGCCACGATCGGGCTCGCCACTTTCCGCTGTTCATCGTGCTTTGGCGGGTCCATGCGGATGAAACTGGGGCGTTGCATATCCTTCGGCTGGTCCTCGATCTGGATACCGCCGATTTCGTTCGAATAAACCTGATGATTGACCTCAACGCTCATCACGTCTTTGTATTTGGTGACCGACCAATACGGGCCATAGAGACTGTCACGGCAGAAGTGAACCGGACTTTCCCGGCGCAGCCGCTCGAAATACGGATGCCAGGTGTCGTTCTGGTACAGCGCAGGGTCGCTGACGTCGAACTGGTCCAGCGGTTTGGTCCAGGCGTCGCTCGCGGGATCGTAGTGGACGGGCGCGTTCATGGCGTGTCTCCCATACGTTGCCGGGATCGCAGCACGGCCGCCCAGTACGGTCAACAATGCCCTCTGGAAACGAACCGCACAAAGCGCCACTATTCGTCCATGCAGAGCGACACAGAAGCCACTCAACACCTCCAACGAGCAGCCCATGCGGCGCGCCAGGCATCCCGCGTGCTGGCCGGGACCAGCGAGGAGCGACGGAACACCGCCCTCCGCATCATGGCGACGTCGCTGCGCGACCGTCGGCGCGAGATCCTGGAAGCCAACGAGGCCGACCTCGCCGCTTACAACGGCACCAATGCGTTCCGCGATCGCCTGACTCTGAACGATGCCCGGGTCGAAGCCATGGCCCGAGGCCTCGACGACGTCGCCGCCCTGCCCGATCCGCTGGGCCGCATCCTTGCCGACTGGACGCGGCCCAATGGACTGCGCATCCAGCGGGTCGCGACGCCGATCGGGGTCATTGGCATGATCTATGAAAGCCGGCCGAACGTGGGAGCAGACGCTTCGGCGCTATGCCTTAAGTCAGGCAATGCGGTGATCCTGCGCGGCGGCTCGGACAGTGCCAATTCGGCGCGAGCGATCAATTTGGCGTTGGTGCACGGGCTGGAGACGGCCGGGTTGCCGCCGGCGTGCATCCAGGTCCCCCCCACTGCCGACCGGGCCTATGTCGCGGCGATGCTGGCAGGCGCCGGCTTGCTCGACCTGATCATCCCGCGTGGCGGCAGGTCACTGGTCGAGCGGGTGCAGCGTGACGCGCGGGTTCCAGTGCTGGCGCATGCCGAAGGCCTCTGCCACACATACGTCCATGCCGCAGCCAGTCCCGACATGGCGCGCGCGGTTGTCACCAACGCCAAGATGCGCCGCACCGGCGTTTGCGGGGCCACCGAAACCCTGTTGATCGACCGCGCCATTGCCGCCGCGCAATTGCCGCAGATTGTTGCCGACCTTCGCGCCTTGGGCTGCGATTTCCGCGCTGACGCGTCGGCGCGCGCGATCGTGCCGGACCTCACCGCCGCGAATGACAGTGATTTCAATACCGAATGGTTGGATGCGATCATTTCGGTCAGCGTCGTCGATGGCCTGGACGCGGCGCTCGCTCACATCGCCCGCCACGGCAGTTCGCACACTGACGCCATCATCACCGAGGACGCGGCCATTGCCGAACGGTTCCTGGCGAACGTCGACAGCGCGGTCGCACTCTGGAACGCTTCCACACAATTCTGCGATGGCGGGGAATTCGGGTTTGGCGCCGAAATCGGCATAGCCACCGGCCGCATCCATGCGCGAGGTCCCGTCGGATTGGAGCAATTGACGATCTATCGGTATGTGGTCCGCGGTACTGGTCAGGTGCGTGCCTGATCCTCTGCCGCGATTTGGCGATCGCCGCCGTATACGCGTGGGACTATTGGGCGGATCGTTCAACCCGGCGCATGCGGGCCACCGCCACGTTGCCAGGCTTGCCCTTGCACGCCTTAGGTTAGATCAGGTCTGGCTCCTGGTTTCACCCGGCAACCCGCTCAAGCCCCGCAACGGCATGGCGTCGTTGGCGGATCGCCTGACCGGCGCTGCGGCGATCGGCGATGGGCGGCGCGTGATCGCCACCTCGATCGAGGATGCAATCGGCACCCGTTATTCCGTCGACACGTTGCGGGCGCTGCGCCGGCGCTTTCCGAGGGTTCACTTTGTCTGGATCATGGGCGCCGACCTGCTGACCCAACTGCCACGCTGGCACCGCTGGCAGGAAATCACGCGCAATATACCGTTCGCGGTGTTGCCCCGACCAGGCTATACGCTGCCCGCACTGGCCAGCCAGGCAGTGCGCCGCTTGCGCAGAGGGCGGCGTCCGGCGCATGAAGCGCCAGTTCTGTCGCAGGCGCGGTCCGGGTGGGTATTCCTGACCGCGCCCGCGAATGCCACCTCCGCCACCGCAATTCGTGCAGCGCTAAGGGAACTGAAGGAGCCGTATCATAGCCGCCACGCCCAAACCGCCATCCTCACCAGCCCGCCATCAACCCAGGCCTCGGAAGCGCGCCGTGAAACCCGTGCTGGTAGAGGCTCCGGCTTCTCCGGGATCGCCGCGCAAGAAGACCATCGTCGCCGGTCCAGGCAAGGCTGCGCCTCGGTCACCAACGGTGAAGACGGAGCCGTCGCGACTGGATTCGATGCAAAAGCTGATCGTGACCAGCCTTGAGGATGATAAGGCGGAAAACGTTGTCACGTTGGATCTGACCGGAAAGGCAATGTTCTGCGACCGGATGGTGATCGCCTCAGGGCTCGCGGATCGACAAATCACCGCGATGGCGCAGCACTTGCGGGAGAAGCTGCATGAAGCGGGTCAGAAACGCGTGCAGATTGAAGGTCTGGGCGGCTCCGACTGGGTGCTGATCGATGCCGGCGACATCGTTGTACATTTGTTCAAGCCCGATGCACGGACCATGTACGGGCTGGAGAAGATGTGGGGCGAGGACCTGGACGAGGCGGCGACCGGTTAGTTACGCGACAGGCACCCGTCAATTGACGCCGGCCATCGAGACGGCTTCCTTTCCGTCTCGCCGGAAAGTTTCAGTCCCGCCGGAACCGCCGCACTGTTAGTCGCTCAGGTGTAACTCAATGGTTCGGCTTCGACCGGGGTCCACCGCTTGTTCTTCACGACCGACAGAAAGGACTGGTTGGATGCGTGATGGTTGGTCGAGGTCATGGTCAACGGCGGTGAACCAAAGATATCGCGCCATTTGGTCATGCTTTCGAGCGAGGCGATAAAGCTGTCCAGCGTCAGGTCGCGCCCCGCGCGCTGCAGGACGTCAATCATGCAGGTCGCGGCCGACCAACCGGCCTCCCCCAGATAGTTGATATCGATACCAAACTTCTTCCGGTACCGTGTTCCAACTTGCTGAATCGCTGGCCGCGGGTCATCCGGATACGCGTAAAGGCCTGGCGACATCGAGTAGAACCCCTCGGCCGGCTCGCCGGGCGCCTCCGCCACTGCCGTCGAGTAGCTGGCGAACTGGCCGCAGAAATCGACATTCCAACCCATCTTCCGCGCGGTTTGCAGAATGATCGTGGTGTCCTTGACGATGGTACCCATGCAGATCAGGTCGCAGCCTGCGTCACGCAGCTTCGCCACCGCAGCGTTGAAGTCGGTATCCGTCGGCCGGGACGCGGCAATGCCCGCAACTTTCATCCCCATGGCCTCAGTTTGCGCCACAACCCCGGCATGCACGTCCTTGCCGAAATCGGTGTCCTGGTACATCGAGCCTATGACTTTCTTGCCGCGCTTTTCGACAAAATACTTTACCCCGGCGCGCATTTGATCGTAGTACGACGAGAACTGACCGTACTTGTACCGGTTCAGCGGTTCGTACATAGACCGGGCACAGGTCAGCGGGAAGACATTCGGCACCTGCTTTTCGATCATCGCCGGCAGCACCGCATCATTGTGCGGCGTGCCGCCATTGGCGAGAGCGAAAAAGATGTTATCGTGATTGAGCAGTTTGTTCATCGCCTGCACGGCTTTCGGCACGATGTATTCCATGTCCTCGATGACCAGGCGCACCTTGCGGCCATGAATGCCGCCCTTTTCGTTGGCCTCGTCGAACGCCATGCGGAGCGCCTGAGCGTTGTTCGTGCCCTGCACCGCGGTGACACCCGACAGATCGGTCATGCAGCCGATAACGATTTCGCTATCGCTCACGCCACGCGTCTCGGCCAACGCATGCCGCGCAACCAGCGGCGTCGTCAGCAACGCCGTGACTCCCGCCAATGCATGGCGGCGAGTCAGTCCTGTCCCGATGGTCATTAGCCTTCTCTCCCTATTGCACCGGTGGTCCCGACGCGTCTGTTATGCGGGTTCCCCGATGGAGGGTTCGAACGGCCGCGTATCAGGAGGCTACAACACGCCGAAGCCGCCCGGCAACCTGAACCGCTGTTACGGCCTCGCTCGGTGGTTGGTGTCAGGCCTCGACAGGCGGCCTGGCCATTGCGCTACAATCGGGTTGATCAAATGGGTTATTGAATCGTTACAGGCAATGGACTTTCGCGAGGCCAGCAATGATCATTGGACGACCGCCAGAAAGTCGAACTGACAATTGCATTCCGCTACCCAACGCGGAGATCGCCACGATCAGGATTTGGTTCGCGACATTAAATACCGTGCTGACCACTTGAATTGCTGATATCCTGAGAATCAGACCCATCCCGGGGGTTACAAAAATGCTGCGCTACCTGTTTGCAGGCACAGCGAGCCTCGTGCTTTCCGCTTGCGTGGTCCAACCTCCGCCCGGCTATTGGAACGGGGCCGCAACGCCGTATCCGCTGGCTTCCAATCCCGCGCCGTACTCGCAAGGACCATACTCTTACGGATGGAACTCACGGCCGGCGCCCGAGATGCCGTACTCCCCCGGAGCGGCTGTATCGCTTTCATCTCGGCCGGCGTACAACGGGCCACAATCAGCGGCCTTTACGCCACAACCAGCATCCTGGTCGCCTCAGCCGGACGCCTACGCGCCGCGATCAGACAGCGACCCTCCGCCTGCGCCGGGCAATCCACGAGCCGGGTTTGCCGACGAAATCGTCGATTAGGGAGTGCCGCCGATAAGCACTCTACATTTGCACGATTTCGACGCGCCGACCCCGCTCCGGATCGAGGGCGCCCGCACTATCACAACGATCGAACTGCAGACCATGGTGGCCTCAAACCGGCCGCCGGCGCTGATCGACGTCTTGGCGGCCAGCAGACCGTCACCCTGCCACACGCAGTCTGGTTGCGCGATCGTGGTGGACAACTAACACATGGGCGGCGCGGCGCGACGCTTTCAAAACGATCCACGATTTATCGCGTCAGGTCCAATGGTGGTGCGGCAACGGATGTGGCGGCCGTAGTGGTGCCACGAGTGCTCGACTGACGCGCATCTCGGTGCCGCTACGCCGCTCTGATACCGCAACAAATCACTGACACCGCCAGGCTTGGTCGGTCAACGATCGCACGCGCTGCTATATGACGATCAAGCCGGCTGGCGACACGTACAATGCAGTCCTGCTATATGGACCCTGGACGGCGCGGCGTTGCCGCTCAATCAAACCAATGATGGACGGGATGGTGCCTCGGGAAAGACCAAATGTTGACGCGGTTCCGAGGCCTGCCCCCAGGAAAGGGGCAAACCGGGACCACCGTCTCGACTTTTTTCGCGGACTGGCCTTACTGTTCATCTTTATAGATCACATCCCTGACAATGTGATCAGCTACTTTACCTTGCGCTCCTTTGCGTTCTGCGACGCGGCAGAGGTGTTCATCTTCATCTCCGGCTATACCGCGGCCCTGGCTTATGCCCCGGCGTTCGACAGAGAAGGCCTGGCAATGGCTGTCGCGCGAATTTATCGCCGCGTCTGGCAGCTCTATGTCGCCCATCTTTGCCTGTTCATGCTGTTCAACGCCGAAGTCGCATACACTCTGAAGTTCCTTTACAATCCGCTGTTCGCCGATGAACTGCAGGTTGGCGACTATTTGAACAATCCAGGCGAGGCATTCATTCGCGTATTATTGTTGCAGTTTCAACCGAATCTGCTGAATATCCTGCCACTGTACATCGCATTGCTCCTGGCATTGCCGGTGCTGATTCTCATGATCCGGCACCACGTTGTACTGGGGCTGGTCCCTTCACTTATTCTTTGGCTCGAGGCAAACCTGTTCGGCTGGAACATGCCCGGGTTCCCGAATGGAGTGCTGTGGTACTTCGACCCGTTCGCCTGGCAGTTCCTGTTCGCCATCGGCCTAAGCCTGGGCTTCTCCCGTGCCAAGGAGCGTAGGTACCTTGTACCCAGAGGATGGCTGCCTCGCATCGCGTTGGTTTTCGCGGCTGTCGCGACCGTCGTCAGCCTGTCCTGGTCACTGCACGAAGCAGTCAATTGGGTTCCGGAATACATCGTTCTGCCGGAGACCTGGTTCGACAAGACGATGTTGCCACCCGCGCGGCTGCTGAGCCTTCTGGCACTGGCTGTTCTGGTCGGGACATTCGTCCAGCGGAACGCCGGCTTCCTCACGTCCCGGGCGGGTTGGTTGGTCGTGTTGTGCGGGCAGAGTTCGTTGGAGATCTTTTGCCTGAGCATCCTGCTCGCGGTTCTGGCGAATTTCGTGCTGAATCTCGCAGGATATGGGCTGATCGTGCAAGCTCTCGTTAATTTGGTTGGATTACTGATCATGCTTGGCGCCGGCCTGCTGCTGGCGTGGTTCAAGGAAGGCGGCCGGATTCCGGCTGCCCCACGCCGGCGGGAGGTGTCGTGAGAAAGTGGGCTATTCTGCTGCTGTTGGCCGGCCTGCATGGCTTTGGCTGGACGGTTCAGGCAGCGAGTTGTCCAACGCCGGAGGAATTTGTTGTCGCCGCCGATGCGCTTCCCGCGACCAAGGCAGCGATCGGCAGGCGGGCCCTGACCATTCTGACTCTCGGGGGCGCCGCAACTTTGGGTGCGCCTGCGCAGGGAACCGAATACACTTATCCTTCGCGGCTCAAGGCGAGGCTCGCCGAGGCGCTACCCGGCGTCACGATCAACATGGTTGTGCTTGCCGTACCTCGTCAATCCGGCGTTGACCTCGATCTGAAACTCAGTGCCGAGTTGGCCGCCACAAACCCGGCCCTGGTGATATGGGGAGCAGGCGCCAGTGCCGCCGGACGCGGTGATGATCTTGATACGTTCATTGGTAGTGTCACTCAGGCTGTCGGCAAAATTCAATCGAGCGGTGCGGACCTGATCCTGATGACGTTACAATACGCGCCAAGTGTCGCCCGGGTGATCGACCTCCCCCCCTACCGATCGGCGGTCCTGCAGGCCGGCGAAATGGCCAGCGTACCGGTGCTCGATCGCTACGAACTCATGCGATTCTGGAGCGACACCGATTTCCTCGACCTGGACGCCATGGCACCCGAAACGCGTGTGCTTGTGGCGCGCAAGCTCTATGACTGCATGGCGGAAATACTGAGCAAGGCGATCGTCGACGCGGTTCATTGAACGGTGACCAGCAATCATTCAGACCGGCTCGCGGTCCAGGCAAAGGAGCGCCCGCCCGTCCCTCCGAGGCTCGGTAACAACACCAGAGACGGCACGGCGCAGGCATGGAACCGCTGAGATAACGGGGGTAGTTGTTTGGCCGATGCAAAGGGAGAGACCTTCATGACGGCTGCACTCGCCGGAAAGACCGCGTTCGTTACTGCCGCTGGCCAAGGGATTGGCCGGGCCACCGCGCTCGCCTTCGCCGCTGCCGGGGCGCACGTCATCGCCACCGACGTCGACGAGGCAAAGGTTCGCGGTATCGCCTCCGACGCAATCCGGATCGCGAAGCTGGACGTCCTGCATGCCGCCGATATCGAGCGCGCGGCCCGTGACGCCGGAGCGGTCGACATCCTGTTTAACTGCGCCGGGTTCGTGCATCAGGGCACCGTGCTGGAGGCGACCGACGACGAATGGTCGTTCGCATTCGAACTCAACTGCCACTCGATGTTCAGCACTATGCGGAGTTTTTTGCCGGGAATGCTGGAACGCGGCCACGGGGTCATCCTGAACATGGCCTCCGTCGCGTCGAGCCTGAAGGGCGTACCGTCGCGGTTCATTTATTCGGCGACGAAAGCAGCGGTTATCGGGATGACCCGGTCGGTGGCGGCGGATTACGTAACGCGTGGCATCAGGGTCAATTGCCTTTGCCCAGGAACGGTGCAGACGCCGAGTTTGGATGAACGAATTGCGGTGAATGCGGCAGTTGCCGGATCGATCGAGGCGGCGCGCGAGGCGTTCATCGCACGCCAGCCGATGGGGCGTCTGGGCTCGCCCGAGGAAATCGCCGCGCTAGCTGTTTATCTGGCCTCGGATGCGGCACAATTCGTCACAGGCCAGGCTGTCGTGATCGATGGCGGGCTGACACTTTGATCGTTTGGGGGGACCACCATGAAACTGTTGCGTTATGGCCCGGCCGGTGCCGAGAAGCCCGGGATGTTGGATCGGGATGGGGCGATCCGCTGCCTCGGGGGTGTCGTACGAGACATCGATGGTTTCGCGCTGTCGCCGGCGTCGCTGAAGATGCTGGCGGGGATCGATCCGATGACGCTACCTCGGGTCGAGGGCAATCCGCGGATCGGCCCCTGCGTGGTGCGGCCGGTGAATTACATTTGCATCGGGCTCAACTACGCCGATCATGCCGCGGAAGCCGGCATGCCGGTTCCGAAGGAGCCGATCATTTTCCTCAAGTCCCTGGGTGCCTTCTCCGGCCCGAACGACGACGTGCTGCGGCCCCGCGACTCGAAGAAGCTGGATTGGGAGTGTGAACTTGGCATCGTGATCGGGACCACCGCCCGCTATGTCGGCGAAGCTGACTCGATGAACCACGTCGCGGGCTATTGCGTGTGCAACGATGTGTCGGAACGCGAGTTTCAACTCGAGCGCAGCGGCACCTGGGATAAGGGCAAAGGCGCCGACACGTTCGGGCCGACCGGCCCCTGGGTGGTAACCAGGGACGAGGTGCCGGATCCGCAAAACCTCGGCCTGTGGACTGAGGTCAACGGTAAAAAGATGCAAAACGGCACCACGAAAACGATGATTTTCGGTGTGCGGAAGCTGGTCAGCTACGTCAGCCACTTCATTACGCTGCATGCGGGCGACGTGATCGCCACTGGCACGCCGCCTGGCGTGGGCTCGGGCATCAAGCCGGAGCCGGTGTTCTTGCAGCCGGGCGACGTAATGCGACTGGGCGTTGAAGGTCTTGGAATTCAGACGCAGCGAGTATTACAAGCGTAGTTGCAATCTGACATGACGACGGGTCTGGGCCGGCGTGCACCGATCGGCGCACGCCCTCCGGTCCGCTTCATTTTGCAGCATTGCAGTCATTCGGTTTTCCGTTGAGCCAAGCAGCCAACTGGGTTGTAGCCATGGCTGAAGCCTGGCAACCCCAACGACAATAAGCCGCGCAATGACGACCGCGATCAGACCGTCGACTGTGGTGGGAAGCTGCTTCTGTCGCGATACCGCGCTGTGGACATTGCTTTGCGACCTGGTTGCATTACGCTGCGTCGGTGCATCGTACTGTCGAATGTAAGAGATGCGCCCGGGTATCCAATTTTTGCCGAACACTTTCGATTTCATGGCCCGATATCACGAGCTTCGCACAGCCCATTCCCTCCCAAACGTGGGCCGAGAGATTCGGATGCAACACGACGGCGCCCCCACCATTGCTGAAGTTCGATCGATCGCCCGTGTCGAGGTAGGATTCCGCCGCCAAACCATCCGCGATCAGTACGTCGTGCGCGGCCAGCTCCACATGATGATACATTACTTCGGCCACCTTCACCTGGGCGATACTGGTACCATTGATCAGGTATTTCACCGGGATCAGCACATTCTCGATAAACACCGCGTGGTCCGGTGAGAGAAACAGGTCGCGCTGAGGTTCCCCCGCTCCAAACGCGTCAGCCGCCACACGCACCGGCCAAACCTGATCAGGCCTGGGATGGTGAAAGCAGTCGACTCGCCGATGGCCAATCCACACGATCGGGGCGATTCGGCCATCAAACAGCCGCACATGATCGCCGACATTCAGTGCCTCGACGACAACCTCACCATGATCTGTCACAATCCGTGTGCCAGTGACAAAGCACGGCGCCGTGCTGTTCATGGTAACCAGGGCGCCTGTGCTGTGGTCAGGCGCGACCTGAAATGAGACATTTGTGTATGTGCCCGCCAGAGTCTGCTGATACAGGTTGCCTCCCTCGGTCACCGTCAAAATGTCCGTGCCGGTGTCAAAGATTGCGGATCCACCGCTGGAATAGGTCAGTCCGACCAGGTCGATCGCGCCACCGACTTCCAGGATCATGGCGCCGGGGCTTGCGCCCGCGGATAACACTTCAGTGCCGCCACTGCTGACCGTTGTGCCGGTAACCACGGCGCCAGAGTATACGTATTGGTTGGCGCCACTCAGCAGTACGGTGTCGTTGGCAGTCCCACCGTAGCGCACGACCTCCGCGCCGCCGCTGCGTACCAAAGTCGCACTGACCACACCGAAAATCTCAACCGTTTCCGTGCCACCGCTGCCCAGCTGGGTGCCATTGGCCACGCCTCCGCTGAATACGTATTCGGCGCCGCCATTGTTAACCGTGAAGTCATCGGCAATACCGCCCGGGTTCACGTTCCCGGTGCCACCGCTGTCAACCACGGTGCCCCCGGCGAACGCGCCCGACGATACGTTCTGCACACCCCCACCCAGGACGGTCGCGCTCATCGCGTCGCCCAGCACGTTCTGGGTTCCACCGCTGCTTACCGTAATGAAGTTAGCGACGCCACCGAAGGCCACTGCGTCGGTGCCGCCGTTGCCTACCACGGTGAAGTTTTCGGCTCCGCCGAAGGCCACAGTCTGCACGCCGCCCATCAACGTGGCGCCACTGGCAACACCGCCCAACGATATCACCTGCGTGCCACGCGCACTGACCACCGCGAAGTTGGTCACGCCACCGGAGAAAACTGTTGCGGTGCCACCGTTGGTGACCAAGGTGCCAGTGACTGTACCGCCGGCGGACACAATCTGAGTGCCACCGTTCAGGATTGTGGCACTGGCCGCGCCGGCGGATACGAACTGCCTGCCTCCGGCGCTCACGGTGCTAAAGCTCGCCATACCACCGGACGACACGGTCTCAGTGCCGCCGCTGTTCACCACCGTTCCACTCGCCGAGCCGCCGGCGGCAACGACCTGGACACCGCCATTCACCGTAGTGAGGCTGGCAAGACCACCGGACGCCGATTGCACCCCACCGTTGGCGACGACCGTGGCGCTCGCGACGCCACCGGAGGCAACGATCTCTTGACCTCCGCTGTTTACCATGGTGGCGCTGGCTGTACCACCCGAGCCCACGGTCTGGACGCCGCCGATCAGGACCGTGCCACTGACCACGCCTCCGGCAACGTCCAAGGTGCCGCCGCCGCTCACGGTCGTGCCGCTGGCCACGCCGGCGGAGGACACCGTGATCTGGCCCCCGCTGTTGATCAGGGTGCCATCGGCAGTACCTCCGGAAGATACCACCTCGGTGCCGCCACTGTTCACGATCGTGCCGGTGACCAGGCCGAACGAGGCAACCGATCCGCCGCCAGCATTTACCATGGTGCCGGTCGCGACACCGCCGGACGTCACGGTCTGGACACCTCCGTTCAGCACGGTGCCAGTGGCTGCGCCGCCGAGCACGACCTGCATGCCGCCGGTGCTCACCATCGTGGCAACGGCAACACCACCCGATGACACGGTTTCCACTCCGCCGCTGCTCACGACGGTCTGGCTGGCAACGCCGCCGTTGAGCACGGATTCCGAGCCGCCACCGCGCACCTGGGTGCCCTTGGCTATGCCACCGGTGTAGACGAATTCGGCGCCGCCGCTACTCACTACGGTGACGCTGGCCACGCCGCCGGTATAAACATATTCGACGCCGCCTGCGCCGACCGCGGTCCCGCTGGCTACACCGCCGTTATAAATGAAAGCAGCACCGCCTGAGCTAACGACCGTGGCATTGGCCACCCCACCCTGGAAGACGTATGCAACACCGCCGCTGCTCAACACGGTGTCGCCAGCCATGCCACCGGAGGATATGTTCGCTGCGCCACCGCTGCTCACCACAGTGGAGCTGGCCACGCCGCCACGGAAGACGAATGCGGCGGCGCCGCCGCTAACGACGGAGGAGTTGGCGGTCCCGCCACTGTAGACGTTCCCGACACCGCCGCTGTTCAGTACGGTGCCATTCGCCACGCCACCCGCTGATACATTGGCGATGCCGCCATTGCTGACCACAGTGAAACTGGCAACGCCACCTGCAGACGTATTCGCAACACCACCGTTGCTCACAACGGTGAAGTTGGCCATGCCACCGGATAACACGTCCAGCTTATCACCGCTGCTGAGGACGAGGCCGCTGCTGACGGCACCCGATGTCACGGTGTAGATGGTCATGCTGTGCCTTTGCCGCTCGGCTTTTTGGAGGACGGACGGGCAGATTACGGGCGAGTCCTTAACAGTCCCCTAAGAACCCGTAACGAATATGCGGGTGATCCCCGGGTCCGTGCGGCGAGCGAGCGGCTGCTTGTCCCGCACCAACTCTCACGGTGAAGGTGAGGAAAGCGCTCGCGGCAAGTTCCGGGTGTCAGCCGTTCAGCGTGTAGAGCACGGTCGGCCGATCTTCGGCCGGGAGCAGCCGCGCCCGCCAGATTGCCATTTGCTCAGCATCGGGTTGCGTTCGGAAAGCGATGGCAGTCAATGAGAAATTCGGCAAGTCGCGTTGCATCATCACTGCGACGAAGCCTGCCGCGATCAACGCCGTTCCAAGCGTCGTCCCGGTAAATCCGGTGCGATGGGCCATAAACGCATTGCCGCGTGCCAAGGCCGGCCGATGACCGTAGAGAATGTCGAGCGGTGCGATCGCACCCACTGGGGAGATATAAAGCGGATCTTCCAGTTTGCCCTCGGCGACAAAACGGGCCACCTCTTGCAGATCGGGAAGCTTGATAAATGCAAAGCCGTCCGACTTTAACACACGATTCATTTCGCGTAGGGCGAGCGGTACCTCGTGCGGATAGAGATGCTCAACGTTGTGTGACGAATAGACTGCATTGAGGGTGGCGCCGGAGATAACTTGCATATCGGTTATGCTGGCGATGACATCCGGATTGACGTCTGGGTCAATGTCCAGCCGGATTTCTCGCCAACCCGGATTGCGGAACATCAGGGGGAGTTTTTCGGGTTCAAAGACACCGCAGCCGACATGCAGCACGTCCGCGATCGCCCGCTGGTCAGCACTAACGGCATCGACGAGCTCGATAGGTGTTTCGTACGCCTCGCCGTATCGCAGCTCCTGAAAAGGCTCCGGCCTGCCGACGGAATGCGCTGTGTCAGCGAACAACTCCCGGGTGGTGCGAATTTCAACACCAGTGCGATTGCATTTGTTGTCGGTTTGCTCGGAGACCTTTGCCGGCATTTCATCGGTGCGCCCAGGCACCAGGACCAGATCGGCTGGAGAGGCAATGATATACTCTGACAAGGTCTCATCCATGGTATTTGGTTCCGCTGCTAGATGACCGACGTAACTTCCCCTGGGCGTGGGCCTTACGTGGCGGTGTTCCGCTCGTGGTGGCCCGAGTAAGGTGGTATTGACGCATTCACTGGATCCTGCCTAACGGATGCTGGTATGGTAGCGCTGCTGCTGTGGTTTGATTTATAGGCGATACTTCAAGGACGTCCGCACGCGACGGACGGCGAACGCGGGGCGATCACTTGCGGGAGCCATCGATGCAAAGGTGCAACCCGGGACATCAATCGCAGCCCTCGCTTACCATCTGATTACGCTGTCGGTCGGGCCGGCGACCTCCCGCAGGTTGACCACGGTAAATTGCGGTATTTCGGCCGGGATACCGATCATGTTGACGGACACCTTGCTGCCAAAGATGTTTTCCATGTCCACACGAAAGTTGTTTGCGCTGTATAACGGCGGCGTGTGCCAATAGAGCCGGTAACCGTATTGCTGTAACAGACCGATCAACTCTGCGGACCGACCCTGACGATCGTTCTCGACATATAGAAATGGCCGAAACTGTTGGATCGTTACAGCGGCACCACGCAACGCTTCCGTCTCCATGCCTTCGATGTCGATTTTGATGAACTGACAATCACTCAGCTCCATACTATCGATCGTGACCAAGGCAACCGGCTCGCCAACACCCGAACCCAGTAGCGACAGGCCGCCGTAATTGTGGGATTCTCCAGGATCGAGCGAGGGCACCAGGATCGTGCCGGCGGCGGCACCAACCGCGGTATGGTGGGTGAAAACGTTCGAGCAACTGTTCAAAGCCACGTTGGCACATAGGAGCTGGAACGTCAGTCGCTGCGGTTCGAACGAATGCACCGTTCCATCTGGACCGACCAAACATGATAGGTCGACGGTGTGGACACCGATGTTGGCCCCAATGTCCAGCACCGTCCGGCCAGGTTGCACGATGAGGCGGAATAGCGCGGTTTCCTCGCCCGAGAACTCGCCATATTTGCGCAGGCTGGCGCCTATGTAGGTGTCATTGCGATTGCACAGCATGACGCCACTGCGGCAGCGCGCGAGCTGGTTGAAACCGTCAATCTCAGGCAGAGACATCTGAGGCATCGATAATGTATTCTCTGACACATGACGCTGCTGCACTCCCGGACAATCCGGTGTTGAGTGCACCAGTGCCGCGAGATCTGCAGCGATCCGAGCGACAACGCCTGACCAGTCGCGCCCGGGTTGCTCTTGTCGATACAGTCGCATACTCGGGTACCAAGGCGTGTCGGTGCGTTCCAGCAACCAAGGAAAATATGGCGCAAACGGTATCATTGCCCACGTTGGTACACCCAATGCTCCGGCCAGGTGCAGCGGGGCTGTGCACGAACTGATCATCAGGTCCAATCCAGATATAATGGCGGCCGTGTCTGCCAAATCTGTGACCTCACAGCCCAGATCGATGACGCCTGGCGGCAACGGGCTGGCATCAAGTTCCTGCCGACCCTCCCCCACCTGCAAGACGACAAATTCGATACCCGAGACGGAAAAAAGTGGCGCCACACTGGCCAAACCCGGAGAGCGAAAACGATCGCGTTTCGTGGCAGGATTTCCAGCCCAAACAAGGCCGACCCGCAACGTGTTACTACAAGTCTGGCTGCGCTTAATTCGGTTGGCCCAGTCCTCTTGCGCGGCGGGTTCAGCGCGTAAATAGCGCACCGGTGATGGTATGTTGCCGAGCCTGGTGGCAAATGCCCGCGGCAGGCTCAGCAGCGGGCAATGCACGTCAAAATCCGGTAGCGGAACATCCCTGATCGAGACGACTTCGACGCCTTCGATTGATTCCAGTAATCGATGCATGCGCGGGCTGACGGCCGCGATCACCCGTCGTGCGCTTTGCACAACCAGGGGCAGGTAGCGGGCGAACAGAATCATGTCGCCCAGGCCCTGCTCCGTGTGGATCAGAATTGTCTTGTCGCCGATGTCCTCACCGAACCATGGCGGCTGCGTGAACTCCCCGTGCAGGGTGCTGATCCAGGAAAAATCCGGCAACTTCCAACGCCAGTCATACTCCGCCCAACCGGCAGCCAGATCGCCCCGCAGTAGCAAAATATGAGCGAGATGGAAATGATATTCCGCCGAATCGGGGCACAGCGAGATCGCCTGGCCTACCGCGATCTGTGCCGCCTCCAGCAGGTTCATCGCCTTGAGCGCGTGGCTGAGATTGAAATGAGCGCTGGCTAACGTTGGATCAAGGGCAATGGCACGTTGGCAGAGATCCACCGCCTCGGGCAGTGCTCCCAGTTCCAGCATTGCGCCACCCAGGCTGGCATGGATTGCCACGCCTTGCAGGTCCAGGCCCATGGCCTGGTAGCACGACTCGAGAGCCTCTTCGTGGCGGCCAAGATTCATCAATGCGGTTCCCAGGTTGGCGTGTGCCATAGCGTTTGCTGGCTGCAACGCGATGGCGCGCTGTGTGACCGTCACTGCTTCCTCCCACGTTCGCTGCTCCAGCAGCGCGGCACCGAAATTGATGTTGATGCTGGCATCGTCCGGTTGTAGGGAGATCGCGGCACGATAGGCTTCGAGTGCTTCGTTGCAGCGGCCCTGATCCTGCAGTGCTTTGCCAAGGTTGCTGTGAGCCATGGCGTTTTCAGGGTTGATTGCGATGGCCTGTCGATAGAGTAACGCCGCCTCCTCACATTGCCCGAGCGCCAGCACCGTCGTTCCGAGGTTGACATAGGCGTCGGCAAAATCCGGCCGCCTGGCTATGGCATCGCGGTAAGCGTCGATGGCCTCAAGCGGCCTGCCTTGCGTGGCGCACAGCAGGCCGAGGCCATAGCTTGCAAGGGCATGTCCTGACGGTGACTCGATGAGCGTCCGATAATGCCGCTCTGCATCGGCGACCCGACCGGCATGATGATGACTGATTGCGTCAACCAGAGTTTGCCTGACATGCTCAGAGTCTGACGATGGTTGCGGCACAATGATGACTGGTTGGGAAAGCCGGCGGCTCATGTTCATGACCTCGGTCATCACCAGGTGGTGTCGTCATTCGGCGATTGCGTTTCACACTGCCGCAAACAGGTTAATGAACTGCTTCTCAATACCGCGATTGTTTGCTGATCGGTCGCGCTGTGCGACGCATAAGATCTGCGGTGTCGGTGCGGCGAGGAGGTCGGGCGCGCTTGCCCAATTTTCGCCCAGCGTCGTCACCCTGGGTGGCACGGCCGTGGAAGAGAGGGCGTCCAGGGCCCCTTTCCACGGTGCCGGTACCAGCGTCCACCGCTGGACGGAACCCACATTGTTCCGTCACGGTCAATAGAACCCTGGCACAACGCTTTTCGGTCACACAACAATACGTTGGTTGGCTTTCTGGTGAAGAGGGTTGCAACGCCGCGAGACCCACGACGATGCGAGCCGGTTTCAGGAGAATATGTTATTTCGCTGCGCGTCCGTCATGCCTGCGATTTGCGAGTTGGTGAACGCCCCCGTCTGGCTGGGGGTGAGGCCGCCGATTGCGGTAACAGTCAGGGCATTGATTTGGTCAGTGGTCATTGCCACGATCTCCTTCGTGGTCAAATTTGTCGCTTCTGCGGCGGTCAACCCTTGGATCGCATCGGTCGTGATGGCAGCGAACTGTGCAGTCGAGAGGGCAGACAAGAAAGCGCTACCGAGTGCAGATATTTCCGCGGATGTAAGGTCAGGTACCGTCTGGGGTGTCAAAGCCACAAGCTGATTGTGCGACAGATGGAGTATATCTGCGCTGCTCAGCGCCGCCACCTGGTCGGAGCTCAGGGCGGCCACCGCGGCGGTGGAGAGGCCGACCACGTTCGCAGTGGTCAGCGCCGACATCTCATCCGTGGTGAACGCCACGGCCTGGGTCGCCGACAGCGCCGCAACCTGCGCCGAACTCAGCACCGCGACCTGCGCCGTGGTCAGGCCTTCCGACACCTGTGCCGTGGTCAGCGCCGCGATGGTCGCTGTCGACAGCGCGGTCACCTGCGCCGTGCTCAGCCCGGAGATCGCGTCAGTGCCAATGACCGCGATTTGCGCCGGCTTAAGTGAACCAATTTGCGCAGCCACCTCAGCGGCATTGAGGCCCGCGATCGCCGCCGTGCTCAGGACGCCGATTTGTGCCGAGCCGAGCTTACCCACTGCAGCTGTCGACATTGCAGCAATCTGGTCGGAGTTCAGCGCCGCGACAGCGACAACGCTCAGGCCTACCACATTGGCTGTGGTCAGTGCCGACATCTCATCCGTGGTCAGCACCTTCGCCTGCGCAAACGTTAGTGCCGCCACCTGCGCCGAACCCAGCACCGCGACCTGCGCCGTGGTCAGGCCTTCCGACACCTGTGCCGTGGTCAGCGCCGCGATGGTCGCGGTCGACAGCGCGGTCACCTGCGCCGTGC
>JBEKQQ010000071.1:0-55421 GCA_049519555.1 Acetobacteraceae bacterium
GACCGCGGTCAGCGTGCCTGGCGCAAAGCTTCCGGCCAGATCGCGCACCACGTCCCGCCCGCCGCGCCGCAGCGTCACCTGCTCCAGCCCGATCAGCGGCGGCGACAACTGGGTCATGCCAAAGCCCAGATGACGGCGAGCCACACCATGCCGAGAACCGCGCCGGCCAGGATGAGCCTAGCACAAGTTCCGGCGGCCGGAGACAGCGGATGTAGCGACCATGGGTTATCCATGGTTACGATATAACATTGCATAAGCTGAACCGGAAAGAGGGCATCCCGGCGGCGTTCGGTCTTTGCGGCGTTTGGTATTATCCTGCCGTCACATGACCGACTCCGACCCTGATGCGGATGCTCGCCGCGAACTGCGACGCCACCGCGCTTTCGCCACGTTCTTGCTGGTGCTCATGGGTGGCCTCACTCTCGGGTGTTACGCGATACCGGAGGGGTGGGCGACCGACTTACTGCAAGCCGCGGCCAAGGCGGGCTTCGTCGGCGGCATCGCCGACTGGTTCGCGGTCACCGCGCTATTTCGGCACCCGCTCGGCATCCCGATCCCACACACCGCCATTATTCCCAACCAGAAGGAGCGTCTGGGCCTCGCCCTGGGCCGCTTCGTCGCAAACCACGTGATCACCGCGGACGAGGTGTCTTCGGTACTGGGCCGGCTCGATGTACCCGGGATTCTGGCGCGGTATTTGAGTGATCCGGTCTCGGCGCGACCTGCCGCCAGCGCCCTTGCCGCGCTGTTGCCGCGGATCCTGGCCACCGTGGAGGACGGCCGTGCTCGCCGGGTCGCCAGCCGGATCATTCCCCGCGTCCTCGGCGGCGCCGGCGCCGGGATCGTGGTGGCCCGCGCGCTACGCACGCTGGTCGAGGGCGGGCGCCACCAGGAGGTGTTCGGCTTCGTTCTGGAGCAACTCAGGACCTTGCTCGGTGCCCAGGAGGAAACGTTGCGTGCAGCCATCGAGGAACGGGTCCGCGAGCAAGGCGGACGGCTCATCGGCTGGGCTCTCGGCGCCTCGATCGCGCGCCGTGTGCTGACCGTGGTCACTGCCGAGCTGGACAAGATGAGTCCGGACGGCTCCGAGCTGCGCGCCGCATTTGATGAGTGGATCCGCCGCGAAATCAACCGGATGGAAGAGGACCCGAAACGCGCCGCTGAAGTTGGCGCGGCGATCCGCAAGGTCGTGGCACATGAGACGGTGCAGGCCTGGCTGTGGGACGTGTGGTCTCGGCTGCGCCTGGCGCTGGAGGCGGACGCCGGCCGGCCGAATGGACGCACGGTTGCTTATATCGAAGGTGCTCTGGGCAATCTCGGCACCATGCTGCGGTCGGATCCGGGGACACGGGCCAGGGTCGAGACCGCCTCGGCTGGCATCATCAATGAATTGTTGCCCTCGGCACGAGAGAGATTGTCTTCGTTCATCGCCCAGGTGGTCGGGGGGTGGGACGCGAAGACAATCACGGATCGATTGGAATTGCGGGTGGGCAAGGATCTGCAATATGTCCGAATGAATGGGACGTTGGTGGGATTTCTGGTTGGTGGTGTGCTGTACGCGGTGCTGCGTGCGGCATTTGGGTACGCGAGCTTTTAGGTACTTTGACCCGGAGCCGAGAAATCGATGCCCAACGATTTTTCGGTCCTCGCGCTCGATGCGATGGGCGTCATTTATCAGACCGGCGATGACGTCGCTGACCTACTGACGCCGTTTGTCGCCGCACATGGTGGCAGCACCGATCGCGAGCTTGTCGAACGCACCTATCTTCTTGCCAGTCTGGGAGCAATCCCGGCGATGCAGTTCTGGCGAATTGTTGGAGTCGATCCTGCTCTGGAGGACAGCTACGTTGGCTTGCATTGTCTGACCGATGGCATCCGAGACGTTCTGATTTGGCCACGAAATCGTGGACTGCCAGTTTGCTGCATTTCCGACGATTTCGCCGAGTGGTCGGTCAGCCTCAGACGGCGATTTTGCCTTGAAGATCTCTTTGGATCGTGGTTCGTCAGCGGAGAGCTCGGGATCAGAAAGGCGGATATGGCGATTTATCAAGCAGCGCTTGGCGGCTTATGTTGCGGATCAGGCGAGATACTGTTTGTCGATGATCGCGTCAGGAACCTTGACGCTGTGCGGAAGCTTGGGCTCGCGACAGCATGCCTGAAGACAGCGCCGAACCTCGATGGCGCCCGCAGGCGATTGACGAGCGTGCGTGAACTTTTCGGGATGTTCCGGTAGTCAGACGCATTCACCTCCGGCACTGACCCAACTCGAACGTTCGAATTGCCTGGTGCCTCAGGGCGCCTGTCAGGATTTCTCCTACTGATTGCTTTGGTCCGCCCGATGGTACAAGCATTCACTGGCGAGGGCCGGGTTGTGTGGCGGGTCTTAAGGGTTCTCGCATGGCGGTCGGGCCAACCATCGCTGGTCCGCTGGCTGGAAGCCTCTGCACTTTTCGCAGCGGCATTCGTGTTGCGGTACGCTCTCGGTTGGTCTGAGGGGGCGATTCCGTTCGTGACATTCTATCCTGCCATCCTCATTGCCGCCCTGCTGCTGGGATGGAAGGAAGCCGTATTCGTTCTGCTGCTGTCGATCGCAGCTGGATTGTATTTCTTTCTGCCGCCGGACATGATTTTCTGCCAATCGGATGGGCATTGGCCGGCACATTCAACATCGCCATCATCATTGCGTTGAAGGCTCTTGCGCTTGATCTTGCCGAGGCAAACGAGCGGCAACGAGTATTGTTTCAAGAACTCCAGCACCGCGTGGCGAACACGCTGCAATCCGCGATTGCGCGACTGCATATCCTCGGACGAACCTTGCAGACTGATCCGAGCGAGACCGCAGCCATGTTGGACGATGCCATACAGCAGATGTCGGCATCCGCGGCTGTTCACCGACGCCTCAACGACCCGACCTTGTTCAGTAGAGGACCGGAAGCGATGCTACGCGACGTGGTAGGTTCTGTCATAAGCCAGTCTTCGGTCGACCTGACGTTTCACGTCGAAGCACTTGACCTGTCGCTGGATCAACTGAGCATCATCGCCATGCTGGTCATCGAAGTCACCAACAATGCAGTGAAACATGTTTTTCAACAGCAGTTGGGTTCACGCCTGCAGGTGACCCTGGTGGCCCTGCCAGGCAAACATGTAATTTTGGCGATCAAGGACGACGGCCCGGGACCCGCGAAGTCCAGCGATCCCGCGCCGGCGGCGCAAAACCTGGGCCTGCGGATCATTGAAGGCCTGGCCGAGCAAATCGAGGGAACCGTTTCGATAAAGGTTGACCAGGGGACCGAGGTGGTAATTACTTTTCCGACCTATTCTCGCTTCTCCGAAAAGCAATTCAAATTCAGCAACCACCGACGATAGCAAATTCGGCACGGCATGCCTGCCGCGACCCGGCTTTGCCGCCTCGCGTTCTTGGCTAGAATAGGGTGGGAGCCTATGCTATAGACTCCTGATGACCCATACCATACGTGAAAAACAAAAACTGCTGGCCCGCGTCCGTCGCATCCGTGGCCAGGTCGAGGCCATCGAGCGCGCCCTCGATACCGAAGCAGGCTGCGAACAGGTCATGCACCTGCTCGCCGGCGTGCGCGGTGCCATGGCCGGCCTGATGGCCGAGGTGGTCGAGGACCACGTGCGCACCCATCTGGTCGATGCCGCGAAATATCCGAACGCGTTGAACGCCGAGGCCGCCGGTCAGTTGCTCGAAGTGGTCCGGACCTATCTCAAATGAGCGCCATCGTGGATCAATATTCCGCCATGCCTCGGCCACTGCGGCATTCGCACGTGTTTTTGGGCGAAGGCCATGCGGAAAACGCTCGTCGGACCTGGATGGTGATCTGGCTCTGCGGCGCCATGATGCTCGCCGAGATCGTCGGTGGTCTGCTGTTCGGATCGATCGCTCTGGTGGCCGACGGCATGCACATGAGCACCCACGCCGGTGCATTGTTGCTTGCGGCACTGGCCTACAGCTACGCCCATAGACATGCCGAGGACCCGCGCTTCACGTTCGGCACCGGCAAGTTGGGCGACCTCGCGGGCTTCGCCAGTGCCGTCATCCTGGCGATGATCGCGCTGCTGATCGGCTACGAGTCGATCAGCCGTATTCTCGAACCGGTGCCGATCCATTTCGCCGAGGCCATCCCGATCGCCTGCGTGGGGCTTGCCGTGAATGTCGCCAGCGCATGGTTGCTTATGGGCAGCACGCATTCACGTGGGCACACGCACGGACACGACGGGACGCACCATGACGACGCACATCATATAGCGACGCAGAATGGCACAGCCGTACTGGGCATATTCGAAGATGGCGTGCCGCCCCGATTTCGACTGAGTACCGAGAATCTGGCAGGTCTCGATGCCTCATCGGTGATCATCGAGACCGTGCGGACGAGTGGCGAGCGGCAACGGTTTACGATGGCCGACCGGGGCAAGTGGCTGGAATCGACGGATACGATTCCGGAGCCACACGAATTCGCGGCGACTCTTTGGATCGGCGACAATGCTGTCCCGGTCACCTTCACCGAGCACGCCCATGGCAGCATGCAACGCGACAATAATATGCGGGCGGCTCTCGTCCATGTGATTGCCGATGCTGCCGTATCTGTGCTGGTGATCGCCGGTTTGCTATTGGCACGGACGTTTGGATGGCTCTGGATGGATCCGCTGGCTGGCATAATCGGCGCCGGTGTGATCGCCAGTTGGTCGCGCGGTCTGATCCGGGATACCGGGGCCATTCTGCTCGACATGAATCCGGATCGGCGGATGGCGGACAATGTCCGGCAGGTGATCGAGGCCGGTGGCGATACCATTGCCGATCTGCACCTTTGGCGTCTGGGCCCCGGGCATTTGGGGGCCATTGTCTCGATCGGTACCAAGGAACCGCGCGGTCCCGAGCATTACCGGGCAAGACTGGCACAGTTCCACTCGCTGTCGCATCTCACGATAGAGGTGCTGCAGGTCTGATCGTCGATGATTGGTCGTCCGACAATCAGAGCAATGTTTCGCATCAGGCGAAGTTCATAAAATTTGCGTTCTGCCGCAACCACCCGATGGTTGGGCTGGTATCGCAGCAATGTCGTGGCAGATTGCCTCTGTGCAAAAATCATCATTTCCGCAAGGCGATTGCCCCACTTTGCGACGCCACCTCCGGGATCCCTTCCTGCGGTAACAACCGACAGCCCGTCCACCAGTTCCGTGCTCACCTCTCCACGGCATGCCGGCCTCCGAGCCAGCCGTATCTTGCCGCACACTGCCTGGAGAGATCACTGTGTCAGGGCCGGGTGGTGAGGTTGGGGGGAGGGTAACCTCACCGACCCGGCCTTAAGTTTACGCCTATGGTGTGTGGCCCGGCCAAGCCGTGGAGAATGTGAAGCTGACCGCGTCAGCTACCCGCCGCCACAGGTCGAACCAGCAGCCCCGCCAGGCGGTCGGCAATCGGCGAGCCGAGGCCGGTGCAGGCATCGGGGCCTTGCTGAGCTCGGAAGGCGCCATTGTCACCAACGGTAATGTCGTTAAAACACAGCGGGTTGCGCCACAACGCGGGCGCCACCCAGCCCAGTTTGGTGCCAAACGCGGCAAACAACCCGGCATAAAGCGGTGCAACCGCGCTGGTCCCTCCGGTTGGCGAGACCTGGCCTCCGATCACGACGTTGTATCCTGTCTCCGGATCCGCATTGGCCGCAACGTCCGGCACCATCCTGCCTGGCATGTTTGGCGCACCGATCTGCCAAACCGGCATCGGCTGAAACAGCGTGGAATACCCGCCACCGGTGCCCTCACCGCTTGCCTGGCCCGGGTCGTTGTTCCAGACGGTCTCCAGGGTTGCTGTCTTGCGTGTCCCACCGCAGGCAATCACGTGCGGGCAGCTGGCAGGCGTATCGACATTCGCCGCGTTCGGCCCGCCGTCGGAGGAGTCGTTATCACCGGACGCAGCAAACACAACCATTCCCGCCGCGACCGCTGCTGCGGCAGTTTGTTCCATGTACTCTGCTGCCGGCTTTCCCCACTGCGCCTCGTCCGATCCCCAGGAGATCGAGCACACGTCGCAATCATCATGGATCGCAGCGCGTACTCCGGTCGCGATATCGTTGACCCAATAGATTCGGATGATGGCCGGCTTGCCGGTTGCGACCGAATAGGCCGCAGCTGCGACCTGGATATCGAGCGCGACCTCTCCGTCGGAATCAGTGTCGACGCCTGGTCGGTTGCCCGTGCCGTCGACGGAGACATCGGTGACCGACGGCATTGGTATGTTATTGTTGGAACAAAATTTTTCGAGGTCGGCCGAAACCCAACCGCCGCCTAGTTCGACAATGGCAATGACACCGCCGCCGACCAGACCGACGGGCCAGCCGTAAGCCCAACACAAAGCGGCAACGTCCCATGGCCTGGCATCGGATGCGCGCTCAGCAGGGGCGGATTTTGGGAATTTGATGTAGGGGCGGTCCCGCGACCTTGCCCGCGCTTCATTAGTTATGCTAACATTATGTGGTATCACGCGATACTCTGGTTGAATGATGGTCATGGTTTCCTCAGAGCGAGAATGTTAAACAGGACTGGAGGGACGGACTATAAAACCACCACAGGCGCTGGCTGGCCGCATGCATCCGATTCTGGTGCGGACAGCAGAGGCATCACCTCTCGCTTCTCTGGCTTCGCCCGATGGCGTGGCCGGACCTACGTTATTATGTATAACAGATACAATGAGTCGATTCAAGTCAACAATCCACTGCCCAGGAGATCAGGGCTCGGAGAGCGTGGCGGTTTCGGTGCGAGAGTGGTCCGGCCCTCGCCTGGACCAAACCGCGATCGTCAGTGCCCCGTGGCTGGTCCGGCTGGTTGCCCGGGCGTCGCCGCCGCCGGACCGGCGCGCAGCAGTGTGGTCATCAGAGGGCCCAGTTCCGGCGGCAATCCAACGATCGTCGTCGGTAATCTGCCATCTGTTTTGTGCCCGAACGAACGCAGCGCGTCCGCCGCCGCCAGCGACTGAATTGTCGCGGCATATGGCGCGAGCAGCGCCGCGATGGCCTGATCCTGACTGGCGATATAGCGGCGGTTGACGGCGTCCTGCACCGCAGGATCGAAGGTGAACGTATCAGCCCAACCCACGAAATCGAGCGTGATGCCGACCGCAGAGAAATAGTCGTGGGCCTTTTGCTTCACACTTTCCATAATTTTGCCGGCGTCGCTGTTGGCCTGATCGAACGAACGCGACGTGATTTCATCGCATACCAGAGTCTGCACTTTCTTGCGGCCCACGTCATCCATGACGTCGGCAAGCTTGCGGCTGTAATACACGGAAGTGAAAATGACTTTGGGATCGCTGCGATCGCCCTGCGGCGGCGTGACGCCGAAGTGATACAGGTATTTCGCCGCGTTCGCCTCCTCCACCGACGTTCCGATCGAGACGCCAACGGTGATGTTGAGGCCTTCCTTGCTTTGGCACGGAAAGCCCTCGCGTCGGACCGAGGTGCCACGATCGGTGGCATCGACCCATTCCCGGCTGAATGGTGTGCGGTCAACGATAATCAGCCGGCCGGCCGGGACGTAGAAATCGTAAAACGAGCCGGAGCCGGACAGTTTGGCGTGTGGAACCACAAATCGCTTCAGCGCGACCTTATTGGCGTTCAAATACGCCTCAGACTCGATCTGGGCCTGATTGTCCTTGTTGGCGCCGGCATCGGGGATCCAGAACGCCGATTCATTCGGGAGAATGGTGTAGGCCTCGGTATAGTCGGTCTTGTCGTAATAGGCGGCGGCCGGATGTGCTGCTGCCACGATGCCGCCAATCAGCACAACCAACCGCAGCATGCCGCGAAGCGGGCGCCACCAGAGCGCCACGAGAACGGCCAGAAGAACCACGAACGGGATGCCGATGTGACTGAAGAAGTTCATCCCGAAGCTTGACACGACATAAGACGCGTCACTGTTGTCAAACTGCTTTCCGGCCATTTGGGCGGTCAGCAGAGTCCCGACCGGATAAAGGATGAAATTAATCCAGCCATACAACAAGATGGCGACGACCGTGCCCAGCAGTCGCGCGATCAGCCCGCGCCTGCCTTCAACCCCTCGCCGGTCCGAAGTGATGAGGGCGCCCATGCCGTTCCTCCAAAGGACTCGTTTCCGACCGGCACCCATAGGTCACAAATCTTTCAGGCGCCTCTCGTGCAATTATAGCATGTCTGTGGCATCGCGAATCGAATATCCATGAGAGCCGGTAAACTTCGTAGAACGTAATCGTCAGCGTCTGTCGGCATCCGTGGCCCCGAAGGGCGAATGCCAGAAACGACCGTCCGGCGACAACCCTTGCACCCACCACCGGCACGGTCATCATGGCCCTTCCCGGCCCCCAGGAGCACCGCGTGCTGAGCCTTTCCGTCCTTGATCAGTCTACCATCGTAACCGGACGATCACCCGACGCGTCGATCCGGGAGAGTATCCGGCTGGCACAATTCTGCGAGAGTCTCGGCTATGCGCGGTACTGGTGTGCCGAACACCATAATTCCGACAGCCAGGCCGGCACCGCACCGGAAATCCTGATCAGTGCCATCGCCGCAACGACCCACCGGATCCGGGTAGGCTCGGCCGGCGTGATGTTGCCGCATTATTCAGCGCTGAAGGTGGCTGAGCAGTTCCGCGTGCTCGACGCCATCGCCCCCGGAAGGATCGATCTGGGGCTTGGCCGGGCACCTGGCTCGGACGGACGCACGGCTTATGCGCTCAATCCGCGCGCCGATGTGGCGGCGGACGAGTTTCCCGCCGCCGTGCGCGACCTGATCGGCTGGACCAGCGGCGAGAAACTGGTCGAGGGCCACCCATTTCGGGATATCCGCGCCCAACCGATGGCACCAACCCGGCCGGAAATCTGGATCCTGGGCAGCTCCGATTACGGAGCGCAGGTCGCGGCGTATTTCGGGCTGCCATTCTGCTTTGCGCATTTCATTACCGAAGGACGCGGCCTCGATCAGCCATTCGCACTGTATCGAGAGGGTTACCGCCCCTCAGCCGCCCACCCCACGCCGCACGGCGCGATTTGCGTCTGGGCTGTCACCGCGGAAACGCCGGCCGAGGCGGCACGGCTGTTCAGTTCGCGCGAGATTTCCCGGCTGAACCGGGACAGGGGGATATATGCTGCCCTGCCCTCACCCGAGGAAGCCGCCGCCCAGGTGCTGTCGGATGCCGAAAAGGCGCGGGTTGACCGGACCCGCTCGCGGTCGATTTATGGGACACCGGATGTCGTCGGCGCGAAACTCCGGACGCTGGCCGAGGAATTCCAGGTCGAAGAAATTGCCGTCCTGACCACCGTGCACGATCCCGAGGCACGGCGGCGATCCTACGCACTGCTGGCTGCGGAATTCGGCATGCAAGGATGACGTTCGCAAGGCTCCGAAAAGCGATGGCGCTCCAGCCGTCTCGATCGCTGATGGCATCGCCCCGGTGACTGAGCCAATCCTCGCGGTGGACAATCTCTCCCGCCACTTCATTGCTCGCCGAGGGATTTTTTTCGGCCGGTCGACCGGCACCGTTCGGGCCGTCGACGGCATCGCGTTTGCGGTGAACCACGGCGAGACCCTGGCTCTGGTGGGCGAATCCGGTTGCGGCAAATCCACCACAGCGCGCCTCGTGTTACGGCTGATCGAGCCCACTACCGGCAGCATCCGCTTTGAAGGAAGTGAAATCCAGGATTTGCATGGCGAACCGCTCCGCGCATTGCGGCGGCGCATGCAGATCGTGTTCCAGGATCCGTTTGCCTCGCTCAATCCACGCATGAACGTGGGGCAAATTCTCGAGGAACCGCTCATCGTCCACCGTTTGGGCGATGCGTCATGGCGCCGGGCCAGGGTCGAGGAACTGCTCGGCGTGGTTGGCCTGGCTGCGTATCATGCTCGACGCTATCCGCACGAATTCTCCGGCGGGCAACGCCAGCGTATCGGTATCGCGCGGGCTCTGGCCGTCGAACCGGCTCTGATTGTCTGCGACGAGCCGGTTTCTGCGCTCGATGTGTCGATCCAGGCGCAGGTGGTCAATTTGTTACGCGATCTGCAACGCCGGTTGGGGCTGGCGTATCTGTTCATCGCCCATGACCTGGCGGTGGTGAAGCATGTCGCTGACCGGGTGGCTGTGATGTATCTCGGCCAGATCGTCGAAATCGGGCCAAAACAGGCGTTGTTCAGCGATCCGCGGCATCCCTATACACGAACATTACTTGCCGCCATTCCACGGCCTGATCCGCATCGCAACCGCTCCCGCGCTGATGGCGATGCCGTCAGCCTGGATGTGCCAAACCCGATGAACCCGCCCTTGGGATGCCGGTTTCACACGAGGTGCCCGCACGTGATCGACCGCTGCCGGATTGAGACGCCAAAGCCGATCGAATGGACCGCGGATCACCTGGTCGCCTGTCATCGCGCCGCCGAACTGGCCCGCTCGGATGCGATCGGCGAGGATCACGTGGCCCCGGCGGCGGCCCGGCGGATGGCGCTTTATGCGCAGCGACGGCAAACCGCGGCCACGCAATAATCCAGATGGTGCGGCGCCTTCGATCGTGTCCTGTGCGCCACAGGGCTCCGCTTGCCACAGCACCATCCGGTCCGGCACATGTCCGCCCGATCGGAGATCGTGTATGCGCTGGATCTGTGCGTTGATCGTGACGTTGGCCTTGCCTCTCGCGGCCCAGGGAGAGAGTTTGCCCGATGGGGGAGTGACCGCACCCGACGTAGCGAGTGCACTACGCCACGCCGGCTATCCGGCGGACCCGATTGCTGACCACGCCGGCGCTCCGCTGGTTCACAGTTCGACCGGCAAGGTGTTGTTCAACGTGAATTTCTATCAGTGCAGCACGGAGCTGCGGTGCGCATCGATCGAGTTCGTTGCGGAGAACCGGCGCAAGGTGGCACCCGCGATCATTGCGGCCTGGAACCGGGAGAAGCATTTCGGTCGGGCCTTTCAGGACAGAAACGGTTTCTCCTGGGTGGCGATGGATGTCGAAACCAGCCATGGCATGACGACCGAGGCCCTGGACGCCAATATCAACCGTTGGATCATGGTGTTGAATGGGTTCGAGAGCTTTCTGAAGGATTAGCCTGGCCGCGACCTGACCGTCATGCGTGACCACTCTGGGTGGCCGCGATAACCGATGCGCCTCCGGTTGCGCTGTTCCGTGCGGTTGTGGTGCACTCGGCCGCAGCGCTAAGGTTCCGGAACCCGATCGTGCCTGAGGTCGTTTCCTGGCAATCCGGCAGCTGCCGCGCAGGCACGCCGCCACGACCCGATGCTTCCTTGCCAGTCGGCTGGCTCCAACTCCCGAGGTTCGAACGATGAGTTATTACATGAAGGTGCTGCAAGCCGACGAGCAGGTTAAGTACGTTGGTAAATTGCACTGGACCATTTACCGAAATGCTATTTTGCTCGCAATTCCGGCGGTAATCGTCGCTGGCCTTGCTATGAGCCAGACCGATACGACGCGATCGCTGACGCTTGCAGTCAGCGGAATTCTGGCGATTTTGGCTCTGGTATCTTTCCTCAGCGCATGGTTCGTCCGCGCATCAACGGAAATTGTGGTGACCGACAAGCGTATCATCCATAAAGTCGGTTGGATTTCCCGTCACACCGAGGAAATCAATATCACCAAGGTTGAAACGGTTGATGTGGCGCAAGGAATTGCCGGCAGAATGTTTGATTTCGGCACCGTGTTGATCAGGGGAATTGGCGGCAGCTGGGAGCCGCTCCGCCGGGTGGCCTCACCGCTGCAATTACGCAATGCAATCATTGTTGGCTAGGAAAGGTCATGGCTTTGGCAGACACGCGACGATCATGCGTGGTACGACGAGGTTGTTTCCGCCGACCGGGGTGAGCGCATGGCCTGACAGATGCCGCAACGGGCGCTATGTCTGCGACACCATCGCCCGACCGGAGGAAATGGAATGAGCACCGTGAACGCCAATATCGCCGCCCCTCGCCTGCTGCTGGTCGCCGGCGGCGCGGTAAAGCAGATCGCCGAGGTATTGGGCAAATTCGGTCTGTTCCGCCCGCTGATCGTCTCAGATCCGTTCATGGTCAAACTGGGCTTGATCGATCGCTGCCTCGCGCCGTTGGCCGCCGCCGGCATCAAGGCGGATGTGTTCAGCGATACGATCCCCGAACCGGTCGATACGGTGATCGAGGCCGGCGTCGCAGCCTTCGCCAAAGCCCCGTACGACTGCCTGATCGGATTTGGCGGCGGCTCGCCGATCGATACTGCCAAGGCAATGGCGATCCTCGCGTCAGGCGGAGGCAAGATGCGGGACTACAAGGTCCCGGTGGCGGCGGACCGAGGCGCCGTGCCGGTCATCGCCATCCCTACCACCGCTGGCACCGGCAGCGAGTGCACCCGCTTCACCGTCATCACCGACCATGAGCGCGATGAGAAAATGCTGATCAACGGCCTCGGCTGCCTGCCACTGGCCGCGATCGTCGACTACGAACTCACCCTGACGGTGCCACCGCGAACCACTGCCGATACCGGTGTGGACAGCTTTACCCACGCGCTGGAAGCGTTCGTATCGCAACGGGCCAACCCGTTCTCGGACGCACTGGCGCTGGCCGCGATGGCTCTGATCGGCAAGAACATCCGCACGGCCTATGCCGAGCCCGACAATCATGCCGCGCGTGAGGCGATGATGATCGGCGCAACCCAGGCAGGCCTCGCGTTTTCCAACAGCTCGGTGGCTCTGGTGCACGGCATGTCGCGACCGATCGGCGCGCATTTCCACGTCCCGCACGGGTTGTCGAATGCCATGTTACTGCCGGCGATCACGCGGTTTTCAATCCATGGCGCCGAGGCCCGCTATGCGCAGGCAGCGCGTTGCTCGGGCTTTGCCGCTTCCGGCGACCGCGATTCGGTAGCGGCGGCGAAGCTGGTGAGCGGGTTGGAAACCCTCAATCAGGAGCTGTCGGTGCCGACGCCGTCGGGCTTCGGCATCAAAGAGGCAGATTGGACCGGCAAGATGGAACTGATGGCCGAGCAGGCCTTGGCCTCCGGTAGCCCGAACAATAACCCGCGCGTCCCAACCGCGTCCGAGATCGTGGCGCTGTATCGGGCGGTCTGGACCGGCGCACCGGTCAATATTTGACGTTCGGCAAACACGGCAGAGAAGCCCGGCCGGATTCGACGACACGTTGCGGTCATCGCACCGTTTTGTTCGGACCAGCAGTGCAGCCGGCGCGATTATCCATGCGAAAATAACATGGCACGACCGCTACAATGTGACATAAATCTCACAATTGCCGCGGCGTGTCCGCGGTGTTTGCAGCGGTCTTTCCACGACCGTCAGCAGCTTTGAACCGGGTGGACCAACCCGGGAAAGCGGCGGCTGACCGGGGGGCATGACCTTTGCACATCGCGTTCAAGATCAACAACGACTGCTCCGAGGTTCGTCCATGCCCAGTGCAATTGAGATCAGTGCAATGCGCAAAGTGTACTTGCGCATATTGCCGCTGACGGTGGTGATGTATTTTCTTTGCTACATTGATCGGATCAACGTCAGCTTCGCCGCGCTGACGATGAACAAGGATATCGGGCTGGACGCCTGGACCTATGGGATCAGCTCCAGTGCCTTCTACCTCGGCTACGTCGTGTTCGAGATCCCGAGCAACCTCGTCATGGACAAGGTCGGCGCTCGGCTCTGGCTGGCGCGGATCATGATTACCTGGGGCCTCGCCTCAGCCGCCACAGCCACGGTCGTCGGACCAACCAGCTTCCTTGCCATCCGCTTCCTGCTTGGCGTCGGTGAGGCCGGCCTGTTCCCCGGCACAATCCTGCTGTTCACCTACTGGTTCCCGGATGCACATCGCGCCCGCATCATCGGCGCCTTCACCCTCGCTTTGCCGGTTTCGGTTGCGCTTGGCGCCCCGATCTCCACCGCCATTCTGGGCCTGGATGGCCTGTTGGGCATCAAAGGTTGGCAGTGGATCTATATCATGGAGGCGATCCCAACCATCCTGATCGGCATCTTCGTGCTGTTCGCGATGAACGACAGACCTGAGAAAGCGAAATGGTTTACCGAACCGGAGCGGGCCTGGCTGACCTCTACGCTGGCGCACGAACGCCGCGCCGTTGAAGCCGGCGGCAAATTCAGCGTCTGGCGTGGCATGACGAACCTGAAAGTGTTGCTGCTGTCGGTGAACTATCTCGGCATCGTAACCGCAAGCCTCGGCCTGCTGCTGTTCGTGCCGCAGATCATCAAATCGCTTGGCGCCACCAACATGGGGACCGGCTTTGCCACGAGCCTCGCTTATGTTTGCGGCGCGGTCTCCATGATCGGCTTCGGCTGGCTCTCCGACAAACTGGGCGACCGACGTTGGCTGCTGTTCTTAACCTGCCTGTTGTCGACCGCCGGTTTGGTGATGGCCGGCGCGACAATGGGCAGTTGGTGGTCGCTCGCCGGCATGTGCATCGCCACCATCGGGTTCTACGGCACCAAAGGACCGTTTTGGTCGATGCCAACGATGATCCTGACCGGCTCCGCGGCGGCCGGCGGCATCGCCTTCATCAACGCATTCGGCAATATCGGTGGCGCGCTTGGGCCGGCGATCGTCGGCTGGCTGAAAGCCACGACCGGCAGTTATGCGGGCGGACTGTATGGGCTCGCGGTGTTCACCGGCGTCAGCGCGCTGATCGCGTTGGTCAGTCTGAATATCCCGCGCCGGGTTGGTGTGCCGGCGGCCGTACCGGCGGAGTAGCCGGCGTAGGGTATTTGGGTCCCGATGCTGCGGTGGGCCGGATCGGCCGGCGCGCGTCAGGCCTGGCCGGTAATCCTTACCGGCTGGGCGGACCGCGCCGGATCGTGAAAGTGCGTCCGGCGCGCCACAGCTGATAGCGGAACGCCAGATATGCGATCAGCGCCGCGGCCAGGACCAGCGGCAAAATCATCACCACGAACCAGAACGTCACGGCGACAATCAGCAGCGTGACGGCCAACACCATCGCCACAATAGCCCAGAGCATAATCCGAGCGCCGATTGGCGGTCTGGGCGGTCGCGGCGGCGATGCGAACTCGCCTTCCAGCGTCATGTCGATGATGCGTTTGTCGTCCTGGTTCATCCTGCCAAGGTGGCCTTGGCGGAGCCCCGCTTCAAGCCCACCCGAACCGGGTCTATGCTGACCCGAGACGCAGGAGGGCGCCGGAATGCAGGTCGGTCTGTTCATCAATACACAATTTCCCGAGGGTTACGACGTCGCCGCACGGGTGCCTGAAATGGTCGAGCAGGTGCGCGCGGCCCGCGATGCCGGGTTCAAATCGCTGTGGTTCCCGCACCATTGGCTGACGTATCCGATGCAGATGCTGCAGATCACGCCAGTGATGGCCTATATTGCGGCGCATGCTCAGGGGATGACGATCGGGCCGAACATTCTGATCCTGCCGCCGCAGAATCCGATGCATGTCGCCGAGGAATCCGCCACCCTCGATGTGCTCACCGGCGGCAATTACATTCTCGGACTGGGCCTTGGCTATCGCCAGCCGGAGTTCGACGCGTTCGGTATTCCGCTATCGGAACGAGCACCGCGGTTCAACGAAAGTATCGCTTTGATGAAGCGGTTATGGACCGAGGATAAGGTCACCCACCAGGGCCGTTTCTATACTGTGAATGATGCCGGCATCGGCGTGAAGCCGATCCGGGCGGGGGGCCCTCCGTTGTATATCGCCGGTCAGGCCGATGTGTCGGTGAGACGTGCCGCGCGGATCGGGGATGCGTGGTTGATCGTCAACAGCAGCGGTCTGAGCAAGACAGCACTACTGATGAAGACCTACCGTGCGGCTCTCGCGGAATATGGGCGCACGGCGACCGACTTTCCGATCACCGTGGAATGTTACGTGGGCGAGCGTCATGCCACCGCGCATGAGGAGTGCCGGGAACCGTTGCAGTATAAATACAACGCCTACGCTGCGTGGGGCCTGGAGGGCCGGCAGAAGACCGAGATGCCGTTTGAGGATTTCGCCCGCGATAAGTTCATCATTGGCGACAAGGTGTCGGTGCAGGAGGAAATCGCCCGGTATCACGAACTGCTGGGGGTCAACCACTTCATCATGCGCTGCCAATGGCCCGGCCTGCCGGTCGAGCGCACCTTGGCGTCGATCAAGCGCCTGGGGGAGATTTTCGCGTGATGCTGCCGGAGTGATTTCCGACCCGCGTGGCGCCCTTGCAGCACCCGAACGTCATGGCCATCAAGCATCATGGCCTGAACCGTTCAGGCCATGATGATTCGTTACAACTACAAAAGATCCTTCACCGCGTCCTGAAAACTCCTGATCGCCGCCAGGTGTTCCGCGGCCGTCTTGCCCGCGATCCGCTTATGGTGATTATTCGCATAGGTCGTATGTGCCGTCACATGCGTCACGCCGGCGTTCTTCCAGAATGTGACCTCCTGTCGCCATTCGTCCGGATTGGCGTTGCCCAGAGAGCACCAGACCTCGATCCCAACGTCCTCCTGCTTACGCCCGGCGGCACGGATGAGACCGCGCAGTTTCTCGAACGCGGCCAGCGCCGTGTCGTTCGCCGGATAGGCCAGCGGCATCCAGCCGTCGCCCCATTTCGCGGTGCGTTCCAGAGTCGCATCGACATGGCCGCCGAACCAGACCGGCACGCGACCCGATTTCGGTCGCGGATTGATGCCGGAATCGTCGATCGTGTGATACTTGCCCTTGAAGTCGACGTGCTGATTGGCCCACAGCGCCTGCATCACCTGGACCTGTTCCTCGGACCGCTTGCCGCGATTGTGGAAATTTTCGTTCAGCCCGGTGAACTCCAATTCGTTCCAGCCAACCCCGACGCCAAGACGCAGCCGGCCATTGGAGAGTTCGTCAAGGCTGGCAGCCTGCTTCGCGACCAGCACGGCCTGGCGTTGCGCCAGGATAAGCACGCCGGGCGCGAAGCCGATCTTATCGGTGCAGCCGGCAATGAAACTGAATAACACGAACGGATCATGATACGCGGTTGTCGAGGTGCCGACCCGCTTCTTGTCCTTATGTCCCGCCGGATTGCCGCCAAGCACGTGATCCGGCGCCTGGATATAATCAAATCCCAGGCCTTCCAAAGTCTGCGCGTAATCACGGATGACCGTGGGACCGGTGCCGATGTCGCCGACCGGCAGTGATGCGCCAAGTTGCATGGTTCTTGTCCTCGTTACAGAAGGTCGGGGTTACAGAAGGTCGGGGTTACAGAAGGTCAGGATTACAGAAAGTCGGCAACCGCGTCGCGATAGCGTTTCAGCGCGGCCAAATGATCGCTCAGGGATTTGCCGGCGATGCGGTGATGATGCCGGCGGTGGAACGTTGTGGTGAGGCAAATATGCGAGGCACCCGCGGCCTGCCAGAACGCTGCCTCCTTCCGCCAGTCGGCTTCCGAGCCGGCACCGCATGACGTCCACACTTCAATGCCAACCGTGGCAGGGTCACGGCCCGCTGCCTCGATCAGCCGGCGCAGCTGGGCAAATATTTCGATCGCGGTTTGATCCGGCGGATACGCGTTGGGCATCCAGCCATCGCCCCATTTGGCAATGCGCGGCAAGGTCTTCTCGTGATGCCCGCCATACCACAGCGGCACCTTGCCCGACGCCGGCCGTGGATTGATGCCGGCATCGTCAATCGTGTGGTACTTGCCTTTGAACGTCACGTGCTGGTTGGCCCACAGCAATTCCATCACCTGCGCCTGTTCCTCGGAGCGACGGCCGCGATTATGGAAATTCTCGTTCAGGCCAACGAACTCCACCTCATTCCAGCCGACGCCGATGCCAAGCCGGAAGCGGCCCTTACACAACACATCCAGACAGGCCGCCTGCTTCGCGACCAGCGCGGTCTGCCGTTGGGCGACGATCAGCACACCGGTGGAGAAACTCAGCTTCGGTGCGATACCGGTGACATAGCCAAGCAGAACGAACGGGTCGTGGAACAAATCGTCCGAGGTGTTGCGCCCGGGTTCCCAGTCCGGCCGCGAGCCGGCATTGGCGCCCAACACGTGGTCCGGCGCCTCCATGAAGTCGTAGCCAAGCGCTTCCAGACCTTGGGCGTAGTCGCGCACCGTGTCGGGATCGCCGCCGATATCGCCAAATGGTACGAGGTGTCCGAGTTGCATCGCGATATCTCCTTACAAACAAGAATTAATGGTCATTGCGAGCGAAGCGAAGCAATCTCCCAGCCCATGCGCACGCGCCGGGAGATTGCCGCGTCGCTCCGCTCCTCGCAATGACGGGAGCAGCGATCACGTCTCGTCGGCGTCCATCACCGCTTTGATCCGTGCGGGATCGACCGCGATTGGCGGGATGCCCGCCCGCTCCTGCTGCAACAACGAACCGACGCGGCTGTCGCGCTGTTGCCAGCCGCGGTTCATCGCCTCGGTCAGTTCCTCACGCGCCAGGTTGGTCAGCCGCATCGGCACGCTGACCTCGCGCGCCAGTTGGCAGGCCAGCGAGACGTCCTTGTGCAGCAGCCGCAACGCAAAGTCCGGCGGATCATAGACGCCGGTGAGGAATTGCTTCTGCATCCGGTCAAACAGCCGCGCCCGCCCACCGGCGCCCTGACGGATTGCCGCGAACAATTGCAACGGCTCGACGCCCGCTTTTACCCCCATGGTGAACACTTCGGACAGCACGACGTTCACCGCTGCCCCGGCCGCATTATGCACCAGCTTGGCGATCGTTCCGGCACCAATCGGACCGATATACAGCGCCTGATCGCCCATCGCATCAAGCTGCGCCTTGTATTTGTCGAAGATCGCCTTGTCGCCGCCGACCCAGATCGCCAGTTTGCCGCTGTTCGCGCCGGAGGGCCCGCCGCTGACCGGCGCATCCAGGAAATGCACGCCTTTCTCGGCGAACTGCGCATGCAGCGACCGCACCACGTCGACCGCATTGGTTGACAAATCGAACCATGCCGAACCGGGACGAATGCCTTCCATCAACCCGTTCTCGCCGGTGCCGACCTTTTGCACGTCGGCCGGTGTCGGCAGCGACGTAAAGATCAAATCGCACGATGTCGCTACGGCTTTCGGCGTATCGGCCCAGGTGGCACCGGCGTTTAAGTGGCGCGAGGCGGCTTGCCGGGTGAGGTCGTTCACCACCAGCTCGTTGCCGCCCTTCTGCATGTTGAACGCCATCCCGGCGCCCATCGTGCCGACCCCGATAAAGCCAACTTTCATTTCTGCTTCCTCCTTGATGGTGGTCAGACCAGCCAGTGTTCCTCAACGGCAAACCGTGCCGCGTTTGTATCTTCCATTGCGGCGGCGGCGCATTCCAGGTCGACGAGGCTGTCGTACCAGGTCTGCGTCATCGTGCCGACGGCGATCGGCAAATGCGGGATGGTGCTGTTCGGCGCCGCACCTTGTTCGCGCACGAGGTACTGCACCGGTCGCAGCGGCGCCACAACGGTTTCCGGCCAGATTTCGATCAGACTGAAACGACCGTGGTTCGATCGGAGTTGGCCGGACACATCAGTGGTCACCCGCGACACCGCACCGACGAACTGACGCGAGTCGATATTGCAGGCGGCCATCTCCGGCGAATGATGCGCGCGCAACCGATCCGCATCGTTATCAAAATACAGAATTGGAAATCCGTCGATCCGCATCGACAATCCGGCCTCATTCGCCGCCAGTGAGTCGATGACGTGACATTGCACATACCGGAGAACACCCGGAAACGCGCACACCAAAGGTCCGTGCACATCCAGCCAGTGTCGGCGGAAGCGTGACAGGTCGATGGTATCCTGGCGTCGCATCAGGCTGATCGCTGCAATCATGCTTAGACCACCGGCGTTGTGGGCGGCCCGCCCTTTTCCCACACATTGAATGTCGCATCCCAGACCGCGATACGACGGCCGCGCAGGATCCAGATTTCGGTACCGCGGCCCAGCATCGGCTTGGCGGTCCTCGCGTCAGTCCATGAGGCGTCCCAGCTATTGGCCAGCCGATTGCCAGTCAACACCTGCAATTTTTTGGTCAATTTATAACCCTGAGTGCGGGCAAACCGAGCAGTGAGGAACTGCATGATCTCGGACCGACCATGCATTTCCGGGAAGTCGGCAAACCGCGCGATTGCGTCCTCCGTAAAGCCATCGGCGATCGCTGTCAGATCGGCGGCATTGAACGCATCCTCCACTGCCTGGACCAGTTCGCGGGCTTCGGTCCAGGTCGGCACGAAATCGTCGTTGTCCACGTGGATCCTTTCAGCTTCGATCACAAATCCGGACGCACGATCAGGATCGTGCCATCCACCTGCGCCACCCGCAGACGCGCGCCCGGATCTGGCGGCGCGATTTCCGGCGGGACCCGGGCCGGCCAGTCGGTATCACCCAGCCGCACTCTGCCATCACGGCCGTGAAACACCAATGCCGTCGCCGGCCGGCCGACCAGGCCCGCGCGTTCCGTGCGCATGATCGTGGCGGGCCGGCGCACCCGCAACCCGATGGTCAGCGCAATCGCCGCCAGGATACCAAACGAAACCACCTGACCGGAGAAGCCGAATTCAAACGCCAGCGTCAGCAATCCGGCGCCGCAGGCGGCGAGGCCCAACCACATCATGAACACGCCGGGCAACAGCATTTCAAGGATCAGCAGTCCTAACCCAGCGGCAACCCAAATGATCCAATCGATCACGATGCCACACCGGCTTGGGCCACACCGGCTTGGGCCACACCGGCTTGGGCCACACCGGCTTGGGCCGCCCCGGTCTTGTCGCCCTCGCGCAGCAATTGCATGGCCTGCACGATGCCCCCCGCGAGGCCGGCGGCTTCCATTGGCACCACCACCAGGCGGGAATTGGGCGAAGCAGCCAGCGCCTGAAACGCCCGGATGTACCGATCGGCGATGTAATATTGCAGGCCGGAATTGCCGAATTTTGACGCCGTCTCGGACAGCAGTTGCGTCGCGCGAGCCTCTGCCTCCGCCAACGCGACGCGCGCCTCGGCATCGCGCACCGCCGCGAGCTGGCGACCCTCGGCGCGCAGGATCAGGCTTTGCTTCTCGCCCTCGGCGCGTTTGATTTCGGCTTCGCGCTCGCCATCGGCGCGGGCAACGACCGCGCGGCGTTCGCGTTCGGCGGTCATCTGCAGATTCATCGCACGGATCAGGTTTTCCGGCGGCTCGATCTTGCGAATTTCCACGCGATTGACCTTAACGCCCCAGGGCTCGGTCGCAGCGTCGAGGATGGTCAGCAACGACGAGTTGATGCGTTCACGCGACGACAGCGTCGCATCGAGTTCCATCTCGCCGATCACCGCACGAATATTGGTGGTCGCCAGCGTGGTCAGAGCGACAGTAAGAAAGGTCACCTGATAGGCCGCTTTCTCCGGCTCCATCACGCGATAATAGATGATGCCGTCGACCGAAACGGTAGCATTGTCCTTGGTGATGACGGTTTGTTCGGGAATTTCGACAACCTGTTCCTGCACGTTTATGCGGTGGCCGACGCGGTCGACATAGGGGAACACGAAGTTCAATCCGGGGGACAACGTCCGGGTGAAGGCACCAAACCGCTCGACCGTCCAGATTTGACCTTGCGGCACGGCCTTCACGCCGGCGAACATGGTGACGATGATCAGCACCAGCAGGAAGGCGAAAACGACCGTGCCGGTCATCGCAACCTCCATGCTCAGGCGCCCTTCCATTGCAGAATGTAGAGGCCCGCATCGTAGTCGGTGATGTAGATCAAGCCATCCGCCGCCACGAAGATGTCGGCGGTGTGGCGCACTTTGGCGCGACCGCGCAGCGGCTCCATCCATTTCGTCGGTTGCGGCGGGACAAAATAGCCAACTTCCTCCGGCCGGAACGGATTCGAGATGTCGAACGCGCGCACCCCCGCGCTCTGCCATGTAGCGAAGATCGTGGTCGAGGACTGGAACGATCCCGGCCGGTTCTCGTGCAGGTTATGCGGGCCGAACTGGCCGCCCATCTTGATGTAATCCTGGTCCGACGGGGTCGGCATGGTCGAGATACTGATCGGATTGCTCTTCTCGCGGATGTCGAACACCCAGGTATGTTTCAACGGCTGCTGATCGATGTTCAACGTTGCCTCATCCGCCACCACCAGCAGGTTGCGATCGTGCAACGGCACCGCGTTGTGCGTGCCGCCGCCGAACGGCGGGCACCAGGTGCGGTGCGAAATCAGTTTCGGCGCCGATTTGTCCTTCACGTCCAGAATCGTCAGCCCGCCGTCGCGCCACGAGCCATAAGCGAAATCATCCACTACGATCGCATGATGCAAAGCGTAGCGGCCCTGCCAGCTCGGCGTCTCGCCGGCAGATATGTTCTGGCCGGGGATCCACCAGCGCCCGCACTCGACCGGCTTCGTTGGATCCGCCATGTCGATGACGACAAGGATGTGGTCGGAAAAACCATCCAGCAACGCCGAGGCATAGGCGTATCGCCCGCCAACATACCAAATCCGGTGCAGGCCAAGCCCCTCCACCTCCAGAAAGCCGATCTTTCGAGGGTTTGCCGCGTCCTTGATGTCATAGACGGTCATGCCCGCAGCGTAGTCCTCGCCGCGTTTGCCAAACCGACTGCTGTCCACCCTGCCCGACCCACCATAATACTCCTGCGCCGATAGCAACGCGCGTTGGTCTGCCTCCTGAATATGCAGCAGCAGGTCGTCGGCGGCCTGCAGATGCATGGATACCGACTTTGGATGCGTCGACACGAGTTGAACCGGTTTCGGATTTCGTGGATCGCGAACGTCGGTCACCATAATCCCGCGCTGCACGCGCGTGCCGACATAAGCGTAGCCGCGGGAGACCATGACCTGCACCCCGTCGCCCCGACCGCCCTGATCGGTGTAGCCGACGAATTCGATGTTCCGTGCGCCCTCGTTGTTCATCACGCTTGCCTCCCCCTATGCCAGAGGGACAGTATACAGGCCTCCTGGGAAGGAAGCGACCATGCCAACGTATGTCATGCTGGCGAACTGGACCGATCAAGGCGTGCGCACAGTCGACGACGGGCCGAAACGTGTTGATGTCGCGCGCAAGTCTCTGGAAGACATGGGCGGACGTTTCCTGTCCGTCTACATGACCATGGGCGTGCACGACATGGTCATTACCTATGATGCGCCGGACGACGCCGTCGCTGCGCGCTTCACCTTGTTGCTGGGCAAGCAAGGCAATGTGCGCACCCAGTCGCTGAAGGCGTTCCCCGAGGAAGCCTATCGTCAGATTGTGAACAGCCTGCGATGATCAGTGGTGCTCGCTCCCCACTGACCGTCGATCTGGGCGGCTACCGCGTGGCGATTTCCGCCGGTGCGAACGGCATCGGCAAAGTGATGGCCGACAGCTTTTCCTATTGTGGCGCGTCGGTGGTCGTTTCGGACGTTGACGAACGGGCACTTGCCGCGTGCGGTCACCCCGGGATGCGCGCCGATGCCGGGGATCCGACCGATTGCGATGCGTTTGTCGACTTCGCCGTCACTCACCTGGGCGGCCTCGACGTGCTGGTGAACAACGCTGGCATCGCCGGCCCGACGGCGCTGGTGGAGCATGTGACGCCCGCCGAGCTGGACGCCACGTTGCGCATCGACCTCGCCGCAATGTTTCATTGTTCGCGGCGCGCGATCCCGGCACTGCGGGCCAACGGCGGCGGTGCGATCATCAATCTGAGTTCGGCTGCCGGCCGATTCGGCTTTCCGCTTCGGGCGCCTTATTCGGCTGCGAAATGGGGTGTCATCGGCTTCACCAAATCGCTCTCCATCGAACTGGGCCCCGACGGCATTCGGGTCAACGCGATCTTGCCGGGCCCGGTGGATGGGCCGCGCATTCGCGCCGTGATCAGGGCCAAGGCTGAAGTGGAAAAAGTCTCGGAAAACGAAATGACCGAACGGATGGTGGCGACGACGTCGCTGAAGAGCTTCGTCACCCAACAGGACATCGCCAACATGGCGCTTTACCTCGCCAGCCCGTTCGGCGCCACGATAAGCGGCCAGGCCATCAGTGTCGACGCCGACATGCAAAGCACGGTGTGACTTGCGCGCCGCAGTGTTTCATGGACCCGGACAGCTGCTGTCGATTGAAGATCGGCAAACCCCGGTGGCAAGAGCAGGCGATATCGTCCTGCGGGTAGCGTATTGCGGCATCTGCGGCTCTGATCTGCACGCAACCGAGGCCGGTCCAACGTCGTTGGAAACCGGCACGGTACTGGGCCACGAATTTTCCGGCGTGGTAACCGAATCAGCCTCGGCCGCGTTCCAGGCCGGCGACCGGGTGATCGGCCTGCCATTGCAGGAGTGTGACGAATGCCGGCCATCCGGCCAGGGCTGCCGCGACCGGTTGGGCATCCTGTGCCCACGCAACCGGATCATCGGCCTCTCGGCCGCAGCACCGGGAGGCTACGCCGAGTATCTGCGGATGCCGGCGCATCACGCCTTGAAAATTCCCGACGGTCTGGACCTGAAGCTGGCCGCCTTGACGGAACCTCTGGCTGTCGGCGCCCATGCGGTCCGCGCGGCGGGCAATTTGCTTGGTGCCCGTGTGCTGATCATCGGTGCGGGCCCGATCGGCCTCGCCGTGGCGTTGCTTGCGCAACTGGCAGGCGCCCGGGACGTTGTGGTCAGCGAGATCGCCGTCGGGCGGCGGGCCAAGGCCGCGTCGATCGGTGCCAAAGTGGTCGATCCGACGGCGGACAAACCTGGGCCGGCCGAAATCATCTTCGAGTGCGTCGGTGTCCCGGGGTTGCTGCGCCAGTGTATCGAGCTGGCGCCGTTGCACGGCCGTATTATCGTCGTCGGCGTCTGCCGCGCCGAGGACCAGATCTTTCCCCGTGTCGCACTGCGCAAGGAACTCAGCATCCAGTTCGTACTGGGCTATACCGCCTACGAATTCGCATTGGTGCTGGATCTGCTGGCGACCGGTCGGATCGATGCCGCGCCGCTGATCACCGCGGTCATTGGGCTGGACCAGACGCCCGCCATGTTCGAAGTGCTGCGCCAGCCGGGGGACCACGCCAAGGTGCTGATCGATCCTCGGCTGATTTGACATCCTGACGGCGAGACCCAATCCTGCCCGCACCATGACGGCGCCAAACCGCGGACGAAGCGACCAGGAACGGGACACCCCAATGACATCGATCGACTATGCCAAACTCTACAGCGAGGGATTGCCGGATCCGGCAGCGAAATGGGCGCCGTTCCCGCCCTATTATTTCGTTGGCGGTAACAACGACCCGGAGCAAATCCCGATCGAGGGCCTGGTCGAAGCTGCCGCCTCTGTCCTCCGACGTGAAGGCTCGAAACTTGCCATCTACAATCTAGGCCTCGGGCCGCAAGGCTATCCTGGGTTGCGCCAATTCGTCGCCGATCGCTGCAAACGACACCGCGGCATGGATGTGCCGATCGATGACGTGATGATCGTGACCGGGTCGGGTCAGGGTATCGATATGATCAGCAAGCTGCTGGTCGATCCCGGCGATACCGTGCTGTGCGAGGAATTCTGTTACCAAGGAGCAATGAACCGCTTCCGTAAGATCGGCGCCAAACTGGAAGCGATGAAACTGGACGCCGACGGAATCGTCATCGATGCGCTGGCAGCCCAGTTGGCGGCGCTAAAGGCGCGCGGGATCACGCCCAAATTCATTTACACCATTCCCACCATCCAGAACCCGACCGCCAGCATTTTGCCAATTGATCGCCGGCACGCATTGATCAAGCTTGCCCGCGAATACAATGTCGCGATCTTTGAGGACGAGTGTTACGCCGACCTGCTGTGGGAAGGCGTCGAGGCGCCGCCCGCGTTGTACGCGCTCGATCCCGGTTGCGTGATCCATCTCGGGTCATTTTCGAAATCGCTGGCACCGGCGTTGCGGCTCGGCTACGTCGTCGCGGAGTGGGAGATCATGCGTCGGCTGTTGCCGCTGAAAGGCGATAGCGGCACCGGTGCGCTCGATCAGATGGTGGTGGCGGAGTATTTTTCGAAGAATTTCGACCGACATCTGGGGCACCTGAACGGCGTGCTGCATGACAAATTGAACACCATGGTCGAGGCCGTGGAACGCGAATTCGGTGCGGCTGCCGAGTGCTGGCATCCGAAAGGCGGCATCTTTCTATGGATCAAGCTACGAGGGTCCAGCATGGGCGGTCAGTCCGGACAACTCCAGTTCGCACCTGCGGCTGTGCTTCGCCATGCCCAGCAAGCAGACGATCCGTGACGGTGTCGCGGCATTCGCTCAGGTGTGTTATGAGCAGACTGGAATTCCAATCAGAAGCGGGAATGTGCAGCGATGAGTGAATCTGTATCCGTTCGGAACAACGGACCGCGCATCAAACACGTGGTCGACGAGGCAGCGCCCTATGAAACCATCAGTGTCGATAAATACACGCCGATCATCGGCGCGGAGATCAGCGGCGCCGATCTGACGCAGTTGTCCAACCGGCAGATGGACGAAATCCATCGGGCGCTGGCGGAGAACTCCGTCATCTTCTTCCGCGATCAGCATTTGTCGCAGGAGCAGCATCTGGCCTTCGGCCGTAACTTCGGCGAATTGCACATCCACCCCGCGGCACCGCATGCGCCCGGTCACGCCGAGCTGATGATCATCCACGCGGACAAGGACAGTCCGCGCGCCAACGGCGAAGGCTGGCACAGCGACGTGTCGTGCGATCCGACGCCGCCGATGGGCAGCATCCTGTATATCAAGCAGACTCCGCCGAAGGGCGGCGACACGCTGTTCGCCAGCATGTATGCCGCTTATGAGGCGCTGTCCGATCGCATGAAGGCCTACCTCGAGGGCATGACCGCGGTGCATGACGGCGAGGAGAACTATCGCGGCACCTACGCCTTTGCCGGCGTTGGCGACAAGCCCAACTATCCGCGGGCCGAACATCCGGTCATCCGGACGCATCCGGTGACCGGCAAGAAGGCGCTTTATGTCAATCGCGGGTTCACCAAGCGGCTGCTTGGCGTGCCGCGCGACGAAAGCAAAGCGATCCTGGAGTATCTGTGGGATCACGCCGAGAACCCCCTGTTCCAGTGCCGCTTCCGTTGGCAGCCCAACTCGGTGGCGTTCTGGGACAATCGCTGCGTGCAACACCGGGCGATGTGGGACTACTGGCCGCACACGCGCTCCGGCTTCCGGGTCACCGTTGCGGGCGACAAGCCTTACTGAAAGACCCCGGCCTTACTGAAAGAACCGACACCATGCGACTTGGTATCGTCACGATCCCGCGTCAGCTTCCTCCTGGCGGGGGATCGATGACGGAATGTTTGGTGAGTTTCGCGCAACAGGTGGAGGCGCTGGACTTTCATGGTCTTTGGCTGACCGATGCGTTTGGGCGAGGCTCGACGACGCTCGATCCGCTCAGCGCGATGGGCGTGCTGTGCGCAGTCACCAAGAGGGTCGAGCTTGGCACCTGCGTCATCCAGGTGCCGGTCCGTCACCCTGTCGAGCACGCGCATCGGGTCCAGACGATCAACCTGCTGTCCGGCGGACGGTTCCGGTTCGGTGTCGGCACCGGCTCCACCAAAGCCGACTTCGACGTGGTGCAGGCGGATTTCGACACGCGCTTCAAAGTGCTGCCCGGCATGCTGGAGGTGATGCGACGCACCTGGAACGGTGAAGCCGTCTACGGTCCCGCGCTGGCCGTGTGGCCGGGCACCGAGGGTGGGCCACAGATGATGCTCGGCGCCTGGCGCAGTCCGCGTTGGATCAATCTGGCAGCGCAGTTGGACGGGTGGATCAGCTCGGGGATTCACAGCAAATGGGAAGACATTGAAATCGGCCTGCGCATGTATCGCGAGGCCGGCGGCAAGCGGGCGATCGTTGCAAACATTTTTGCTGACTTTCGGGAGAACGCCACAGGATCGCCGATCGGGCGGCCACTGACGATTTCTCTGGTCGGTCAGTCTCCGGCGGACGCGCGCGCCCAGTTGCGGCGGCTGGCGGATACCGGGATCGATGATGCGCTGATCGTCTGCCCGTTCGACGATCCGTCGCAACTGGAGACGATCCGCGGGCTGGTGTGACGGTCGGGCCTGGGCAGTGCCGGGGTTTCGCCCCGGACCCCACCAGGAGGCTCTGCCTCCTGGACCTCCGCCAAGGGCAGTGGCCCTTGGAACCATTGATTGGGCTTGTGTTTGAGGAGGGCCGACCGTGGTCTTTCAAGGTCTGTGTCGGCCCTCCTCAAACACAAGCCCATGGATAGATTGCTAAGGGCCTCGCCCTTAGCTGGGGTCCGGGGGCAAAGCCCCTGGCGGGTTCGAAGGGCGGAGCCCTCGCTCTTCCAGACGCCACCGCTTGACCAGCGCACGTCGCATGACCACACTCGGAACAGGCGTTTGATGAGATAAAGGGAGAGCGCGATGCCTCAGGTCACCCTGACGGTAAACGGGAAGCAGCACACGGTGGAGGTGGAAAACCGCACTCTGCTGGTGGAACTGTTACGAGAAAAGCTGGCGCTGACCGGGACTCATGTCGGTTGCGACACCTCGCAATGCGGCGCCTGTGTGGTGCATGTTGACGGTGTTTCGGCCAAATCGTGCACGATGTTGGCAGTGCAGGCGGCGGGAACCAGCGTCCTTACCATCGAGGGCCTGGCGAAGCCGGATGGCACGCTGCATCCGATGCAGGAAATGTTCCGCGAGCATCACGCTCTGCAATGCGGTTTCTGTACCCCCGGCATGGTGATGTCCGCCATCGACCTGGTGAACAGCCATCCCGCCGGCATCACGGAGCAGGAAATCCGTGACGGCCTGGAGGGCAATCTGTGCCGCTGCACCGGTTATCATAACATAGTAAAAGCGATCGCGGCCGCGCATCCGTTGATGCACGGCAAAGCATAATCGCCAGAACAGGGAGATAACGCCATGCCCTTCGAAGGGATCGGTGCATCCGTTCGCCGGAAGGAAGACGCGCGCTTCCTCAACGGCCGAGGTCATTACACTGACGATATCAATCGCCCAGGACAGTTGTTTGCGTATGTAAAACGGTCCGATCGGCCGCATGCAAAAATCAATGGTATTGATAGCAGTGCTGCGGCGAAGGCGCCTGGTGTGGCGGCAGTGTTTACCGGCGCCGACATGGCTGCGGAAAGCATCGGCGGCCTGCCCTGCGGCTGGCAGATCCACAATAAGGATGGCTCGCCGATGGCCGAGCCGCCGCATCCGGTGATGGCGGTCGGCAAGGTTCGCCATGTTGGGGATCCCGTCGCTGTGGTCATCGCCGAGACCAAACAACAGGCGAAAGACGCTGCCGAGCTTATCGCCGTTGACTATACCGATTTGCCTGGAGTTGCGACCATGGCAGCCGCATTGGCGCCAGGTGCAGCGACGGTACACGACGACGTGCCCGGCAATGTTTGTTACGACTGGCATATTGGCGACAAAGCCATCGTCGACGGCGTGTTCGCCAGTGCACACAAGGTCGTGCGTCTTGATCTGACCAACAACCGGCTGATTCCCAATGCGATGGAGCCGCGCGCGGCGATCGGTGATTACGACGTCAACTCCGGCGAATACACGTTGTACACCACCAGCCAGAACCCACACGTGATCAGGCTGCTGATGGGTGCCTTCGTGCTGCACATCCCGGAAAACAAGCTGCGCGTCGTCGCCCCGGATGTCGGCGGTGGTTTCGGCTCCAAAATCTATCATTACGCCGAAGAAGCCATCGTTACCTGGGCTTCCGCCAAAGTCCGCCGTCCGGTCAAATGGACGGCAGAACGCACCGAAAGCTTCATGTCCGACGCCCATGGTCGCGATCACGTCAGCACCGCGGAAATGGCGATCGACGCGCAAGGCACCTTTCTCGGGTTGCGGGTGTCGACCCAGGCCAACATGGGCGCATATCTGTCGACTTTCGCACCCTGCGTGCCGACCTATCTCTACGCCACGCTGCTCGCCGGCACCTACAAAACCCCGGTGATCTACTGCGAGGTCAAGGCTGTGTTCACCAACACCGTGCCGGTCGACGCCTATCGCGGCGCGGGACGGCCGGAGGCGACGTTCCTGTTGGAACGCCTGGTGGATGCGGTCGCCCATGACACCGGGATCGACCGTGTCGAACTGCGGCGGCGCAACTTCATCCCAGCCGATGCATTCCCGTATCAGACGCCGGTGGCGCTGCAATACGACAGCGGCGACTACCAGACCACACTCGCCGTTGCGTTGAAGAACGGTGATTGGGCCGGGTTCGAGACACGTCGCGCGGCTGCCAAGGCGCATGGTAAGCTGCGCGGCATTGGCATTTCGACGTACCTGGAAGCCTGCGGTATCGCGCCCTCGGCCGTCGTCGGTTCGCTCGGCGCCCGCGCCGGGCTGTACGAGGTTGCCAACATTCGTGTGCATCCGACCGGCAGCGTAACGGTGTTCACGGGCTCGCACAGCCACGGTCAGGGTCACGAAACCACATTCGCGCAATTGGTGGTCGATCAGCTTGGCGTGCCGCTCGATCAGGTCGAGGTCGTGCATGGCGACACCGCTAAAATTCCGTTTGGCATGGGCACCTATGGCAGCCGAAGCCTTGCGGTTGGCGGCACGGCAATGGTCAAGGCGATGGACAAAATCATTGCCAAAGGCAAGAAAATCGCCGCCCATCTGATGGAAGCCTCAGTTGAGGACATCGAGTTCGCCAACAATACCTTCACCGTTGCCGGCACCGATAAGTCGAAGACGCTGACCGACATCTCCCTGGCAGCTTATGTCCCGCACAACTATCCAATCGAGGAACTGGAGCCCGGCCTGGACGAAACCGCCTTCTACGACCCAAAGAACTTCACCTTCCCCGGCGGGTGCCATATTGCCGAGGTCGAGATCGATCCCGACACCGGCATGGTCGCAGTGGTGAACTTCACCGCTGTCGATGACGTCGGCCGCGTGGTCAATCCGATGATCGTCGAGGGTCAGGTGCAAGGCGGCATCGCTCAGGGTATCGGCCAGGCCCTGTTGGAGGCAGCGGTTTACGATGCGTCGGGACAACTGATCTCCGGCTCGATGATGGACTACACGATGCCGCGCGCCGACAATTTGCCGAATATCCATGTCGCGACCGAAAACACCATGTGCACACACAATCCGCTTGGCTCGAAGGGCTGTGGCGAAGTGGGCGCCATCGGCTCACCGCCTGCTGTCATCAATGCGATTATCGATGCGTTGCGGGACTACGACGTGCGGCATATGAACATGCCGGCTACAGGTGAAAAAATTTGGTCGATCATCAATGCCGGTCCGTCGAAGCTGGCGGCGGACTGAAAGGGGACGAACCATGTACGATTTCGCTTATCAAAAACCCACTGGCCTCGTCGATGCGGTGAAGGCTTTGGGAGCCGATGCCGACGCGAAAGCCTTGGCGGGCGGCATGACTTATATTCCGGTTCTGAAACAACGTCTGGCCAAACCCTCGGCCGTCGTCGACCTGTCCGGTCTGGGCCTGACCGGCATCAAAGTCGTCGGCGGGGTGGTGACGATCGGCGCCATGACCACACATGGAACGGTGGCCAACAGCGCGGAGGTCAAGGCAGCGATCCCGGCGTTGGCTGCCCTCGCCGGTATGATCGGCGACGACGCGGTGCGCCACCGCGGCACGATCGGCGGCAGTATCGCCAATAACGATCCGGCAGCGGATTATCCCGCGGCGGCACTGGCTTTGGGCGCCACCATCAAGACTGATCGCCGCTCGATCAAGGCGGATGATTTCTTTACCGGCATGTTCTCCACGGCGCTGGAGCAGGGGGAACTCATCACCGCGGTCGAATTTCCCGTGCCGACAAAGGCGGCATATGAGAAATTCCGCAACCCGGCCTCGCGTTACGCCATTGTCGGCGTGTTCGTGGCGCAAACTTCCGGTGGCGCGCGTGTTGCAGTAACCGGTGCCGGTCAGGGTGGCGTATTCCGCCATACCGCAATGGAACAGGCGTTGGCTGCCAATTTCTCCGCTGCAGCGATCAAGGGAATCAAGACCTCGCCCGATGATCTGAACGGCGATATCCACGCCAGTTCGGAATATCGTGCACATTTGGTCGGAGTGATCGCGGGCCGCGCGGTGGCCAAAGCGGGATGAGCGAAACGCCGGACCTTCAGGAGTTGGTCGCCCGCCCCGGCGCCAATTCCCTGGCCTGGCACGATCCGGCATTTCCCGACCAGACGCTATATCTGCACACGGCGCGGCCCCAGCAATACACGCCACAGACGCCGTTGCTGTTCGTGCACCATGGCGTCGGGCGAAATGGCTCAGCCTATCGCGACTACTGGCTGCCTCTGGTCGAGCAGCACGACCTGCTCGCCATCGCCATCGAGTTTCCAGAAGATTCGTTTCCGGATTACCTGCGCTACCATTTTGGCAATCTGCATAACGAGGACGGCACGCCTAACCCGCGCGAGCAATGGACCTACGGCATTGTTCCACGCCTGTTCGACCTGCTGCGTTTGGCCGGCGTGACGAACCGGGAACGCTACGGGGTATTCGGACACTCGGCCGGCGGACAGTTCGTGCATCGCATGCTGTCATTCGGCTTCCGCGACCGCGTGGCCGTTGCCGTCAGCGCCAACGCAGGCACCTATGCGATGCCGGACCTGGATATTCCCTGGCCATTCGGCCTCGGGCAAACCGAGGTCACGACGGAAACGCTGGCACCGCTACTGAATTTTCCGCTGACCGTCATGGCCGGCAGGAACGACACCAAAACCACCGGTCGATATTTTCCCAAGGGCCCGCGGTCGATGCGCCAGGGGGAGACCCGCTATCATCGCGCGCACAACTACGTCCGTCTCGGCCACGCTGCGGCGCGGTCTCTGGGCACGGAGTGCTCCTGGAGCGTGATCGATGTACCGGATGTCGGCCATGACGGGCACGGCATGTCGATAGCCGCGGCGCCGGTGATCGCGGCCGCGTTGCATGCATCGGAACCCTTTCCCCCGCCGGCAGATCGCGGCTAATCTCTCCGGACAGCAAACCGGGAGCCTTGCGCATGCGACGCCGTGATATTCTCAAAACCACTGCCGTGGTCTCGGCCGCATTGGCGGCACCGAAGATCGTCCGTGCCGAAGCTGCCAAGGTAGTAACGTTTTGCCCGCAATCAGATCTGGTGTCACTCGATCCGGTGTGGACGACAGCTGATATCACGCGTAATTATTCCCTTGCGGTATTTGACACGCTGTTTGGCTATGACGCCCAGTTTAATGTGCAACCGCAAATGGTTGAGGGCATGAAGACAGAAAGTGATGGCCTGACCTGGGATCTTACGCTACGCGATGGATTGAAATTCCATGATGGTGAGAAGGTATTGGCACGAGACTGTGTCGCAACCATCAAACGTTTTGCTACACGCGATCCATTCGGTCAGGCGATGATGAAGCGCGTCGCGGAAATTACCGCGCCATCGGACAATGTGATTCATTTTCGCTTGAACAAGCCGTTTCCGTTGCTGCCGAATGCTCTGGCCCAGGTGTATTGTGCGATCATGCCGACGCGGTTGGCGGAAACCGATCCGATGAAGCAAATTCCCGAGGCCATCGGCAGCGGGCCATTCAAATTCGTCGCGAGTGAACGGATCACGGGCCAACGCGTCGTGTTTGCGAAGAACGACGCCTATGTGCCGCGCTCCGGCGGTGTCGCCAGTTTTAACGCCGGTCCAAAGGTCGTGAATATCGATCGCGCGGTCTGGACGTTCATCCCCGATCCCGCGACAGCCGAGGCGGCTTTGGCACAGGGTGAAATCGACTGGTGGGAAAATCCAACCATCGACCTGATCCCGCAAATCAAGAAAGACCAGTCAATCAATGTGGTCGTCAAGGACCGCACAGGTGAAATGGCCTGTATGCGGTTCAACCAATTGTTTCCGCCGTTCGACAATCCCGCGATCCGGCGCCTCGTGGTTTCGGCAATCGATCAAAAGGAAATCATGGAGGCTGTCGCCGGCGCCGAACCATCGTTGATCAAGACCGATCTCGGAATTTTCGTGCCCGGCACGCCGATGGCGAGCACCGTAGGCGTTGAAATCACGCGCGGGCCCAAGGACCTGAAGAAAATCAAGGCTGACATCGCTGCTGCTGGTTATAAGGGCGAAAAGATTGTCATTCTGGCAGCGACCACGTTTCCGACCATCTGGGCGGAGGCTCAGGTGGCCAGCGATCTGCTGAGCCGGATTGGTTTCAACGTGGACTTGCAGGCGTTGGATTGGGGTACGGTGGTGGCTCGCCGCGCCAGCCGCGAGCCGACAGACAAAGGTGGCTGGAATATTTTCTATACGTTTCTGGGCGGCTTCAGCAACGTTTCGCCGGCGCCGAATATCGCCATCCGCGGCAATGGCACTGCGGCGTGGTTCGGCTGGCCAACCGATCCGAAAATGGAAGCATTGTACGACTCCTGGTTCGAGGCACCTGATCTGGCGGCACAAAAGAAGATTTGCGAGGCGATGCAGGCCGAGCTCTGGCAAAATCCACCGTATGCGCCGATGGGCATGTACGATCAGCCAACCGCCTTCAATAAGCGAATCACCGACGTGCCGGAAGGCTGGCCGCAGTTCTATGGACTGAAGAAGAATTCGTGAGCCGGCACGTTGCCATTATCGGCGCTGGTATCGTCGGTGCCGCATGCGCACTGGAACTTTTGCGGGATGGACACCGCGTCACCATCATCGAACCGGGCGAGCCGGGTGGCGAGCAGGCCGCCAGCTACGGTAACGGCACGCTGTTGAACCCGAGTTCGGTCATTCCAATGTCGGCGCCTGGCATCTGGAAGAAAGTTCCGGGGTATTTGCGCGATCCGCTCGGTCCGCTGGCGATACGGTGGCGCTATTTGCCTCGGCTGATGCCATGGCTTCGACGGTTCGTTACAGCCGGTTCAACACCGGAGAAAGTCGCTGCCATCGCTCATGCCCTGCAACCGCTGCTGGCCGACGCACCGGAACGGCATCGCGCTTTGGCAGAGGAAGCCGGCGTCGGCGATCTGATCACGCGGCAAGGTGTGTTGTTCGCTTATCCCGACCGTGCGGCATTCGAGGCCGAGGAGCTGTCGTGGGATATCCGCCGGGACAACGGCACGCGCTGGCTGGAACTGGATGCCGACCAACTGCGCCAGAGCGAACCAACGCTCAGCCGGAACTATAAATTCGCTGTTCTGGTGCAGGAGAATGGCCAGTGCCGCGATCCCGGCGCTTATGTGGCGGCACTGATCCGGTACGCGACCGCCTCGGGTGCGACGCTGCTGCGGACAAAAGCGACCGGGTTCCGCATTGCACAACAGCGGCTTCGCGCCGTGCTGACCGACACCGGCGAGATTGACGCCGACAATGCCGTCATTGCGGCGGGTGCTTATTCGAAACAGCTCGCCGAAGCAGCCGGGGATCGCGTGCCATTGGAAACCGAACGCGGCTACCACGTCGTGATCAGCGATCCCGGCATTGCACCGCGCTATCCGGTCATGCCGAGCGACGGGAAGATGGCGTTTGCCATGACACCGGCAGGACTGCGGATTGGCGGCCAGGTGGAACTCGCCGGTCTGCAGGCTGAACCGAACTGGCAACGAGCAGATGTGCTGCTGGCGTTCGTCCGCAAGGTGTATCCCGACGTTCCTGCGGATCTGCCGCCGGAACGGGTTAAATTGTGGATGGGGCACCGGCCGTCGCTGCCGGACGGGCTGCCGTGCCTCGGACCGGCCTCAGGTTGTGCCGACATCGTGCATGCGTTCGGACATGGCCATGTTGGCCTGACCGCGGGAGCTACAACGGGCATAATCGTTGCGGATATCATCGCAGGACGGCCGGTTTCGGTTGATCTCACCCCCTATTCGGCGAGGCGCTTCGCATGACGGACCTGTCTGGACGGATTGCTCTTGTGACCGGCGCATCGCGCGGCATCGGACGCACGGTGGCGATCGCTCTGGCCGAGGCGGGGGCGGATGTTGCGGTGAATTATCGCGAACGGGCGACGGAGGCGATCGACGTTGTCGAAACGATCCACGCTTTGGATCGGCGAGCGATCGCGGTTCCGGCCGATGTGTCGCGCGGCGATGCGGTTTCCGGAATGTTCCGCGCTATCGAACACTCTCTGGGCATTGTCGATATCCTGGTCAACAATGCCGGGATCGCCATCTTTCACGACATCGACGCACTGACCGAAGAGGACTTCGACCACACCATCGCCGTCAACCTGAAGTCAGCCTTTTTGTGCATCCGTGCGGCCGTGCCGCATATGCGCGAGCGCGGCTGGGGCCGGATCGTGAACATATCCTCCGGTGCAGCGCGCGGGGCTGGCGGGATCGGACCACACTACAATGCGTCGAAGGCTGGCATGGAAGGTCTGGCGAGAGGCTATGCCGCACGACTGGTCAAACACGGTATCACCGTCAATAACGTGGCACCGTCACTGATTGGCACCGATATGGTGCAGGCCGGGTTGTCGGCTTCGCTGTCGCGCATTCCGGTGGGAAGGTTTGGCACCAGTGAGGAAGTCGCGCAGGTGGTGCTGATGCTGATCGGCAATTCCTATATGACCGGGCAGACGGTTGCGTTGAGCGGCGGGATGTCGTTCAACTAATGCCCGGTACTGCCGAACCCACCTGCATTCCGCACGGTGACATCCAGATCGGCAACCTCTTGCCACGCCGCCCGCACCACCGGCGCCAGCACCGCCTGAGCGATCCGCGTGCCACGCTCGACCCGGAACGGTTCGCTGCCGGTATTCAGCACGATCACCTGAATTTCGCCGCGATAATCTTCGTCGATCGTTCCGGGACTGTTCGGCAGAACGATCCCGTTGCGCAACGCCAGGCCTGACCGGGGCCGCACTTGCAACTCGTACCCGGGCGGCAGAGCGATCGCCAACCCGGTCGGGATCAGTACACGTTGCCCGGGAGCAACAACCACCGGTTCCGTGACCGCTGCCACCAGGTCCATTCCCGCCGCCCCATCGGTCGCATAACACGGCAGCGGCAGATCCTGATTATGCGGCAGGCGGCGTACGCGCACGGTGACAGTCATCGTAGCGCCTCCGCAATGCGCGTCGCCAGCCGCCGCGCCACTTCCTGTTTATCCATCCTGGGCCAATCCTCGACACCGGCAGCAGTGATCAGATGAATTTCGTTCTCCTCGCCGCCCATGATACCGGTTGCCGCTGAAACATCATTCGCCACGATCCAATCCGCATTCTTTCGCCGCAGCTTTCCCTGGGCGTTTGCCATCAGATCATCCGTTTCTGCTGCAAAACCAACCACCAGCCGAGGCCGCGCCGGGCCCGGAGCGGCGATGGTGGCAAGAATGTCGGGATTCGGCACAAGCTCAAACGTCGGCGTCGTCGCACCCTTCTTGATTTTCCCCTCCGACGTGTTGGCCACCCGCCAATCGGCTACGGCGGCAGCGAACACCGCAGCATCAGCCGGCAACGCCGCCTGGCACGCGGCCAACATCTCAGCCGCACTCTCGACCCGTCGCATCGTTACGCCGGCGGGATCCGGGATCGCCACCGGCCCGCTCACCAGCGTGACCCGAGCGCCTAACGCCGCCAGAGCAGCGGCAATCGAATGTCCCTGCCGGCCGGAGGACCGATTGGCGAGGTAACGTACCGGGTCGATCGGCTCATGCGTTGGCCCGCTGGTTACGATCACGTGATGGCCTGCCAGCGGCCTGTCCGCCGACAACGCGGCCTCGATCGCGGCCAGGATTTCGTCCGGTTCCGCCATGCGCCCGGGGCCGAATTCGTTACAGGCCATCGCGCCTTCATTGGGGCCAATGCAGCCGACGCCCCTACCCTTCAGCGTCGCCATGTTCGCCTGAGTTGCCGGATGCAGCCACATTCGCACGTTCATCGCCGGCGCCACCAGCACGGGTTTGTCGGTCGCGAGCAACACCGTGGATGCCAGATCATCCGCCAGTCCGCACGCCATCTTCGCCAGGATGTTTGCCGTCGCCGGTGCCACCACCAACAAATCGGCGGCACGGGACAATTGAATATGCCCCATCTCGTTTTCGTCGGTTAACGAAAACAAGCCGGTATAGACTTTCGCCTCGCTCAGCGCCTGCAATGTCAGAGGCGTTACAAATTGGGCACCGTTCTCGGTCAGCACGCAGGTCACGCCGCAGCCGGCGCGGCGCAGCAGGCGGATCAGTTCCGCTGCCTTGAACGCGGCAATCCCGCCGGAGATGATCAGCAGCACGCGTTTGCCGGACAATGCGCTCATAACCGCCACCCTGCGTGGATTGCCGCGATGCCGCCCGACAAATCCCGCACCGTGACGCGAGAAAACCCTGCCTCGGTCAGCATCGCCGCCAGACTGGCCTGGTCAGGAAAGGTCCGGATGCTCTCGGCCAGATAGACGTAGCTTTCGGAATCCCCGGCGGCAATTCGGCCCAATCGAGGCAGCACCTTGAATGACCACGCGTCATACAAAGGCTGCAGCGCCGCCACCTGTAAACGGGAAAACTCCAGACACAGGAACCGGCCACCCGGTTTCAGTACCCTGCGTGCCTCGCGCAGCACCTGAGCCTTGTCGGTGCAATTGCGCAGGCCGAACGCGATCGAGACCCGGTCGACGCAACGATCGGGCAACGGCAAATGCTCCGCATCGGTCACCAACGGCAGCAGCCCGCCGATCAGTCCTCGTTCGATGGCTCGATCAACACCAATCCGCAGCATCGACGGGTTGATGTCGGACAGGATCGCCGGTCCACCGCCGCGGCGCAGCCAGCCGAAACTGATATCCCCGGTCCCGCCGGCGAGGTCGAGCAACATGTGCCGCGGCCTTGGGTCCAACGCGGTCACGAACACGTGTTTCCACGCCCGGTGCACGCCCAGTGACATGAGGTCGTTCATGAGGTCGTAGCGTGGCGCGACGCTGTCGAACACCGCGCGCACCATGCCGGCTTTCTCGCCGCGCCCGACCTGGCGGAAGCCGAAATCGACCTGTTCGGGATGCTCGCTCATGATTTGCCATCATAGCGCGCCTACTCCTGATGGCGGAACTCCCGGCGGTCGAGGCGCCTAGCCGGCGGCGGCGTGAAACGGCATCCACGATGCCGCCAGCCACTCCCGGTGAACACGAACACGCGAGCCGGAACCCTGATAACGCAGGCCATCGAAGCCGGCATCCGCCATCAGGTCCGGACGATCAAGTGGAATGACAACCGTAATGTGTCGCGGCGCCGTCCCGCTGATTTCGCTCCATTTTGCAACGATATTGTCGAACATGGTTGCCTCCCGTGACAGCACGGCCGGATGACCTTGCCATTGGGTGATGCTACCGGTGGCCAGAGCCGTCCCGGTATGAGCCACTTCACACTGGGAGCTTTTTTCGGCACCAACCAAGCGGCCACCGCCCATCTGTCCGGTCCGGCAACAGGTGAAATCGACCTGCCTGTAATTATCGCTCATGATCAACCATCACAGCGCGCGGACGCAGTATGCCGGAACTTCCCGAAGTCGAGACCGTGATGCGTGGCCTTCAGGCCCGCCTGGAGGGCCATCGGATCGTGCGCGCTTCCATCAGTCGTCCTGATCTGCGCTGGCCGTTTCCGCAGGGGCTGGTGGAGCGGTTGACCGGCGCGACAGTGCTCGGCTTCCGCCGGCGGGCGAAATACATCCTGATGCGAATCAGCGGCGGCGACTCGGTGCTGATCCATCTCGGGATGTCGGGGCGAATCGTGCTGACTCCCGGCACGCCGAACACCGACACCGCACACGAGCATCTGGTGCTGCAGATGGACAACGGCTGGCGCGTGGGGTTCGTCGATCCACGACGGTTCGGCTCAGTGGATTTGGTGCCGACGGCGAACGAGGGTTCCCACCGGTTGCTCGCCGGCATGGGACCTGAGCCGCTGGATGACGCTTTCTCCGCCGCGATGCTGAACGAGGCGCTGAAGGGCAAACGCACCCCGATCAAGGCAGCGCTGCTGGATCAGCGAATCGTTGCTGGCCTGGGAAACATTTATGTCTGTGAGGCATTGTTCCGCGCGCGCATCTCACCGTTGCGGCTGGCGTACACGGTGCCGGGGACGCGGGCGGCACGGCTGGTGCCGGCAATCAAGGCGACATTGACGGAGGCGATCGCCGCCGGCGGTTCCTCATTGCGCGATTACGTCCAACCCGACGGCGAACTGGGCTATTTCCAGAACGCGTGGAAGGTCTATGGGCGCGAGGGCAAGCCGTGCGAGGCATGTCCGGGGGAACCGGCGTGTGACGGCATATCCCGCATCGTGCAGTCCGGGCGGAGCACGTTTTATTGCCGTAGGCTACAACGATAAACTCTGAAGGAGGACGTTGCGAAACCCGTCACATGTTCCGCAGGGGTAGGTGCATCATGCCCGCGCCGCCTTGCCGGCGTTGACCGCGCCAATCAGGCCGACAAACAGCAGGCAGACCCCGATCAGGCCGCCGAGGCCGGCGGTTATCCAGTGCGGGGTAAACACCTCGCCCTCGGATTGCTCGGATCGAATTGGTTTGGCCTGCGGCTTGCGCCATGGACCGCCGGCCACGTGAGCCTTGCCTGTAAGGCGATTTCCCATTACATTCGCAGCAGCCACGAAAAGACCAATGTCATGCCAACACTGACCATCACCGCGAAAGGCCAGGTGACCCTGCGCAAAGATCTGTTGCAGCACCTCGGTGTACATCCGGGCGAGAAAGTCAGCGTCGTCAGGCTTCCGGACGGTCGGATCGAAATAAAGGCCGCGCGGCCGGAGGGGCAAATCTCAGATGTCTTCAATTTCTTGAAACGCGAGACCGGGCCTTCGCTATCGATCGAAGAAATCAACCGGATCGCGGCTGAGGGGTGGGCTGGCAAGCAGTGAAAATTACCGCCGACACCAACATTCTCGTTCGCGCCATAACCGGCGATGACGCGCGACAAAGTGCAACCGCGCAATCCGAACTGGTCACTGCGGAAATGATTGCCGTGACGCTTCCGGCATTGTGCGAACTGGTATGGGTCCTGTCCCGGGGCTACCAGGTCCCATTGCGCGAGGTCGGAGAAGCCATCCGGCGCCTGATCAACAGTGCGAATGTCGTGGTTAATCGTCCAGCCGTCGAAACCGGGCTGGCCTTGCTCGAGGCGGGAGGCGACTTTGCCGATGGCGCCATCGCCTATGAAGGTAATTGGCTTGGCGCGGAGGAATTCGTTTCGTTTGATCGCGAGGCGGTGCAATTGCTGGCGACACACAGCCTGGCAGCACGCCTGGTCAGGTAGCCGGCCTGCGACCCTTGCCCACACGCACCCCCCAGGGCAAAACCGTGGCAAAACCGCGCCACCGCCCCCGGCGAAAGGACCCAGCCGCATGTTCGAACTGCCCGAAGAACACCGCATGCTCCAGGAGCTGGTGGCGAAATTCGTCGACCGCGACCTGATCCCGCTGGAAAAGGCCACCCTTGCCCGGGAAATGTCCGGCCAGCCCTCCGGCCTGACGCGCGAAGAGGAGGAAAAAGTCCTCGCCACCTGTAAGGAACTCGGCCTTTGGGGCCTCGACGTGCCGGAGGAGTATGGCGGCGCCAACCTCCCCTATTCGGCCCTGGTCGGCGTTTATGAGGAACAAGGCCGCACCTGCGCCCCATTCACCTTCCCGCCCGACAGCCCCAACCTGCACATGCTGATTGCCGTTGCCAACGACGAACAGAAGCGGAAATACCTCGAACCTTACGCCCGTGGCGAAGCGCACTCGGCAATCGCCATCTCCGAGCCTGGTGCAGGCGGCGACCCAGCCGGCATGACCACACGCGGGGTCAAGGACGGTGGCGACTGGGTCATCAACGGCCGCAAAATCTGGGTTTCCCGGGTTCCGCAAGCCGATTTCGTCATCGTCATGGCGCGCACCGGCGAGGGCAAGCGCGCCGAAGGCGTCACCGCGTTCATCGTCGAGCGCGGCACCAAGGGGTTCATCATCGAGCGTGAGATCCCCATGCTCGGCGGCCAGCGCACCTACGAGCTGGTCTTCGAGGACTGCCGCGTCCCGGCCTCCCAGCTACTGGGCGTTGAGGGCAAGGGCTATGCGCCAATGCAACTCCGTCTGACGGTGCGGCGGCTGCAGATCGGGGCCTGGTCAATCGGCATGTCGCGCCGCGCGTTGGACATGATGGTCGAGCACACCAAGCAGCGTGTCACCTTCGGCCAGCGGCTGGCCGACCGCCAGGCGATCCAATGGTGGATTGCCGATGCTGCAATGAAAATCCACGCCTGCCGGCTGATGGTTTACGATGCTGCCGCGAAGGCCGACGCCGGCAAGGACGTGCGCATGGAAGCCTCCATGGTCAAGCTGTACGGCACCGAGATGGCGACCGAGATCATCGACCACGCCATGCAGTCCTTCGGCGCCATGGGCGTCGCGAAGGAACTGCCGCTGCAACTGCTGGCCCAGAAAGCGCGCACGGCGCGAATTTACGAAGGCCCCTCCGAGGTGCACCGCATGGCCATCGCACGACGCATCATCGGAAGGTAGTGCCTCGGCATAGAGGTTTTGATCGGTTGGAGGGCGAGGCGGCCTCGCACGCCGTCAGGTTGGATGTGCGCCCGGGCGGATGGCCGCTCTCGACCCAAGGCGGTCCTTGCCGCAACGGGGTAGGGAGTGGCGGCACAGGTAGCTCTTGACGTCTTACGAATGACGTTATCATGCGTGGGGTTGGCCAGAGTGAGACGACCGGTGCGGGCGGGGCGAGACGGCGTGGATTGGCGCGCCCAATGGCCCAGTACTACTTCCGGGTAAACCAGTACTACTTCCGGGTAAATAGGATACGAAATTACGACCTGAGGGCTTGGCAATGAGGCAGCGAAGTCAGGCGGTGCGCAAGTTGCTGTGCGGCCAAGATCGTGGCCCGAGGTTGTCCATACCGAGGGGGACGTCATAAATGGTTGGCGGATTGGACGCGCGAGGCTGATCTTCGGAAACAACCAAAAGCGCGCGAGATTTCCCGGTCGGCAATTGATCAGTCGTGCCCATTATCCGGACACTGTCCATCACTTCTTTAATCTTTGCGGTTTGGATGACCGTCAGGTTATGTTCGCAGGATATGGCCAGCACAGTCTCACCGTCAGCCTATTTGATTTTGCCGATGCATGTACATCCAACCAACATTGGTGAGTTGCCTAACACTCGAGATTTTGAAAATTCAATTATGATCGTCAGCGCTTTGCCGGGAGTGACAGCGACCCATTTGATCCGTGAATCAGCGATCCGCTCGGATTGGAACGGACGTTTTGGAAGTATCGGAGAAACAAGAACTGCGATACAGTTCGTCCATCCAAGTATGTGTTCGCTCGGGCGTTGCCATTTCATGATTAATCGATCAGAGTCCTTATCCTTCTGGCTCAGCGTTTGGATCCATGCAATGCGCCAAATGCGAGACTTGTGCAGGCTCACCTTGAAAGCCTGTAGCGCGAGGCTCGCCCCGAAATACACGTCGTGACCGTGTACCCATAATCTCCAGACAGCGGAACGAGGCTCGTCGAGTGATCCGAGGGCAAATCTGATCGTATCTAAGGGTCGCTTTGATGACATGGTGCTCACCCTTCCGAAGGAACCGATAGCCTTTGTGGCAGCTGCTTGTCGAACGAGAAAAGTGACGGCTCAAGGTATCGTCCAGCGGCGGTGCGTTCGGCAGGGGGGGCGGTAGTCTCGCAGAGTTCGAACAGTGGTGGCTGCACCGCTCTCCTGATAGCGGCGAGCTGCACTTTCCGCGTCGCCAGCACCTCGCCCCGGAAGGCGCGCTTATGACGCACCATCCTTCGCCTTGGTGATGACGCTCGCCGCTCTTGATCCGGTTAGCGTCGGTGCTGTCCGAGTTCGCCTTCAGTGGCTACGGCGGAAAACCTCCCGCGGCAAAGACCTTCATTCCCGCGCGCCGGCGCGATCTCATCCAGCTTTCGATCCTGTCGGCGCAAGGTTAAAATTTCACCGGCGCGCAAAGTAGAAATGACCCTCTTGCTGACGGACACACCCCTCCCAAAACGCCATCACAACCCTCCGCTGGGTGAGAACGGCGGGGTCAAGGGGGGAAACCGGCGTGCCGGCGCGCGCAGCGCGGCCCGTGAGGGCGCCGCAAAATCAGCGTGGCGCCATCCGCAGCGCGCCATCCAGCCGGATCACTTCGCCATTCAGGAACCGGTTGGCGATGATATGCAGCGCCAGCGCGGCATACTCCTCCGGCATGCCAAGCCGTTGCGGAAACGGCACGCCATCACCCAGACTCTTCCGGACCTCCGGAGACAGCCCATCGACCATCGGCGTGTGGAAAACGCCCGGAGCAATGGTCATGACCCGCACTCCGGCGCGGGCCAGTTCGCGAGCGATCGGCAACGTCATCCCCACCACGCCGCCTTTCGACGCCGCATACGCCGCCTGGCCGACCTGACCGTCAAACGCAGCGATCGACGCGGTATTAATGATGACCCCACGTTCGCCGTCGGTATCGTCCAGCGGATCAAGCCCACTCATTTCGGCGGCCGCGAGGCGGATCATGTTGAATGTGCCAATCAGATTGACCCGGATGACGCGATCGAACGCCTCCAGCTTCATTGGCCCGTCGCGGCCGACCACGCGTCCCGCCGTGCCAATGCCGGCGCAATTGACCAGAACGCGGGCCGGACCATGGGCTGCGCGCGCCGCCGCCATCGCCGCCTCGGCGGAGGTTGCGTCAGACACGTCGCAGCGAATTCCCACACCGCCGATCGCCGCCGCCTGGGTTTTTGCCGCCGCGTCATTGATATCCAGCAATGCAACCTTGCAGCCGCCCGCTGCCAATAGCGACGCCGTCGCAAACCCCAGACCCGAGCCGCCGCCGGTCACAACCGCCGCCTGTCCTTCCAACTTCATGCGCCGTTTCCCTTCTCGCCGCTTGACCGTTTCCCGCCTGGGTCGGACATAGCCGGTCGGGCATTCAGCACGACAAGTCAACCGAGGAAACACCGCAATGAACACCCCAGGGGTTTTCCAAAGCGTGTCCTATGACGAGGCCTACACCGACTGGCAGCGCGACCCGCATTCCTGGTGGGCCAAGGCGGCCGAGGGCATTACCTGGACGAAGCACTGGGATCAGGTGTTCGACCCCTCGCTCGGTGCGTACGGCCAGTGGTTCGCCGGCGGGATGCTCAACACCTGTTACAATTGCCTTGACCGCCATGTGGAAGCAGGCCGTGGCGCACAGCCGGCGCTGATCTGGGACAGCGCGATGACCGGCAAGGTTGTCACCCACAGCTACGCCGAATTACGCGACCGCACCGCCAAACTCGCCGGCGCGCTTGCCGATCTGGGGGTCGCCCTGGGCGATCGCGTGGTGATCTACCTGCCGATGGTGCCGGAGGCAGCGATCGCCATGCTGGCCTGCGCCCGACTGGGTGCCATTCACTCGGTGGTGTTCGGCGGCTTTGCGGCAGCGGAACTGGCGACACGCATCGCCGACGCGAAACCGAAGGTGATCGTGTCGGCCTCCTGCGGGCTGGAGCCCGGCCGGGTGGTCAAATACAAGCCGCTGCTGGACCTGGCGATCGAGATGTCGCCACACAAGCCGGACGCCTGCCTGATATTACAACGCGAGCAGGCAATCGCGCCCCTGGAACCGGGCCGCGACCACGATCTGCTGGCGGCCGAGGCAGCAGCGACACCGCGGGATTGCGTGCCCATCCTGGCCACCGACCCGCTGTATATTCTGTACACCTCCGGAACCACGGGCCGGCCCAAGGGTGTCGTGCGCGACAACGGCGGCCATGCTGTCGCGCTCTGGAACTCGATGCAGATGATTTACGGCTGCGATGTCGGCGACGTCTATTGGGCCGCCTCGGATGTCGGCTGGGTCGTCGGTCACAGCTACATCGTTTACGCGCCGCTGCTGCGGGGCTGCACCAGCATCATGTACGAGGGCAAGCCGGTGGGCACGCCCGACGCCGGCGCATTCTGGCGGGTCTGTGCGCAGCATCAGGTAAAGATCCTGTTCACTGCCCCCACGGCGATGCGAGCGATCAAGCAACAGGACCCCGAGGGGAAATTGCTCGCCCAATACGACCTGTCCAAGCTGGAGGCACTGTATCTGGCCGGCGAGCGGTGCGATCCGCCGACCGCCATCTGGGCTGCGGACCTGCTGAAGATGCCGGTGGTCGATCATTGGTGGCAGACCGAAACTGGTTGGCCGATCACTGCAGGGTTCCGGCAATACGGTTTGTTCCCGTTCCGCCCCGGCTCCGGCGGACGGCCGTGCCCAGGATACGATCTGCATGCCTTGGACGATGATGGGCATGTGTTACCGGCCGGCGCGACCGGCAACCTCAGTATCCGCCTGCCGCTACCGCCCGGTTGCGGGCCGACGCTGTGGCAGAATGACGAGGGTTATCGCACGTCTTACCTGGCCGACTTCCCCGGTTGGTATCGCACCGGTGACGCCGGCGTGGTTGACGAGGCGGGCGACGTCTGGGTCATGGGCCGCACCGACGACATCATCAACGTCGCCGGACACCGGCTGTCGACCGGCTCGATGGAGGAAGTGCTGGCTTCCCACCAGGACGTCGCCGAATGCGCCGTGATCGGGGCCAAGGACGAACTGAAGGGCCAGACGCCAATGGGCCTCGTGGTGCTGAAGTCCGGGGTAAACCGGCCGCACCAGGAGATCGAACGGGAGCTGGTGGCATTGGTACGCGAACGGATCGGTCCGGTGGCGTCATTTCGCGATGCGCGCGTTGTGGCACGCTTGCCGAAGACCAGGTCAGGCAAAATCCTGCGCGCCAGTATCAGGAAGATCGCCGACGGCGAAGCTGCCCCGGTACCGCCGACCATCGAGGATCCGGCCGCGCTCGAGGAACTCGCTGCCGTCCTGACCGGCAGACACTGATCGCGCCAGGCGGTGATCAGGCCCCGGTCACCGGCGGCGACGGAATACGCCGCCAGATGACCGGTTCGTTTCTCAGTTCGGCCAGCAGCGCCGCCGTTCCGGACCAAGGTGCCAGCCTGGCGGGCAGGCGCGGTGATCCCATTCACGCCAGTTCGGCCGGCAGAGTCCGCGGTCGTCACGATGGTAGTCGCGACCGCAGCCACCCTCGACCAGGATGATGGAGCTGGCGTTGCTGGTCGGCGGCGCGATGGTCGGCGCGGCCAAAGTCGGAGATATCAGCGCCGCTGTCATGACGATCCCTAGGAATGCCTTCATTTTCGTCTCCTGATGCCGCCACCCGAAATGGTGGCGAAGTTGGTTGCGAAGTAATCCAGCTCTGGCCCAAGGTCCTTCCGTTGCGCAGACTACTGCGAATCGTTCTCAGGCCATGCGATTGGTTTCACCGGACTCTACTTCGACAACAATTTTGACGAAATAACGCCGTCCTTGCAACAAATAATGTCATACGTAACAGGTCTCGCAACCCGCCAGGGTCATTTTCCGTTGCGCCGAACCGTCAGTTCCAACCCTTCCCGCGCTGCAATCGTGCCTGGCCTGACCGATGCTGCCTCGGCAACCAACGCAGCCAGCGCTTTATCGTTGCGAAACGGCGCGTGATGGAACAACACAAGCTGCCGCACCCCGCAAGAATCGGCCAACCGCACCGCTTCCCGCCACGTCGAGTGACCCCAGGCGATGCGGCTCGGGAACTCTTCATCGGTGAGCATCGCGTCGTAGATCAGCAAATCGGCCCCCTGGCACAGCTCACGCAACGCCGCATCCGTTGTTGGATCGCCGTGTGCGGTGTCGGTGGCGTAGACCATGGCTCGCCCGGACCATTCGATCCGGTAGCCAACGCAGCCGCCTGGATGCAGCAGCATCGCTGTCCGAACGGTGACGCCGCCGCCGAGGTCCAGAGCCGAGCCAACCTCGAATTCATGATATGTGACCTGCGCCCGGATCAGCGATGCCATGTCGGGCATCAACGGCGGGGTCATGCTGGATCGCAGCGCCATCTCGGCCGAGACGGCATGGTTCAGGCGGCCCGTCCAGATCCGGACCTCGTTCTTTGATTGAAACAGCGGGGCGTAGAACGGCAATCCGCAAATATGGTCGTAATGGGTATGGCTCAGCAACAGATCGGTGTTGACCGGACCGGGCTCTGCTGCCGTGGCCGCAACGAATTCGACCAGTCCTGAACCGGCGTCGAGGATTATCCGCCGTTCGCCCAACCTAACCTCCACGCAGGAGGTATTTCCGCCGTAACGAACCGTCTTGCGGCCCGGCGTGGGCAAGGAGCCGCGAACTCCCCAGAAACGCACTTTCATCCGATGCCACATCCTCGCCGCCCGCACGGCGGCATCCCCTCATGCCATAACCCAATGCCAGGACCGAACGGCGATTTTCGCCGCCGCACGGTCAGCACGGATCGAGAAATATTTCTGTTGTGGCACCAGATCTTGGATCGATTTCCCCTCCTGGGAGGGAAAAGCCCGGACCGGTCCTCTCTCGCACACCAGGCCTTGCCATGGAAGCGAAATTCCGTTTTCGCATCCGCGATAATGCACCGGGAGGCCTCCATGACCCAACTGATCGACCGCCGCACGCTTGGCATCTCTGCCCTCGCACTGCTCACCGCCCGAGCCGCGCGGGCTGCCGCGCCAAGTGAAATCGTCATCGACTGGGCAACCTACAATCCAGTGAGCCTCGTGCTGAAAGACCAGCGTTTGCTGGAGAACGCGTTTGCTTCCGACAGCATCACGATCCGCTGGGTGCAATCGGCCGGTTCCAACAAAGCGCTCGAATTCCTCAACGCCGGTTCGCTGGACTTTGGCTCGACAGCCGGCGCGGCGGCGTTGATCGGCAAGGTGAGCGGCAATCCAATCCGGACAATTTATGTCTTCTCTCGGCCGGAATGGACCGCGTTGGTAACCATGCCGGACAGCCCGATCAAGACCGTCGCCGACCTCAAGGGCCAGCGGATCGCGGTGACCCGCGGCACCGATCCGCACATTTTCCTGGTGCGAGCGCTGGCCACCGCCGGCCTCAGCGAAAAGGACGTCAAACTCGTTCTGCTGCAGCATCCCGATGGCCGCACCGCCCTCGAGCGCGGCGACGTCGTAGCCTGGGCTGGCCTCGACCCGATGATGGCCGCTGCCGAACTCGAATCGCACGCCCGCCTGTTCTATCGCAACCCGGCGGCCAACACCTGGGGCGTGCTGAACGTCCGTGAGGAATTCGCCACCGCTCACCCGGACCTCGTACGCAAGGTGCTGATCCAATACGAGGTCGCCCGCAAATGGGCGGTTGCCCATAAGCCGGAGCTGATCGCAATGATGGGGGCCGCGGACAAACTGTCCGCCGCGGTCAACGAGCGGCAACTGGAACGCACTGACCTGGCCAGCGGCATGATTGGCGAAGCTCAGGCCACAACCATCATCAAGGCCGGCAAGGCGTTGCAGGCAGCTGGCGTCCTGGATCCCTCGGTCGATGTGACCGCGGTGACCAGGGGCATGATCGACCCATCGTACGCCCGCGCGATCGGGGCCTGACGGTTTGGCCGGCATGACCCGTGCCTCCCGCCTTGTTGGCTGGATTATTCCGCTGCTGCTCGCGGCGGCATGGGAGGCAACGGTTCGGCTTGGCTTTGCCTCAGGCCGGCTGATGCCGCCGCCCTCCCGGCTGGTCGAGACCGCCTCGGCATTGCTGCGCAGCGGGGAGCTGCAATCGGACACCTTGGCCACCCTGACACGGGTGGTCATTGGCTTCGCCATCGGCGGCGCGCTTGGCACGATCTTCGGCATGCTGAATGGCGCCAGCAGCCTGATGCGGCGGCTGTTCGATCCATCGATCCAGGCGCTGCGTTCGATACCGTCGCTCGCCTGGGTGCCGATCTTCATCTTATGGATGGGGATTTTCGAAACCTCGAAAATCGCTCTGATTGCGGTTGGCGTGTTCTTTCCGGTCTATCTCGGCACGCTGACTGCAATCCAGAGCGTCGACCGCAAGCTGATCGAGGTCGGCCGCGTCTTCGGCCTGTCGCCTTTGGGTATTGCGCTACGCATCACCTGGCCGGCGGTGATGCCAATTTGGATCGCATCGTTGCGATCGGGTCTGGGGCTCGGGTTCATGTTTCTGGTGGCGGCAGAGTTGATGGGCGCCTCGGAAGGCCTCGGTTATCTGCTGACGGACGGGCAGCAAATGGGGCGCGCCGATACCATTCTGGTGGCGATGATCGCCTTCGCGCTGTTGGGCAAAGCCGCCGACGCGGTGCTGGTGGCGCTCAGCATTCCGCTGCTGCGCTGGCAGGACACGGCGCGGACCCGGCTGTGACGAAGCTGACCATCAGCCAGGTCAGTAAGATCTATGCCGACGGCACCGAGGCCCTGCGCGGCATCCAGGTCACCGCCGGCAGTGGCGAAATCGTTGCCATTCTGGGAGGCTCCGGCTGCGGCAAGACGACGTTGCTGCGCCTCGTGGCCGGGCTGGACCAGCCGTCAGGCGGCGAAATCCGCCTGGACGAAATGCTCATTGCCGGCACCCATCCCGCCATCAGCGCTGTGTTCCAGGAGCCGCGCCTGCTGCCGTGGTTGAACGTCAGCGGCAATATTGGATTTGGCGGCAAGCGCCTGACCCAGGCCGAACGGCAGCGGCGCACTGCCGCCTTGCTGGAGCGGATCGGCCTCGCGGCGTACGGGAAACGGTGGCCCCGCGACCTGTCCGGCGGCCAGCAGCAACGCGTCGCCATCGCCCGCGCCCTGATCGGCCATCCCGGCATTCTGCTGCTGGACGAACCGTTTTCGGCCCTGGATCCGTTTACCCGTGCGACGCAACATAATCTGGTGCTCGATCTGTGGCGCGAGTTGCGGCCAACCATCCTGATGGTGACCCATGATGTGGATGAGGCAGTGTTCCTGGCCGATCGGATCGTGATCATGCGGCCTCGCCCAGGACGGGTGCATGCGATGATGGGGGTAGACCCGCCGCGGCCGCGGGACCGGCTGGCTCCGGCGTTCGACCTGATGAAACGGCGGGTGATGCGGGCGATCGACCGCTCCCTGGCCGAGGAGCAGCCGCGTCAGGATAGTGGCCCGAGCAACCTGTCACCCTGGGTCTGATTTTGCTTTGTTGGTGGGCGCCGCCAGTGCCTGGCCTGGCAGACCGGACGCCGCCTTCACCACAATGTCTCACCCGGGTCAGTTCGCCAACTTCAGCACGGACGGTATCGACGAGCACAATGAGGCATAGGAGGCGTCGATCGCCGCCGCTGACGGTGCAACCAGGGCAGAGCCGGTCCCAGTTATCAGGCTGGCGAGAAACGCCTTGTAGTTTGCCTGATCCGTGGGATTGGTGTCGTCGCCAGAGTAGTAGATGGTCGAGATATTGATGCCATCCGACTTGGCGGTCGCCGCCTGGGTTTGTGCCCCGCTCTCCATGAGGGCGATAGTGCACGGGTCAGACTTCGAATTTGTGCAGCTCACTCCATCAACTGACGTATAAGTCGTGGACGGATTTGGCGCACCATCCGTGATGATCACAATATTCTTGCTTGAGCCCGCATAGGTCGAACTGCTGAACTGCTGAATCGCGGAATACATCCCCGACGCGATATTCGACCCCGTGCCACAATTTGGGTCCCCGCTGCCGCTGCACGAGGTAAGGTCGCCGATCTTGCTGTTTAGCGTGGTGTAATTCGCCTGGGCCGGCGTAAGCGGTACATACGTGTACGAGTGCCCGTTGATGAGGGTTACACCGAAATACGAGCTACTGCCGACGACTCCCTTCACACAATTCAGAATTTGCTGGTCGGCGGTGACCTGATCGGTCAGTTCACCTGAGAACGAATCCGACATGTCGTTGATCACAATCGTATTGAATGCCTTGCCGGAACCATAGCTCGCAACGACAGTGTAGCTGATATCAGCCGTTGGCCTGCCGAAGAAACTGCCCAGAAACAATGGCACCGCATTACTGTTCGCGGTGGTGTTGAGCCCGGTCACCTGAACGGCGGTCGGATTTGTCCCGCCGGCAGTGAACGCCGTGCCGCTCCAGGTCCCCAGCACGACGTTGCTGGTAGTAACCACCGTTCCGTATTTCGCCGATGGCATGTTGTTCCCGGCATAGGTTTGCGCCGTGCTCACGACGGTGGTGTTCTTTCCGGTCGAGTAATACGTGTACAATTCCTCGGCCGCCGCCAGCGCCGCGTTCTGTGTCGTTTGCTTCAGCAACAGGTTGCGATAACCATAATATCCTTGATCGATGGCCAGGGTTCCAAGGCCAACGAGCAAGGGAATTATCACTGCGCATAACGTCGCCATACCGCCCCGATCTCGCCCACACCGCCGATCGAATCTGGCGAATGTTCCGGCAAGGCGCATCAACGCCAAAGCCAGGCCTGATCCATACCTTAAATTCAGGGACATGTTCCCTCCTTCATCATGACGGTCGTTGCAACGATTGTGTTACCGGAAAAAATCTTCTCGATATCGGCGATCGCCGCAGTGGTGGCGCTGGTCGACAGGCTCACGGTGACGCTGGGAGTCGTGCAATTCTCAGTCGTAGTCACCGTGAAGCTCGTCCAGGTCGGCAAGCCGGTGCAGGCGTAATATTCCACTTGCGTGGTTTTCATCGACGAGCTGCACGGGGTGGTAACTGAGTTGTTGGTGGTGGTGATCGCGCCAGAGTTATTGCTGGAGATCTGCCCGGTGGACATCATGCGCGCGGCATATTGTGTATTGCTCTGCATGGTCGACCAGGTGTTGAACACCGCGGCCGTGGCGATAAAGCCGAAAATCATCAACATGAGCGGTACGGAGGCGATGGCGAATTCCACGGCGACCGAGCCGCGCTCGCAGTTTGCAAGGGCGCTTCCAAGGCCGCTGGCCGGAGGCCACGTCAGCGGGCGCGGGCATGGCGGTTCAGAAGCGCGATCGGCTGTTCTTGCTAAGGCGCCGGAATCTCGCTCCGGAGCGGACTGTCTCATTATTTATCTCACGCACTATTTACCGCCCTGCCTCTAGACGATCACCGGTTGCGGAGGAGTTTCAGCTCGCCGAACAGCAAATTTCTGCCGAGGTATATAATGACACAAGGATATTAATTAGGACGGATGATTACACGGCCACCAGCCCGGTCGTACATTCGAGGTCCTTCGGGGCTTTGACGCGCCTGCCGTCTACAGCCAGATCATTCCGCGGCCTGACGTTTCGTCTCACCCTTGAACGCCGGCATCACTTCGCGGGCGAAGCGCCGCAGATTGACCCGCGAGGTGCCGCCGCCATTGAGCAAAATGTATTCCACCCCTTGCTCCCGCAGCCGTTGGATCTTGGCGATAATGTCGTCCGGCGAACCAAACAGCGTCGCCTCCTCGTTCGCCTCGCGGGTGTCGGAGAAGGCCATGATGCTGGCGGTATTGTTCTGATCGGGCCGCTGGCTGATATCATGCAGCCGGCGCTGCGCAGCCATGCGGCGCTCGATCGCGGCGTCCTTTTCCGCCTGCGTATCGGCCACGAAAAACGCCCGCGCCACCCCAACCTGGTGCGGATGGAAGCCGAACCCGTTCTCGATCATCGCGCTGCGATAGGTGTTGAACCGGCGCACCGTCTCATCGATCGAGGCAAACTGATCCAGCAGCAGGCGGGTGAAACTCTGAATCTGCTCGTCGGGGTCGAACTGCAGTTTGTGGTCGGGGCCGACGATGTAGCCAGGTGGTGGAGACCCGAGCCATTCACCGCGGCGGGCTCGGTTCAGGCGTGCGGCTTGCATGCGTTGCTGGATTTGGTGCAATTCAAAACCTCCCATAAGACCTTTAATGGACAAGACCAGGCGGTCATTGAAGTCCAGGGGGTGGTACAAGCCGTCCTGATCGGCCAGCAAGGTATCGAAGGCCGCACAGGCCTTGATGAGGCGGCAACAGGCCTCATCTTCGCGGGCCAGGCGGTTGATCTGGAAGCCGACGTCGATGAGTACGTGGTTCACGCCGGCAGGCTGGCCATCGATGAGCGGCATTGGATAGTCCTTCGACAGGTGCGAGACCTCGATCACCGTGCGGCCGGAGGCTGGCGGCTGCGGGATGGTGAAGTGGATAGTCGCTTCCTCTTCCGGCACCTCGATGCGCTCGATCTTCTCCAATTCCTTGATGCGCGACTGCACCTGCTTGGCCTTGGTGGCCTGGTAGCGGAAGCGGTTGATGAAGGCCTCCAACTGCTCGATGCGGTCGCGCTGGTTCTTGTACGCGGCCATCAAGGTCGCCCGGCGCTCCTCCTTCTGTGTGAGGTACTTTTCGTAGTTGCCGTGGTAGGTGTGGATCCGCTTGTTCCATATCTCGATGGTCTTCGAGACGGTGACATCGAGGAAGTAGCGGTCGTGGGAGACGAGAATGTATGCGTTGGGATAGTCGTGCAGGTAATTCTCCAGCCAGTTGCGCGACTCCAGGTCGAGGTGATTGGTGGGTTCGTCGAGCAGAAGCAGGGAGGGCTTTTGCAGCAGCAACTTGGCCAGGGAGATGCGCATCTGCCAGCCGCCGGAGAACTCCTCGGTGGGGCGCTCCCAGTCCTGCTTGGCGAAGCCGAGCCCGCCCAGCACGGCGCCGACCTGTGAGTCGAGCGTGTAGATGTCGTGGACGTGGAGGTGGTTGGCGATGTCGGAGTAGCGGTCGGCGGCGGCGCGATACTCGCGGGATTCGGGGTCGGCGGTGGAGAGGGTGTGGGTGATCTCTTCCGCCTCGCGTTCCAGCGCATGCAAGTGGTCGAAGACGGAGAGGCACTCGGCAAAGACGGTCCTGCCGCTGAGGGCGAGGCCGTCCTGCGGTAGGTAGCCGATGGTCATGCCCTTGACACTGGTCAGTGCGCCGTAGTCCAGAGTCTCCAGGCCGGCCAGGATTTTGAGAAGAGTGGATTTGCCGGTGCCGTTGCCACCGACCAGGCCGGTGCGCTCGTCCGGCGTAATCAGCCAGTTGGCGTCTTCAAAGAGGAGTTTGGGACCGAATCGCTTGCCGGCTGCGGAGAGTTGAAGCATCAGTTTCTATTTTCTCATTGCGGAAGGTTTTTCACTGATGGAAGGCGTCGCGCTTCAAGCGAAATGCGGGGATTCTTCCTGCCCCAGCCAGCAAGCTGGCCGGGGACCCCGTTCGCTGCGCTCAGAATGACAAGCATACGGATGCGGCTAGGAGTAGAAACCGGCAACTGGCTCTGCTACTGTCATCACTGGGATCCAGATGCCTTTCGACGCACACGTACCTTCCGATGGTTTGGGAGCGCCGCCGCTTGCGCCGCCGCCGTTGCCGAGTGCGCCGCCGCCGTTGCCGAGCGCGGAGGCCGCGCCCCCACAGGCCGCGGCAGGGCCGGAGCCGAGCGCCGTTGCGCCCATCTGGTTGCAGCGCACGTCGCTGTTTGTGCTGGTGCTGTTCTGCGTCTACCTGGGCGTGCTGGTGATGATCCTGCCCTGGTGGACCAAGGTCTGGGACCACAACCTCTTCATCCAGTCGCGGCCCGCCCTGGCTGCGGTGCTGCACAACGGGGCGGTGCGCGGGCTGATCTCGGGGGTGGGACTGCTGGATATATGGATCGGCGTCTCGGAGGCGATACATTACCGCGACCACCGGCAATAGACTGCGCTCGCTCGACGGGAGACGCCGCAGAGGCT
>JBEKQQ010000072.1:0-29281 GCA_049519555.1 Acetobacteraceae bacterium
GGAGCATGCTGCCGCAGCGTTTAACCTCGCGCTCGAGGAGCTTGCGGTTCGCGATGGCGTTATCACCCGCCTCGGCCAGCCCACAACGCATGATTATTGGAGCATCGCCGGATCGGTCGATTTGTCGAGGCAGGCCACCGGCCGCGCGGCCCTGAAAGCGGTCGCGGATTACACCGTGGTGGGCCGCAATGCGCCGCGCGTCGACCTTGCGGCCAAGCTGTCCGGCGAGACGGTATTCATCCACGATCTCGCGGTGGAAGGCGCGCTGCATGCGCGAGTAATCCGTCAGCCGTGCCGCAATGCCAGTATTGCCTCGATCGATGAAGCAGCCATACGGCGTGGTGCGCGCGGACCGGTCGATCTGGTCCGGCATGGCAATTTCCTCGCTGTCGTAGCGCCGGACGAAACCGTTGCCGAAACGGTCGCCGCGACTGCCGCCAGTCATGTCGTGTGGCACGGGGTCGAACCGATCACGCCGCAACAGGAAGCCGCGGGTTGGCTGTTGCAACGGCCATCGATCGATCGGGTCATCGGTCCCGAACCAACCGGACCGTCACCCGGTCTGACCTCGGTTGAGGCCACGTACAGCCGCGGTTATGTCGCGCATGCCTCGGTCGCACCGTCGTGCGCGGTCGCCGTTTTTCGTGACGGCAAACTGCGGGTCTGGACCCATTCGCAGGGTGTCTATCCGCTCAAGGCCGCATTGTCTCGCATGTTGAAACTGGATCCTGGTGCGATTGCGGTGACGCACATGCAGGGACCCGGCTGCTACGGCCACAACGGAGCCGACGATGCGGCAGCCGATGCCGCCGTCATCGCCGTCCGGATGCCGGGCAAGCCGATCCGGGTTCGCTGGCGGCGGGAAGAAGAATTCGCCTTCGAGCCGGTCAGCTCGTCGATGGTGGTAACGGCGCACGCCGTGCTCGACGCGTCCGGACGGCCGGCCGACTGGACCACCGAAATCTGGAGTGGCACCCACAGCGGGCGTCCCGGTCGCGACGGGCAGTTGCTCGCCGAGCAGGCGTTACCGGATCCGCCGCCTCCGCCGGAGCCTTCCGACGTACCCGAGGCGCGCGGCGGCGGCGGCACCCGCAATGCCGATCCACTCTACGACTTTGCAACGAAACGCATCATCCACCATCTGATCCCGGACATGCCCGTCCGTACCTCGTCATTGCGCGGCCTGGGCGCGACTGCCAACGTTTTCGCCATCGAATCGTTCATCGACGAATTGGCGGAACGTGCCGGGGCAGATTCAGTGGCGTATCGGTTGTCGCTGCTGTCGGATCAACGCGCTCGCCAGGTGATCGAGCGCGTCGCCGCGATGTGCGATTGGCGTGCCGGAGCGCCGGTCGGCACCGGCCAGGCCAAGGGCATCGCGTTCGCCCGGTACAAGAACCGTGCGGCTTATGCGGCGGTCGTGGTCGAAGTGAATGTCGATGAGGAAATCAAACTGGCACGGGCATGGTGCGCCGCTGATGCCGGCCTTGTGATCAATCCCGACGGGGCGATCAACCAACTCGAAGGCGGTATTATCCAGGCGGCGAGTTGGACGTTGAAGGAGCAGGTCCGACTGCAGGAAACCGGCATCCGTTCACGCGACTGGGAGAGTTATCCAGTCCTGCGGTTCAGCGAAATACCGGAGGTGAGCGTTGAACTGGTCAATCCGACCGCCGATCTGCCGTCGCTCGGGGTTGGTGAGGCGAGCGGCGGGCCGACCGCCGCGGCGATCGGCAACGCGGCGGCTCGCGCGCTTGGTACGCGGTTACGTGACCTGCCAATGACCCGCGAACGTGTGATGGCGGCGTTGCTTACGGGCTGACGGCTCCCGGCCGTTACGGTGTTCGAACGGTGCTCTGGCAAAACAGAATGGTCTCGCCGTAATTTTTACAAACCCCCTTCATGAAGTATTTATAATCGCCGGACATTGCCTGGATCTTTTCGGCGATTACGAATGGATCATCCGGCAAATGGTATACCGATATTGCCAATGTCGGCTGATGCTCGCGGATGGTTTGCACCGCACCATCGAGTGCGTAACGTTCGGCACCCTCGATGTCGAATTTGATGAAATCCACCCGGTTCAATCCCTGCTGCCTGACAAAATCGTCGATCGACAGGCTGAGCAGCTTTGCTCCACCATTATCTCGCGCCTCAAGCCGGGAGGCCGCGCCGGCATCGTGCAGCCACATTGCGTCGCCGCTGTTGGTGCCAAGCGGTCGCTGCACGACAGTTATATGCGGTGCGATCCCGGGGTTCTTCAGCAGGTTTGCATTCAGTATGGCGAGATTGCCGTCGCTGATCTCGAATGCGTAAACGTGGCCATGCGGCATGGACTTCGCCGCGAGATACAGTGCGGTATCGCCCCAGCAGGCACCAGCGTCGATAATCACGTCACCAGGCTTCACCGTAACGATGTCGGAGCCGCGGTATGCGTACTCCTCGAGCAGGAAGATCTCAAGCGCCGATATATCGTGCGTATCCAGCCTGACGGTTTCGTTTGCGACCGAGAATTCATACTCTTCCAGGTAAATCGGCCGCGGCAGCCATTGGTGTTCGGACAACCGGCGGTCTTTGTGTGTGGTATATTGTCCGACGCTTGCCGTTTGTTGCAGGAAGTGGGGTGTGACGTGCGGGCCCAGGGAATGCAGGCCGCCGAGAACGCGATTGAGATAAAAGAAAGCGAGCGTGTATTTGGAGTGCTGATCGGCAAGTAAATCGTACAGGTTGGCGATTCTCGCGGCATTGTCTTCCACGAACATCAATTCGCGAGGCCCCGAGACCAGGTTGTCCACCGCTTTGAACCCGCGCAGCAAATCGTCGTTGGAGGTGCGTGCGGGTTGCGAAAACTCGAACAGCACGCTTGTCAGGAATGCTTCGCGAAACTCTTGTCCGTTCATGATCGCCGCGCTCGTCGGATTGGGGAGACTTCGGTCATGACGATCGCATTTTCCGCGGTGCTGCGGACCGGCAGCATGGCGGACCTCGCCAACGCCGTTGGACGGATCGATTTGGCCTTGCCTAGCATCGTCAATGGTTGCGTACCGTGGTTTTGTCGATTGTCCACGCGGTCCCCGTTTTGGACTCGCAGAGTGCGTGGCCATTGCCACAAACCTCCCACGCCTGCACTGCACGGCGAGCCTGGGCACGCGGCAATGTCCCTCTGAAAGTTTAAGGATCCGCTAACAGATTCGTGGCACAGTAGGCCTGATCCGTTGGCTGATTGCCTCGCTGCGGACCACTGACCGTTGTATCGGAGCGAGAACGACTGAGCCTCGCCATAGGCGAGATTGCCGAAAACGCTGACCCGGTACGTAACCGAGCGCTAATCCGGCCGAGGCGCCGATCCGGCGGCGGCGAGACGGCGCTTCGCATCCGCGTAAAGCTCCGGCGGCAGTGGTCCTTTCAGTGCAACATCGACGTTCGCCTTCAGATGCGCCGGGTTCGACGTGCCGACGATGGTGGTATCCAGATCAGGATTGGTGAAGGTGAAGCGCAGGATGAACTCCATCGGCGTCATCTCCCCGAGCAAATCGTCAAGTTTCGCCTGCCGCCAGCGTTCCCATTGCAACCCGGACTGCTTGCCCTCCGACGGCGCCCCTTTGGCAGCACCGCCGCGGATGATGATCCCGGACCCTGCAGCCGAGGCGGTCGCGATGATCACTTCGTGTTCGCGTTCCATCGCCGAGTATGGGATCTGAAATACGTCGAACATACCCATCGCGATGTGGTCCTTCAGATGCGGCAACGTCCCGGACATGCCGATGAACCGCACCTTGCCCGCCGCCTGCAGTTCCAGGACGGCGTCCAGTGCACCGTTCGCCTCCAGGGTTTGCCGCGAAGGAGAAATATGGAACTGCACGAGGTCGAGGTAATCGGTCTTCATCCGCACGAGGCTCTGCTCGACACCGGCGACAACGTTTTCGCGGGTATAAACGTGTGGACTGGTCTGGCCGCGGATGGCCGGAGCGCCGACCAGGCAGCCGCACTTGCTGGCCAGGTAATATTCCGAGCGGCGGTGCGAGATGTAGCGGCCAATCCGCTCCTCACTCACGCCATAATCGATCGACGTATCGATGAAGTTGATGCCGGCGTCGAGCACGGCGTTGAGGATGGTTTCAGCCTGCGCCTCGGTGGTGTCGCGGGCCCGCGGTGCACCCCGCAATTCCATCGATCCATAGCCCAACGTGGTGACCTGCAATCCGGTGCGTCCAAGTTGTCGTCTCGGTAGATCCGTCATTGCCTGGCTCCCGTTGCTAACGTGTGTTGCGTAACGATGTTCCGATGACCGGCGTGCCGTGACAACTTAACAGGTGGTGACGCGCCATCCGAAGCCGGGGCGGTTCGTCATGCACCCGGTATTGCGGACAGCCCATCCCCAAGGGTTGGTTTCGGTTACCGGGGTCGAGCAGTCCGGTGCCATCGGCGGCGGCTGCGAAGGCGCTGGACGCTTTGCCGGTAGCTCAGGTGTTGCGGCCCAACCTGATGGCGCGCTGGGTTTCTTCATTCCGGAGTTGCCAACCGGTCCGCCATTCGGCGAATCGGATGGTGCCGCGCGGATAGGGATTCTGCGCCAGACTCTGTCCGGCCTCGGCAGCCAGGTAGCCCTCGCCCTTGTCGCGCCGGGTTTCATCGATCTTGATCTGCCAGCCTCGGCGCCACTCCTCGTGACGAATCGTCCCCTTGGGATAGGGATTCCTTGCGAGATTCAGTCCGGCCTCCGCTGCCAAATAGCCTTCATCCTCCTCTTTGTGGGGGTTGCAAGACGCCACGTCAGTCATTCCCGGCCCTTTCGTTCCTCCGAATGCGGGCATTTTCGCGCCATTTGGCACCGTCGGCAAATCGGAAATACAGCACCGGGAAGGCCGCCTGACGGCGCTCGCGCCGGTCGTGTCCGACGCTACCGCCGGTCGGCGTTTCCCGCCGGGCAGGCGTGATCATAAGTGGTCCTCTGCGCCGGCAGGTGTCGCCGTGGATCACGATCGTCCGGCCAATCCGCTGCTGCTGAAAACCTGCATCGGTCGCGCCCAGGTTTTGCCCCGGCGATAAGCGTGGCGGCGTTCAGGTCATTCCACTGCGATGTTTCCCTCATGCCAGACGGTCCGACCGGTCATTCGCGGGAATCCCACGATGTTGCGCGTGCGCAAAGTATCGCTGCGGATCGTTACAAACTCAGACGCTTCTTAACTTTCGCTCTTGAATTTGAAGCGTACTACTCGCGTCACACGACGAGTCCGGTTCGATGCAAGAAAACGATTCGCAGGCGGGTGTCCGCGATGCGGCAGGATCTGGTTCCCCCTCGAGGCAGCGCCGCAAGGCCATCCTGGTCGTCGGCATGAGCCGTAGTGGAACCTCGCTGATGACCCATATTCTGCACACCCTCGGCGCGACCCTCCCGGTCGATCTGATCGGTCCTGACCGTGGCAATCCGTTTGGTCATTGGGAGCCGCGCGCACTGGTCGACATCAACAGTCAGGTGCTCTCCCATCTTGGGGTGGCGTGGGACGACCCGCGCCCGCTGCCGGGATCGTGGTTTCGCTCGCGTGAGGCGCACGATTATTCGCTACGGATCATGGCGCGGATCGAACAGGACTATGCGGGATCGCAGCTGTTGCTGATCAAGGATCCGCGGCTGTGCCGGCTGCTGCCGCTTTATGGCGAAGCGCTGGAGATGTTGGACATCGAGGCGACGGTGGTGCTTCAGGTCCGCCCGGTGGCCGAGATTGCGCGATCGCTGGCGGAGCGGGACGGAATATGTCCGGCCCTGGGAGGGCTGCTTTGGTTGCGTTCCGTCATCGAGGCCGAATGGCATAGCAGACACCGCAGGCGCATTTGGCTTGGTTTCGCGCAGGTGACGGCCGGGTGGCACGACAGCATTCGCCGCGTGGCTCAGCAACTTGACGTGAACTGGCCGGTCGATCCCGCTGAGGCAGGCGAGCGGGTCGCATCGCTGCTGCGGCCGCGCTCGGAGGACGCGCAATGGGTCGGTTCCGACACGGAATTGCCGGCGCTTCCATTCGTGCGTGCATGGGAGGCCATCGAGGCTGGCATTGCCGGCGATGAACCGACCGCGCAAGCGGGTTTCGACCTCGTACGGGCGTCATTGAATGACGCCGATCAGCTTTATACTCCAATCATAACCGACCTCATGAACCGTCATACCGCCAGATTGCAGGCGATTCGAGCGTCGACCTGCTGGCGGCTGACGGCGCCGTTACGGGCAATGAAGCAACGGGCCTTTGGGTTGGGTGGTGTGAGGTGATCAGCCCGGCGGCAACTGGCGCACGCGATGGCAGTGCAGTCTCCGACGGTCGTGGCGCGGTGATGTCGGCGGTCATCGATCGGCCGGATCGCCGGCGGCGGCTGCACCGGCGGCTGCTTCGCATCCCGGCTCGCATGGGGTCCTGTGGCACCTGGCTGCGCCTGGCGCGAGACAGGTTGACAGAATACCTCGCCGCCAAACGGCTCGATCTGGGCGAGTTCCGTCGCCGGCAGCCGCGTCTGATTCGCGTGCTGGTTGGCGCCGACGCATTGGCGCCGTCGTCCTCGGTGGCGATTTACGTGCATTACGCACCAACTCCGACAGTCAGTGCGATGGTTCTGTCGCAGTTGGACGCCTATCGTGCTTTGGGATTTTGGATCCTGTTCGTATCGATGGCGCCCCGGCTGTCGGACTTCGTGGTGCGCCAGGTCGCCGGCCGGGTGGGGATCATCGTGCAACGCCGAAATGTGGGAATCGATTTCGGCGCCTGGCAGGACATGCTGCCGTTTCTCGAGCTTGCCAGTAACGAACCGGGTAGCCCAGGGTTACGGGAATTGTTACTGGTCAATGACAGTGTCTGTGGGCCACTGCGCCCGTTGCGGCCGATCGTGGAGGATATGCGTGCGAGCGGCGACGGCTTCTTCGGCATGACGGAGAGCCTGGCACCGTGTCCGCATTTGCAGTCCTATTTCCTGCTGGCATGCGGCGCGGCAGCGATTGCCGACGTTGTGACGTTTCTGGCCCGCTATCGCCCGACGGCGTACAAGTGGCAGGTGATCCAGCGCGGCGAACTCGGGCTGACGACCTGGATGCGCCAGCGTGGCCACACGGTGGCCGCACGATTTGGCTATGAGCCGGTGGAGCGGGCGGCACTGACCAGCCCGAACGCGCGGCAACGTTTGCGTACCCGCCTGCCGGCGATGTTTGCCGGCGTGCGGGCGGATCAGCAAGGCGCTTACGCGTTACGGCTGCAGCATAATCCGCTCAATCCGACACATTTCCTGTGGCGCGAACTCGTTGAGGTGTGCGGGTTTCCCTTCCTGAAGACGGACCTGCTGCTGCGCAATCCGATCGGCATTCCGGACCTGGATGGCTGGCCTTCGTTGCTGCGGCAGCAAGGACAGCGGACGGGCACGGATATGGCTTTGAGCATCGAGCGCCATCTTGCTTTGATGCGGCAAGCCGACGGGAGCCGAGGGGCTGCTGCATAGGTCCCCGGATTGACGGCTACCGGCCAGGCCGGCGCGATCTTGCGCCCGACCTCATGCCCGACCTCATGCCCTACCTCATGAATGTAAATTTCTTGCAATCCATGTGTCCAAAATGTTAACCTGCCTGTTGGGCCATATTAGGCTCAGGCGGGTCGCTACATATATTTGAACGGCGGTGCATCATGGGCATGGCATTGGATCTGTTTCTCGTCACCGCGTTTCCGGCGGCGGTGTTCTTCGGGTTCGCGGCCTGGCGCGGGGAGAGGCTTGAGAGGACCGGATGGATGTCTCGTACGCCTGAGCCGGCCCCGACGGGCAAGCAACAAATCGCAGGGGCCGGGTAAATGATCGGGCAAAATCGCCCGTTCCAGTCCAGAGCGAATGACTGGGCAACGGAAATCAGCCTCCAGGCCAGAGTCCACGACCGAATGCCGAAGGCCGAGGTAATGGCGCTGGCCAAGAGCGCTTTCGCCATCGGTTACCAGCAGGCCGAGCTGGCACGTCAGGAAACCCACGTTGAGCGCTCGCGCCAGTGCATTTGCCTTGGCCATGGCGACCGTCGGATCACCGCCTACGTGTTCGATCCACCGTACCCGTTTATCGAGATCCACTCGGAACCCGGGATCGGGGCATTGACTGCGTCCGAGGCCGATACCCTCAGCCAATGGCTGCGCCAGCAGGTGTTGGTGATGCAACCGCCAAAACCAAGCGGCTGGCTTCGCCGATTGCTGACCAGGCGGAATCGCTCGCGAGCGCAGATCCGGGTCATTTGGCGTTTTGCGGACGGAACGTTGCCATAGGGCCTCAATGGATGATCCTCTGACTGTTTGATACTGATTCCGAAATGATTGCTACGTCGCGTGCTCCATCATCCAACGGCCATACGGCACCATCGCAGCCTGCTCGTTCAGAATGATATGCGTCGAAATCGCCGTAATATCGAGCAGCACTGACTGTAGCGGATCATCGTCGTAAACCGTGCGGGCGCCATTGATCGCGGCCAGCCGCTCGACGCCCCTTTTCAATAACCCAAACGCGAGCGTCACATCGCGGCGATTGCGCAAGACGCCGGCGCCGTCGATCGGCTCGTCCGCATCCAGACGGGCGACACTCTCCGCCCGGCGGGCGGCAAAAATCAGATTGGCGGTTTCTATATGAGCGGCAGCCTCGCCAAGTTGCATGTGCAATATGTCGGAGGGCGCCATTCCGCGCGCGTGCAACGACGGCGGCAGCAGGGCCAACGCCTTCCGTGCGAGCGCGAAAGCCACTGCCGGCAATACAAATGGAACCAGGTAGTAACGCGGGGCGCGCAGCAGTGGGTAATCCGGATGCACCCTCCGTCCTGGCGGTGTTCCATCCAGGACGTCGCGCAGCGCAACGCTCCGATGTTCAGGGACGAAGACGTCGCGCAGCGTGAGGCCGCAACTGCCGGTGCCCCGCATACCAAGCGAATGCCAGTCGTCGACGATGTCGATTTCGCCAATCGGCACTGCCAGATAGCGCGGTTCCTCGTTGCCTGCCGCATCTTCGCAGCGCGCGCAAATGATCACCCATTGTGCGTGCCTGCAGCCACTGGCGAACGAGTATCGGCCGGTCATCCGCCATCCGCCCGGGCACCGCCGAGCCAGAGCGCGCGGCACCAGGCTGCCTGCCGCCACCGCCTCCGGTGCGCCGCCCCAGATGTCGTCCTGGCCGCGTTCCGGAAGCAGCGCGATGACCCATTGCAGTTCGCCAAGCACCGCGTAAACCCAGGCGCTCGATGCGCATCCCTCGGTAAGCGCCTCGACGATCCGCAGGAATACGCCAACAGATTCCTGATATCCGCCGAACCGCCGAGGCTGCAGAACGCGCAATATGCCGGCACGCCGGAACTCTGCGATCGTTGCATCTGGAACATTTCGTGCTGCTGTGGCCGCTGCCGCGCGCCTGGCCAGGTTCGGCACCAGGGTCCGAGCGCGCGCCAACAACTCGGCGCCGGGCGAGCCAGGAAGCAGCGGCGTTTCGAACACGTCGGCCATGACTTTTCCCCTGTTGCGATGGCAAGAACCATTCGGTACGGCGATCATGGTGTCAACGCCGCCGATGCCAGTTACAAGATTGCGGCAAAAGTGAAACCTGATCGCTGATTAAATTTGTTTACGTCGATCGCGCAAGCGAACATAAGTCCCGCAATCCAGTTGAACAGGAGCGCGTCCATGAGCAAGACCATTGGACTGACTGACGGCGGGGAAAGTGCGACGGACACGACCGGCGCGGCCGGCACCGGCGTGGGCGGGACGATCAGCGTGCAAACAGTGTTGATCCGCCCGATCGGAATTTCCCCGTCCATCGGGATGGCACCAGGTGAGCACTGGTTCCGCGGCAATCAGTGGCCGCCTGAAAACACCGAGCCTCCCAATGGCCCACCTGCGCCGTGGCAGCAGAACCTCAACCGGCATTTCACGCCTGTTACCTTTCCGAACGGTACCGGCAACCCGTTTGAGATCACGTTTCCGCCGCGCGCCTGGGATCCGACATATTATCAAATCGTGCTGCTCACGGAATTTGCCCGGGTCTGGTCGCCAACCCCCGCCACGGACGCGACGCTTGGCAATATCCTGGCAAATGCGTTGCTTCCGGCGAACCAACACAGCGAACGGGAGAACCTGATCGCCATGATCGAATTCCGCCCCGGCCTGCTGAATGAAGTCGTGTCGCAGATGACTACGTTCGACGCGTATTTCCAGGGTGCCCTGGGTTATACCCCGGCGACTCATCCCTGCACGAATTTTCTGGTTCAAGGGTGCATGCGTGCCGCTGAATTCGCCGCAATGCATTACAAAAACCACTTTCAACGCGCGCGTCCCTCTCAGCTGTGGCCCCAGTTGATGCCGCCGGTTCAGGTGCCCGGTCATGCCTCATTCCCGAGCGCGCATTCAACCCAGACGCATACCATTGCGCTGGTCCTGCAGAAGGTGGCGGCCGGCGTCGTTTTGTCGGTCGACGACGTCACGACCCGGCTGGCGCAACGGATCTCCCGCGGTCGTGAGGTGCTTGGGTTGCACTACCCGTCGGATACGGTCGCAGGACAGCATCTGGCCCAGGACGTTGCCGCGGCGTTCATGGCGGCCCCGGGGATCGCTCGGCTGATCACCGCGGCGCAGCGGGAATGGGAAGCCTTCACGATCTGATTGAACCCGGCGTGTTGCGCGGACGCGGCAATGTTTCAGACGGACAGCGTGTCGATCGTCGCGGCTGCGTCGAGAATGCCGAACCCCATACGGTCGTCCCAACCGACGGGTCCGAGCGGTTTGCGCGCGGAACTGATCAATGCCAGGCGTAACGCTTCCGGCGTCACGGTGACCTGATCCCAAACGGGATTGCTGCGAAGTGCGGCGACGACACCCGCCGTTATTGCGCAGGAGGCCGAGGTCCCGGAACTCAGCGATGCCGCGTCATAAGTCTCGCAAAACTGACTTGGCGCGCACAGATCCGGCTTTTCGATAGAAAGCGTTTCCGGTCCCGGTCCCTGGGACGAGTACCCGACCCAGGTCTCGTCGGACCGCACGGCACCAACCGTAATTACCAAGGGATGCGCGTTGGCTCCCCAAATACTGTGGCCTGGGCCGCGATCGAGGTCGCCACAGCGCTGGCTTGGACAGAACTGCCCGCAGTTTCCAGCGGCGAAGACAATATCAAGGTGATGAACCTGTACCGCGCGGGTGACGAGATTGATCAGCGGATGACCGTGAGGTTCCAGGTTCCTGGTGTAACTCCCGGAAGGATCGGTACTGGTGTCGAAAATGCCCCAGGCATTAACCAACACCCACGGACCGGACCATTGAGGGAGCGTGCGCCGCTGCAGAATGACGTGGATGAGGTTGTCATAAGCCGCCTGCATCGAACTGACGGCCACCGGCACCGGGATTGGATTGAGCGGGACCGCCGGCACATCATAAAGTCTGGCATCCGGGGCGAGGTCGAGAATGCTCCGCGCGATCATCATGCCGTGCGACGTGCGCGGCGCGGCTCCCGCGGGTTGGTCCAGCCCGGTGTCGATGAAATGATCCAGTCCGCCGCCCCAGTTCTTCGGCGGAATTTGTGCTTTATCGAGACCTTCATCGATGATCGCAACGTTAACCCGCTGACCCAGGAATGCGTTGCTCGTGAGCGCGCTCGCTCTGATCGTTCGCCTTGCGTGCTCCCGGTGGCCAAACATCGCGAATTTGGCCACTCCTGGACACCAATGATCTGCGACGGATCCGCCGGGATCCAGCCCGGCGGCAAGAAATGCGTTGCCCGCCGCGTCCAGCGGCACATTCCGATGGCCGTTGACCAGATCGAGGAACAACCGCACGTGCTCGGCATTCGGGAGTTCATAAGCGATGATCAACTCGTCAGGCAGGATATCCGGAGCGACGCCGTGCGCGTACTGATCGGTGTCGTCCACGAACGCCACCCGCCAGTCCAGCGACGGAGCCGACACTGCTCTGACGTCCGCGAGTAGTTGCGAGGCTGCGGCCTGGATTTGCTCGGCTCGCGGTGCTGCGGGCTGTTGTCCATAGCCCGATGACCGGTCCGGTATGGCACGCAGCAGCGTCACCGTGAAGCGAGTCAGACCATCCAGATCCCTGCCGCGGTAGAGCGCGAGAAGTTCTGCGGTGTTCTTCAACGTCGCATAAAGCCGCATTTGAAAACTCCTTGACCAGGCGGGGCTTCGCATCGCACAGCGTTGCCAGACCGACGGTCTCTACACGGTCTGCGCTGCTGGTTGGCCATTCAGACATACGAGTTTCGCACGCGAAGCGCGCGCTGCCAATTCAAGTTCGTAAACCTTGCAGAAACACTTCAATCCGGATATCCCGCCGCACGCAGATGCTCGCCATAAAGCGTGCGCCGGTCGGGGTCCCGGTATGCAAGGCTTTTCATGATGTCACTGATGCGACGGATTGGCCATTTCTGCTGGATTTGAGCCGTGATTTCCTGAGCCTCCGGTAACCGGCCAAGCGCTGCCAGAGACGCCGCGGTGAAGCCCAATGTTCCGCGCCAAACATTATTCTCGCCAAGTGCGCGCAGTCCCCACTCAGCGGCGCGTTCGTAATCGCCTTCCGTATAATGCGCCACGCAAAGCGCGTGAAAGAACTTGTATGCCTCGCGGTCGTACGGCGAAAGCTCCAGTGCGCGCGACGCGTGGCGCACCGCCTCCGGGGCCTGGCCGGCAAATGCAAAACACAAGCCGCTCAGCGCCCAGGCGCTGGCGGAGGAGGGGGCGACGTCCAAAGCCTGGTTGAAGGTTCTGATGGCACTCGAATGATCCCGGTGGTGGATCGACTTTCGATAGCCATAGGAAACCAAAGCCCGAAGATTGCAATTGTCGAGCTCCAGCGCGGTGCGATTGAGTTTTTCAACCAGCGCGATTTCGCTGGTTCGATCAGGCGACCAACCTTCGCCGGCCATGGTGCTGTGCCATTCCGCTGCCAGAGCATAGGCTTCACCATAGCCCGGATCTGCCTTGATAACCTCATCCAGCAGCGTTTTCGCCTCGCCGAAGCTGTTGCGATTCAACTGCAGGATATGTTCCCGGCTGAGCAGAATCTTTTCATACACGCTCAGCACTTTGGGCCGTTGGCCGCGGATCCGGCGCAGTTCCGTCTCGCGAACCTGGGGGACCAGGGCGTTCACCAGTCGCGCAACGATCTGGTCCTGGTCGTCGAACGACATGGTCACATACGCGTCGTCGGTGTGGCTGAATACGATCTGCCCGGTCTCCGCTTCGGTCAGCTCCGTCGTGAGCCGCAGCCGGTCACCGCCGCGCCGGATGCGGCCGATCACCAGGTAACGCGCATTGAGCTTCCGTCCGATGGCCTGCGGTTCGAGATGAGGGTCGCGCAATCCGAACGTCGAGCCATGCGATATCACAGTCAGTTCACGCAGGCCCGCCAACTGCGTGATGATGTCGGCGGTGATCCCGTCGCTGAGATGGCCGGGCAGCGGTTGATCATCGGACTGCCGCATCGGCAGAACGGCGATGCGCGGTGGACCACTCAATGTGGCAGCAGCCGGCAGCGTCATCTCGATCCGCGACGGCACCGGGTTTGCGGTTTTCCCGTCGCGGATGTCGGCGATCAATGCCTCGGTTTCGGTCGCCGGTGCGACGTCCATCTCGCGTCGCAACAGCGCCTTCGCTTCATCATAAATGCGAATGGCGTCAGCCCGACGGCCGGTCTGCGCGTAACTGGCGATCAGTCCACGGTGGGTATCTTCCCGCAGCGGGTCGATCGCCAGCATTCGCTCGAATATCGCGATGTTTTGCTCCGAGTGGCCACCAGCCGCAGCGTCGTTGGCGACCCTGCCCAATGCCGCGAGCACATTTGTTTCGAGCATGCGGCGCTGGCCGCTAACGAAGTCGTCGAACTCCGGGGAAATCGGTGGAAATCCGCTCAGCAGCGGGCCCTTGTAGAGAGTGACGATCGCCTGCCAGGACGCGCCCGAGCCGGGTTGGATCATCTCGCGCAACTCTTGCACGTCGCAGGTGGCGCTTTCCGGCGCAAGCCAAATCGCGTTGTCGCGCGACTGGACAACGTCGCGGCCAGCGAATCCATCGCGTCGAAGGACGAACAGTGCCTGACGCAGGCTGTGCCGTGCCTGCTCTTCGCCTCGGTCGGGCCACAGCAGTTCCCGGATGACCTCCCGTTTCACCGGATTGGCTTCGGTCAGCGTCAGATAAGCCAGCAGCGCCTGCACCTTCGACGGCAAGACTACGGCCTCACAGTTGCGAAGCGCGAACTCTCCCATGAGCTTGATGTGTGTCAGCGGCCGCATGGCTGTATCCCCGCGTCTTGGCGATCTCAGTGGGCGCGTATCACGGCAGGCAGGCGTTTGTATGTGAAGTAGCACACAACCATGCCGTGCAACACACGGCGCTCAGCGTGCACGACCAGTGACCGGAATCACTTATGATCCGATATTCAAAGCCTATTGTGGTTGAGCGTGCCGAATAAGCGGCACGTAAAACAGGAGTATCGTAAATGAAAAATCGCGTGCAAACCCAAACGCCGAAGGCCGGCGAGCTTCAGGCGTATAACCCGCCCTGCAACAAGATGACCGAACTGACCGACGCCGAGCTTCAGGCGGTATCCGGCGGCCTCAATCCGCAACCTTTGCCGCCTTGCCACGAGGAACCCCGCTTCTGATAACCGCCGTGGTCTGGGCTGTTTTGTATAGCCCAGACCATCCCGCCAACGCCGATTATCTTGATATCAGGCGGCTATCCCCTGCGGGCCCGGTCGCTCTCGGGGAACCGGCATCACCGCACGCAAATCGCCCTCGGCGAACTGCAACACCCGGTTGGCGATTGCCAAGGTCTGCGGCCGATGCGCAACGCTCACCCTGGTCAGACCGAGACATTGCACCGCGGCGTTCACCTGCTGCTCCAATCTCACGTCGAGATGTGACGTGCCCTCATCGATGAACAGCAGCCGTGGCCGGCGATACAATGCACGGGCGAGCAGGATGCGCTGCTTTTGACCGCCGGACAGCGCGCTGCCCATATCGCCGATTAAGCTGTTATACGCCATTGGCACGCGCATGATCTCGTCATGAATGCCGGCGAGCTCGGCGCAATCCCGCATCCGCCGCAAATCGGAGGCCTCGTCGAAACAGCAGATGTTGTCGGCGATCGATCCTGACAACAGATAATCCTCTTGCATCACAACCCCAATCTGCGAGCGGAACACTCCCGGGCCCAGAGCCGCCAGCGGCATGCCATCGATCAGCACCTCGCCTGAGGTGGGTTTGATCAGCCCGATCAGGATTTTAAGTAGAGTTGTCTTGCCGCAGCCCGACGGTCCCGAAATCGCGACATGCTCGCCGGCACCGACACGGAAGTTCAGGTTCTCGAACACGAACGGCTCGTCGTCGCTGTAGCGGAACGAGAGACCGCGTACCTCGATCTCGCCCCGTAAGGTGCGCTCATAGCCGTGAGGCCGATCGAGGCCCGGCTCCTGCTCACTCAGCGCGATGTCGGCGAGACGTTGCAGGTGCAACCGAAGCATCCGCAGTTCGATCGCCTTTTCCAGCAGACGCACCGATTTTTCAGCAAACTGCGCCTTATAGGAGACAAATGCGAACAGCATGCCTACGGTCATCCGCCCATCCAATGCCGCCTGAGCGCCCAACCAGATCACCAGAATGTTTTCCAGACCAAACAAAATATCGTTGGCCGATTTGAATCCCGCCTGCAGCCGGCCGACTGAACACTCCGCGTTGACCGTGTCGACGCGCCGGTTGGCCCACAGCGCATCACGTTCCGCTTCGCAACCAAAAATCTTGATACTTTGAATGCCCCTGATGCCCTCGATGAGGGCCGAGGTCTCCCGCGCCCGATTTTCGATCAGATCGAGCGACCGCCGCCGCAACGCCGCAAACAACCCAAGCCGGATCGCGCCGTACAAACCCAAGGCGAACATGACGAGACCGGACAGCAAGGGTGCATAGATCACCATCATGACGAAAGTCAGCACTGCCATCGCGCCGTCGACCAAAGCCGAGGCCATGCCCTCCGCCAGCATGTTCCGCACGGTATCGGCAGAGCCGAAGCGGGACACGAGGTCGCCGACATGCCGCTTCTCGAAATACGCAAACGGCAGCCGGATAAGATGCCGAAACAGGCCGACGCCGATACTCACCGAAATCGCGCTCTGCACGTATTGCAGGACAAACGCCCGTAGCACGGAAGCCCCGGCATTGAGCAGAACCAGCAGGCCAAACCCCATGGCCAGCACCGCAAGCATGCTCTGGTCGCCCTTCGCCACCGCGTCGTCGACGACGAGTTGCATGAAAAACGGACTGACCAGCACGTAAAGTTGCAGCAACAGCGACAGCGCCAGGATCTGCCCGATTGCGCCCGAGAAGCCGCGCAACGATCCCAGCAGATCGCGCAACCGCAGTTCCAGACGTTCGTCGGTTTTGCGGAACTCTCGCGTGGGAGACAGTTCAAGCGCGACGCCGGTGAAGCGCTTTGCTGCCTCGGCCACGCGGATCTTGCACGTTCCCTTCGCCGGGTCGTGCACGACCAGATCGCCGCGGCGGCCAACCCGTGTCAGCACCACGAAATGATCCATGTCCCAGTGCAGGATCGCCGGCAGTTGCAACTGGCCAAGCTGCTCCGGGTCCAGTCGCAGTGCCCGTGTCGTCAGCGCCAAACGGGAGGCCAGGGTAATCAACCCGCGCATGGTGATGCCGTTCAGCGACGTCGGATGCCGGCGGCGCAACGTGCCTAGATCGACATCGTGGCCGTGATAGCCCAATACCATTGCGAGGCATGCCAGACCGCATTCCGCAGCCTCACTCTGGCGGATGTCCGGTACGGTCCGCCGGCCGGTCAGCTCGCGCATGGTGGTGTCCTTGCTGAAGTTACGATCGGGCTCTTGCACTCAGCACCGGGTCGAACAGCCATTGCAGGAAGCTGCGGCGGTCGAAGATGATGTCGGCCCGCAGTTGCATATCGGCCTGCAACGGGATGGCCCTGCCATAGGCGGTGAGGCTTTGCGCACGTAGCGCGACCGTCGCGCGATACGCCGGCTCGGTTGGCGGCTGCACGCCGACGTTGAGTTGGTCCGGCCGCAGCACAGTGCGGTCGACAGTGGTGATCGTTCCGAACTGCGCGCCATAACGTTGGAATGGGAACGCATCCAATGACAGCCGGACATCCTGGCCGGGGGCAACAAAGCCGATCGCGCGCTCCGGGACGAACAACACGGCCTCGAGTTCATCGCCTTCCGGCACGATGGACAGCAGCGGTCGGGTCGGATCGGCCTGGTTGCCCACGTTCGCCTGTAGTGCCGATACCCGGCCTGAGGTGGGGGCAGTGATCAAATAGGCACGTTGGCCCTCGGCCTGTGCCAGCCGGCTGTCGATTTCCGCTGCCGCCGCGCGCAAGACAGCGATGCGAGTGGCGGAGCGGGCCGGCAACTGCGCCAAGGTAAAATGCAGCTCCACGATCTCGCCTTCCTTGGCGGCCAGCTGTTGATGCAGCGTGTCGAGTCCCTGAACCTGACCGAGCCTCGCGTCCTCCCGCCGACGCTGCTCCACTCCGGCGACGTAACCTTTGGCGGCGAGGTCGCGTGACAGTCGGGCCTGTTCATCCGCGAGCTCCACGCGGCCCTGTTGCATGGACAATTGATCGCCCAGTGCCTGACATTCCTCGTCGAGGCGGTCGATACGTTCGCGCAAGCGCTTCTGCTCGGATTCTGTGGTCGCCTCTTCCAATGAAATCTGGGAAAGTTCCAGGTCGCGTTGTTGGGTAAGGGCGCGACGCACATTCGCATCGATGTCGGTCCCTGCGACCGACAGTCGTTCGTCCGCTACCTTCAGCAATGGATCGCCGGCGCGCACCGCGTCGCCATCAGATACCGCAACGGAAATGATCATGCCGGCGCGAGGCGGCACGACCCGCACCACGCCGTGCAATGGTGCCAGATATCCGGTCGCCGTCGCCTTGCGAGCGTAGCTCTGTGTGCCCAGGAAAAGTGCGATGGCCACGACGGCGGCAAGCAGGGCGGCGGTGAAGATCGCCAGCGAAACCGGCGGCCGCATTGGTGCGCCCGACCACATCCGGCCCTGGCGGGACTGCACCGCCTCCAGGCGGAACAACGGCCGAGCCATGGTCTCGGACGACGCTTTCATCGGCGCGTCACGCCAAGCCGTTCGAGGCTTTGTTTGTCATTGGCGACGTCGGCCGCAAGTCCCGGTACCGCCAGGTCGACCGTGCGCAAATATTCCAAGAAAGCCCAGGCCTCCTGGGCGTTGGTGTAGGCGGGTGCGGAGCGGATCCAGAAAGCGCCAAGCAAATCGCGGGTTTGCGCCTCGCCCAAGGTGGTCAAAAGCGAGCGGATCGTCCTTGGTGCCGTATCAACCAAGGCGCAGGCCCGGCCCTCCTGGGCGAGAAACCGATACAACGCCAATGGAAGTTCCGCGGACTGTGTCCAGTCGGCAAAGTCCGGCGGCAATTCGGGAGGTTCGCATCCGGTGATGGCAGCGCCGATCACGGCTTCCCATAAAGCGGGGTCCATCGTGTCGGGGGAGCCGGCGAGCGACTGGCGGCGCTTAACGGGCGCCAGCGTTTGCGGGCGAGCAGTCCAGATGTCATTGAGTTGACCAAGGCAGGTCGCTATCGCGCTCAGGCCGGTGGCGGCGATGAAGTCGGGTACGATTTCGAATATCAGGGCGCGCAGCGACGGCAGGCGTGGCACGATGTCTGCTACGATCTCCAGCAGCGCGGGTTCAACGACACCGGAATGAGCGTCGAGCCAGAAGCCACGCTCGAACTGGCCACCGGCCAGGTGGATCTCCCACACGCGCTCCAACGGGATCGAGCGACAATATTCCGCCACGGATTGACGCCCGTTGCGTTCGTTGCACAGCAGGTTGTGCAGATCGAGCAATATGCCGCAATCTGCGGCCTCGGCGACTGCTGCGGCGAACATCCCGTCCGGCAACTCGCCAGGATGCGGCGGGAGGTAACTGACCGGGTTTTCAAACGCGACCGGGATTCCGGTGGCGGCGCGCCGGCGAACGATATGGTCTGCCGCCTGAGTAACGCCGTGCCGGCATTGCGCCGGTGGCAGAAAAAATCCGGTGCAAACGGTCTGGGATGTTCCGTTTGCACCGGCCCGGGGGAATTGATTGAAGCTCAGATGATCGCTGATCCATAAAGGGCGTAACGCAGCAATGTCACTTTTAAGCGCTGCCAAATGAGCGGACGACTGCGCAGCACCTCCGCCGAACGGTGCGCCAACGCAATGCAGCAATTTTGGACCCGGCAAATGCTGGAGCGCCTGAGGCAGACCCGATGCGAAAGACGATGCATCGCGCGGAACCCAGTACGTCTCAGGCTCTGCCTCGATCACGTGCACGAGACCTTCGCCGGGGCGGCAAAGCGGATCGAGTTCGGGCCACCAGACGATGCCGACGCCATAACTCGATACCGAAGCTGCCTCGTGCGAAGATCTCATGACGAACTCGTTTTCGTTAGGTGTGATCGACGCCGGTGATCAGCCGATCGCCTGAACCATGGGCGCCGGATTGACGACGTCGGCGATAGCCTGGAACGCGATGGGCAGGCCGGACGTGCAGGTCGGGCAACCGGTTCGGACAATGCCGGCAGGGGCGTAGACACCGCCCGATACCATTGCCGTCTGCTCGGCCGTCAGCGGGGTCGGAACGTTGGTGTGTTCATTTTTCATCTGTGGTATCCTTTTAACTGCGTGATGATCGCTGAACCCGGAGTTTTGGGTGCGGCGGCGGCCGGACAACGCTGAGCCAGGATCGGCAGTGCATTGGGCGCGATGGTTTGGTAATATCGAGACGCGAACGCCGGTTATGATTCGGGTCACAGTCGGTGACGATGCATATCGATTGCTCGGCAGCTTAAGACTCAGCCGCAAAAAACCGGCCGCCGGTTTGCAACGCCGCAGCCGTGCAATGATGATTGCTGCGCCGGACAAAATTTAGTGGTAGCGCGAACGATTATTCCTTTGTCAAACCGTGGGTTCCCGCAGGCGCACCCAAAACCGCCGTTTGTCACGCGGCAACCAGTCGCGAACCGCCCGGCATTGTTACCGGAGTCATATCGCAGGCCGCGTGCCTGACGGTACCAGGTGTTCCGTGTCCGACTGGCTCCGTGGCGGCATTTTTGACAGCGGCGGGCCAATTTTTGACACCCCTTTAGCCGCTCGGATGACGCCCCCGCCGTATGCCTTCTCCAACGCGATATTCAACGTGAGGGGCAGTCTCCATGTCAGGTGTCAACGCACTGCAGACGGATCATGGTTCGCTTGCAACGAACCGCTCCGGATCGCCTCGGGTCTTTAGCTGGCTGCCGAGCGAGCATGTTCGGCCAGCGGCCCCGGCCGCCATTCCAGGAACCAGCGTCGACGCGGCCGCGCTCGCTTTGAGTGCTGCGCATCCCACTCTGGGCAAATTGACGGAACAGTCCCGCCGCGCATTGCTGCGCTGGTCCAGATTTCGTGCCATTAAGCGGCGTGAGACGGTGTGGCACCAAGGTGACCTCGGCGGCGCCGTCATTCTGGTGGTGAATGGCTATTTGAAACGATCGACGCCGCTGCCTGACGGGAATGAGGTCTTGCTGGGTCTCGTTGGCCCCGGCGACTGTGCCGGAGAAACGGCCGTGCTGCTGGAGCAGCCGCACGATGCCAATTTAACCGCACTATCGGAATGCCTTCTGCTGACGATTGATGCGCGGCAATTCCGGCACGCGTTTGGCCAGGAGCCAGAGGCGTTGCTCGCGGTCATGCGCTCGACAACCGAGGCGTTGCAAAGGACGACGCAGCAGTTGCTCGATGGCCGAGCTCAGACGACAGCTGGCCGGCTGGCAAAAGTGCTGTTGTGCCTGCCGCGCTCTCCGTCGTCCGGGGCGGGCGGAGCAACGCGCCTTGGGTTACGCCTCTCACAAAGCGAACTCGGCGCGATGGCCGGCATTTGCCGCGAAGTCGTCAATCGATATCTGGGGATCTGGCGTGATGCCGGCTGGATCGAGATGGCTGACGGACGGGTCACATCGTTCGAATTGACGGCCATCTTCAACCTGTCGCGAGACGACGCACTCGCCGGGACCGGAGTGGCTGGGATGACGCGTGATCATAACGATCAGTGGCAGCCTCGGCCCAGGCGGCGTCGAGGTGACTGAGCAGGGCCGCCAGGACACCCCTGCCGGGTCGACCAGAATGTGCGACTTCCGATTGCCACGAATGGCCGGACGGTCACAGATCAACAGTTTCAGGCCGTGGTCGCCGCGGCACCACTGCTGCACCACCCGCCTGTCCGCCGGTGCGTAGCAGCAGTCAGGACTGCGCAGCAAATCGATGTGATACCGACGCTCTCAATGATCGACGCTTGGGTCCGTCTGCTTCTCGTCATGGCCCGGCTCGTCCGGGCCATGACGGTGAAAGGCGAGAGTCAACCCTAATGCGCACTGGTATCACATGCACGGTGGCGCACTGGGCTGTTGGTGCGACGAATGCGACCCGCGGTTGCCAGCGCACCTCCCTCAGCCATGCGATCACGAAGGCCACGACCTATTGGCTGTTGGCCGATAGGGCCGCTGGCGCTCGTTCCTTGCGTCTGCCGCTCGCGGACGTTGCTTCCACCAGTCACGCGGTCAACGCGAGCGTTCTGCAGGTAGCACTGGCGGTTCGACCTGCCATTGGCCGTCGGACCGATACGGTGACGGGTCTCTGCCGGGCCGCCCGTTGCCCGTCGCGTGGCGGTCCACCGCAATTGAAATCCGCCAAAACGACACTTGCATTATGAAAGCAACCCCCCTATAACTATCATCATGATAGTAGGAAGGCTCCTGAACCATGCGCCACACCAGCTTTGAGACCATGCAGTGCCCGATCGCCCGCAGCCTGGAACGGGTCGGCGAATGGTGGAGCATCCTCATCCTGCGCGATGCCTTCCTTGGCGCGACCCGCTTCGAACAGTTCCAGAAAAGCCTTCAGATCGCACCGACCTCGCTGACGCGCCGGCTTAACGCCCTGGTCGAGGCGGGGATGCTGGAGCGGCACCGCTACAGCGAACGACCGCCGCGTGAGGAATATTTGCTGACCGAGCGAGGACGCGACTTCCGCCCGGTGCTGTGGGCGCTGCTCGCCTGGGGCAACCGCCATTTCGCTCCCGAAGGGCCGAGCGTTGTGATCGTCGACAAGGAAACCGGCGCCATCGCCGATCCGATTCTGGTCGACAGGACCACTCTCCGCCCAATGACGGAGGCGACGTTCCGTTCAGCGCCGGGCCCGGCCGCCACCGAGGAGACCCACCAGCGCCACGGTGGCGTCGCGGGCACCTCCCACCATGCCGAAAGCAAAACAACCGCAACCCGCGGCGCCAAACCGGGGTCAGAGAGGTAGCCATGTCTGGTGCAGTTGTGAGCAAGGAGGTCGTGGAGGATCTCCCGAAGATTCCGGTGCATCAGGCCCGGAAACGTCTGTCGCCGAAGCGGTCGGCCTTGGTGGGCGCGGCGCTCGCGGTTCTCGCCGGTGGAGGTTGGTACGGCCACAATTGGTGGACCACCGGACGATTTATCGAACGCACGGACGATGCTTATGTGGGCGGCAATATCACCGCCATTGCGCCGCATGTCGGCGGTTTCATCGCCGACGTCCTGGTGACCGACAACCAGCCTGTGAAAGCCGGTCAGGTACTGGTCAGGCTGGACCAGCGAGATTTCAAGGCGGCTCTGGACCATGCCACCGCGGTGGTCAACGCGCGGCTCGCATCTCTCGCTGCTTTGCGTGCCCACTACGTGCTGCAACAGGCCACCATCCGGCAGCAGGAGGCCGAGCTCGCCGCCAATGCGGCGCGGTTGACCTTTGCCACCCAGGATGCCTCGCGCTACCACAGCCTGGCCCAGACCAGCGCCGGGTCCGTCCAGGATGCGCAAAGGTCGGCGTCGCTTGAGCAACAGGCGAAATCCACGCTGCTCGCCGGCGCCGCAGCGCTGGAAGCCGGCCGCCAGCAGCTCAAAGTGCTTGAGGCGCAGATCGCTGAGGCGGACGCCAGCCTGGCGCAGGCCCGGTCCGACCTGGAGACCGCAATACTCAACCTCGGCTACACCGAGATCCGGGCGCCGATCGATGGCTATGTCGGCAACCGGGCGGCCCAGGTTGGAGCGTTCGTTGCGGCGGGGGCGTATCTCATTTCGGTGGTGCCTTCCGATGGACTGTGGGTGGACGCCAATTTCAAGGAAGACCAACTGACGCACATGACGGAGGGCGACGCTGCGACGGTCGTCGCCGACGTGCTGCCAGGCCATACGTTCCGCGGCCACGTCGCCAGCCTCGCGCCTGGCACCGGTGCTGTGTTCAGTGTCATTCCGGCGGAAAACGCCACCGGCAACTTCACCAAGATCGTGCAGCGTGTCCCGGTGCGTGTGGCATTGGATGCCGGCGATCCGGCGCTGAGCATGCTGCGGCCAGGCCTCTCGATCACGGCCGGCGTCGATACACGCCCAGAACGGAAAACTGCGCCGTGACCACGGTCGAACCGAAGCATCCGTCCATCCTGCCATTCGCGGTGATGTGCGCGGGAATGTTCATGGCGCTGCTGGACATTCAAATCGTCGCGTCCTCGCTGCAGAACATCGGCGGCGGGCTGTCGGCGGCGCAGGATGAGATCAGTTGGGTGCAGACCGCCTATCTCATTGCCGAAATCATCATGATCCCGTTATCCGGCTGGCTGTCGCGGGTATTCTCCACGCGTTGGCTGTTCACCGCCTCGGCGGCGGGGTTCACCGCGACCAGCATGCTCTGCGGTCTCGCCTGGAACATTGAGAGCATGATCGTGTTCCGTGCTCTGCAGGGTTTGCTTGGCGCGTCGATGATACCCACGGTCTTCACGTCGTCGTTTTACTACTTTCGGGGCACGCGGCGGGTGTATTCGGCGGCAGTGGTCGGTACGATCGCCTCTATCGCACCAACCCTCGGCCCGGTGATCGGCGGCTGGATCACCGATACGCTCGACTGGCACTGGCTGTTTTACATCAATCTGCTGCCGGGCCTTGCCATCACCATGTTGGTGCCGCTGCTGGTGAAAATCGACGAGCCCGATCTGTCGCTGCTGCGCGGCGCGGATTATCCCGGCATCGTGCTGATGGCGATCGGTCTTGGCACGTTGGAGTATACGCTTGAGGAAGGCACCCGCTGGAACTGGTTCAGCGACTCCACGATCACCGCTACGGCCTGGATCGCCGGCATTGCACTTGTGCTGTTCGTGATCCGAAGTCTCAACTATCGCAACCCAGTTGTTGATTTACGAGCATTAGGTAACCGAAATTTCGCGCTTGGGTGCCTGCTGTCGTTCGTCACCGGCGTCGGTATCTTCACCACGATCTACCTCACGCCACTGTTCCTGGGTTACGTCAGAGGCTTCAGCGCGTGGCAAACCGGCACCGCGGTTTTCTCAACAGGCGTCGCCTCGCTGATCGGCACGCCGGTTTACATCCTGCTGGCGCGTAAATTCGATATGCGCTGGCTAATGATGTTTGGCCTGGCATGCTTTGGCCTCGCGATGTGGAGTTTCAGTTTCATCACCCATGATTGGAGCGCATCCGAACTGCTGGTGCCGCAAATCCTACGCGGCTTCCCCCAGGTCTTCGCCGTCGCACCCTCCGTCAATCTCGGACTGGGCTCGCTGCCACCGGAACGACTTAAATATGCCAGTGGGCTGTTCAACATGATGCGCAACCTCGGCGGAGCGGTCGGCATCGCGGTTGGCGCGGCGATCATCAACGACCAGACCAACCTGCATTTCCAGCGCATCGCGAGCCACCTGACGCCCGCCAACCTGCCGATGGAGCAACTGCTTCAGGGCCTGACCCAACGTTATGGCGCGCTGCCCGGCGGACCGGTGCTCGGACATCAGGCGGCCATCGAACAGCTATGGCATCTGGCTTATCGCGAAGCGTCGACACTGGCTTTCGCCGATGCGTTCCGCGCCATCATGTTGGCCTTCATCGTAGCGACTCTGCTGGTTCCGTTGTTACGAAAAGTGGCGGCACCGAAGGTCGCCGGTGCCAACGCACACTGAAACCGCCACTCCAGACGACATGCGGCCCGCGCCGGCTCAGGGCGGGAACCGGCCCATCATCACCGACACGTCGCGCGCCAGTTCCAGCGCTTTGTCCATGTCCATCGACAGCGAGCGCTGGAAAACCCGTTTGGTCTGCCACAATTGCAGCTTGTTCCAGCCCGCGAGTCGTTCCGCCATGGCCATCGCCTCCGCGAGCAAGCTGGCGTCAGGAACGACCCGATTCACCATGCCGAGTTCGTAGGCTCGTTGCGGCAGCATGTTCTCGCACAGTGTCAGAAGCTCGAACGCCACCTTGCGGCCCATAAGATGCACCGCCTGAGCGGTGACGGTGGTGGCGGTCAGCCCAGCCTTCAATTCCGGATAGCCGAAGCGCGCGCTTTCCGCAGCTATGACAAGGTCACTACCGAACGCGAGTCCGGCACCGGCGCCAAGCACATAGCCATGCACGGCGGCGATGATCGGTTTGTCAATTCGTCCGAGCAGTTTCGAAAGCGCGATGTTCGCATCACCGTGCCTGATCAAATTCGGGCGATTTTCGGCAGTCAGCGGTCGTGGCACCGAGGTATCTGCGCCTGCCGAGAATGCACGGCCGGCACCGTGAAGGACCAGAACCGAAACGTCGTCGTCGGCCTGCGCCGCATGCAGCGCGTCGGTCAATGCGTGCGTCAGGTCGCTGTTGATTGCGTTCAGCTTGGCGGGGCGGTTCAAAGTCAGCAGGCGCACGGCGCCTTTGGTATCGACCAGCAGTACGTCGTCGGCCATGACGATTCCCTCCTGTTGCTTCCAGGGCAAGAAATTCCGCGCCGGCAGCAGCGTCAAGAGGCGCGCGTCTCCAGGGCTGTCGGATCGGGTCGGCGGTATGCCGACGACGCACTGAGGGCCAACGAAATAGGATCGTATCCGCAACGCTGCCGGTTTGACGCGCCACTGAATTGGGTCAGTCACGCCCGTCTATTGCAGAGTGCCCCACCGATCGACGGATGGTTCTGCCGCGGCCCAATGCCAGCGATCACTGTCACGGCATACCTGGGTGATAAACGGCGCGTTGACCCCATCGGTGATAAACATCACCTCACGGCATTGCGCCAATGGATTGGGGATTTCCGCTATAACCGAAAGCGAACCCTTGGCGTTGCCAATTGGGATCGTATGGCGGATCTCCCAGCGGCGGGTCGCTCCGACAGGTGTCACGCCCGCTACGTCTGCAATCGCGTCCTGCTCAGCGTTTTTGCGCACCCGCACGTAGTATTTAAGCACCTCATCGGCTCCCGCGCGCACGCCAAGCCCGACAGCGTAACCGACGACGGGGTTGGCAGTAACCGCGGCCGTGGCCCCGCCTGCCGCGACCCCTGCGGCCGCGGGGCCGAGACTGCAGCCTCCCAACGCCGCCGCGACGACCAGCAGAAAATATCTCACTGCAGGCCATCCCAACGCGGCACCGCAGGCTCGGCGGAAGCCCATTTCCAGGTGTCGTTGCTTCGACATACCGTTGCCACATAAAAATCGCGGCGCTTTTTGACGTCCACGGAGAATACAATTTCCTTGCAGAGCATATTACCATTTCCGAGCACGCGGCTGACCACCAGTTGCCCGTGCTCATTATCTTCGATAGGGAGGCTGTGCCGGATCGACCATGGGGCCGCCGCGCCCAGATCAAGAGGTCCGGCTGCCGTCGCGATGGCGTCCTGCTCGGCGCGGTGAACCCTGCGCTCCAGATAATGCACGCCTTCCAATGCAACCGATTGCGTGCCAAGCCCGATCGCCGCTGCTACGGCCGCGTTTTTAGTGACGGACGCTGCCGCACCGGCACCCAGTACACCTGCCGCATCGGAGGCGCCCTCGGTCAGTACCGATCCGCATCCTGTCAGCATAAGAACGGCGATCAACGCCGTTATCGTCAGTGTTGAACTTCTGTTCCCATTCAAGCCGTGACTGCCCCATGACGAAAGGCGTCCACATAATTCACCTTCTGGAAGGAGTCCACCCGGACGTACTTAAAGATCGATCGCAAATTGAGGATAAGGCCATTGATGGCAACGGCCGTCGATCCCTGTCTTACTGACAACGTTGCTGTGATTCACAGGGTAATGGTCGCCCGGCCTCCACACTGGCACTGCCATACTACTAAATCCCCGACTCGCGTCAGACAGAGAATTTCATCATGCGTGTGGCAGATTTACAACTAACCACACGTAATCTTGCCTGTGTCGGAGCGAAACCGAAGATTAAACGTCGCTCGCCGGGGGTTTTGTTCAATCTTCGTCCCCATCGCCTGCCGGCATGCCACATGAACTGTGACAACATGAATCCCGTCGGATCAATGGCCTGGTGTTGCCTGATTTGAAGGGGTGTTTGGAACACGCCCGCGACAACGTCGGCACCTTCGCTCGACACGCGGAACCCAACCAGCAAGCCAGATCTGGCCATCCTGGGCGGCGTGGCCACGTGGGAACACGAGGTCATGCCTGAGTGGCTGCATCCCCGGGCAATGCCGTTTCCGGCGCGACCGGGTATTGTCCTTTCCGCGGCATGGTTCATGACGTAAGCGGGCACGGCGTAACCCCGCGGCAGGAGAACAGATGGATGTCCGGAAGCAAAGCCCCTCAAACGATCGCTGCGCCGATGCGGCGCGCCGGTTTGTCGAAACGGTCGAATTGTTCACGCTGGCGGAATCGCCTGGCGGCATGAACGGCCTCGTTTCGCACTCGGCGACGATGACGCACGCGAGCATGAGTTTGGCTGCACGACGTGGAGCCGGCAGCAGCGACACGCTGCTGCGGCTGTCGATTGGACTTGAGAACGAGGCCGATTTGCCGGACGATCTCGCGCGTGGCCTGGACGCGGCGCGATGACAAGAATAGGCTGTGTGCTTCTGGTCGCCAGATTTTGATGTATCGGCGTCCAATGAAAAAGTTTTCTCGAAGCGATGCCGGAGGAGCCAAATCATGCCACTCGACGCCGCCGTAGTCCCAAAGAACGTCACCGCGACATTGTTTTATCAACTTCGCACCGACCGGAAGCCGGAACGCTATGTCAGCGAACCGCCGCCCGGTGTGGTCCCGTTCACCGGCATCGATGATCCGCACGACGTGTTGATCGAGGACGGCCGCGGCCGTGAATCCGAGTTCACGCTTGACCGCAACGGGTTCCAGATGGTGCGCGCGCCAACCCGGGTGCGCGATTTCTATGATCGGGAACACGTGAAGAGCGTCTACTACCCGGAAGTCGAGCAACTGTTGCTGAACACGTTGGGCGCCTCGCGCGTCGTCGTGTTCGATCACGGCACGCGTAATGCGAGCCGTCCCGGCGAAGCCAAACCATCGCGTCAGGTACATAACGATCACACCATCAACTCGGCACCGCGCCGGGTACGCGATCACCTCGGCGATGAAGCGCCGGAACTGCTGCAGCATCGGTTCGGCGTGGTGAACGTGTGGCGGCCGATCCGCGGGCCGGTGGTCGATTCACCACTGGCGCTGTGCGACGCGCGGACGTTCACCGACGAGGATCTGATCGCCAGCGATCTGGTCTATAATCACGTGCGCGGCGAAACGTCGCGGGTGCAGTTCAGGCCGGAACATCGTTGGTTCTACTTCTCGGAGCAGCAGGCCGACGAGGTGCTGCTGATCAGGGTGCACGACAGTGCCAACGACGGCCGCGCCAGGCTGTCGTTCCACACCTCGTTCGAGAATCCGGCCGCCATTGGTGCGCCGCCCAGGGAAAGCATCGAGGTCAGGACGTTGGTGTTCTTTCCGCCGGAGAACTGATCCTGGCCGGATGCCGCCGCCCGGGATTGGGCGGCGGCGGGTTCGGTCACGAAATCACATTGCACTATTCAACGACTCAGATTCGGATCATCCGATTCGTCCTTTTTCAGGTTTCGGGCCGCGCTGCCGAACAACTAAATGAGCAGCGCGTTGGATCGAATCGTCTACCGGATTATGCCGGCCGCGGAACCGCAGCAGCTGCAACATGCTGGCGTGTTCTGTGGTTCGCCCGTGGCTATTGCCGATGGTGCCATTCATCTGAATGTCCTTGAGGACACCTTGGTGAAATGCAAGAACCGCCAAAACCGACACCCGCCACAAACCGATGGGCCACCGGCGGGTCGCCGCCCGTCGCGACCGCTGGAGAGTGCCCGTCGCGACCGCTGGAGAGTGCCCGTCGCGACCGCTGGAGAGTGCCCGTCGCGACCGCTGGAGAGTGCCCGTCGCGACCG
>JBEKQQ010000073.1:0-31001 GCA_049519555.1 Acetobacteraceae bacterium
CGGTCAGGCGGATTGTGGAGCGGTTCTGTAACGGATTGGTCGAGGAAGTGCTGGTCGGCATGGTCGATTCGGACATGCTGGATGCGGCACAGAAGACCTCGCCAAAAAGATTGCCAAGGCAAAGCAACAGGGCAAGTGATGCCGGAGCGACTGTGATGCCGGAGCGACTGTGATGCCGGAGCGACTGTGATGCCGGAGCGACTGTGATGCTGGAAGTGATGCTGGAAGTACTGGGCTTAGCGGCCTTGTGTTCGCTGGGGTTGGCCGTGGCGGTTGGGCTGAGCCTGCCATTGCCGGCTTGCGCAATCGGCACTTTCAGCTGTTGGCCTGCTCCTTGGTGTTGACCGCCGCACTGCGTGGCAGCTGGCTGAGCCAGGCAGTTTTGGTGCCGGGCCCGCCAAGAATTCAGGCCTACCACAATTCAGGCCCACGCGGCTGCCAGGGTTCGCCCACTACCCCGCCAAGAAGGCGGTAAAGCGACGTGGGACCCGCCGGCAGCGCCAACCACTTCCTGCGATCCGTCCCGCAATTGCGCCCAACGTAGCATGAATTGGGAGCCGATCGTCCTGCCAGGGCAGAATCTGTGCCAAGGAGCAGTTCTCCTGCCGTTGCGTTTATCCGCAGGGCAACAGGTAGTTGTAGCCCAACGTATGACCCAACCGCTGGTTATGATTCACGCGGCGAGATCCCGCTTTGCAGTGAATTTTAGATTCGACATGACATAAGTGCCCCACTATACCGAAAATTGGCAGATAACAGCGGGGGAACCTCTCGATGGCGACGCGGATTGAAATCCGTCACGTTGCGGGCTCAAAGGCTAACCAAATTGAGCAGTTTCAGCTCGACAACCTCACTGAGCTGACGATCGGACGGGACCCGCGTTCAACGATCGCATTCGATCCAACCCGCGACGATCGGGTCAGCCGCCAACATGCCGTAATCCGGATTATCAAAGGCGATCAAATTGCCTTCCGGATTGCCGATCTGGGGTCCAGCAACGGCACCAAGGTCAACGGCACCCGCCTCGAACGGGAAACCGAACTGCTGCCGGAAGATCGCATCGAGGTTGGCTCCGGCGGCCCGGTCATCGTGTTCGACGTGCAACCAAGGCCATCGCATTTGGTCGCGCGCACCCGGATCACCGGCGCCGAGACCATGGTCCAGCCGGCAGCGACCCGCATTGAACCCGCGCCCACGATGATGACGACAGGTCCGGTCGTCCCGCCAACCACCGGCGTGCCGATTCCTCCCACCAAGGTCGGTGTCGGGCGTGAGACCGTACAGCGGATGCTCGGCGAGGAGCGGCAGAAAACCAGTCAGAAGTGGATGTACACGCTGGCCGGCGTGCTTGTCCTGGTCGCCCTTATCGGTGGCGGACTTTGGTACAAGACCAACAGCGACCGACAACAGGCGATCAAACTGGCGAATGAAGCGCAACAAGCGGCCGAGACCGCTCGCGTGGAAGCCCAGAAAAAGAGCGCCGAGCTGCAGGCGCAGGTCGACAAGACGAGTGTGCAGGCAGCCCGTGCCAAAGGCATGACGCCGGAAGAGATCGTCGGGAAATACCGCAATGCCACCGTCTTCGTCGACTTCCAGTGGCGGCTTTATGACCGCGAGTCGCTGAAGCCAATCTTTCAGAAGACCGTACTCGTGGATGGCGAGCTATGGAATTGCTATGTCAGCCTCGGAACCGACAACAGCGGTAATCCAAAAATCGTTCGCTGGCTGACGACCGAGGATGAAGGTCGCACCAATGTGCCGATTGGTTCGGGCGGATGGGGCACCGGCTTCGTGGTGAATGACGACGGCTTCGTGCTGACCAACAAACACGTTGCGGCGAGTTGGATGACCGATTTCAACCAGCACTCAGCTTACGAGGTCAGGGCCAAGAAGGGTTTGGTGTTTCCCTTGCGAAACGCGTTTCCCATCGATCCGAAAACCAGGCGGAACCTTCCGGAGTCGCAATATATTGCCGACGATGCTCACAAATTCACCTTCGGCCGGCCGCCTTCCTGGCAACCCGATGAGGGCGGCATCATTTTTGATTCACAATATGCCGTGCCCACCAGCAGCGATACCGAGCGTGCCTTCGTCGGCAAAAATGAGATCCTGACCGCTCGGTTCCCGGACAGCAGCCTGAGCATCAACGCCGAACTGGTGCGGGCATCCACCAAAGCCGACGTCGCCTTGATGAAGATCAGCATTCCGCAAAAGCTCGGCCATGTGGAACTCGCTCCGTCCGACAATGTCGTCGCGCAGGGAGCGCCGATCACGGTGCTTGGCTACCCCGGAACGTCGGCCGAAGTTGTCGCCATCATAAGATCGCAGGAAGGCGGCAATCTCAGTAGCCGGCGCGAGCAAATTCCGGATCCGACCGTGACGCCCGGCGTGGTGTCGCTGGTGGGACGGCCGCGGCAGGACACCGATAACGCAACGATCATCGGCACCATGGGCGACGCGTATCAGTTGACCGCAGGGGTCACCGCCGGCAACAGCGGCGGTCCGGTGTTCGACTCGAACGGGAAGGTCATCGCGATCTTAACGTATGGTTCGTCAGAAACCGAGACTACGACCTGGGCGGTGCCGATCCAGTACGGGCGGGCGTTGCTCGACGTGCAACAACAGTAGCAGCGAAACCCGCCGTCATGGCTCTGTTCCGGAGGTCCGCCGCTCGCGAGACGGCACGCAAGCCACAGGAAATCGCGGCATCGCCGGCCTGGCGGCTGGTCGGCGCGATGCTGAGCCATCCCGGCAAGATCAGGACCAACAATGAGGACACCGTTGCCTTCGCGCTGCCGCACAGCGACGGTGGAGAGTTCCACGGCGACGCTTTGCTGCTGGTCGCCGACGGGATGGGAGGTCACGCTGCCGGGGAGGTCGCCAGCCGAATTGCGGCGGACGTGCTGTATCGCTGCTTTTTCGCCGGGTCAGGCCGGCCGGTCCACGAGGTTCTCGCGGAATGCTTCCACCAGGCCAACGCCGAGATATTTGAAGCCGGTCGACAAAATCCCGAATATGCCGGAATGGGCACCACTTGCACGGCCATAGCCGTTCGCCACAATTGTGCGTGGCTGGCGCACGTTGGCGACAGTCGGGCCTATATGTTGCGTGACGACGACTTCCACCAGATCAGCGAAGATCACACCCTCGTCGCCGAACTGGTACGGCGCGGATCGCTGACGCGCGAAGAGGCGGCCGCCAGCCCCGAGCGTAACGTCATTCTCAAAGCCCTGGGAACCGCGGCAACAGTGGAGCCGAGAATTTGGGACGAGGGCATGGTACTGCGGCCCAACGATCGGCTGTTGTTGTGTTCGGACGGACTGTCCGACCTGGTGACCGATACGATGATGCAAGAACTAATCGCCGCGCACTCACCGCTCGATGCCTGCCAGGCGCTGATCGATGCCGCGCTCGGTGCCGGCGGACACGACAATGTTTCGGTTGGTGTGTTCCATCTGACGGACCGGTTCGACGAAACGGACGCAGCCGACACGGTCATCGAACGTCCGACGCGCCGCACCGAGGACGCGCCGATTGCCGACCGTCCAACACGCCGTAATGCAGATGCCCCGATCGGCGACGGAGCAAACTGATGCGCGCGACAATTGGTCAGTATGAAGTTAAATACGAACTCGGCCGCGGCGCCTTTGGGGTAGTCTACGCCGCGGTCGACGCCGAACTGGGACGCTGGGTCGCAATCAAGGAATTGCACCGCGAGATCAGCACCAATCCCGCCTTGGTCGAGCGGTTTCGTGCCGAGGCGATCAGCCTGGCGAAGTTGAACCATCCCAACATCACCGCCCTGTACCACTTGCTGCATCCGCAGGATGAGTGGTTCCTGATCATGGAACTGGTGCAAGGGCAGACACTCGACAAGGTGCTGCACCGGTTGCAGCGCCTGGATCTCACTGAGGCACTGGCGATCATCGTGCAGACCGCCGCCGGATTGGGCTATGCGAACCGCATGGGGGTAATCCATCGCGACATCAAGCCATCCAACCTGATGCTGACCGACACCGGCCAGGTCAAAATCATGGACTTCGGCATTGCCCGCATTCGCGGCACCCAGCGGCTCACGAAGTCGGGCCTGCTCGGCACCTATGCCTATTTGGCGCCGGAACAATTTCGCGGCGGTGAGGGCACTGAACAAAGCGATATGTACGCCCTGGCGTGCGTGGCCTATGAGATGTTGAGCGGCAACATCCCATTTGACGCGCCGACCGAAGCGGAAATGATGCGTGGGCATCTTGAACTGCCGGCGCGGTCGTTGCGTGATATTCTGCCGGGCCTCGATCCCGCGGTGGATGACGCCATCCAACGGGCCCTTGCCAAAGATCCAGCCGCGCGTTTCGCCAACGTCGAGGAGTTCAGCGATGCCCTGGGCGGCGCCTTAATTGAACGTCAGGCGCAGGAGATTGTCCGCACCAGGATTCTGTCGCGGATGCCGCCCCCCTCGCGTCCGACAACCTTAAGCGTGCTTCAACCGGAGCCGGTAATGCCCGTACCGTCACCGGGCAGCATCGGCAGCTTCGGCGGTGGCCTGGCGTCCGGTGTGGTGGCGAAATCTACGTTGTCGCGACGGATGCCGGCGATCGTACTGGGCGGCGCGGTAACCGGGGTCGTTGTCGTGACGACAGCGATCATGTTCCAGGACAAATTTACCTCGGATCCGACGCCACGGCAGCCAGCGGCAATCGTCAATTATCAGCAATCGGGGGATAGCCACGTAAGAGAGTTGAGCGGGCAAACGCCGTCGGGTCCGTCGCCTGCCGACCCGTCATCCGGCAAGCAATATACCGACTTCGTGCCGCCTGCGAAATCACCCGGCGGGTCATCGTTCGGCCAGGGGTCGGAGACGGAAAACGACCAGGGCTTCCAATTCGTCACCGCGGACACTTTGATCAGCCAGGCTGAAAGCCTCATTTCCTCAGGTCAGATCACCGACGCCGAGGTGAAACTCCGCACCGTCACTGAACCTCCGTACAACGATTCGCGGGCACTGGTACGGTTGGCGCATCTCGATGATCCGACACAGCCAGGTCGTCCACCGTCGTTCGCCGCCGACGCGCGGCAGGCCGCGCGGTACTACCAGGAAGCTGAGGAACGGCACGATACCTCGGCGCATGCCGACCGCGAGAGACTGCGTGAATATCTCCAGGATGAGGCGAGCCGGGGCGATATCGACGCCAAGGTAACCTTGCGACAGTTTTGGCCGTGACGCGCGCACTCACTGCTGTCTGCACCATCGCCGGCTTGTGTTTTCCTGCACTCGGGCTGGCGGTGCCGCCAATCGCCGGCGGGCCGCCCCGAGTTTCGGTCGTGCTGGTGCAGGACAAGCCGGAAGCGAATTTTGCTGCACTTGATGCACGGCTTGAGGCGGCTGCGGTGACCGCCGCACTGATCAGGGCATACAACGTCGTCGTGGTACTGGCCGAGCAAAATCTGAGCCTGATGTCGGTCCTGGCCAAATTGGTTCCACACGACCCGGATTCCCCGCCGGTGCAGCAGCCGGGCAAGGAGGCCACCCTGGAAAAGGAGGCCGAGATCCGCGGCGCCATGGATACCGCATTGGAATCCTACCTGCGATTGATTGGTGAAATTGAAAACAGCTCGTCAATGGACGACATCACCGCGCGGGCGGACGTTGTCGAGCGAGCGATGGGTTTCCGCGGGCAGGGATCGATCAAGGCAGCGCTGCCAACGATCCTGTTGCATATCAAGCTGATTCACGCGCACGCAGCGCCGTCGCGCGAAACCATCCTCAAGGACCTGTCAGCGTTGCCGACGCGATAGCCGGCCTAAAGGTCGTTCAATATCTGCATCATCTTGCGTTGCCGCTCCTCAATGATGCGCAAATCCGCGTCGGAGGGATCCTGATGCGACATCTTGCTCTGCTGGCGTGCCAGATCATTCAGTTGGGTTGACGCCTGCTGCAGCGCCGCCTGGTTTACGCCCGGCCGACTCCCTGCCGATTGCAACCGGCTGCGTAAGTCGGCCAGACGTGAATCCAGTTGCGCCATGGCATGCCGCCGCGTCGCCAGATCCCGCTGTGCTGCGCTGGCTTCGGCGCTGGCACGCGACGCCGAGGCTCGCTGTTCGAGCGCGTTGGCGCGTGAGGCGGCAAGATCTTGCTCAAGCACGGCCTGGCGGTTCTGGAAGCCGCCATTGGAGCAATTCAGGCTCTCCAGGAATCCCGCGCGAGCCGGATCGCATCCGGTGGGCGCTTCGCACGCCGCCAGACCAAACAGCGGCACCAGCAACACCAGGCGTCGTTGCGCCTGGCGAATGTTGCTCATCATGACGGCACCATTGCCAAGGTCGCGGCCAACGAATCCGACGACTCTTTCAAAGCCCGCCGCGCCAGTTCGACCGAGTGCGCGTCATTGAGCAGCTCGCTGCGGTCGGCCCCTCTTTGGTGTGCCGCATCGGCCCGCATTGCGGTTATTTTGTCCGTCGAATTGTTCAGCTGCGACTGCATGATGTCCTCACTGGACTTATACGTCATCGCCGCCTGCTTGTACTGTTCGGCGGTGATCGTCTTCGCCCGGTATTGCGCGTCCAGTGCGGCAATTTTGATGCGCGCTTCTTTGGCGATATCGCGCGATGCCACGGCCGAGCGATGATAGGCGTCGGCGTCCTGGTTCGCTTCCGCAATCAATTGCCTGAGATTGTCCTCGGTCCTGGCCTGCGCGTAGTTCTTCCGTGCGACATTATAGCCCATTGCCGCGCCGACCGCGCCACCCAGTACCACGCCGGACCCGAGGCCGATCAAGGCGCCTTTCTTGCCGCCCGCGAGAGCCCCGACACCGGCACCCAGCAAACCAAGTGCAACGGCTCCTACCGCGGCGCCTTCGCCGACTGTCAGGTTGAATCGATCGTTCGCCTGCTTAAGCTGCTGCTGTGCCGGGGATAACGGTGGCCCGCCGATTTGGCCCGCACATCCCGCCAGCATCATGATACACGCCATCAGAGCGGCAATGCCGCGCCGCGCCGGTGTAATACGCATCGACCGCAACACCGCTTATGTCCCCCAATGAAATTGCGCATTATTGCTGCAAGTTTAGCCTATGCCGCGCGACGGTGGCGAGTCGATTTTGCAGTAACACGGTGAAGTAAGCCGTTGTTACAATGAATGCGAGTGGAGTGCCGGCCGTTGGCTGCAGGGCTGGCGATTGAACTGAGGAGTGCGAGGGCTTCGCCCTTGGTGGGGTTCCAGGGGGCAAAGCCACCTGGTCGGGTCCGGGGCCGGAAGCCCTGGCGCTTGCTCAGTCCACACGACGGCCTGCAAGTCGACGGTCGCCCCATTGACGCGGGGCGGGGTGGCGCGGAAAAGCCCGCAAATGTCTCAGACCGTCGCCCCATGGATTCTTAGCGAAGGCCTCGTCGGGTTGCAGGCCCAGGCTCTGGGGCTGGCAGAGGCGGGGGGGCTGACGCCGGAGGTGCGGGTGTTGCGGCCGAGGGCGCCGTGGAAGTGGATTGCCGCGCGGCTGTGGCCGCGGCCCTTGTCGGTTGTAGCGGGCTCGTTGCGCGCACCCTTGCCCGATCTGGTGATCGGCTGTGGCGGCATGGCGGCGGCGGTGCTGGCGGCGTTGCGCGACAAACGCCGGCGGGTCGTTCAGGTGCAGAACCCGCGCATGGATATCGGCCGGTTCGACCTGATCATCGCCAACCGCCACGACGAGTTGACCGGCCCCAATGTGATCCTGACCCGCACGGCGTTGCATCGGGTCACGCCCGAGCGGCTTGCCGCCGAGGCGGACCGATGGCGGGACCGGTTTGCCGCGTTGCCGCGTCCGTTGGTCGCCGTGCTTCTGGGCGGCAACAATGGGCGCTACCGGCTGGATGCCGCTGTTGGCGCCAAACTCGCTGCCGAACTTGCGACAATGATGCAGCGGGATAAGGTGGGTGTGATGGTTACGCCGTCTCGCCGCACCGATCCTGCCGTCACTGCCCTGGTGGCCGACGCCGTCACGCCTCTGGGCGGCTACGTTTGGGATGGAGTGGGGGAAAATCCGTATTTCGGCATGCTGGCGTTGGCAGATTTAATCGTGGTGACGCAGGACAGCGTGTCGATGATCTCCGAGGCCGCTGCCACGACGGCTCCGGTGGTGGTCGCGGAGCTGCCGGGCCGGTCGCGGCGCCAGGGCCTGTTCCTGAAGCTGATGTGCGACGAAGGGCGGGTCCGGCTGTTCGACGGCAGGTTTTCGCCGTGGCGGGTCACGCCGATGAACGACACGCAAGAGGCAGCCGCGGCGATGCGGCAACGGCTGGGATTGTAGCGTCGTCATGCTGAATATTCAGACTTTTGACGCACAGGCCGGCGGCAACGTGATTTACAAGGCGCTGGCGCATCCCTTGGCCGGCGAGGCGATCGCGCGGCTTTATGCCGGCATGATCGCTCCGGTGGCGATCTACGATCCGGGCGGCATCGCCGATGCATTGCTGGCGATGTATCCGCGCGCGGTGGATATGGTGTTCGTGCACGACGTGAGCCTCGTGGGCCAGCGCCGTGCCGGCCGGACCGCGCGGGCACTGACCGAGCTGCCGTGTAGTGGTGCCCGCACCGTGTTGATTGCCGCATTCGACGCCGAACGCGCCGCCGCGCGCATTCGTCCGATGCTGCCGGCCAGCGCGGATATCGTGACATTGGACGAGGTGCGGCTTCCGGCGGGGATGCTTTCGGTGCCCGGTCGTTATTTGGACAAACTGAATTTTGCGACCAATTTCGTGTTTTTCCGCGACGACGACCGCATGGCAACGCGGCTGGTCTCGGCCAATTACTGGTCCAATCATGGCGCCGGGACGGTACGGCTCTGGCTCCGGCTGTTCAGCGCCGGCGGCGAGACGCTGGCCAGCTGGGAAGAGACCTTGCCTGATAACGGCGGCGGCTTTGCCATCGACAGCCGGGCAGTTCGTGCCCGTTTCGGGTTGCGGCCGTTTACCGGCCAATTGATGCTGCATGCGATCGGTGTCGCCGGCCATGATATCGTAAAATATGCGCTGGATACCTACGCGTCCGACAATGGCGCCAGCCTGTCCTGCACGCATGACGCCAACGCCTGGCCATCCGACCGGTTCGCCGGCCTGCCGGCGCCGCGCGACGACGAGACGGTGACGTTATGGCTGCAAAACAGTCATGCGGTGCCGATCCCGCGCGGCGCGATTGCCCTCGACCGCATGGGGGCAGAGCGGCCGGTGACCCTGGATCAGGAGATCGGCCCGTTCGCCACCGTCGCGATCGACGTGGCCTCGTTGCTGCCTGGCGTCACGTGGCCCGAGCAAATTGAACTTCGTGCCGGCCGTCACGTCGTCCGCCCACGCTACGAGGTGACCAGAGCCGGCCGCACCCGCATCGCCCATGTCAATGTCGAGCGGGACAATCTGCGTCCCGATCCCGGTATTCCGGCTTTATCGCCGCTGCTTGGCCGCGGCTATCTGCTGCCGTTTCCGATCCTGGACCGCACCCGGTTCCGTTCGATTTTGCAACCGACGCCGATGGCGACCACGCAGGTGAGTTTGCCGATCCGTCTCGATGTGTTCGATAGCGAAGGCCAATGCGTGGCGCAACGGTTCCTCGGCAACCTGAAGCGCGATCATTCGGTCGCGCTGGAGGTCGAGGACGTCGCCGCCGGCCATGCCGAGCTGGTTTACGATTTTCGCGAGGGCGGTGACGCGGATGGCTGGCTGCATGCGCTGTTTCGTTACGAGGACCGGCATTCCGGTCACGTCGCCGAATCCAGCTTTGGCGCGCACATCTTCAATACCGCGATGACGTATCGCGATGAGCCGCAATCCTATACCGGCCCACCGCCTGGCCTGACCACCACCTTGTTTCTCAAATTGGGTGACGGGGCGCGGCGCAGTTTTGCCGTGCTGATCTATCCGGCCTCCGCCGCATGGCATCAGCGTTCGTCGACCGAACTGCGGCTGCATGACAGTGCCGGCCGGAAAATCGCGACCGAGATTGTTCATATCGCCTGCTCCGGTTCGATCACGCTGTGGCCGCATGAGGTGTTTGGTGCGGCCGCTCTGACTGCCGCTGGTCCCAAAGGTTACGTGCTGGTGCGGGATGTCACCTGCCGTCTGTTCGGCTATCATGGATTGATGGATGATGCGGGCGGTTTTTCGCTCGACCACATGTTCGGCTTCTGAACAATCCAGGAGACTGCCATGCGCGCTGCGGGTCCTCCAGAACGAGAGATGGCTGCTTTCGCCGAGCGGATTTTTGGTCTGATCCACAATGCGCAACCGGTGCGGATTTATACCGGCTGCGGCACAAATCCGGCGGCCGGATTCATCAATATCGACATCGCGCCGATGTTGCGGCCGGAGGATGCCAGGTTCGACGACCGGGAATACTTTTTCTTCCCATTTGCCGACGTGCCGTGGCCAATTCCCGACGGCTGCGTCGATTACATTTTTAACGAGGATTTCATCGAGCATTTGAGCCAGAAGCAGCAATTCTGCTTCCTGGCGGAAACCTTACGCGTGTTGAAACCAGGCAACTGGCATCGCGTCAGCACACCGTGTTTGATCCAGGCGATGCGCCGGCATTCGCATTTCCAGGCCGGCATGCGCGGAGTCTATACCGGGGAATGGGACCGCTGGGGGCATCAGGTGCTGTTTACCCACCATTCGCTGGAGGAAATCGCGAAACTGGTCGGCTATCGGGAGGTGTTGTTCAATCAAAAGAACCAGGCGGTGTCACCGCTGCGCAGTATCGATACGCGGCCGTGGGACGATCGCGATACGTTGTTTGGCAACATTTTCGCTGATCTGCTGAAATAACCCGATCTGCTGAAATAATGAGGAGAGCGCACATGGCAGGCACCTGGATCCCGATTGGCGGCGGCATGACCGGTTATCTCGCGGTCCCCTCAGGCGGGTCGGGTCCTGGCGTGATCCTGTTACAGGAAATTTTTGGCGTGAACGCGCATATGCGGGATGTCGCCGATCTGTATGCCGAGGAAGGCTATGTCGTGCTCGCGCCCGATTTGTTTCACGCGATGGAACAGCGGGTGGAGCTTGGTTATGACGGCGCCGATCTGGAAAAGGCGTTCGGTTTCTATCAGCGCTTCGATCCCGAAAGTGCGGTTCCCGATATGGTCGCCGCGGTCGCGGCTCTGCGCGCCCGCCCCGAATGCACCGGAAAAGTCGGCGCGGTGGGCTTTTGTCTGGGCGGCAAGCTCGCCTGGCTGGCGGCCGCGCGCGCCGGAGTGGATGCCGCAGTCAGTTACTACGGCGTTGGGATCGAGGCCTCGCTGCGCGACCTCGCCACGATCAAATGTCCTGTATCGCTGCATTTTGGCGAGACCGACAAGTTCGTGCCGGAGGCTGCGCGCGCTGCCATCGCGGCTGCCGTGAACGGCAAAAATGTCGAGATATTCGTGTATCCCGGCGCCGATCACGGCTTCAATTGTCCGGTGCGGCCGGCGTTCGACAAGGCGGCCTCGCTGATGGCGCATTCGCGGACACTGACCACGTTGCACAATGCCATCGGTCCGCATTACGATCTTTCGGCGTTATGGGAACAGCATACCTACCTGGAATTCGGCGCGCGCGATGCCGAGGCGACGATGCGCACCATGGTCGCCGAGCCCTATGTCAACCACATCCCGACGATGACCGGTGGTGTCGGCCACGATCATCTGTTGCGGTTCTACAAATACCATTTCATCCCGAAAACCCCGAAGGATACGCGGTTGGTGCCAATCAGCCGCACCATTGGTACTGACCGCATCGTCGATGAAATGCTGTTCTGTTTTACCCACGATATCGAAATCGACTGGATGCTGCCGGGCGTTCCGCCATCCGGGCGGTATGTCGAAATTCCGCTGGTCGCCATCGTGCATTTCCGCGGCGACAAACTTTACAACGAGCATATCTACTGGGATCAGGCGTCGGTGCTGGTGCAAATCGGCTTACTGGATCCGAAACTGGTGCCCTCGGCCGGCATCGAAACGGCGAAGAAAGTGCTCGACAAATCCTTGCCGTCCAACACGCTGATGCGGCGTTGGGCCGAGAGCGAAGGCAAACCCTGAACCTGGTGTAGCGTAAGGGCTTCGCCCTTGAGCCCACCAGCAGGCCCATCGATCCGCTTCGCGGCTCGATGGGCCTCCGGCAAAGGGCGAGGCCCTTTGCAATCTGTCCATTGGTAGCGTCTCTGAGGAGGGCCTGCACGGACTTTGAAACGTCTTGGTTGGCCCTCCTCAGAGACACTACCAAAATGCATCGGTTCCAAGGGCCACTGCCCTTGGTGGGAATCCAAGGGGCTTTGCCCCTTGGTCGGGGTCCGGGGAGGAAGACCCGGCGCTATCCCGGGCTCAGGCTCCCGCCCGCCTCCCGCCTCACCTCAGGTCGTCGGGAATTTGCACTTATCGTTCAGCGGGTGCAGCACCTCGTCGACCGGCACTTTGGCGACCAGTTTGTAAAGATCCCACTCGCTTTTGCTTTCGGCCGGGGTTTTCACCTGGAACAAATACGCCGGGAATTCACCGCGACCGTCGGCGCGGATCTTGCCAGAGCCGAACGCATCATCATCCGTCGGGATCGACTTCATCGCCGCGATTGTGGCCCGCCCACTCTTTTTCGCTTCTGCAGCTCCGATCTTTTGCGCCGTCTTGAGATAATGCAGCGTAATCGCATAAGCACTCGCGTGCGCCTGGTTGGGCCAGTTCTTCGGCGATTTCACCACCAGCCGTTTGGTGAACGCCCGCGTGCGATCGTTCAGATCCCAGTAGAACGTTTCCGTTACCGTAGTGCCGCCGCAGATGTCCAGGCCCACAGCATGCGCGTCCTGCAGGAACAGCAGCATCGGCGCAATCTTCATGCTTTTGTCGATGCCGAACTCATGCGCCTGCTTGATGCAGTTCTGCGTATCCAGACCGGCGTTCGCCAACCCCAGTACCTTGGCGCCACTCGATTGCGCCTGGGTCAGGAATGACGAGAAGTCGGTGGTGTCCGGGAATGGATAGCGCACCGCACCCTTCACCTCGCCGCCGCCTTTCTTGACCACCGCCGCGGTCAGTTCTTCCAGCGACTGGCCGAAAGCATAGTTGGCGGTAATAAAGAACCAGTCCTTGAAGCCCTGCTTCACCAGTGTCCCACCCGTCGACTGGGCGTTCTCATACGTGTCAAAACTCCAGACAATCGAATTGGGACTGCACTGCTGATCGGTTAACGCCGACACCGTGGCCGACGCATTGAGCATCATCTTGTCTTTTTCTTTTGCCACCTCGGCCACCGCCAGCGCCACCGACGAGGTCGGCACGTCGATTGCGGCATCGACCCCCTGGTCGAACCACTGCCGGGCAATGGTTGCGGCGACATCCGGTTTGTTCTGGTGGTCGGCGCTGATCATCTCCACGTCGAAACTGAGGTGCGGCTTCATTTCCTCGATCGCCAGCTGCGTCGCGGCAACCGAGGTCGGGCCGGTATTGTCGCGATAGGTGCCCGAAAGGTCGGTCAGCACCCCCACCTTGATCACGGGTTTGCCTTGCGCGCGCGGACGAACCAGCGGAACGGACATAGCGGCGGCACTACCGAGCAGCACGCGGCGGGAAATTGACATTTGGACGTTCTCCGGAAAACCCCCCGCACCAACGCGGTTGCGGCGGGTTCTACCGGAGCGGCGCCGGATGACTCAAGTGGCGGGCGCGCTTACCTCTGCTGCAACGATGCGCTTGCGCCCCTCCGTGGTGTCCAGCAGCATCGCGCCGGCTTCGTCCAGGCCGGCAAACAGGCCCTCCTCCGACCGGCCGCCGATACTCGCTCGCAGCAAGGTGCCGATCGGGTGGGCGCGGGCGAGCCAGGCAGCGCGGATCGGATTGAACCCGTGTTCGGTCCAGGCATCGAGGTGCTTCGCCAGACTGTCGAGTAAAATGTCCCGTGCGCCGTCCACCGTCGCGATGCCGCCGGCGCCGACCAGGGTTGCAGTCTTGTACGGTGCGTTGCGCGGTGCCTCCAGCACGTTCACGCCAATGCCAATGATGTGCGCGTCATCGGCACTTTCCACGAGAATGCCGGCGATCTTACCGTCATTGACCAGCACATCATTGGGCCATTTCAGTGTCGATTTGCTTTGCTTCGGCAACAACGCGTCGATCGCGTCGGCCACGGTCAGCGCGGTGACAAAGCTCAGCTCCGAACTGCGCTCCGGCGGCAGCTCCAGCCGCAGCAGCACCGACAAATAGAGGTTGCCCGGCGGGCTGAACCAGGTTCGCCCAAAGCGGCCCCGCCCAGAGGCCTGCTCGTCCGCGTGCACGACCGTTCCGTGCGGCGCGCCTGCAGCCGCGAGCCGCCGTGCCTCGTCGTTGGTGGAGCCGATCCGCTCATGGTGCTGAATGTGGAACACGGCGCTCATCCGTTGGCACACATAATCGAGAGCACGATCTTGCCACGATTTGTGCTATACCGGGTCGACACGGCACGCCAGATCATGGCCACCGTGCCATATTTCAGTCGCGGAATTGCCGCGAGGGATACCAATGTCAGCCGACACCCCGTCTCATTCAAATGCGAGGAACCTTCTCGTGCGTCGCTCATTATTTACCGCCCCTTTCGCCTGGGCTCTCCCGGCCCGGGCGCAGACGACGATCCCGCCGTCTTTGTTGGAACGTGGCTCCGGGCTGCTTGCCGAGCTGATCCAGTCCGCCCGGGAGGTTGCGATTGCCAACGGCGTGCGGCCGATGCCGCCGCAGGTTCATCGCGAGCTGCTCGGGTATTTTCCTGACGCGATGCTCCGAAAGGTGCGCTACGCCAGCGGTCACGCCGATACCATCACAATCCCGGGCCTGGCGATGACCTACGGCCATATCGACGCCGTGACCTTGGTTGACGTCATTCTGTTCCGGGACGACCACGCCGCCCGCACCGACGCCAAACTCTGGGCCCACGAACTCACCCATGTCATGCAGTATGAACGCTGGGGTATCGAGGGGTTCGCCATGCGCTACCTCCAGGATTCCAACGCCGTCGAGCAGGAAGCACGCGACAACGCCGGTCGCTTCGTGGCCTGGAGCGAACACGCGCAGCTTTGACCGCCCCCAAACCTGATCATTGTTCTGGGGTAAAACCCATGATCCGGGCAAACCGTTCCCGATAGGCGGGCCAGACCTCAGGATTAATCAACCGCGGCGGTTTCTTGCCGTCCAGAATGTCCAGTGCCTGCTCGGCGGCGATCCGTCCCATGTTTTCCCGCGCCTCGATCGTCGAGCCGGCGATGTGCGGACTGACCATGACGTTGTCGAACGCCATCAACGGGTGGTTGTGCGGTGGCGGTTCATCCTCCCAGACATCCAGGCCCGCGCCGGCAATCTGTTTCGTCGCCAGGGCATTGGCGAGCGCGTCCTCGTCATGGATGAAGCCGCGCGCGGTGGTGATGAAATAAGCCTCAGGCTTCATGCGGGCGAACTGCGCCGCACCCATCATTTTCCGGTTCTGCTTCGTCAGCGGGCAATGCACCGACACGTAATCGGATTCGGTTAACAGTTCATCCAGCTCGACCTTTTCCGCCCCGCGCGCCTTGATTTGCTCGGCGGTCAGCAACGGATCGTAGGCCAGGACGCGCATGTTGAAGGCGGCGCGGCAGATCGCCGTCAGCCGGCCGCCCACATTGCCAATGCCCAATACGCCAAGGGTACGACCATTCAACTCGCGGCCAATGTAGGTCCCGCGGTCGATCGGCTGACCGGTACGGGCCTGCCGGTTGGCCTCTACAATGTGCTTCGACAACGTCAGCATCATCGCCAGCGCGTGCTCGGCGACTGCTTCCTTGTTGCCGCCGGACTGGTTGACGCAGGCGACCCCCGCCGCAGTGCAGACATCGACATCGATCGTGTCATAGCCGGCGCCGTTCGAGGAGGCGGCAATCAGGTTGGGCGTCCGCGCCAGTAATGCGGCGTTGACCTGGAAATGTGGTGCGATGATCTGCCGCGATGCGCCGATCTGATACAGATGCGCCTGGCTCAGGACTGGCTCGACCAAATCGGCGGGACTGTCATTTTCCAGTTTGTCCAGTTGCACGTCCGGCCGCTTCGCCAGCACCGTCGGATACACCGCCGACGGCAGATATTTTATATAGAACACCCGCCTGGTATTCGGCGTCATGCTGGTTCCCTCCGAAAATCAGGGTCATGTTAGCACAGAATCCCGTAAGCTGAGAAACCCCCATGACCTTGCCGCCCAGGTCCTTACCGCCCAGGTCCTTGCCGCCCAGGTCCTTGCCGCCCAGCTCCTTGCCACGAAGTCTGTATCGCGGGACCGCGCGGCCGGCGCCGGAAACTCCGCCCCTGGACGGCGATCGCAAGGTTTCGGTTGCCGTTGTCGGCGGCGGATTCACCGGGTTGTCGACGGCACTGCACCTCGCGGAACACGGGGTGGCGGTGGCGGTGCTGGAGCAGCATGAGCCCGGATGGGGCGCCTCAGGCCGCAACGGAGGGCAGGTCAATCCAGGGCTGAAGCCCGATCCGGATCAGGTCGAGGCCGACTTTGGGCCTGACCTCGGGGCGCGCATGGTGGCGCTGTCGGGAAATGCGCCGAATGTCGTGTTCGAGCTGATCGAGCGCCACCAGATTGTCTGTGAGGCTTTGCAGTCCGGCACATTGCGGACGGCGCTGCATGCGCGGTCGTTGAACGGTGTTCGCACGACCGCTGAACAATGGATGCGCCGGAGTTCCATGGTCAGTCTGTTGGATCAGGAGGTGATCTCCGGGTTGACCGGGACGGATCGCTATGTTGGGGCGCTATTGGATCGGCGGGGCGGACAACTCAATCCGCTTGGCTATGCGCGAGGTCTCGCGGCGGCGGCGACGCAAGCCGGAGCCGCGCTGTTTGGCGGCACAAAGGTGTTGCGGGTGGAAAAGAACGGCGGCTTTTGGCAGCTGGAGACGTCAACCGGCACGGTGACCGCCGAAAAAATCGTCCTGGCCACCAACGGTTATACTGGCGACCTTTGGCCCGGCCTGCGCCGCAGCATCGTGCCGGTGTATTCCGCGATCGTTGCCAGCGAGCCGGTGCCGGACGATGTCATGCCGACTCGTTCCTCGCTGTACGAGATGGGCAACGTCACCGTGTATTACCGCAAGGATCGCAACAACCGCATCCTGATGGGCGGCCGCAGCGCGCAACGCGACGTGTCGCGGCCGGAGGAATTGCAGTCGCTGATCGACTACGCCATTCGGCTTTGGCCGGTATTGCGCGGGCTGCGATGGACGCACGCCTGGAGCGGGCAATTGGCCATCACGACTGACCATTACCCGCATATTCACGAGCCTGAGGAAACCGTGCTGGTCTGCCTTGGCTATAACGGCCGCGGCGTGGCGATGAGCACGGCAATGGGTGTGGAACTGGCGCGCCGCGCGATCGGTGGGCGCGATGCCGAGATCGCGATGCCGATTACCGGCATAACGCAAATCCCGTTGCACGGGCTGTGGAAGTCTGCGGTCGAGGCACGCGTCGTGTATGGCCGGGTGCGCGATTTATTGGGGCTTTGACCCAATTGGGCCCAGGATGAGGCCTTTGACGCGTATAAGGTGGAGCGAACCTGCAGACTTGTTGCAGGTTAAGGCGTTGCGTTGCTGAGCGAATGCCGCGAGCCGCAGGCGCCACCAAATCACGGACATAAACGCGTTGTTAACGCAGGCGGCATAAGGACGGCGGGCCCGCGCGTTCGCCAGGCGCGCCATTGGCCCGCACTCTTGGAGCATCCTTTGTTCAATCGTCTGACGGTCAAATCGCTGCTGCAATTCACCCTGGTCGTCCTCGCCGCGACGGCGATCATTCCGCTGGCCTCGCGTGCCTGGGTTGCCTGGCGAACGCTGTCGACGACAACAGAGATCGTCAATGTCGTCGATGCCTCCGATGCCGCGTTTCAGGTCATCATCAATCTCCGCTCCGACCGGAACGCGGTGCCGCGAGCCTGGATGAAGGCGGAGCCGATCGCCGCGAACACAAGCGATATCATCCACGGCATGCAGAACCGCGAGATGCCCGCGCTGCGGTCGCTGGTATCGCTGTTGGAAAATATCGAAATCGATGACCGCGCGCGGTTGCTACCGGTTTTGCGTCAATCGCTGGATACGCTGACCCGGCTACAGGCCGAATTCTGGCAAGGGGCTACCGGACCTATCTCCGGCCGGCGCTCCGAGCTGGCTGGCGAATATCTGCGCGAAGGGATCAAACTGCAGGCTCCGCTCGAGGACGTTTCCGCCCAACTGTACGCCTTGATCCAGAACGACGATCTGATCGTGGACCGCATGATGCAGGTCAAACAACTTGCGTTCCGGGCCCGGGACAGCGCGGGCGACGCGCTGCTGGTGATTTCCATAGCGACGAACGCGACCGTGACCCCGGACAACTTTCGCAAGTTTGTCGCGAAACAAGGCGAGGCGGTTGCGTACTGGCGCTCGATCGACGACTTGTTGTCACGTACCGCGATACCGCCCGCGCTGATGGCGGCCGTGAGCAACGCCAGACAGATTTATTTTGATCCCGAATACATCTCGAGAGTGGAGAAGGCTCTGGCAACGCTGGTCGCCGGCGGTGACGTTGGGGTATCCGCGGAGGACTGGGCCGCCTATGTGATCCCAAGATTGGACAGTGTGCTGGGTGTCGCGCAGGCGGCTCTGACGACGGCGAAAGAACGCGCAGCGGCGTTGGGTGAGGCGGCCCGCGCGGGGTTGATAGTCGACTCGCTATTGTTGTTGCTGGTGCTCGGAGGCGTGGTAGCGGGCCTCACTTCGGTCCACCGCCGCGTGCTGCGGCCACTACATACCATTCGCCATGCGATGAGCCAGCTCGCGGACGGCATACTCACCGAGACCGCCGGCCTGCCGCAACACGATGATGAAATCGGCGCCCTGGCCGGGGCGTTGCGGGTCTTTCAGACACACGCCATCGCAAAGCTGGAACTGGAGCGGACCGATGGCGACCATCGGGCGCGGGCGGCAAAGCATCAGAATACGATCGAGGCGGAGATCCACAAATTCGAGGCAGGCTCGCGGGCGGCATTGACCACCCTGACCGGCACTGCGACCGCCATGGGCGATGCATCGACCGAGATGGCGGCGATATCCACCCGCACCAATCAGGGCATGCAAACCGTCGCCTCGGCGGCGGCGGAAACGTCGGGCAGCGTCACCGGCATCGCGGCCGCCTCCGAGCAACTCAGTGGCTCCATCAACGAGATCGGCCGCCACGTTGTCCATGCGACGGGCGTCACCGGGCGCGCGGTCGAGGAAACGCGACGCACGGACACCACGGTGCGCAGTTTGACCGAAGCCGCGGGACGCATCGGAGAGGTTGTCAAACTGATCAACGATATCGCCGGGCGCACCAATCTGCTGGCGCTGAACGCCACGATCGAAGCGGCACGCGCGGGCGATGCCGGCAAAGGCTTCGCTGTGGTCGCGTCGGAAGTTAAATCGCTGGCGACGCAGACCGCCAAGGCGACGGAGGAAATCGCCCGGCAGATTACCGAAGTGCAGAACGTCACGGAGGAAACCGTTGCAGCGATCCGACTGATCGGAACGACGATCGAGGAGGTGAACGACGTCGCGACCTCGATCGCGGCGGGGGTCGAGCAGCAGGGGGCGTTGACGCGGGAGATCGCGCGCAATGTGGAACAGGCGGCGCGTCGGACCCTGGAAATGACGGAGACCATCACGCAGGTTTCCCGCGACGCGCAGGCGGCGGATGCCACGGCGCGCGGGGTCTGTTCGGCGTCGGCCTCGATGGCGGGGGAGACGGCGACGTTGCGTCAGCACGTGGACAGTTTCCTGCAGGGTATTCGCGCCGCGTAAGCTCCCATGTCGCTGATTCCTGGGCCGGCTCCCGCGTTGCCCGGCCGCCGCCTCCCGCGCCAAGCGCCAGATCGAAGCTCCCGGCGGGGATCGTCCGGCGTCAACCCATCGTTAGCGACCGGCACTTAGAATCTGTTGGTAGACAGCCCGAACAACACGCCACGGTTCATCTGCGGATATCTGTGTTTCGCCTTGCTTGCTCGTCAGCACGCAGGTTCTCGTGTGACGTCCGCTTAGTCCAGGGCAAGCTCGAAACAAAGATGCACAGAGATATCCACAGGCAGACATAGATTTCATGATATCCTGGAAGCTGCTCGGGCTTTCAGGCCTGCACCATCCTGCCGCTCCGCCGCGCGCGCCACTCGCTGGCCAAGCCCATCGCCGCGGTCAGCGCCATGAAAAACACCGACGAGAAAAACACCCAGCGCGGCAGATTGTGATCCATGATCCAGCCGCCGATCATCGGGCCGATCGTGCCGCCGATATTGAACCCGGTGGTCACGATGCCAAAGACTCGCCCGAACGCACCGGGCGGCGAGGCGGCCCGCACCAGCATATCGCGTGACGGCGCGATCATGCCGGACAGGAACCCTGCCGCGCCCATCGCCGTGACCAGGAACACCGACCCGAGATCGAGCGTGCCGACCATCAGCACCAGCACGCCCGCGGCACCGAACCCAAGGGCCGCGACATCGCCGTGGCGCTGTGTCTTATCCGCAATGAATCCGCCCGCCAGCACTCCGATCGCCGTGGCGAACAGGAACGCGGTCAGCGCCGTGTTGGCCGCGGACAACGTCACGCCGTACAGTGAAATCAACGCCACGGCGGAATAGTTGGTCAGCGCGCCGGTGCTGAGGCTCAGCAACGTGAAGAACCCAACCAGGCCCAACACCGTCGGCGTGACCAGCCTCCGCATACTGACATGTCCCGGGCTGCCCGGCCGAACTCGCGCGATATGGGTCGCATCGAGAGACGTCGCGAACATCAGCGGCACCGCCACCACGACAGCGACCAACCCAGCGGCGATGATGGCCGCGTTCATCCCTACCAGGCGTGTCATCAGCAGCATGGTAATCGGTGCAATCGCGGAGCCGAGATAGCCGGCGAAGGTGTGGACCGAGAACGCTCGGCCGAGACGAGGCGGATCAATCACCGAACCGAGTATGGAGTAATCCGCTGGGTGATAAACCGTATTGGAAATTCCGAACAGCGCTGCCGCGACCAGAATCCACGGGTAGACCGGAAACAGGCCGATGGAGACATACGCAAACGCGCCAAGCAGCAGGCCGCCGATCAAGGTGCGTCGTGCGCCGAAGCGGTCGACGACCCAGCCCATCGGGGTCTGCACCACTCCGCTGGTGATGCTATAGACCGTAATGATCAGGCCCAGCTCGACATAGCCGACGCCCAGTTTCTGCTTCAGCAACGGAAACAGCGGCACCAGCACGAGGTAATGGAAATGACTGACCATGTGCGCAGAGCTGATAAGGCCAAGCGCCTTCAACTCCGCCACGCGGGAGGATCGGGGTGAACTCATCAGGTGAAAGCCTTCTTGATACGCGCCCAATCTTCGATGGCACGTTCTTCGCCGGGGGTGATGGGGATGACGAACTGGTTCCAGCCGGCGTCGCGCAAAGCCTCGATGCGCTGCTTCAGTTCCTGTTCGGTCGCGGTGAAAGTGGTGCGGCGGATCAGTTCGGCATCGACGAACCGGCGCTCCTCGGGTTTGACGAAGACGAAGTGGCCGCGGTGGTTCATCAGGTAGCGCGCATCGGCCGGTTCATATTGCCGCGCGGTTTCAAGGTAGCCGTCGATGTTCTTTTGCACCGATGCCGGGACGTCGGAGGTGTTCTTCCACCCCATCATGTCCACATCCGCCGCCCGATGCAGCAACACCGCTGCCCGAGGTCCCGCCTGGGCCATCGCCCGAGGGCTGTCCGCCGGCTCGCCCGGCTCCAGCACGCAGCCGCAAGCCCAGGCGGTGGTATAGAGGTCGGACGGGGAGCGGCCGGCGGCAGTCCAGTCTTTCCGCATGCCCTCGATTGCCGATAGCGCGCCATCGGTGTCGCTGATGAAGGTCTTCCAGGCGGCACCCAGGCGTGCCACCAGGGCCTGCGATTTCGGTCCGTAGGCGGAGATGTGGAGTTTGACCGGGTCCTTGATGTTGATCAGGCCGGCATCGGGGTTCAGGAAGCGGATCTTCCGCAGTTTACCCTCGATGTTGGTTTCCAGGGTTTCGCCGTTGAGCAGACCGTAGACGACGCGGATATACTCCTCCATGTCGGCGAGCTTCATGCTGCCAAGCCCCATCGCGCGCCGCGCCGAGAACCCGGTGCCGACGCCGAAGTCGATCCGCCCCGGCGCCATGGCGTTGAGCGTGGCGAACGAATTGGCAGTGACGGCAGCGATACGGTTGGAAGGGACGAGCACGCCGGTCCCCAGATGGATCCGGCTGGTCTTCAGCGCGGCGGCGCCCATGGCGACGAAGCAATCCGCCGTAATCATCTGCGTGTCATAGAACCACGCATGAGAGAAGCCGAGCTCCTCGGCACGTTGCGCGAGCTTCCAGGACTCGCTGGACGTAGCGATGCCGATGCCGAATTCCATGGACGTCCTCCGTAAGGCCGAGGTGTTTAGCGCATTTCGGCGGGTCGGGAAATGTGGTACATCGGTGACAAATCAAGGTCGCGGAAACGATGAATTTCGGGCTTTGTTACATGCCGGATTACCACGCGAAATATTCCGGGTCCTGGAGCGATTATCAGGTCATGTAGTCAGTGCGCCAGTTTGCGGAACGGGTGATGCCGCATTTCGCCGGTGGTCGAAATTCGTCAGGTTCAGTTTCCGCCGGTGATCGGCGTATAGCAGTGGTTCGTATTTCGCCGGATTGTCCGCACTGACGCAGGTCGGCACTGGTTCGATGACGGCATCGAGGCCGGGTCCGTAAAAAAACGGAATGGCGTGTCGCAGCGTGTTGTTGTCGTTGATCACCCGATGCGGCGTGGGCGTATAGCGGTCGTTCGAATAGCGGCCCAGCATTTCGCCGGTGTTGACGACGAAGGTATTGGGAACGTGTGGCGGACGGATCCACTCGCCCTCGGTCGTTCGCACTTCGAGGCCGGGCAGCGCCGAGCGTGCCAGCAACGTCAGAAAATTGGTGTCGATGTGCGGTGCGAAGCCGAACTGGTTATCTTCGGCTTTGGCGTGACTGGGATAACGGATCAGCCGTAACGTCGTGGTCGGTTCCCTGAAGCGCGCAACGAAGTAGTCGTCCTCCAGGCCAAGCGATGTGCCGATCGCCGAGACCATTTGCGCCGCCAAAGGCCGCATCGCGTGCATGTAGGCCAACGTTGCCGCCTTGAAGTCCGACATGCCCTCAGGCCATTTGTTCAGGCCATATAACGGGTCGCCGGAGACGATGCGCGGATCATCGGAACTGAGGTCGTTGACGATGTAAAAACTCTCGCTGAGGTTTGGTTGCGTGTTCACATGCACCTTCGAGGTGCGAACGATCTGCGCGCCATACGGCAGATAGCCGATGTTCAGATCGCCGACTTTCAATGGCAGTTTTTCCCGCAATGGCAGATCGAAAAACGTTGCGGCGGCGGCGAAGGTGGCGTCGATCAGGCGTTGCTCGATGCCGTGGTTGGCGATCACCAGGAAGCCGGTGTCGCGACAGGTTCGCTCAATCGCGCGAGCCAGGTCGGCGCGGGCGCCAGGCGCACCGGCCAGGTACGGACCAATATCCAGCAATGGGATCCGGCCGGTTGCATCGGAAGCACGCGGCGCGGAGAGAACCTGGCTCATCGGCATGAAACCTTTCGTCGGCGTTACGGCGGGCAGCGTTGGCGGGTCTGGCCGTCTACTCTGCGGGTTGATCATCGCATTCCCGCATGCGAAGGACCAGAGCGAAGCTTCAGGGTGGCAACCACATCATGGACAACCCCACGCACATCGTTGCGGGCGGCGGCTCGGCCGGTTGCGCGCTGGCGGCGCGGCTGAGCGAAAATCCGGCGAATCGCGTATTGGTGATTGAGGCCGGACCGGATCACGGCACGACAAATATCCCCGACGACATTCGCGACACCTATGCGCACCGGGCGATGACCAATCCGGCGTATTTCTGGCCAGCGCTGCAGGCCTCGCGCGGCAGCCATGCGCATATCCCGGCATCTGGGCGAAAGCCGTATTTCTTCTACCAAGGCAGGTTGATGGGCGGCGGTTCATCCATCAACGGTCAGGTGGCGTTGCGAGGTGCGCCCGCCGACTTCGACCATTGGGCTTCGCTGGGTGCCAAGGGTTGGGACTGGGGCTCGGTCTTGCCGTATTTCCGGCGGCTCGAGTCCGACCTCGACTACACCGATCAATACCACGGTGCCACTGGGCCTATCACCGTGCGGCGTATTCCGCGTGAGCAATGGGATGAGTTCACCAACGCGGTAGCGCGTAGCTGGGAAACTCAGGGGCACGGTTTTGTACCCGACATGAACGGCGAATTTGTTGAAGGTTATGCGCCGTTGCCAACCTCCAACGATGGCACGGCGCGGCGCTCGACCGCGAATGGGCATCTCAACGATGCGGTCAGGGCACGGCCCAATCTGCGGCTGATGCCGGAAACCCAGGTGCGGCGCGTGCTGTTCATGGATAACCGGGCGATCGGTGTGCAGGTGTTTCGCAATGGCCAGCTTGAATCGTTGTTCGGCGATAACGTGATCGTCAGTTCGGGTGCGTTGCATAGTCCGAAGCTGCTCATGCTGTCGGGTATTGGCCCAGGCTCGCATCTGCAGCAACGGGGGATCTCGGTGATTGCCGATCGTCCCGGGGTCGGGGCAAACCTACAGGATCATCCGCTGATTTCGGTGTCGGCATACCTGCCGCGGATCGCGCGGGAAAAGCACGTCATCCGGCGCAATTATTCGTATCTTCGCTATTCATCAGGCGTTGCTGATTGCGAGCCGGCCGACATGATCATGATGGCAGTTTGCCAATCGATGTGGCACGCGGTGGGTGAACGAATCGGCACGCTGAGCACGTATATTTCGTTGCCGTATTCGCGCGGCACCGTGCGGCTGGCATCCAACGATCCGTTGACGCCGCCGGCGATCGACTTCAATTGGCTGGAGGATGCGCGCGACCGGACCCGCCTCGTTGAGGCGTTCCTGCGCATGGGCCGGATGTTCACCGCCGAACCGGTCAGCCGGTACGCTTTGAATGCGTTTCCGTCCAGCTTCTCCGAACGCGTCGCGGCGATCAGCCGGCCGACGGGACTGAATGCTCTGCTGACCAACGTTGCTGCGATGCTGCTGGATTCCGCCGCACCAGTGCGAAAATTTTTGATCGAGAATGTGATCAGCGAGGCGCCTGCGCTTTCCGGGCTGTTGGCAGATCGGGGTGCGGCGGAAGAGTACGTTTGTTCCGCGGTGCGTAGTGCCTGGCACCCGTCAGGTACGTGCCGAATGGGGGCAGAGGACGATCCGCTGGCGGTCACCACGCCGTCCGCGGCAGTGATCGGCACGCGGAACCTGTATGTGGCTGATGCCTCTATCATGCCGCGGGTGACGCGCACCAATACCAATTTGCCGTCCATTATGATTGGCGAACGCGTGGCGGATTTGTTGCAGCAACGGTGAATATTCAAGGGAAGTATCGCCCGGACACCATCAGGATCGGCCCAGGAGGCGAAGAAAGCGTTATCCGGAGGCGAGCGTCTTCATCGCCTCGGTCCGCTCGAACAGCCGCAACAGCCAGCGGATCGCCTGGCCGCGTTCGGAGGTCAGGCCCGGATCGCGCAGCAACAACACCGCGGCATCGCGATGCGCCATCTCGAGCAATCCCTCATGTTCCACCGGGTCGGCGAGCCGGAACCCTGGCGCCCCCGCCTGCCGCGTGCCAAGTACATCGCCGCCGCCACGCAGCCGAAAATCCTCGTCGGCGATGACGAACCCGTCTTCGGTGTCACGCAACAACGTCAGCCGGCGACGCGCGGTTTCGTTGACCCAATCGTCATGCAGCAACAAGCAGAAGCTGGCATCCGCGCCGCGCCCGACCCGGCCACGCAACTGATGCAACTGTGCCAGACCGAACCGTTCCGCATGCTCAATCACCATCACGCTCGCCTGCGCTACGTCGACGCCAACCTCGATCACCGTCGTCGCCACCAGCAGGCGGATCGTTCCGGCAGAGAATGCCGCCAGTGCGGCGTCGCGAACCTCGGCCGATTGCTGGCCATGCACCAGACCAACTCGATCGCCGAACCGCAACTTTAATTCGATGAACCGTTCCTCGGCCGCCGCCAGGTCGATCAGTTCGCTTTCCGCCACCAACGGGCAAACCCAGTAAACCTGCGATCCTTCATCCAGTTTGCGTGCAATGCCTTCCAGCACATCCGGCATAGTGGCGAACGAGTGCAACGTCGTGCGGATCGGTTGCCGTCCCGCCGGTTTCTCGGTCAGGCGAGACACATCCATCTCGCCCCATTGCGTCAGCACCAAAGTGCGCGGGATCGGCGTCGCAGTCATCACCAGAACGTCGGTGTGCTGTCCCTTGCCACCCATCAGCAAACGCTGCGTCACGCCGAAACGATGTTGTTCGTCGATGACCGCCAGGCCGAGGTCTTTGTATTCTACCGCCTCCTGGAACAAAGCGTGAGTGCCGACAATGACCGGCAATGATCCGTCCTTCAGCGCACGCAGCAGTTTCGACCGCTCCCGGCCTTTCACCGAGCCCGTCAGCAATGCCACCGGCACCGGCAGCAGCCGGGACAAGGTCCGGTGATGCTGCTTGGCCAGCACTTCCGTCGGCGCCATCAACGCCGCCTGGGCGCCCGACTCAACTGCGCGCAACATCGCCAACGCCGCCACCAGCGTCTTGCCGGAGCCGACGTCGCCTTGCAAAAGCCGCAACATCCGCCGGTCGGAGCCAAGGTCGGCATCGATCTCTGCCAGCGCTCTTGCCTGCGACGGGGTCGGTGCGAAACCGAAGCGTTCCAGCGCCGTCGCTCGCAATCCGGTCTCGCCGGTCAAGGCACGCCCAACCCTGGCCCGCACCCGGCCGCGCACCAAGGCCAGTGCCACCTGGCCGGCCAGGAACTCGAGAAGATGGGCGTGGGATTCGTGTCTTTGCACGGCGGCGTGCCTTCACGGAATCGGGGCGCGCTGATGGAAAAATTCCGTCGCGATGCGAAGTGCCGTGTGTTCCTGTCTACCGACGCGGGCGGCGTTGGTCTGAATCTTCAGTCGGCTTCGGCCGTTATCAACTTCGAACCGCCCTGGAATCCCGCACGCCTCGAGCAGCGGATTGGACGAGTCCACCGTTTGGGCCAAGCCCATCCAGTCCACGTGGTGCACCTGCTGACCAAGGACAGCATCGAAGAGCGCGTGTGGGAGACGCTGAAGGTGAAGAAATTGCTGTTCGCGGGCGTTTTCGATTCATCAGCCGCCGAGGTAAGTTTCGCGGCGCTCGGGCGAAAGAGCACTCTCCAGGCTGTGAAGGAGATCTTCGTAGATGAGCAGGCGCGTCCAGAGCCTGTTACTGACAAGGCCCCAACGAAGCCTGTTCCTAAGCGCTCCGCGCCGGAGCCTGTCTCTCCAACGACACCGTCACCCGAAGCGGCGGCGCAGTCGCCGGCAGGCGCGACCGCCGCATCGGAACCGGCCTCATTCGAGCGGGCTGCGGCAGGGTTGATCGAAACCGGCGTGCGATTCCTCGAATCGCTGGCGGCAGTGGCGCGAAGCGCGCCCGATGGCAGTGGCCTTTCGAGCCTGCTTTCCCGGGATCCACGCACGCGCCGTCCGGTTCTCTCGATCCCACTGCCCGAATCGGTGGATCAAAGCCGCATCATGCAGGCGATCTCGGCGCTATTGGGTTCACTTGGCCGGCCTGCTTAGGGACTGAACTGCGCGCGGTTTTGGCGCCATGATTCTGGCTTGGGAAAGGGCGCATTTTAAGCGGACATAAAAGCGGACTTATTGCAGGACGCATCGAATCTTTAGTATATTGTAATAATATGATATATAATGTTTTGTTGTACTTCTTGGTGAGGATATAAAAGCGGACATGAAAGCGGCGAAAGATCGAGGAGAACCGGTTTCGCTCATGGAGCCTTTGCTGATTGGCGACGGATCCCGCCATCGCGGCGCGCTAACAGACCTTGCCCTGGATCTGGCACAAAAGTCCACCGGGCTTCGACGTAGCCTTCCGGAGAGCCTGCTGGCCTCGCTCGCCGATCTGGTGCGTGCGATGAATTGCTACTACAGCAACCTGATCGAAGGGCACGACACTCACCCGGTCGATATCGAACGCGCCCTGAAGAACGACTACAGCAAGAATGCCCACAAGCGCGATCTGCAGCTCGAAGCGAAGGCGCATATCGCCGTTCAGAAGTGGATCGACGGCGGTGGGCTAAGAAGGCGCGCGGCCACAAGCGATGGCATCCGGGAAGTCCATCGCCGTTTCTGCGAGTTATTGCCCGAAGATCTGTTGTGGGTAGAGGACCCGCAAACGAAAGACCGTGTCCGGGTCGTCCCCGGCGAACTGCGCGGCAAAGACGTCAAGGTCGGCGCTCATATCGCTATCAGTTCCGGCGCCATGCCGCGTTTTCTGGAGCGCTTCGAGGAGATCTACAACCACCTCGGCAAGACGGATTCGATCCTGGGTGCTGCAGCGGCGCATCATCGCCTCGTGTGGATTCATCCGTTCGTTGACGGCAATGGCCGCGTTTCACGCCTGATGTCCCATGCGATGCTGTTGGAGACACTCGACACCGGCGCTGTCTGGTCGGTGGCGCGTGGCCTTGCGCGCAATGTTGATGCTTATAAGGGGCATCTTGCCGCATGTGACGACACCCGTCATAACGACCTTGATGGGCGCGGCAACTTGAGCGAGGAGGCCCTCGCGAGTTTCACGGACTTCTTTCTCAGGACGTGCATCGACCAGGTCGAATTCATGGAAGGCCTGATGCAGCCGGATCGCTTGAGGGCACGCATTCTTGTTTGGGCCGAAGAAGAAATCCGGATCGGTACTTTGCCGCCTAAGTCAGGCAGTATCCTCGAAGCGGTGCTCTACCGGGGAGAGTTGCCTCGTGCCGATGCCGCTGGCGTCGTGGGCGTGGGCGAGCGCCATGCCCGCCGCATTGTCTCGGCACTGATTGCGCGTGGAGTACTCGCCTGGGAGAGTTCGCGCGCGCCGCTGCGCCTGGTCTTCCCGGCGGGGCTCGCTTCGCGTTGGATGCCTGGGTTGTTTCCCGAGAACGAAGTCCAAGCCGGATCGCCTCATCGCCGCGCTCCGCAGGATGGGTCCCTGTAGCGAATCCGAGATCTGTGTGGGGAGAACATGCGTCGGACGTTGCCTCGCCGTCTCTAAGTGGATTGATTTTATGAAGCTACCAGCCGGGGTTGAACCGAAGGCTTGCTGATTACTAATTACTGAATAGCACCAACGTGCGCAACGCTAGTCTGTGGGCGCGTGGATACCTCGTTTGTCAAGAACCTGCGAATCAGTTGGCTTAACCGTGCTGATCGCCTGGTGGCCGACCAGGAGATCAGCCCACCCAACTGCCCACCCACTTGCCCTGTTCATCCGTGCATCTCAGCCTCGGGTGGAGGGCAAGTCCTTGAGGGCACTGGGGCGGGTCATTCAAGGTACGACCCGGGAGCCTGGAAACCAATGCATACTGCCCACCCATTGACCACCCAAATTCGTGCTCGTGGCACTCAATTCTGGCTGGTCTCTGTTTGTAAGTTATTGAAAGGAATGGTCGGGGCGAGTGGATTCGAACCACCGACCTCCTGGTCCCGAACCAGGCGCTCTAGCCAGGCTGAGCCACGCCCCGATATATTCAGTGTAATCGGTTGCGTGGCCTTCGCACAAGCGCTTACTATCAGATTCGTGACGGAAACGGGGAAGCTGCGCGAGTTGCCGGCGGTGCATGAGGTGCTGGCCAGTCTGGCGGCTGAAGCGGCGCGCTATCCGCGAGCGCTGGTGGTAGCCGAGATCCGGCGCGCCATCGAGGACGCGCGCAGCGACATTCTGGCCGGGCGCGCCGGCGGCCCACCGGTGGCGGCCCGCGTGGAAAGGGCTCTCGACGCGATTGCCCAGCCCTCGTTACGGCGCGTCATCAATGCGACGGGCGTTGTGGTGCACACCAACCTGGGGCGCGCGCCGCTGGCCGCCCTTTCGGTCGAGGCTGGCTATTCCAACCTGGAATACGATCTGGCGAGCGGCAAGCGGGGCCAGCGCGATGTCCACACCGGGCGGTTGCTCGATCGGCTATTGGGCGCGCCCGCCATCGCCGTAAACAACAATGCCGCGGCGCTGTTGCTGGCGCTCAACGAACTGGCGGCGGGCGGCGAGGTGGTGGTCTCGCGCGGCGAGCTGATCGAAATCGGCGATGGCTTCCGCATCCCCGAGATCATGGCGCGCTCCGGCGCGGCGCTGCGCGAGGTCGGCACCACCAACAGGACGCGCATCGAAGATTACCGCGACGCGATCGGCGAGCGCACCCGCCTGTTGTTGCGCGTCAATCCCAGCAACTTCCGCATCCAAGGGTTCACCGGGCGGCCAGAGTTAAGGGAGTTGGTGGCGCTGGGACGCGAACGAGGCTTGCCGGTTTTCGAAGACCTGGGCAGTGGGTGCATTGTGGATCTGCGGCCTTTCGGGATTGACGAGCCGCTGGTACCGGCGAGCCTCGAAGCCGGCGTGGACCTGGTGTCGTTCAGCGGCGACAAGCTGTTGGGCGGGCCGCAGGCGGGGATTCTGGCGGGAAAGGCGGAAATCGTCGCCCGGTTGCGCCGCAATCCTCTGTTTCGCGCGTTGCGTCTGGACAAGCTGATTTACCAGGCGCTCGAAACAACGTTGCGCCTGCTGCTGCTGGAGCGATGGGATGAGATTCCCGTGCTGGCCATGATTCGCCAGCCTGCCGCAGCCATCCGCGCGCGCGCCGAGGCGCTGGTGGCGCGGGTCCCCGACCTGCGTTTTGAAATCGTCTCGGGCGATTCCGTCATCGGCGGCGGCGCCACACCGGAGCAATCCATCCCCACCTGGCTGATCGCCATCGAGTGCCCGAACGCCGCCGCGGCTGAGCGCCAACTTCGCGCCGCGGACCCGCCGGTGGTGGCTCGCATCGAAAAGGACCGCCTGCTGCTCGACCTGCGCACCGTGCTCGCGGAGGAGGAAGCCGCCTTGCTCCGCGCACTCAGCGCTATC
>JBEKQQ010000074.1:0-28925 GCA_049519555.1 Acetobacteraceae bacterium
CCGATGCTCTGGGCGTAACGGCAAATGATCTGGCTCCAGGGCAACGCGTTGCCTAGGACAATGACCGCAACCGTATCGGTGATGCAGTCCTTGGCGCGTTCGATGACATGCGGCGGCAGGTCCTCATAACGCAGAGCCGCAGCATATTCGGCGAGGCGGATCGTTTCGTTTGCCATGGCGTTTCCTTCCTCGGTAAGCTCAGACCGCGCTATCCTTGCGCCGACCCGTTCGCCGTTGCATGCAGCTTGTGCCATTCCGACAGCATCACCCGTTTCATCTGCGGTTGCGGCAGCTCCGGCAGCATCGCGATGAATTCCAGCGAGTGCCCGTCAGGATCTTTGAAATACACGCTGGCGGCAGGGATCCACGGGATCACTTCCGGCTCGTCGATCGGCCGTCCACCGCCGCCTGCCACAGGCTCCAGGCCGGCACGCCGCAACGCCGCGATCGAGGCCTGCACGTCATCCAGCGTGACCTGGAACGCGTAATGCAGCCGCATCGCCATCGGCGAGGTGTGAATACTCCACAGTCCAAGCATCGCCTGCCGCGGTTGGCCGATCCAGAAGAATGCGGCATGCCGTTCCGGCACCGTATGGGCCAGGGTCAACCCGATCACATCGCGGTAGAACGCAATCGAACGATCGAGATCGGCAACGGTCAGGTGGGTCTCCCACAAGCCCTGAATTGGCACGATCGACATGCTGGCCTCCCGCTGTTGCGGCAACAGGCTGCACCATCCAGCGGCATTTGGCCAGGTTGCACCCTCGCGTGTGCGAACCCACCGGCCGTTAATCGGTCATCAATCAATTTGCGGTCTGATGGTCGCGATCAGTCACTGACAAGAAGGTCGCAATGCTCCCTGCCGCCATCCTTCGCGCCCGTTTGCGCGCCGCCGCGGGACGGCCACAGGCGCAACTGCGGCTGGCCGACCAACTGGCCCGGAACGGCGCCTCGATCGAAGCTGTGCGGCACATCGCCCATGCCGCCCAGTACGGATTGCCGGAAGCCCAGGCAAGGTTGGGGTTGTGTTACTTACGGGGCCTTGGGGTGCCGGCGAACCAGGCGGAGGCGCGCCATTGGCTGGAACGAGCGGCAGACGCCGGCGAAGTCACTGCGCAGACCGAACTTGCGTCGCTGGCATTGCAGGGGATATCCGGCCCTTATCAGCGCAGTGCTTTCCCGGCACCGGACGATCGCACCGAGCCCGATTACCAACTGGCCGCTGCCCTGGCGCGACGGGCAGCAAACAATGGCTCGGCCGATGGCAAGGCCTTGCTCGCCTTCATCCTGGGCCTGGCGCCCGCGATCCCGCAGCAACCGTGCGAGGCGGAAACGTTGTACCGTGATGCCGCTCAAGGCGGCGCGCCGCTGGGGCAACTAGGGCATGCCATGACGCTGCTGCGCCAGGCTACGCCCGAAGCGACCAGCGAGGCGCATGACCTGCTGACTGCGGCGGCCGATGCCGGGGTGGCCACCGCGCAATTCATGCTCGGTGCGATGGCCGAGGCCGGAATCGGCGCCGCGCCGAACCTGGAGGCCGCCGCGAAGCATTACCGGAGTTCGGCGGAGCGTGGTCACACCGTGGCAAAGACCAGACTTGGTCTCGCGCTGCTGATCGGGCGGGGCGTGCCGCGCAACCTGGTGGAGGCTGAGACCTGGCTGCGCCGTGCCGCCCAGGACGATGACGTCGTTGCCTCCGCGGTGCTTGGCGATTTTCACGCCAGCCCGGAGCGGCAGCCAGCCAACACGGGAGAATCGCTGCATTGGTATCGGCATGCCGCCGAACTGGGTCACCCGGCCTCGGCGCATATCCTGGCCCGTGCAATCTGGGCTGGCGCCGAAGGTACGCCCGATCCGAGGGAGATTGCCGCGTGGCTGGAGGCCGCGATCGAGCGCGGCGACACCACGGCGTGGCCCGATCTCGGAGGGTTGATCGGTTCGTTGTCGCTGCCGCCGGATCAACTGCCGGCACTGCATGGCTGGTTGCAGCGCATGATCCGGGAGGATCGGCCGGAAGCCGGATTTTACGTGGGCGTTTGCGTGAATTGCGGGATCGGCACGCCGGCCGATGAAAGGCTGGCGCGGCGATATTACCTTTGGGCGGCGGGCGAGGGCGTGATCGAAGCCATGGTCGCGGCCGCCGAGATGCTACTGAATGGACGCGGCGGGCGGGCTGACCCGGATGTCGCCCGGTCGTTGTTTCAGTATGCCGCGGGCCACGATCATGCCGGGGCGACTTATGCGCTCGGGGTGATGGCGGGGAATGACCCAGATCGCGCGATGGTGCATTTCCGGCGGGCGGCGGCGTTGGGGCACGCGAAGGCGAAGTTGCTGGTGGGCGGAGAGCCAGTGACAGGATGATCCCCGACCCGCCTACCGTGCGGCACACAAGTAGGAAGATAGCGCGGTGCCGACGATCGCAATCGTGGACGGCGTGAAAATCCAGATGTTTTCCAACGATCACACGCCACCCCATTTTCACGCCATAATGGGTGGCGACGAACTGCTGATGGCTATTGACAATCTTGACGTGCCTCGTGGGTCGCTACCACCCGCCAGGCTCCGTCGCGTGCTGGCCTGGGCGGCGGAACATCGGGACGAACTGGCGGCGAACTGGAGACGTTGTCAGAACGGTCAGATACCAGAGAGGATTTGAGAATGCCGAGCGTGTTGGACAACGTCATCACTGCGGCCGTTGCCGACCCAGAGACTTACACCGTAACGGTGACCTGGGCGACCGGCGATACGACCGTCAATCGGTTCAATCACCTGATCGGCAACGGTATTTTTGCCAGACTCGCAGATCCCACAGTGTTCATGCAGGTTGGTATCGGCGAGCATGGCCGTAGCCTCGAGTGGCCGGGAGAGATCGACTTTTGCGCCGATGCTCTCTGGTTCGAGACCCACCCAGCCGAAGCGCCACACCCCCCGCAGCACGCTGCGTCCTAATTCAGCAGGAGGCGGCAAACCGCTCGGCCACCCCTTGCGCCGCCCGCGCGTTACGGATGAACGCCTGGATCAAACTCGGGCCCTTGACCCCTGTGACGCTCTCCACGCCGGACGAAACATCCACCGCCCCTGCCCCCGAAAGCCGGACCGCCTCAGCGACATTGCCGGGGTCCAGCCCTCCGGCCAACAGCCACGGCCCAGGGGCATGCCAGTTTCGGGTCAGGGTCCAATCGAAGTGGACCGCATTGCCGCCAGGACGGGTCGCGTCGGCCGGTTGCTTGGCCTCCACTAACAGCGCGTCAGCGCCTTCCAGTCCCGAAGGCAAATCCCCCGCGGTTGCCACCCCGACCGAACGCCAGACCGGACGTCCGAACCGGGCGCGCAGTGCGGGCAAGGCGTCCCCGGCGCCGTAGAGCTGCAGGATGTCCAGCGGAACCTGCTCCAGCACCTCGGCGATCATCGCCTCCGTCGGATTGACGAACAGCCCGACCCGAGACGGTCCGTCCTTGTGCCGCGCCGCCAGTTCCTTGGCGCGCGCCGGCGTCACGTAGCGCGGGGACGGCGGGAAGAAATTGAAACCGGTCCAGTCGGCACCGCCTTCGACTGCGGCATCGATCGCCGCCTCGTCGTTGATCCCGCAGATCTTTACCCGCACCATGTCACGCGCGCGACGTCGCGCCAGCATGCGTCAACGCGGGACCGGACGTCTTGGCTTTCAGTTCCTGGAGCCTGGCCTCAAGCAAACGCATTGCTTCCTCGGCTCGGCGAGCCGCCCGGCGATGATGCAAAGCGGTAAACCACAGGCGCAAACCGCCGAGAAAAAAGCCCAGTCCCATGGCGGCCAGCACAACAACCGACAGCGGCACCTCGAACGGCAGGCGACCCAACGGGAACAGCCCGAGCGTCACCGGTTTACTGTTTGACAGCGCGAACACGACCATCAGCAGCAACAACGGAACGCCGACGATCCAGCGCGACAATGCGCGGAGCTTCACGATGCCGGCCGCGCCGCTGCCGCAGGCCGGTCAGGCTTCGCGGCGTTGACGCGCTCGCGCAGTTCCTTCCCCGCCTTGAAGAACGGCACCGATTTTTCATCGACCGGCACTGCCTCGCCGGTTCTGGGATTGCGTCCGGTCCGGGCCTCGCGGCGCTTGACGGTGAACGCGCCGAACCCGCGCAGCTCGACCCGCGACCCGCGCGACAACGCGGCGGTGATTTCATCGAAGATCGTGCTGACGATGGTTTCCACGTCGGCACCCCGCAAATGCGGATTATGCGCCGCGAGTCCGGCAATCAGCTCTGACTTGGTCACGCGCCTGGAACTCCGGTCAGGAGGCAGCGAACGCCTCAGTCCTGCGATCCCTTAACGATGCCAGAGCGCCATCGGCTGGTCAAGCATAACACTTTGGGAAACCAAGGTTTTCCATAAGGAGACAAGGACGGGAGAGAACTCGCCGGTCAGCATGCGGTCGGTCCAGCTGACGGTCGAAATGTCTTGCACCGGCAAATGTTTGGGCAAGCCCTTAGCGGTCTCGAGCCAGACCCTGGCATCCTGCTCGTCCCCGATGGCGTCGATCAGGCCAAGCTTCAGTGCCTGCCGGCCGGTATAGGCACGGCCATCCGCCAGCGCCCGCACCGCATCGGGGTCCATATGCCGGCTGGTGGCCACCATGCCGACGAACTGGTCATACATATCCATGACGAGGCCCTGCAACACATCACGTCCCGCCGGCGACAGCGGCTTGGTATAACTGGGCTGGTCCTTCAGTGGCCCAGACACCAGTGCATCCGTTGTGATGCCAAGCTTGCTCAACAACCCTGAAACCTCACCGGTTTCCAACAGAACGCCGATCGAGCCGGTGATCGTACTCTCACTGGCGAAAATCCGGTTGGCCGGCAACGAAACCATGTAGCCGGCAGACGCCGCGAGCCCATGCATCACGGCGACGACCGGCTTCTTTGCGGCAACGCCCGAGATCGTCCGATACAGCGCCTCGCCTCCGGCAACGCTGCCTCCAGGACTGTCGATTGAGACGATCAGCGCCTTAACGCTGTTGTCGGTCCCGGCCCGACGCACCGCCTGGAGTTCCTTGCGGTCTTCGGTGATGATGCCGTTGACGGTCAGCCGTTCGATATGCTCGGCCTTACCGCCCAAACCGAGACCCGCTCCGTGCAGCGCCGTGAGTACCACGATGACGCCGGCGATCACCGCCAGGGTGCGCCAGACAATCAGGCGCCGCTTGAGCCGGCGGCGATCCAACAGAAGGTCGACATCAAGCGCCATGCGCCCGTCCGGGTGATTGTCGGGGTTGGTCAGGATCCGCGCTGCTCACCGGTATCGCATCAGAGACGCCGGTGAGCAGCGCGGTCAGGATCAATTGCCGTCCTGCTGCGCGTTACGGCGACGGATCGCCGCACCGAGGATATCGCCCAAAGAGGCGCCCGAATCAGACGAGCCGAACTCGGCCATGGCCTGCTTCTCTTCCTCGACTTCCTTGCCCTTGATGGTCAGGGTCAACTTGCGCGCGGCGCGATCGACCGAGACGATTTTGGCATCGACCTTTTCGCCGATGGCGAACCGGTCGGGCCGTTGATCGCCCTTGTCGCGCGCCAGCTCCGCCCGCCGGATGAAGCCGGTGAGGACGTCGTTGACCTTGACCTCGATGCCGTTGGTCTGGATCGCGCTAACCACGCAGGTGACGACGTCGCCCTTGTGCACCAGGCCAAGCACCGCGGCCGCCGGATCATCGCGCAGCTGCTTGATGCCGAGCGAGATGCGCTCTTTCTCGACGTCGACGTCGAGCACCTTGGCTTTTACGACCTGGCCTTTTTCGTACTTGGCCATCGCCAGTTCGCCGGGCTCGTCCCAGGACAGGTCGGACATGTGGATCATGCCGTCGATATCCGCCGAGAGACCGATGAACAGACCGAACTCGGTGATGTTGCGGATTTCGCCTTCGACCTCGGAGCCGATCGGATGCTCGTCGACGAATTGCTCCCACGGATTGCGCTGCACCTGCTTGAGGCCAAGCGAGATCCGGCGTTTGCCGCTGTCGACGTCCAGCACCATGACGTCGACTTCCTGGCTGGTCGAAACGATCTTGCCGGGATGGACGTTTTTCTTGGTCCAGGACATTTCCGAAACGTGGACGAGGCCCTCGACCCCCGGCTCCAGCTCCACGAAAGCTCCGTAGTCGGTGATGTTGGTAACCCGGCCGGAATAACGGGCGCCCGGTGGATATTTGGCGGCGACGCCTTCCCAGGGATCGGCCTCCAGCTGCTTCATGCCGAGGCTGATGCGCTGGGTGTCGGAGTTGAAACGAATGACCTGGACCTTGACGGGTTGGCCGATGACCAGAGCTTCGCTGGGGTGGTTGATGCGGCGCCAGGCAATGTCGGTGACGTGCAGCAGGCCGTCCACACCGCCCAGATCGACGAAGGCGCCATAGTCGGTGATGTTCTTCACCACGCCGTCGAGGATCATGCCTTCCTTCAGGCCCTGGATCAGTTCGCTGCGCTGCTCGGCTCGGGTTTCTTCCAGCACGGCGCGGCGCGAGACGACGATGTTGCCGCGGGCACGGTCCATTTTGAGGATCTGGAACGGCTGCGGGCTGCCCATCAGCGGGGCCACGTCGCGGACCGGCCGTATGTCGACCTGACTGCCGGGCAGGAACGCCACGGCGCCGCCAAGATCGACAGTGAAGCCGCCCTTGACCCGGCCATAGATCGTGCCGTTGACCCGCTGCTGGCCCTCGAAGGCCTTTTCGAGGTTGGTCCACGCCTCTTCGCGGCGGGCTTTCTCACGCGACAGGACGATCGAGCCGTCCTTGTCTTCGTAGCGCTCCACGTAGAGTTCGACATGATCGCCGGGCTTGATGTCGGGCTTCACGCCGGGCGGCGCGAATTCCTTCAGCAGCACGCGGCCTTCGGACTTGAGGCCGACATCGACGATGGCGAATTCATCGGTGAGCCGGACGATCCGGCCGGTGACGACCGACCCATCGAAGCCGGTGTCCCGGCCGAGGGTCTCGTCGAGGAGAGAGGCGAAATCCTCGCCCATGAAATGGTCTTGCACGGGCTCTGCGGCCCGAGCGGTGGCGGATAGTGCCATGTGTTAGGTTGGTTCCGTTACGGATGACCGGGCTTTGGCCCGGAAGGTTGCCGTGGTTGGCGCATTTCCAACGCTGGAAATACGACTTGCCCGCGGGGGTCCGCGGGCCGGGTGGACAGATGAGGCTGAACGCGCTCCCATTGCGCATTACGGCGCAATATGCGCGTCAGGGTTGAATTGTCAAGGTGGGGCCAGTCCGCCTGACAGGCGAATCGGGTGAACATTTCACGCAGTGAGGAGGCTTGCGAGAAACTCATCGTCCCACCCTGCGACCCTTCGTCTGAGGCGGAATGCGTCCGCCTGCAGGCGAATCGCAGTTGTCTGCAGGACGGCTGTTGAAGCGAAACCGGAAATGCTCGTGCCGCGGCGACGTTCCATTTAACCTCGGAGTCAACGGAGGCAGGAGAGGACGCGGAGAAGAACCGGATCTGCCCCAATTTTCGTTGCCGCACAGAAAACCCCGTGTCCTCCGCTATCCCCGCGAACTCCGCTTTTTCAGAAACCACCACGCGGGGAACGCATTCGGGCCGAGGCGCTTCGCAAATGCAATTACTCTGCCCTCGGATCCCAGGTTCAGGACGGCACGACACAAGATTCTTGGCGCGCTCGACTGATGGCGTGCTGTTAGAATTGCGGCGAGCGAACCGCCGATAACCGGTCGTCGGCCACATCCCGGACCGCCGCAAAAGCGGCGTCCCGGTCTAGCGACGTCGTATCGATCACCACAGCATCGTTCGCCGGCCGCAGCGGAGCGATCGTTCGGGCAGCATCCTGCTGATCACGGGCGCGGATGTCGCGCTCGACCTCAGCCGGGTCGGCGTTGATGCCGCGGTCGCGCAGTTCCAGCCAGCGGCGATGTGCCCGCGCCTCCGGGGTGGCGATCACGAACAGTTTCAGATCGGCGTTCGGGAACACCACCGTGCCGACGTCGCGCCCATCCAGCACGGCGCCTCGATCGGCGCCGAAGTTGCGTTGGAAAGCCAGCAACGCAGCACGCACTCCGGCGACCGAGGCGACGGCTGCGGCAGCCGCGTCGGCTTCAGGCCCGCGCAGGTCGGATCGTTCCAGGTCCTCGGGCTGCAAAGCACGCGCCGCCTGCTCCGCCGCGACCGCGTCTGACGGGCTAAGGCCCAGATCGAGCACGCGACGGCCGACCGCGCGATACAGCAGGCCGGTGTCCAGGTAAGGCAGACCCAGATGCGTCGCGAGGCGGCGCGCCAAGGTGCCTTTGCCGGCCGCCGCCGGTCCGTCGATTGCGATGATCCAGCGCGCCACGATCGTCAAACGTCCGAGATCGTCGCGCCAAGCTGCCCCATCAATGCGGCGAAGCCAGGAAAGCTGGTGTCGATAAAACTGGCATCATCAACTCGCACCGGCTGTTCGGTGATCTGGCCCAGTACCAAAGCGGCCATCGCCATGCGGTGATCCATATGGGTTGCGACCAGACCGCCACCCTTTGGCGGGCCACCATTGCCATGCACGATCAGGTCGTCGCCTTCGATCTCGACGCGGATCCCATTCTCCGCGAGCAGCGCAGCGGTCGCGGCCAGCCGGTCGCTCTCCTTGACCCGCAATTCCTTCAGGCCGCGCATCCGAGTGGTACCGACCGCGCCAGCGGCGGCAACAGCCAGGATCGGATACTCGTCGATCATCGTCGGTGCGCGCCCAGGGGGTACATCGACGCCGCGCAATGCGCCGCCGGTCACGACCAGATCGCCCACGGGTTCGCCGCCCTCGACACGGCGGTTCGCCACCGTCACGGCAGCTCCCATCTCCAGTAGCGAAGTGAACAGACCGCCGCGCAGCGGGTTCAACCCGACGGAGGAGATTGTCACCGACGAGCCGGGCACCAACAGCGCCGCCACCAGCGGGAACGCGGCAGACGACGGATCGCCCGGCACGACGACATCGGCCGCGCGCAACTCCGGTTGACCCGCCAAGGTAATGATCCGTCCTGATCCGGCCGGTTCGACGTGTACGGTCGCGCCGAAGTGCCGCAGCATGTTTTCGCTATGATCGCGGGTCGCCTCGGGTTCCTCCACCCGTGTCGTCCCCCGTGCATTCAATCCCGCCAGCAATACCGCCGACTTTACCTGAGCCGACGGCACGGGGACACGGTACTCCAACGGCAAAGCTTCACGGGCGCCTTCAATTGCCAGCGGCAACAGCCCGCCGGCACGGGAGGCGAACCGGGCGCCGGTCGCGGTTAACGGATCGATGACCCGCCGCATCGGGCGGCGGCGCAGGCTGGCGTCGCCGGTCATGATGGAAAAGATCGGATGGCTGGCGAGAATGCCGCACAGCAACCGCGCCGCGGTGCCCGAATTGCCCATGTCCAGCACATCCGCCGGCTCGGTCAGCCCACCCACACCGCGTCCCGCCACACGCCAGGTGCCGTCGGGGTCCTGGGTGACCTCGGCGCCCAGGGCGCGCATCGCATCGGCGGTGCGGAGCACGTCTTCACCGGTGAGCAGGCCGGAGATTCGCGTCTCGCCGATCGCCAAAGCGCCGAACATCAACGCACGATGGCTGATTGATTTGTCGCCCGGCACCGCAATTCGGCCTGACAACGGTGCGACGGCGCGATGGCTGGCCATCGGGCGGCGAGTTTCGGTGTCCATGCGCGGCGTTCCTCAATGACGTGGTAGGATCGACCCGGGCGGCGAAGTCCGGAGGATCGGCGGCCGCGCAATGCGCGAACCCGGGACGCAGGTATACATGTCGGAATCCTGTTTGACAGCCGCCCGTCGCGGTGGCATGGCCGCGGCCTCCAACTTTGATCATACCGCGAACAAAGGGCCTTCCTCGATGGCGAAGCCAGAACTTGGCTCCAAGCGGGTCTGCGTCTCCTGCCAGACCCGGTTCTACGATCTTGCCCGGGTCCCCGCACAATGCCCGAAATGCGGCACCGAACAGCCGTTGGAGCAGCCGCGGCCTCGGCGCCTGTCCGGCAATGTGGCCGAAGAGCGCCGCATCAAGAAACCGGTGCCGGAGCCGGGAATCGAGGAGGTGGAAGTCGAGGGGGTGGAGGATGTCGAGGACGAGGACGTCCTGGAGGATGCCACCGATCTGGAAGACGATGCCGACGCCATCAGCACGGACATCGAGGTCGATACGGATGTCGAGGATCCGGAGCGGTAGCACCTTCGCATCGACGCTTGCGCCCTGCACAACACGCTGCCGGTTCAGCCAGCTTCGATAACCCCGCGTCTGCGGCGGAAGCGCCCACCCAACGTGGCGAAACGGTGTTCTTAGCTCTCCACCAACTTCTGGATCAGCGCCACGGTTGCCGCCGAGGACCAGTCCGCCGCACCCTCCAGCCGCGCCCGCTCCTTGCCGTCCCGGGCGATAATGTGCGTCGTCGGAATCCCCTTCCCACCCCAGGCGCCGCCCAGAGCGCCATGCGGATCGAGCAAAACCGGCAAACCGGTGACGCCGTGCTGCGTGAACCACGCGGAGACCACGCTCGCCCCACCGCCATCGGAGGACAACGGCAACACCGCAATGTCGTGCGGCGCCAGAGCGCGCGCCAGCACGGCAAGTGAGGGAATTTCGGCAATGCAAGGCTGGCACCAGGTGGCCCAGAAATTGATCACCATGCCGTGCCCGAGGAACGACGCAAGCGTGTGCTCGCCACCCTCGGCATCCACAAAGACCCCGTCGGGCGGGGTTTGCGGAGGATTGACCGGCACCAGGACCTCGGCCAGATCGGGCAACTCAGCGGCGAACGGTTTGCGTGCAGCGATGCCCGCGGCTAGGGTCCCGCCAACCGCCAGAACCGCCCGGCGCGTCATCAAAGCCATTCCGGAACCCTCCCGTTGAACGACACCTCAGATCGCCGCAACGCGCCCGCCAACCCGCCCCCCGCGAACGAGCAATGGGGCGGCAGGTTCGCCGCCGGACCGGCAGCGATCATGGAGGAGATCAATGCCTCCATCGGCTTCGACAAGAAATTGTGGCGCCAGGACATCCGCGCCTCCCTCGCGCATGCCGCGATGCTTGGCAAGGCCGGGGTGATCAGCCCCGACGATGTGGCAGCGATCAGCCATGGCCTGCAGGGCATTGCGGCAGACATCGAGGCCGGCACGTTGGCGTTCACGACCGCGCTGGAAGACATCCACATGAACATCGAGGCGCGGCTGACCGAACGCATCGGCGAGGCCGGCAAGCGCCTGCACACCGCGCGCAGCCGCAACGACCAGGTGGCAACCGATTTCCGGCTCTGGGTGCGCGATGCGATCGACGGGATCTCGGCACAGATCACCGACCTGATGCGCGCACTGGCCGAGCGCGCCGCTGTCCATGCCGCCGATCCAATGCCCGGCTTCACCCATTTGCAAACCGCCCAGCCGGTGACGTTTGGGCATCACTTGCTGGCTTATGTCGAAATGCTGGAGCGCGACCGCGGCCGCCTCGCCGATGCGCGCCGCCGGTTGAACGTCTCGCCGCTCGGTGCCGCGGCGTTGGCCGGCACGTCGTTCCCGATCGATCGCGAGATGACGGCCGCGGTACTGGGCTTTGACCGACCGGCGGCGAATTCGCTCGACGCAGTGTCGGACCGGGATTTCGCGTTGGAATTCCTGTCGGCCACCGCGATCAGCGCAATGCATTTGTCGCGCTTCGCCGAGGAAATCGTCATCTGGTGCAGCGCGCCGTACCGGTTCATCCGATTGTCCGACGCGTTCACCACCGGCAGTTCAATCATGCCGCAAAAGCGCAACCCGGATGCGGCAGAACTGGTGCGAGCCAAGACCGGTCGGGTGAACGGCGCGCTGATCGCTCTGCTGACCGTTATGAAGGGCCTGCCGCTGGCCTATGCCAAGGACATGCAGGAAGACAAGGAACCGGTGTTCGACGCCGCGGAAGCATGGGCTCTGTCGCTCGCCGCGACCACCGGAATGGTGCGCGACATGATTCCGGATATGGCGCGCATGCGGGAATTCGCCGGGTCCGGTTTTGCCACGGCGACCGACCTGGCCGATTGGCTCGTGCGGGTGCTGAAACGACCGTTCCGCAGCGCCCATCACATCACCGGCACTCTGGTCGGGATCGCCGAGCAAAAGGGCGTCGCACTGGCCGAGCTGACGCTGGACGAGATGCGCACGGTCGAACCGGGCATCACCGCAGAGGTATTCTCGGTCCTGACGGTCGATGCATCCGTCGCCTCGCGCACCAGCTTCGGCGGCACGGCGCCGGCAAACGTCGCCCGAGAGGCGGCACGCTGGCTGGCGGCGCTGGCATGAGGCCGGTGAAGTGTCGGGGCTTCGCCCCGAGATCCCACCAGGGGCGCTACCCCTGGACCCCGCCAAGGGCAGTGGCCCTTGGAACCATTCAATTTGGTTGGTTCTGGGAGAGGGCCGACCGAGACCTCGCAAGATCCGTGTCGGCCCTCTCCCAGGACCAACCAATGGACAGATTGCAAAGGGCCCCGCCCTTTGCCAGGGGTCCAGGGGACAGCGTACCCTGGCGGGTTCCAGGGCGGAGCCGTGGCACCTTCGTCCTGCTCCTGGCCGCGACTCTCGCCCTCGCCGCCTGCGGCAAGGTCGGGCCGCCGCAGCCGGTTGGGCCGGCGGACAAGGTGATCTGGCCGCACAGTTATCCAACACCCCACCCTGCGCCCTGATTTGGAGACACGGAGACCGACATGAAACCGGTCGAAGACCTGACGGAAGCAGCAGCCAGTGCCGAACTGGAACGTCTTGCCGCCGAGATTGCACACCACGACCGCGCCTATCACGAACGCGACGCACCGGAAATTTCCGACGCCGAGTACGACGCGCTACGCCGGCGCAACACCGCGATCGAGGCGCGGTTTCCGTCGCTGATCCGCGCCGATTCGCCGTCGCATCGGGTTGGCGCTGCGCCGGAGAGCGGTTTCGCCAAACTGCGCCACCGGGTGCCGATGCTGTCGCTCGACAACGCCTTCGATACTGCGGATTTTGCCGACTTTATGGCGCGTGCGCATCGCTTTCTGGGCTCGGCCGCGGCGATCGATTTCGTCGCCGAACCGAAAATCGACGGCCTGTCGATCAATCTGACTTACGAGGGCGGACGCTTCGTGCGCGGTGCGACCCGCGGCGATGGCACCGAAGGCGAGGACGTCACCGCCAATCTTCGCACCATGAAATCGGTCCCCGCCCGCTTGCACGGCAAAGCGCCGGCGCTGATCGAAATCCGTGGCGAGGTATTTATTACCAAGGCGGATTTTCTGGCGTTGAACAAACGTCAGGCCGATGCGGGGGAGCGGCTGTTCGCCAATCCTCGCAATGCCGCTGCAGGTGGACTGCGGCAACTCGACCCGCGCATTACCGCAACTCGGCCATTGTCGTTGTTTGCTTATGCGCAAGGCGAGTCCAGCGAACCGGTGGCCGAGACGCACTGGGATTATCTGCACCAGCTCGAACATTGGGGATTTACGGTCAATCCGCTGTCCCGCCGGGTGCGCGATGCAGCCGAGGCCGAGGCGTTTCAGAACGAAATGGCACTGTTACGATCTGGCCTGGACTACGATATCGACGGCGTCGTCTATAAAATCAACGATCTCGGTTTGCAACGACGGCTTGGCTTCGTTGGTCGCGCCCCGCGTTGGGCTATCGCCTGGAAATTCCCCGCCGAGCAGGCCACTACCGTGCTACTGGGCATTCGCATCCAGGTCGGCCGCACCGGCGCACTGACCCCGGTTGCCGAGTTGCAACCGGTCAACGTTGGCGGTGTGCTCGTCTCCCGCGCCACGTTGCACAACGAGGACGAAATCGCCCGCAAGGATATTCGTGTTGGCGATACTGTCGTGTTGCAGCGCGCCGGCGACGTGATCCCGCAGATTGTGTCAGTGGTGACGGAACGCCGGCCGGCGGACGCGACACCGTTTGTCTATCCGGAAACCTGTCCGGCGTGCGGCAGCCATGCGGTGCGGCCTCCGGGAGAAGCGGTGCGACGTTGCACCGGCGGTCTGATTTGCCCCGCACAACGCGTCGAACGGCTGATCCATTTCGTGTCGCGTGCCGCCTTCGACATCGACGGACTCGGTGAAAAATCGATCCGCGAGTTTTACGAAGCCGGCTGGCTGCACAGCCCGGCGGACTTGTTTCGGTTGCCGGCACGCGAGGCGGAGATCGCCGGCCGCGAAGGCTGGGGCAAGCTCTCGGCCCGCAATTTGTCCCGAGCGATTGAGGCAAGACGGCGAATCCCGCTGGAACGGTTGATCTATGCGCTTGGCATTCGCCGGATTGGCGAGGCCAACGCCCGTCTGCTGGCGCGGCATTACGGTTCGTTTGCGGAATGGCGTGCCGGCATGATAGCGGCCACCGTGATCGGCTCCGAGGCACGCAGTACACTTGGCGATATTGTCGGCATTGGACCGGCGATCGCCGAGGAACTGGCGGATTTCTTTGACGAACCGCGCAATGTCGCCACACTGGACGAACTGGCGGCACAGTTGACGATCGAAGATGCTGCGGCACCGGAGGCGACCGATAGTCAGGTTGCCGGCAAAACGATCGTGTTTACCGGCACGCTGGAGACCATGACGCGTCCGGAAGCCAAGGCGCGCGCGGAGGCTCTGGGGGCGAAAGTCACCGACAGCGTCTCAAAGAAGACCGACCTCGTCGTGGTTGGTGCCGACGCCGGGTCGAAAGCGCGCAAAGCCCAGGAACTGGGGGTGAAAACGGTTTCGGAGATGGAATGGCGGGAGCTCGCGGGGTTTGCACCTGCTGAAAGTTAGTACGCTTTCCGATCAGGTTGAGTCCACTGCGTGGCCCTGTCATTGCGAGCGAAGCGAAGCAAACTCCATCAGGGATGGCTGGGAGCTTGCCTCGCTTCGCTCGCAATGACAGGGGTCTACGTTAAGACCGCCGCACCCCCGTGTGATCGGCTCGCGAGCCGATCCGCACCGATTGGCCGATCGCATGGTTGCGGTTTGGTATCGGATAAAACGAGTAGCCAAATCGCACTTCGCGAGGTTTGCCGGTGGGCAGAACCTTCGGCGCAATCACCGCCACCGCTGCCAGCCCACGATAACGTTTGCCATGGGAACCGATGGCAGCGAAGATGTTGTCGATAAACAGTTGGTCGGCCTTGCCTTCAACCGCTCCGGGCGACAGCACCAGCATCCCGGGCCGCAGGCGATTGATGCTGCCTTGCACCGATGCCATGGCCTCGATCGCCGCCGCCCGAATGGCCTGCGGCGTGGCCTCAACGCCATCCGGCCATTCAAACCGATCGAACCGATTCACGACGACCGACATTTGCTCCTGCGGGCCCAGCAGCAACTGAAATGACGCGATCCGTGGATTGGGACCGGCAGTCGGCACGAAAGCGATCTGGTTGCCGGCGGATGTCAGGGATTTTGCCGCCCCGAACTGCGCCATCGCATGCAGCGAATAGCCTTGCGCAGCGGCGGTTCCGATCATTGCCCCGAACAAAGGATGATGCGCCCAGCTGGCGCACAGGTCGCGAAACGCCGCGATCACCGCCACGGCGGTCGAATCGGAACTGTCGGCGAAACTGGTCCATTCGGGATCGCGCAGCCGCTGGCGAAAATGCGCAACCGCCCAGGCGAGAGGGTGAGATTTGTAACCGTGCGGCGAGGGATCGAGCGCCTCGTTGGTCCAATTGCGCTGCTGAATTTCCACCTCATCGAGCAGCGCATCACTGACCACATGCGGATCGGCGCCCGTGGCACGCGGCTGGTGGAACGCCACGAGGCGCTCCATTTCCTCGCGGCTGATCAGCACAGTATCGTTGGTCACAGTCCGAGGTGGATTTTCCGGCCCGCGCTCGACCAAGGTCACGTTGGCCGGTGGCTGCGCACCGTCCGGTAAGCCGGGGGTTTCCGAGATCCTGCCGCAGGCCGCACATTGAACCGCGATACCGAGGAAATTCCGCGGCTCATAATCCGCGATCAACGACTGCCCGCACTCACAGTTGAACAGCCCTGAGCCCGCGCCGACGATGGCCGGTGAATGACCGATCTGCGTGTAATGCGGGATCTGGGCCACTGGCTATAGCCAGCCGAACAAATCCTGGAACCAACCGGTCTTCTTGTCGCGGATGATCGGTGTGTCGCCATTCTCGGGAGACTGCCCCATGGCGGCGTTGTCCCGCAGCCGCTTCGCTTCCTGCGAGGCGTCCACGACAGCATGTTGGGCGTCGGGTTTGCGCCAATACAACAGCCGATCGATGAAACTGTCATCGCCGGCGTCGAGTCGGGCTTCCTGATCGACCTCCTTCCGAATATTCGCCGGCGCCCCGCCTCCGGCGTCCCGCACCAACGCCGCCTGTCCCGGGCTCATGCCCACTGGCGGTCCGCCCAACGCGGCCTCGGGGACGAGAGCGGATTCAGCCAGCGACCGGTCGGACTGCTCCTGCGGACGCTCTGCGCCGGGCTCCGGCGGGCGCAGGCTGAAATCCGGCGGCATCGACAGCGGCGCGCGAGTCACCACGGTAAACTCGTCGGGAGCATCCCGGGTCAAACCAAAGGCACGGGACAGCGAGCTGGAGCTGCAACCACACAACAAGACGACAATAGTTGCTGGTGCGATCAGTCGTATTGGGGTGGACAAGTGGCTCATGGCCGGGGTTTTACGCTGTCCGGGCCAGCCGGCGCAAGACATACGCCGCGCGATGGTCGGATCGTGATTGGCCCGGCGTTGCAATTCGCCATAGCCTGCGGCAACCGAACGAGGGGACGTCTGCCATGGTGGATCCGGTCGAAACCGCGCAACAGCAGCTCGAGAAGGCGCACGAGTCGCACGACGAGAGCGATCATTGGGCGCGGTGGATGGCGGTGGCAGTGTCCTGTCTCGCGGCCAGCCTGGCGCTGGTCGACCTTGGGGCGAAGTCCTCACAGACCGCCTATCTGACGCACAACATCACGGCGTCCGATACCTGGAATGCCTACCAGGGGAAAAATCTTCGCGCGAACCTGTGGAACACCCAGGCCACAATGTTGCTGAGCCTGCCCAACGCCGCTGACCCGGCGGTCCAGGAGCGCATCAAAACCGCGCAGTCGGAAGCGGAGAGGATGCACGACGAGCCGGCGACCGGCGACGGCATGAAGCAATTGAAGGCGAAAGCGGAAAACCAGGAACGCGACCGCGACCTGGCGTTCCACGCTTACCACGGCTTCGAGTACACCTCGAGTGCGCTGGAAATTTCTATCGTGCTGGCCTCGGTTTCCGTGGTCACCCGGGTCCATGCACTGGGGTTGGTGGCAGCCGGGATTGGCCTGTTGGCAGCTGGCTACGGACTGGCAGTGTTTGCCCACTTCGTCTGAACGATGCGGCGCGCCCCGTGGTGAGGGCGCGCGCCGCATCGGGCTGGATCAGGTGATCGGCGCGGGCGTCGCGTTATAATCCTTGTCCGAAACTTTCTCGAACCACGCGGTGCCCTCGCCCTTGTCGGTTTGTTCCGACATTGCAAGGTGCGAGAACAGTTTGTCAGGCGCCGCTCCGTGCCAGTGGCGGGTGTTCGGCGGAATGATCACGGTGTCGCCGGCGCGGATTTCCTGCACCTGCTGGCCCTCGAACTGAATGCGGCCGGCGCCCGACAGGCAGTACAAGGTTTGCCCGACCGGATGCGAATGCCAGGCGGTGCGTCCACCCGGAGTGAACGACACGACCGAAGCACGCATGCGCGACGGCGCGGAACCCTGCACGATTTCGTCGGAAAAGACGACACCGGAAAAGTTGGCTTCCGGCTGCATCTTGGTCTGGCGATCGGAAGAGCGGAGGACTGGCATGCGATGGTTTCCTTCCTTGGTTCACAAAAGTCTGGGGGTTCACAAAAGTCTGGGGGTTCACAGAAGTCTGGGGTTAGTAGGACTTGGGCTGGTCGAGCACACGCTCGGCCAGATAACTCAGGATCAGTTCGCGGCTGACCGGGGCGATACGCGGGATCAGGCTTTCCCGGAACAGCCGTTCGACGTGGTATTCCTGCGCGTAGCCCATGCCGCCGAGAGTCATCACTGCCTGCTCAGCGGCATGATAACCGGCCTCGGCGGCGAGATATTTGGCGGCGTTCGCCTCGGCGCCGCATTCCTGGCCGGTGTCGTATAGCCACGTCGCTTTCAGCGTCATCAGATTGGCGGCTTCCAGTTCAGCCCAGTTGCGGGCGAGCGGGTGTTGGATGGCCTGATTTTGGCCGATCGGGCGACCGAATACGATGCGTTCGCGAGCGTAACGGGAGGCGCGGGCCAATGCGGCACGGCCAATGCCGACAGCTTCCGCGGCAACGAGGCAACGTTCCGGATTCAGACCGTGAATGATGGCGCGGAAGCCGTCGCCTTCCTCGCCGATGCGCTCTTCAACCGGGACACGCATGTCCTCGAAGAACACCATGTTGCTGTCGACGGCATGGCGGCCCATTTTATGGATCAGCCGCACCTCGGCGTGATTTTTGTCGAGGTCGGTGTAGAACAAGGTCAGGCCTTGCGTTTTGCGTTTGACCTTGTCGATCGGCGTGGTGCGCGCAAGCAGCAAGATCTTATTGGCGACCTGCGCAGTGGAGGTCCAGATCTTGGTGCCGTTGATGCGGTAATGATCGCCGTTTAGTTCTGCGCGCGTGGTCATTGCGGTGGTGTTGAGGCCGGCGTTGGGTTCGGTGACGCCGAAACAGGCTTTGTCTTTGCCGGCGATCAGCGGCGGCAGCATACGGGATTTCTGCGCGTCGGTGCCGTACACGATCACCGGGTTGAGGCCGAAGATGTTGATGTGGATGGCGCTTGCGCCGCTCATCGCGGCACCGGATTCGGCGACCGCCTGCATCATCACGGCCGCTTCGGTGATGCCGAGGCCGGCGCCGCCATAGGCCTCGGGCATGGCTATGCCGAGCCAGTTGCCCTCGACCATGGCGTTGAAGAAAGCGTGTGGGAAGACCGCATCACGGTCCCGTTCCAGCCAGTAGGTGTCGTCGAACCGGGCGCAAATCCGCAGCATCTGATCGCGGATTTGCTGCTGCGGTTCGGTCAGGGCGAAGTCCATGGGGCGGATCTTTCCGGGACGGATTGTTGAATGGGGGTTATAGCAACCCGACGCTCTGGGCGGAAATCGGGTGGCTTCACGTCATGCTCGGGCTCGACCGGAGCATCTGTTGCGGCACCAGCGCCAGCACGGTCGCCCCCGGCCCAAATGATGACGGTTGGTGACGATGCTGCAGAATTGGCTTAGTATGACAGCGTTGATGGTGCTCCGATCCATGTCGACGAAAAACGCGACCCTCTATGACACGGACTTCTACGCCTGGGCTGTTGAGCAGGCGGCGTTGTTGCGCGCCGGCCGGCTGTCCGAGGCCGATGTCGAGAACATCGCGGAAGAGATTGAAAGCACTGGCAGAAGCGAACGGAGCGAACTGGTCAGTCGGCTGACGGTGTTGTTCGTTCACTTGCTGAAGTGGCGATACCAAGCCGGCTTGCGAAGCCGGTCGTGGCGGATAACGATTGAGCGACAGCGCCTGGACGTGCGGGATCACCTCACGGACAATCCGAGCCTGAAATCGCAACTTGATGAGATTATGGGCAGAGCATATCGACGTGCCCGGATCGACGCGGAAGGCGAAACCCACCTTCCCCGCTCGACGTTCCCGGAGACATGCCCCTTCACCTTCGACGAAGCCATGCATCCGGACTTCTGGCCAGACTGACCACCCTCCGGTTTGCCGCCCATGCGCCGGTCGCGCTACGATCACCGCAAGGAGGACCGCACAACCATGGACTTTCGCGCCGACGATATCGAATATCAGCGCCAGGACGGACAACCCCTGCTGGCACGGCTGTATCAACCGATCGGACCCGGCCCGTTCCCGGCGGTGCTTGAGGTGCATGGCGGCGCCTGGACCGGCGGCGACCGGTTCAACAATGTGGTGATCGCCGAGGCGCTCGCCGCCGATGGCATCGTGGTCATGTCGATCGACTTCCGCATGCCGCCGGTGGCGGGTTACCCGGACACCATTGCCGACGTGAACCTCGGGATTCGCTGGCTCAAGGCCAATGCAGACAAGTTCCACAGCCGCGCCGATCTGGTGGGCGGTCTGGGCAGTTCCTCCGGCGGGCACATGCTGCTGTTGAGCGCACTGCGCCCCAACGACCAGCGCTACGCGAAGTTGGCTTTGCCCGGTTCGGCGGTTGACGCGTCGTTGCGGTTCGCTATCGGTTGCTGGCCGGTCGCCGATCCGTTGCAGCGCTATCAGGTGAAAAAGGCCGCCGGCCAGGAGCGGTTCGTCATCGCCCACAATAAATTCTGGCCCTCCGAAGCCGCCATGGCGGAAGGCAGCCCGACACTGATTCTGGGCCGCGGCGAGGCCGTCGCGAAGCCGCCAATGCTGATCATGCAAGGCACCGCCGACGACAATCTGACACCGGACATGGCGGACAATTTCGCCGCGGCCTACACGAAGGCCGGCGGTGCGATCCGCAAGGAAATTTTTGCTGGTGAGCCGCACGCGTTCATCTCGGCCAAACCTACCGCGCCGAACACTTTGCGCGCGCTGGATATCATCAAGACGTTCGTGCACGAGCACGCGGGCTGATCATGTACAGCCAGGCCCTCAACAGCGCGACCACCCCCGCCGATACGTCGGAATCCGGAAATCGGTTTCAGCGCCGTATAAACGCCGAGGAGCGGATCGAACCCAATGACGCCATGCCGGATGGCTATCGCCGCACGCTGATCCGGCAGATCAGTCAGCACGCCCACTCGGAACTGGTGGGCATGCTGCCGGAGGGAAACTGGATCACCCGGGCGCCATCGTTGCGCCGTAAGGCCGCGCTGCTCGCCAAGGTCCAGGACGAGGGCGGCCATGGTCTGTATCTGTACGCCGCCGCGGAAACTCTGGGCGTATCGCGCGAGGAACTGGTCGATCAGCTGCTGACCGGCCGCGCCAAATACTCCTCCATCTTCAATTACCCCACCCTGACCTGGGCGGACATTGGCGCGATCGGCTGGCTGGTGGATGGTGCGGCGATCATGAACCAGATCCCGCTGTGCCGGTGTTCCTATGGCCCATACGCGCGGGCAATGATTCGGATTTGTAAGGAGGAGTCGTTCCACCAACGTCAGGGCTACGAAATCATGCTGACCCTGTGCCGTGGCTCGGACGAGCAGAAAACCATGGCGCAGGATGCGTTGAACCGGTGGTGGTGGCCGTGCCTGATGATGTTTGGACCGCCGGACACGCAATCGACGCACACCGACAGCTCGACGCGGTGGAAGATCAAACGTTTCACCAATGACGCGTTGCGGCAGAAATTTGTCGATGCGACCGTGCCGCAGGGCCTGCACCTGGGTCTGACGTTCCCTGATCCCGACCTGCATTTCGAAGATGGCCATTGGGTCCATGGCGAGATCGACTGGGACGAGTTCCGCCGCGTACTGGCCGGTGATGGCCCCTGCAACCGTGAGCGGTTGGCCGCACGTCGAAAGGCCCATGACGATGGCGCCTGGGTGCGCGAGGCCGCCGCCGCATGGGCGGCAAAGCAAACCGCCGCCAAACAAGCCGCGTGATGGCTGACCCCGCCACCCGGCTGTGGGAAGTTTTCATTCGAGCGCGCAACGGACTGGCGCACCGGCACGCCGGCTCGGTGCACGCGGCGGACCCGGAAATGGCGTTGCAGGCGGCGCGCGATGTTTACACCCGCCGCGGCGAAGGCCTGTCCATTTGGGTGGTGCCGTCCGACGCCATCGTTGCCTCCGATCCATCCGACAAGGAGTCGTTGTTCGAACCGACCGGTTCGAAGATTTACCGCCACCCGACGTTCTACGAGGTGCCTGACGAAGTCGGGAACATGTAATGGCCACGACCTCGATCACGCTGACCGAAACGCCGCAGGTGCAGAGCTATCTGGCGCTTGCCGACGATGCGCTGGTACTGGGCCATCGCACCAGCGAGTGGACCGGTCACGCGCCCTTGCTGGAGGAGGAACTCGCGCTGGCCAACATCGCCCTCGATCTGATCGGCCAGGCGCGGATGCTGTATCAGGCTGCCGGCGAGCTGACCGGTCATTCCGAGGACGAACTCGCCTATCTGCGCGATCCGCCCGCCTTCCGCAATGCTCTGATCATGGAGCTGCCGAATGGCGATTTTGCGTTCACGATGGCCCGGCTGCTCCTGGTTTCGGTGGCGTCCGACCAGAAATGGCGCAGCGGATTTGCCGATCCGGTGCTGACTGCGATCGGCGAAAAAGCCATGAAGGAAACCGCGTATCACGTGCGCCACTCCGCCGAGTGGCTGATCCGACTTGGCGACGGCACCGTGGAATCGCATCGCCGCGCGCAGGACGCCGTGGATGCGCTGTGGCCGTTCACCGGCGAACTGACCGCATCCCGCGAGCCTTGGCTGCGCGCCGTGGCGCCCGTGCTACATCGGGCAACGTTGCAACAGCCGAAGGATGGCTGGATGCAAAGCGGCGGCCGGACCGGCCGGCATACCGAGCATCTCGGGCATCTGCTCGCGGAGATGCAGGTGCTGCCTCGGACTTATCCCGGTGCAATATGGTAATGGACTTGCTGGAACGCGCCCGAGCGGCCGCCGCTTCGGTCACTGACCCGGAACTGCCGCCGCTGACGGTCGAGGATCTCGGCATTTTGCGAGACGTGCGATTGGATAATGGCACGATCGAAGTGGCGATTACGCCGACCTATTCGGGCTGCCCGGCGATGCGGGAGATTGCCGGCGCGATCGAAAAGGCGGTGCGGGAGACCGGGGCGGAAAAGGTCCGGGTGCGACATGTTCTGACCCCGGCCTGGACCACGGATTGGCTGACCCATGTTGCTCGCACGAAGTTGTTGGCGTTGGGAATCGCGCCCCCCGAACCCGGTCAGGGAACGGAGGCGTTGTTTGGGCGACCGGCTGTGGCCTGCCCGCGCTGCCATTCGACGAACACGGAACGTATCAGTGCATTTGGCTCCACCGCGTGCAAGGCGCTGCATCGTTGCCTCAACTGCAAGGAGCCGTTCGAGGCATTCAAGTGTCATTAGGCCAGCACGCAGAACGTTGAAGCACAGCGGTCCGTCGGTCATTGCGAACGCAGCGAAGCAATCTCCACCAGCGGGAGATTGCTTCGCTGCGTTCGCAATGACGGTGGTACAATCGTTACGGACGGCGGTGCAATCGTTACGCCGCCACCAGCGGCACCAACCGGCTCGCCGCCAGCCGTAACGTTTCCAACATGACCTCGGCGATCGCCGCCGCCATCAGTGGCGGCACTGCGTTGCCGATTTGCCGGAATGCCGGGTTCATCGTGCCCTCGAACACGAACCCATCCGGAAACCCTTGCAGCCGCGCCGCCTCGCGTACCGAGATCGTTCGCGCCTGTTCCGAATCCCAGTGGATATGACTGTAAGTATCCTTGCCGATGTGCGCCATCAGCGTGCGCACCGGTTGATCCGGTACCAGCTTCCACCAGCGATTGGGAAATTTCCGCACATCATACGGCGGCACCATGCGGGCGAACAGTTCCTGGTAGTCTTTGCTGCCCTCCCGCAGGCCGCAACGTGCTGCCTCCCGCGCAGCAAGCTCAAGGGCTGTCGCATGCGCCTCAGGATATTCTGCCCCGGACCGCATCGCGCGGAAAATCGGTACATCACGCGGCAAGGCACGAATCACGTGGTCATACACCCCCTCGCCCGCCACGAAACCCGGCCAACGGCGCATCATCGTTGCATAGGCAGAGAGATCATCCGCTGCCGCATAGCGGGACAGCTCAGCGAACCGTCGCGCCCCGCGCCTGACCGAATCGCCTTGGATCGGCGGAAAATCGCCGATCGCCTGGCGCGCCGTCACCGGGCCAGGCAGACCTTCATCGCCCGGATCGGCGGCAAGGTAACCGGCGCCCCCGAACAGATCGACATACTTCAGAGCAACGGCCCGGGTCCCGGCATAACCCCGCGGCAACCGCATAAACCGCGTCGCCCGAGGAAACCGCACCGTAGCACGCAGTTCTTTTCGATAAGCCACCAGGAACACCCGGTCGCGCATCTGCGGACAGCCATGAAACGCACTGTTGATCAATGAGTATCGTGCGTCGTAGCCAAGTCCATCCAATGCATCGACCATTTCCTCGACCACATTGTGATGACCGTAATGCAAGATATCCGGCACATTCTCCACCAGCAATGCCAGCGGCCGCAACGCCTTAACCCAGGCCAGATAACGCAAATACAGGTTGCCGCGCGGATCGACCTTGAACGCCGAAGGGTGATCCGCAACCTCCCGCAATTTCGCCCGTCCGACCCGCGCATAGGCCTGACACGGCGGCCCGCCCACCAGCACATCGATCCTATCAATGCCCAGTTCATCGGGCTCCAGGCGCGTAATGTCGCGCGCCACACCAGGTTCCCCGGGGTGAAAATTCCGCGCATGCGTCCGTGACGCGAGCGGATCGATCTCCACCGCCCCGTCGATGCGGAACCCGGCCCGTTGAAAGCCCAGCGACAGCCCGCCCGCACCGGCGAACAAGTCCAGCACCCGAGGCGGTTCACCACAAGCCAACCGCCGCAGCGCAACCAGATCCGGTCCCGTCATCCGAGAAACGATCGCAGGCGCACCGCCAATGCCGCTTCGTTCCGTACCTCGCACTCCCACAGCACCAGGACCGACCACCCCGCCACCTGCAACGCGGTCAAATTCCGTGCATCGCGCTCAACGTTCCGCGCCAGCTTTGCCGCCCACCATTCCGCCCGCACCTTCGGCAACACGGCGTTGCGGCAGGCCGGATCGGGATGCCGATGCCAGAAACAGCCGCGCACCTCGACGATCTTACGCCGGCCGGGCAACACGATATCCGGCGTCCCCGGCAAATCGCGACGATGCAGCCGGAACCGGTAGCCCATCCGAAACAACAACCGCCGCACGCGCCTCTCCGGCGTCGTATCTTTCCCGGCGACCGCAGCGAGGTTGCGCCGCCGCGCCGGCGGAACGTCATCGAAGGCGGGTCGGACCAGGGGCGACTCGGACATCACACCCAAGTCTAACCCAATATCAGGCCGTGGCGACCACCGCCTCGGCAATACTGTTGTCCACTGCGACGGCAAATGGTGTGCCGGGATTGACCAGGCCGCCGGACACCAGGCTCGACAACAGCCGGTCATATCCGGCCCGCGGCAACACCGGATTGGTGCCCCAGATGCCAGCAGTCTGGTAGCGCGCGCAGGCCGCCGCAAGGATGGCCGGCGGCACGTCCGGAAAGTACAAGCCCACGGCCTCTGCGATCGCGGTTGCAGAAGCCGTCGCGATCCATTGTTGGGTTCGGTAGATGGCTCGCACCATCCGGCGCAGCTCGTCCCGCCGCTCGGTCAGCAACGAACCGCGCGTGTAGAATGTCGTGTAACTGGTCGGACCGCGGCTCGCCTGAGCATACCAGACATGGCAGCCGTGATCTGCCACCAGGCTCGACACGAACGGCTCGAACAGTTGCACCACATCGACCGAGCCGGCCAGCAGTGCGGCGCAATTCTCCGCCATGGTCCCGTCGGTGACCCGCTCGACCGAGCCGGGGGCCACGCCCGCGCGTCGCAGATCTTCCTGCAGGCACATCCAGGGCGTTGGCACCTCGCTGACCGACGCCAGACGCACGCCGGCAAGCTCCCGCACCGAGAACGCCGGTCGGGCCTCGCGCCCAACCAGCAGAAACGGATCCCGCGTCACAACCTCGGCAAAACTCACCAGGTCACAGGCCGGGTCCTGATGGTAGCTCTGCATCACCCGCATCGGTCCACCCCAGGCGACATCGATCTCGCCCGCCAGCAGCGCGGTCGCCGCCGAACCGATTGCCGGTGCGGGGACAAAGCGGACCGTCACCCCCTCGGTGGCATAGGCGTCATGCGCGAGGGCGACATAAAACGGCGCATAAAACAGCCCGCGTAACGATTCCTGTAAGGTAATGGCCATTGGCGCAGGGTCCCGGGCTTGCGTTGATATGCCGCGTTGTCTCTGGGCTGCGACCGACGCCCAGGTCAAGCCCGAGCATGACGTGGAAACGCCGACCATTCGCCAAAATCGGAGCTGCGCCGGAACGAAGCCGCCGCTACTCCTGCTCGAACGCCTGGTCGGACAGCTCGACCGATTTGACCTTGGGATCGGGCGGAATTGCCAATTGCATGTCGGTGCCGATCGACACCAGACCGGGCAGCCGCTGCGCCCGCATGCCTGCGGCGAAACCGTGGCAGGCGCGGCTCCAGACCTCGCCGGTGGCAAAATCCAGCTGAACCGGATCGTCCGGCAGCCCATCCATCGTCGTCTCGCCGCCCGAGTCCAGAAACACGCTGGCGACGACTGCACCGGCGGCAGAGCGGATTTTCACCACCGCCAGCTGGCCGGTCCGATTGGCGACCGACAACGCGGCGTGGCCCATCGCGGTGTGGCTGAGTACCTCGCCGTTTTCCGGCGTCGGGCCGGCGTTGTAGGTGCACCAGGCACGCGCGGCGGCAGCCGTATCGCCGGGTGTCAGCCTTCCAGCTTCGACATATCCGTTGGCGCTGTCAGTGACCTTGATTTCCACCATGCCACTCGGTTTGAGCAAACGCAGAGCCTGCACCGAACTGAACGCCGGCAGTTGTCCCCAGGGCACCAGCGTATGGCGGGCCTCGTCCACGCGCCACAGCAGGGCCGCACTGGCGGTCGGCACGATGTAGTAATTCGCCGTCCCCGCGAGGTGCACCGGTACTGGGCCGTACAATGCCGGGCCAGGGTCATTGGCGGCCAGCGGCGGGACATTCGGCGCGGTCGCCGGGATTGTCTCTCGCTTTTCCTGCGTCGGCGCCGAGGTGAGATGCAGATCGACCTCGACAACGCCGACTATCAGCACCGCCGCCATCCCAACCCAGACAGCGATTGGCAGATCGCGCAGGCGCGGATGACGGGTGGGCGGAGTGGCTATGGTCGGAAACGGTTTCAGGCCGATCTCGCCCGGCTCCTGGTCCTGCGACTGCATCGGCGCCTGCGCCTGCGGCACTTCCTGACGCGCCGAGCGGTCGTAGGCGGCCCGCCGACCAGTATGGATCAGCACGTCGTAGGCCTGCTTCAGTTCCACGAAAGCACTGGCATCGCCAGTCCCCGGCACATCGGGATGCACCAGCCGCGCCTTACGGCGATACGCAGCGGTGATCGCCTCCGGCCTGGATCGTGGCTCAACCCCAAGTCGGGCGTAGTGGCCTTCCGGATCCAGGGGCATCCCCAAGGGCTGGCGGGGTGGCGGCATGGTGGCGGCAGGGTTCCGTGTGCCGTTGCGGTCGGTGCGGTCGAGTACGCGATTTTGTCTCCGCGCGCCACACTTTCACACCGGCTTCAATCGGCGCCTCGCTCAGGCGATTCATCCTTTGTTCATCTTTTCGTGCTGCCATGCGCTCCAGACAAATCCGCTGGTCAGAGACATCGCATGGATAATCTGCCGTTCGCCCATAAACGCCTGCTCGTTGTGGACGATGAGCGCGTCCAGCAAACCCTGGTCAACCGTGCCGTAACCCCAATGGGTTACCAGGTCGACGCCGCCGCCAATCTGCATGAGGCGACGGCGCACTTGTTGGCGCATGACTACGAAGCGGTCGTGCTCGACCTCTCACTTGGCGAAACCGAGGGGATCAGCCTGTTTCGTGCCCTGCGCGACGCCAGGAGCGATCCGACCCTGATCTTCCTCTCCCGGCTTGACGAACGTGTCATCACCGCGAGTCTGCGACTCGCCGCCGGTATGGGTTTGCGCGTGGCCGGCATGTTGCAAAAGCCCGCCTCACCCTGCGCGCTGCGTGCGCTGCTGCGCGACGCACCGCCTCGCCCCACACGGACCGCAGAACCCGAGCAATTCTCGCCGAGTATCGCCGAGTTGGCGCACGCCCTGCAGCACGGCATCATCGTGCCGCATTTCCAACCCCAGATCTCACTACGCGATGGGCGGATCGTGGGGGTCGAGGCGCTCGCCCGCTGGCCCAGAGCGAGCGGAGACGATTCGCCGCCGGAAGTGTTCGTGCCTTTGGCCGAGCAATCCGGGCTGATCATACCGCTGACATTTGACATCATGCGGGCCGCGCTGGAGGCGTGTGGCCGCTGGCGTCGCCACCACCCGCATTGCCGCGTCGCCGTCAACATTTCCCCGCTGGTGTTGGCTGACCCGCGATTGCCGGATGAGATCGAGCGCTTGTTGGCCGAAACCGGCGTTACGCCAGGCGCCCTGATCGCCGAGATCACCGAAAGCTGCGTCATCGCCAATCCACTGCTCGCTACCGAGGTGCTGACCCGGCTGCGCATCAAGGGCATCGAACTGTCGATCGACGATTTCGGTACCGGGCACTCTTCGCTGCTGACCCTGCTGCGGTTGCCGTTTTCCGAACTGAAGATCGACCGCTCGTTCATTGCGCTGTGCGAGACTGACGCCGAAGCCTGGAAGATCGTGCGCGCGACCATTTCGATGGCCCGTGAACTGGGCCTTCGCGTCGTCGCCGAAGGGATCGAAACCGAATCGGTCGCGAAGCTATTGCGCCAGGTCGACTGCGAGGTCGCCCAGGGCTGGTTTTTTGCAAAGGCGATGGCGGAGGCAGAGTTGGTGCCATGGCTTGCCGGACACGCCACGGTGCCTGCTTGAAACGGATCGCCGCCTCGATCACCGGCCAGGCGTTGCTCCTGCCGTGTATTCTGGCGGTGATCTGGGGTGCCGTTTGGATCCATTTGGGCGCGGAATACCGGCGCGCCATCCAGAGCGCCGTCGAGCGGTCGACGACCTTGTCGCAGATCCTCGAAGAAAACATGAGCCGGTCTGCCGCGGTGTTGGACAGCGCGTTGCTCAATTCCCGGGCCATTTACCTGCACGACAAGGATGGTTTCAAAGTCGGCCCCTGGATGCGCGACAAAGCCGACCTGATGGGAATTGCCGTGCAAATGGCCATCG
>JBEKQQ010000075.1:0-28392 GCA_049519555.1 Acetobacteraceae bacterium
CGTCCGGCCCGCCATTGGTACTGGACAATCCGCTATAGGCCTGGATCAGCGGCTCATAACCGGGACGATCTTTCATCGGACCAATATGGCCGAACGCAGAAATCGCACAGTAGATCAGCCGCGGATGCCGCGCGGTCAGCGACGGTCCGTCAATGCCAAGTGCCTCGGGCGCGCCGGGCCGGAGATTGTGGATCAGGATGTCGGCACTCGCTGCCAATCGTTCAAAGTCCGCCATGCCTGCGGCGCTTTTCAGATCAAGCGCCACCGACTTCTTGTTGCGGTTCACCATGTGGAATGTCAGCGCATCGCCATGGCGGAAATCCGGACCCATGCGGCGTGCATCGTCACCGCCCTCGACGCGTTCGATTTTCAGCACCTCGGCGCCGAGATCGCCAAGAATGGCGCCGGCGAATGGGGCTGACAAAACCTGACCGAGTTCGAGGACTCGAATTCCTTTAAGCATGGATTTCCTCCGATATATTTCCACTGGGCGTATGACGAGGCATCATGCCATCAGCATGCCAGGAGGGAAGCCATGACTGATCTGCCCAAGCGGATCGAAATTCACGAGGAAGGCCCACGCGAGGGTTTTCAGATCGAAGCGGGTCCAATCAGCACGGCGGACAAAGTCCGGTTCTGCGAGGCACTGGCGGACACCGGCCTGCATGACGTGCAGTGCGTATCGTTCGTCGATGCGCGGCGTGTACCGGGTATGGCAGACGCCGCGGAGGTCGCGCAAACCATCCGGCAACGCCCTGACGTACAGTACACCGGAATCGCACTCAACCTGCGCGGTTATGAGCGCGCCGTACAAACCCCGCTGCACATCACTGGTGGTATCCAGATGAGCACGTCGAACACGTTCTCGATCCACAACACCAACAAGGATAACGCGGAAACGCTGGTCGAGCAGCGCCGGCAACTGGACTTCTTCAAAGCCCGCGGCATTCCGGTCGAATCAGCGATCGTCATGACCGCATTCGGCTGCAATTTCGAAGGCGAGATCGCACCCGAAACCGTGCGCGACTGCGTCGGCAAATTGCTTGATCTGGCAGAGGAATATGACATCGTGCTCGATCGCGTGCGGATTGCCGATACGGTTGGTTGGGGCTCGCCAGCGTCCGTGCAACGTGTCGTCGGCACGATCCGCGAACGATGGCCAGATTTGAAACTGGGCTTGCATCTGCATGATACACGCGGCACCGGCATCGCCAATGCATTGATGGGCATGCAAATGGGTATTACCAGTTTCGATAGTTCGTGCGCTGGTCTGGGCGGTTGCCCATTCGCCGGTCACAAGGGCGCGGCGGGGAATATTTGCACCGAGGACCTCGTGTTCATGGCGCACGAAATGGGCATTGAGACCGGCATCAATCTCGAAGCCCTGATCGAGTGCGCGCGTTTGGCCGAGGACATCGTTGGCCATCCGCTCCCAGGAAAGGTCATGCACGGTGGCAGCTTGTCGAAGTATCGCACCGGAGCCCATGCATGATCGAAGTTCTGGTCGAAAAGCGCGGCGCGGTACAGTGGATTACCATCAACCGTGAGGAACGCCGCAACGCCATGAACGATGCGGAGGTGTTTGGGATCATGGATGGACTGACCGCCGCGACATCCGACCCGGACGTCCGAGCCGTCGTACTGACCGGGACCGGCAATCGGGCGTTTTGTGCCGGCGCGGACCTGTCGGCGGGCTCCGGGTCGTTCAAGTACGATTATTCCAAGGTTGGCATTCCATTCGTAAAACTCATGAAGCAGGCGCGCGATCTGACCGTGCCGCTGATTGCGTGGGTCAACGGCCATGCCATGGCGGACGGCATGGGCATAATGGGCATGTGCGACATGGCCGGCCATCACTGTTGACAGCGCCCGCTTCAGTATACCTGAGGTAAAGGTCGGTATCTTCCCAATGCAGATCATGGCGGTGCTGCAACGCCTGATTCCCAATCGGAAACTCTATGAAATGACGCTGACCGGGGAGCCGATCACTGCGGCGGAGGCGCTCGATCTGGGTCTGGTCAATTACGTTGTTCCAGCGGCGGAACTCGATATGAAGCTGGAGTGGCTGCTGGTGCGATTGCTGGACAAAAGCCCCACCGCGATCCGCCGCGGCAAGTATGCCATGCGCCTAACGGAAAGTATGAGTTTCGACCAGGCGGCGGTATTCATGGAAGCGCAGATCGGCACCCTCGCCCTCACCGAGGACGCCGCAGAGGGACGCCAGGCGTTCCTCGAAAAGCGCGCGCCAGGCTGACCCGGACGTTAATTGACCCGCTTTTCCTTGCCAACCCAGAATGGGGCCCGCAGGTCAGTCTTCAGGATTTTCCCGGCGCCGGACAGCGGCAGCGGCTCCTCCCGCAAATCGAGCGTGCGCGGGCACTTATAGTTGGCGATCAGCGTGTGGCAATGTGCGATCAGTTCTTCTGGCGTTGCACTCATGCCGGGCTTGAGTCGAACGATCGCATGCACCCGCTCCCCCCATGTATCGTCCGGCACTCCGATGACAGCACATTCGGCGACCGCCTTGTGACTGTAGAGCGCTTCCTCGGTTTCCGCTGAATAAACATTCTCGCCGCCGCTGATGATCATGTCCTTTACCCGGTCGACGATGAAAATAAATCCTTCGTCATCCATGTAGGCACCATCGCCGGTATGCAGCCAGCCGTTCCGTAATGTCCGGGCGGTCAGTTCGGGTTGCTTCCAATAGCCCAGCATGACCATCGGGCCACGGGCGCAGACTTCTCCGATGGTGCCGCGTGGAACTTCGTTGTCGTCCGCGTCATGAATCTCGATATCGCAATCCAACACCGCGCGCCCGGCGGATTTGACGCGGCCGGCGTTGGGCCCGTCAAAGCAGGTATAGCGAGAATCCAATGCGGTTAGCACCGGCGACGATTCAGACTGCCCATACAAATGACAGAATTTTACTCCGGGCATTACCTCCGCGGCGCGCCGGATCACCGCCTCCGGCATTGGTGAGGCACCGAACAACAACCGCTCCACACTGGATAAATCGTGCTTGTCCACGTCTGGATGATTGACCAGCATGTTGATCATCGTCGGCACGATCAGCAGCAGATTGATCCGGTATTGTTCGATCAGCCGCATCAAGGCCAACGGCTCATAGCGTGGCATGAAGTAATGCGTGCCACGAAATCCGGTCACCAGATAGGTCATCGCGTTGTCGGCCAGGTGAAACATCGGTGCGGCATGCACATACCGCGTGTCCTCGTTGGCCAGAGTGCTCGGAAAAATGTTCAGCGCGTTGGACATGATGTTGTTATGGCTCAACATGACGCCTTTGGAACGGCCTGTGGTACCACCGGTGTAAAATATTCCTGCCAGATCGTTGTCTGCACCGATCGAACCAGCGAACGGTTGGGCTGCCGCGAGCAGCGCCTCATAATCGGCCAACCCTGGCGGGCAGACGCCTTCACCGATGTAGACCACCCGCTTAACGTCTGGCGTCTCCTGCACCACTTTCGGCAGCACCGGAACGAATGCGTCATCGACGAACAGCGCCGAGCAGCCGGAATCCGCAAGCCAGAACATGATCTCCGGCGGCGCCAGCCGGGTATTGATCGGAACGAACACAAAGCCACCGACGGAAAGTCCGAACAAACATTCCAGGTACCGGTCAGAGTTCAGTGACAGGATCCCGACCCGATCGCCCGGGTTGAGGCCAAGCCCGTGCATCGCCCCGGCGAGCCGCCTGATCCGGTCATCAAATCCCCGCCAGGTCCGCTGGCGGTCGCCGCACACGGTCGCGATCTTATCTGCTCCGGTTTGCACCGCGCGGCGCACGAACTGCGAGATTTGCGTCATGCTTATTCCTCCCTCCGACCGCCAGCACACCACATCGGCGAGCAGGTTGGCAACGACCTCGCTCGCTTCCCGCCCACCGAAATCGAAGGCCGGACTGGAAATCGGGGGCTTAGTCGCGCGGTTAGCACTGCATTAACCGATCGGCGATAACATGCCTGCACACGAGCAATGGCGAATTTCCGTAGTGACGTGAACGGGAGACGATCTTGCTGATCGAGTTCTTCGATGAAACCGTGATTGTTGCGGATAATGACTCGATGATGCGCGGCCTGCTCCGCACCGCGCTAGAGCAGCCCAAACGGACCATTCTGTTATGTGTCGATGGTCTCGAGGCCGTGGAACTCGCCTCGCAGACACTGGCGACGCTTGTGCTGCTGGATTTGCGGATGCCGAAGATGGACGGGATCGAAGCATGCCGCCAAATCCGGGCCTTGCCGCGCTACGAGACGGTACCGATTGCCATCCTGACGGTTTTTGACGGCGAGGGTATGAAACGTCGGGCGCTACGCGCCGGCGCGACCGCGTTCCTGGGCAAACCGTTCTCTCGGACGGCGTTGCTGGCTGCGCTGGACCCGCTGATCGCAGCCCACAGGCGCCGGGTCGAACTGGAACGCTACTAACCGCGAGCTGAATCCGGCACCATATTCCGATGCAGTGCATTACCTGCTTGCCTGCCCGCCATGCGCGAACGACAATGGTACGATGACGATGAGACATACCACCTTGCCGGACGGGGTCGGAGAAACCCGCCCAGGGGACCAACGACCCTCGGTGCAACGGTCCCCGGGACCAGCCTTCGCCGCCCTTGATCTCGGTACGAACAACTGCCGGATGCTTGTCGGTACACCGTCCGGCACGGGGTTCCGGGTGCTGGACAGCTATTCGCGTATCGTCCGCCTTGGCGAGGGCCTGCATCGTTCGGGCGCGCTCTGCCCCACCGCAATGGATCGGACGGTGGCCGCTTTGCAGGATTGCGCGGAGCGACTGGCTCGGTCGCGCCCACGAATGGTCCGCGCCATTGCCACTGAGGCATGCCGCCGTGCCCGCAACGGCCCGGAATTCCTGAACCGTATCAAGCGCGAGACCGGCCTTGATGTTGGCGTTATCTCCAGCCGGGAGGAAGCGGAACTCGCGCTGGAGTCCTGCACGCCACTGTTGGAAGCAGCGGGACGGCGGGCGCTGTTGTTTGACATCGGCGGCGGTTCGACCGAGCTGGCCTGGGTGCGAGTGGATTGCGGACAGCCATCGCTGATTGGGTACGCGTCGCTGCCGGTCGGCGTCGTCAGCCTGGCCGAGCGGTTCGGAGTCGCCGCGTTCACTGAAGAGGGCTTCGACGCCATGGTCGAGGATGTAACCGCTCGGCTGGTTGCGTTTGAAAGCGTCCACTGCATCGGCCGTGAAATCCGCGACGGCGGGGTGCGTCTGTTGGGTACCTCCGGCACGGTGACCACCCTGGCGAGCATCGTCCTGAACCTTGAGCGGTATCGTCGGGCGCTCGTCGACGGTATTGCGCTGAGCCGCCAGGATGCGGATGAGGCATTGTCCAGCCTGCGGTCGCTGGACCGCGAAGGGCTGGCGTTGCATCCCTGCGTCGGGACAGATCGGGCCGATTTCGTCATGCCCGGATGCGCGATTTATGCCGCGATTGCGTCGATGTGGCCGGCGCCCGATGTGGTAGTTGCGGATCGTGGTCTGCGCGAGGGGATGCTGCTGCGGATGATCCGCGCCGATCGAGCCAGGTTGGATCGCCGCCGGAACGCGCCGGACCGCTCATGAAGCTTTGTGCATGAGTAAAAACACCGCCCCTTCCCGCGGGCGCAAGCTGACGGTTAACGTCAGGACAGCCAGAAAGCGGAGCCCAGCTTCGGCCGAATGGCTGCGCCGGCAATTGAACGACCCGTATGTTGTTGCAGCAAAACAGCAAGGCTGGCGATCGCGCGCGGCTTTCAAGTTGCTCGAGTTGGACGACCGCTTCCATGTTATCCGCCGCGATGCGCGGGCGGTCGATCTGGGTGCTGCGCCGGGTGGTTGGACCCAGGTGGCGATCCGGCGCGGGGCGGGCACCGTCGTGGGCGTCGATCTGTTGGCAATGGATCCGATCCAAGGTGCGACACTGCTAACGGGCGACTTCAACGATCCGGACATGCCGGCGCGGTTGACCGTCGTACTGGGCGGCAAGGCCGATCTCGTACTGTCTGACATGGCCCCGAACACCACCGGACACGCGGCGACTGACCATCTCCGAATTATGGCGCTCGCGGAACTGGCTGCTGCTTTCGCGCGCGACGTGCTGGCTCCGAACGGCTCGTTCGTGGCGAAGGTGTTTCAGGGCGGCTCGGAGCGGGCGATGCTTGAGGCGCTGAAGCGGGATTTTACCAGCGTACGCCACGCCAAGCCGCCTGCGAGCCGGAAGGAGTCGAGCGAGCTGTACGTGGTCGCGATGGGGTTCCGAGGCGTGCCAACACCGCGCTGATTGGTGCACCGTTGCAGCAACCCGGCCAGAGTGCGTCCTGCGTCACTCAGCGATGTGCAATCGAGACCGGTTCGCCGACGGGCTGGGCAGTGAGGAAGCCAAGCTGATCGCCCTCCAGTACAAGGCAGGTCATCTCACCCCCGAACACCGCACCGGTGTCGATCGCGATACGGTTGTGGCGGATGACCGGGGCCTTCACCGGCGAATGCCCGTGCACCACCACGGCGCCGAAATTCATTTCCGAATACAGAAAGGGCTGGCGCATCCGCAACAAATCGTCGCGAGCCTGCTCGGCGAGCGGGACGCCCGGCCTGACCCCGGCGTGGACGAAGACGTATTCGCCCTCGCGGTGCATGAGTTTCAGTTCGCGCAAGAACTGCATATGCGAGTCAGGGACATACGCGCGCCAGGTCTCACGCGGGGAATCGGGATCGACGCCGTAGCTTTGCAAGGAAGGACGGCCACCGGTGAACAGCCAGTCGGTGGCCGCCGCGCGTTCGCCGTTCAAGGCTTCGATCATGGTGTTCTCGTGGTTGCCCATCAGATTGACCATTTCGGTGCCCTGGATTGGGGAGCCGCCGAGCAGACGGGCAATCACGCCACGCGTGTCCGCGCCGCGATCGACATAGTCGCCGACGTGCAACAGTAACGCCGACGCGATGGGGCGGCGCGCCAGATCCTCCTGGATCAAGTTGTGCAGGTTTGCCAGTTGCACGGCGCAGCCATGGATGTCTCCTATGGCATAGACGCGCCGGCCGTGAGGCAGTTTGGCCGGGGCAGGGGAAAGTTCGATCATAACAGTACCGGCTATCAGTCCGATTGGTCTTTGGGCAAGAGGTATCGGGCCGGCCCTGCGTTGCAGGCGCGGCTCAGTATGGAAATTGCAACTGGAGGTAGCCCATGCTCGATAATCCGCCGCTCGTGACTATTCATCGTGGTTTTCGCCGTCCAGATCCGCGGCTGATCGAAGCCTTCAGAGGGGCGCAGACCTCACATCTTGCCGATGCAATGAACGGGCGCGGAGCGCTGGATTACCGGATCAAGCCGGTTGATCCTGCCAATGCCAGTTTCGTGGGGCCGGCGCTGACTGCGTTCGCTTATCCGGCCGATGTGCTCGCGGTGTTCGCGGCATTGTCTGAGGCACAGCCGGGCGATGTGATCGTGTGTGCGAACGATGCATTTACCAAGACCGCGGTGATTGGTGATCTCGCTGCCGGAATGATGAAGAATGCCGGCGTGGCGGCGTTCGTGACCGATGGGTTGGCGCGCGACAAGGCGGGCATAGTCGCCACGGATTTGCCGCTGTTTTGCCGCGGCATTCAGCCCAACTCGCCGGCGATGAACGGCCCAGGAATTGTTGGTGCAGCGATCACGTTGGGCGATGTGCATGTGAATCCCGGCGATGTCGTCGTTGGAGACGCCGACGGTGTGGTCGTCATTCCGGCCAACCGATTAGAGGTCGTGTTGGCACGACTGGAACGTGTCCGGCAGGCCGAAATCCGCGCCGTGCGATCCGTTCTCGAAGGAGCGACTATGTCGGAGGCGGCACGAAAATTGATAGCGCAGGCGACGATCATCGAGTGATCGGTGGTTTCTGCCGGGATCAGGCCGGGATCGTCAGCAAGATCAAGGGCTCCCAGGCTGTCTCTTGCAGTTCCAGCTTTCGGCAGGCGTCGATCAGGCCGTCGAACCGGTCAGGCGTGATGGACAGGCCCTGGGCGATTGGCCTGATGCGATCCGCCTCATGTTCGAAATCCCAAATGAATTCCCGGCCAGTTCCCTCGCGAGTGAAACTGCGACCGTCCTTGGTGAAAATGGTGACGCGCGGGCCGAATAGTGTCCGGTGCGCCATCGGAATCAACGTCACCCGATTCATAAGTTCCAGAACTTCCGGAGGATCGGTCTCTCCCGGCGCGGGTTGTCCACCGCGCAATAAAGGATAGCCACGGGTCACCGCGCCATAGGCAGAAAAGTACTGCGTAGAACCCACTTGCGGCGGATATTCCACCACACGTACCGGAAACGCCGGGCTGGGATATAACGTTTCCAACCAATTCACCACTGCCTCGATGCGGTCGATGTCGGCGTAGGTGATGTTGTGCTCTTCGCACAGCCTTGCCGTCACGTCGACATGGGCGATATTGTAGCCGGCAGTCGAGTAAATCCTGTACAGGGTCTCCAGAAAGATCCAGTCCCGGCCGAGGCCCTTGGTGATTTCGTTCAGATCTGTGCGGTTGAGTCCGGTAAAGCTATAGCGGAGCTGGCCGAGATTGTTACCTGCATAGGAATGGTAAAAACCGGCCTCGCCTTCCAGAGTCGTTTCGCCTCCCGGGATGCCGTGCTTTGCGAGCGCTACTGCCAGCAGTGCGTTGCGAACGGCACCACCCTCTCGCAGCGACCGCCCGCCACTTCTTATCCCTTCCAGATTGCCGCTCGCCAAATTCACGCATTGCGCGATTGCACCGTTGATCTGGTTGGCATCGAGACCGGAAATTTTCGCTGCGGCAATCGCGGCGCCGAAAATGCCGAATACCGGACCGGCGTGGAAGCCGCGCGACATCACGGTCGGAATGAATTCCGATGCCATGCGTTCCAGCACCTCATAAGCGGCGGCGATGGCGGTGAGAAAGGTCTTGCCCGAGCAACCAGTCGCCTCGGCCGCGGCCAGCGCGGCTGGCATAATTGCGATACCAGGATGCGTGAGCATGCGAAACGTATCCCATTTGCCGCCGGCAAAGATCATTTCCGCGTTGACGAACGCAGCCCCCGCCTTTGTAAACTTGTCTCCGCTGCACAAAACCGTCGCATTTCCTGGGCTGCCCCCCTCTTCCTCCCGCATGATTGCCAGCGCCTGGTGAGTTGCCGGCATATTGTGCGCAACCAATGCGGAGCTCAATGCCTGTAAAGTGACGCCTTTCGCACGGTCCACTACCGCGGTTGGGAGGTCTTCATATTTAAGTTCGGCGACAAAGGCGGCGAATTCCCGGCTGAGTGACATGGGAGCAGTCCTTTTTCAAAACGGCCGCAGCGGGGGCAGCGCATCCTCCGGGTCAAGGCCCAGCTCATGCAGGCCAATGTTCCACAGGCAGGAGTCCGACGGCGGCGGTTGGATTTCCGCCAGAGCACCATCGCGAAACAGTTGCTCCAGGCGCGATCCCCTGAAGATGCCATGGGCTCCGCCAAGGGTCAGCGCGACGCGTGTAATGCGACTGGTTGCCACACCGACCATGTATTTGGCACGGTACATCGCTGCGGTAGCCTCCGGTGTTGGTCCCTGTCGGTCGCGCAGCCACGCGGAACGGTACGTGATCAACCGCGCCGCTTCCAGGTCGACGCTGAGTTGCGCGATATGGCGACGGACATCAGGGTGCCACGCGAGGGATTGGGCGTAGCCTTGCGGCTGTCGTTCCGCTACGACCTTGCGCAGTTCGTCGTACGCGGCGCCCGCCAGGCCGAGGTAAACAGCCGTGTAGGAGCCCCAGAACCAGTTCAGGCCGGCATTGCGGAACCGGCGAATATCGTCGGATCGATAGATCACCGATTCCTCCGGTACCCAGCAATCCTCCAGGACAAGCGAGTCACTGCGGGTCGCTCGCATCCCGAGCGTATCCCAATTGGCAATGACCCGTCTTCCCTCGGCGTCGGGTGGAATCATCACCAACATCCCTGCGGCCGGGTTTGTCGCGCTTGTAGGATAGACCAGGACCAAAACGTAATCTGCCGCTTCGATCATCGAGGCAAACATCTTGCGGCCGCTGATGCGATATCCGCCACCGGCCGGTCGCGCCTTGACGCTCAACGTACGTTCGCCGATTAGCGACGTATGGCCTGGTTCGGAGAAATTGCCTCCGATCATTTTCCCCTGACGCACCACGAGATTGGCGATACGCTGCTTTGCTTCAGTCGTGACCTCGTCGCTTTCAAGGATCGGCATCACGACCGATGCATGCATGTTGAACGCAAGTGCCGTAGAGGGACAGCCGCGGCCTAGCGCTTCATAAGCGATCGTGTGGCTGAGGAAATCGTATCCTGATCCGCCCCACTGCGTCGGCACGGTCAGATGCAGAAATCCCTCCGACCGCAGCCGGTCGTAGTTTTCGGTCGGATGCGAGGCGTCGCGGTCATGTCCAGCGGACCTGGTCGCGAAATCAGCCGCCAGTTCCAGACATCGGTCCCGAAGGCGCTGTTGCTCCGTAGTGAGCTCGAAATCCACGCCCGATTTATCCCGACCGGAGTCCGGCGAGAGCTGCCACTGCCTCAACCTGTTCGGTGTGGCGCGAAACAGGATTGAGCAACAGGTGATTGGCGCCGGCAGCGACCAGTTCCTCCAGCCGTTCGGCCACTTGTTCCGGCGTGCCGTGAATGCCCGATGCGTCGGTTCCCGCTGGGTTGTGATAGACTTCGGTGAACCAGCGATTGAGTTCGGCGCGGGCCACGGCGGGCCGCCCGTCGACCGCCATGAACACTCGTTTCGATATGGGGAAAGCTGCCGGATCGCGTCCGGCCTTCTCCAGTTCCTGTTTCAGGATCGGTACCGATGTCTTGAATTCGGCGATACTCGATCCGCCGGAGCCCATCCAGCCATCGGCGATCCGTGCCGCTCGGCGCACGGCGTTGGGATGACCGACGCCCATCCAAAGCGGTGGGCGCGGCTTGTGCGCCGGCCTTGTGGCCAAGGTGAGATTTTCGACCTGATACATCTCGCCGCGGTAGGTGACTTTATCTTCGGTCCACAGCGCCTTGATCAGCTCGACTTCTTCCCGGAACCGCCTTAGCCGCCCGGAGACAGGAATTTGGAAGTCCCGGTAATGGTGGTCCCTCCCGAGGCCCACAGCCAAAATTGCCCGCCCCCCGCTGACGAAATCGAGCGTTGCCCATTGATGCGCCACCATCAGCGGGCTGTGGATTGGCAAGACCACCACCGACGCGCCGACCCGGATGCGGCTGGTGATGGCAGCCGCATAAGTCAATATCACCACCGGATCGAAGCAGGTGTTTCGATCGATCGTATTCTCCGTGACCCATAAATCGCTGAACCCAAGTGCCTCCGCGCGCCGCGCGACGGTGGCGACGGACGTCATCGCCAACGGATCTGGTGAACGGTGAGGCAACGACATCCCGAGCGGGATCTTGTCCTTCAGGGCCACGGTATGGCGCTCCTACACTTTTTCGATCAACTCCATCTGCGCGCCGTCCGGAGCCTGCAGGAAACAAACATGGCGGCCGTTATTGACCGGCAGCTCCTCCAGTATCTTGACGCCATTCGCTTTCAGTTTCGCCAGAGTGCCGGGATAGTCGTCGGTATTTATCGCGATGTGTTCGATGCCGTAGTGTTGTTCGTGATTTTGTACCGCGATCAGTGTGGTGATGTTCAACTGCAGTCCATGCAGATCGAGTTGCACGCCGCGACCGGGAATTTCCGACTTCATGGTAGCGCCGAAATTCTCCATGTAGAAACGAGCGGTGGCCGCGGGATCCGGGGTCTTGAGGTGGACGTGATTGACAACGAAAGCCATGGTCGTTCTCCCCTGTGTTACCTACGCCGATTGGGCGCGCATCCTGACCTGCGGTCAAGATCGTGCCAGGTTCCCTGCCAATGACAGGAAGGATATGCGGATGACCGTCGCACGCCAGTTGGCTGCATTTCTGACCGAAACCAAAACCGCTGACCTGCCCGATCAGGCGCTGGACCTTGCGGCGATGGTGATTGCCAGCACTCTGGCCAGTGCGGCTTTTGGGACTGGGATTGAATCAGCCCAGATCATTCGGGCGATGGCCCAGGAGAGGGGCGGGCGAGGGGACGCGTCGGCCTGGTTCGACGCGGGGGAAAAACTACCGGTCGCGAGTGCGATCCAGGTCAATGCGGTGCTGAGCGACGCTGCCGCATCGGACGACAGCGATCTCCGCAACATCGTTCATGCCGGCACGCCGCTGACCGCTGCGGCTTTGGCATTCGCGGAACGCGAGGGCAGCAATGGCGAAGCGGTACTGACGGCAATCGTCCTCGGCTATGAGGCAGCGGGACGTATTAGCGAGGCAATGACACCGGGCTTTAAGGACCGCGGCTTTCATGGCTGTCTTGGCGCAGCGTTCGGCGCAGCGGTGGCATCAGCGCGAATGTTGGACCTGGACGCGGAACGCATGGCCCAAACCATCGCGTTGACGGCGATTTCGATCGGTGGCCTGGCGACCGCGGCGGATACCAGTGTCTCACGCGAATACCACGCTGGCCTTGCGGCTATGCATGGCGCCAACGCAGCCCTGGCGGCGCGGCGAGGGTATGTCGGTGAGGCACGAATTCTGGAAACGCGTCGTGGTTTCTTTGAAGCGTTCGGCGGCGTCGATGGCGCGATCGCGGGTGAATTCGCCACCCGCGATCTGGGCTCCAGTTGGGATATCATGACCGACATGGCAATCAAGTTGGTGCCGGGCGGTCACCCTTATCACGCGATTGCCGAGGCTGCCGGCAACGCAACCCGCGACTCCGGCATCAGCTCGGAGCAAATTGCCAGCATCACGATCCATCGGCCTGGCATGAAAATGCTGAGTGGGCCGCTCCATCCGGCCGACCTGATCGACATGGCACACAGCCCAGCCTATTTCGCTGCCGCGGGTGCGGCGGATCGGGGGTTTTCCTGGATCCACGCCAGTCCGGCCAAGATCGCTGATCCGGTGATCCACGCGCTGATCGACAAAGTCAGCGTCGGCGTCGAACCAACCGAGAACCTGAGCCGCTACCGGCAAGGGGCCACCGTGACTATCCTCACCCGGGATGGCCGCACCGTGTCCAGCACAGTGTTTGAGCCAAAGGGTTCGGCCACACTGGGGATTTCCTGGAATGATGTCGATGCGAAATATCGCACGCTGATGCCGGCATCCGGCCTACCGGAGCGAGAGATCGAGTTGAGCCTGACGTTAATCCACGACTTCCGCAATCTCTCTGACGTGGCGCGACTGACGAACTTGCTGCGGGTGGTCACCGATTGACGGCGGCCCGGGTCCTACATTAGCAGGAAAACGCAAGACATCTGGTTGGGCAGCACAGCAAGATTGCACCCGGGAACGCAAAATTCGAAGTCGGCCCAAATTTTGCTTCGCCCAGTCCTGGAAATTGCCTGGTCAGGCTACGGTTGATGTCAGTTTAATTTAGTCTCACGGAACCAATCCATGACCCAATCAAGCCCGATTCATCAATTCATCGCCGGTACCACACCAGAATCATTGCCGGTGGTGCTGCTGCACGGTTCCGGCGGCGACGAACGTGACCTGGTGCCGCTGGCTGCAGAATTGGCGCCAGGTGCACCTATGCTGTCGCTTCGCGGTACCGTCGAAATCGACGGCGGGTTCGCCTTCTTTCACCGCCGCCCCGACCGTTCGGTCGATGAAGCCGATCTTACCGCACGCATTCCGCCGTTGGCTGGGTTGATAGCGGCCGCCAGCGAGGACCACGGTCTTGCCAACCGTCCGATTGTTATCGGGTTCTCAAACGGTGCGATCATGGCTGCAGCGCTGCTGCTGACCCATCCGACTTTGTTTGCCGGCGCAATCTTGTTACGGCCGCTGTCTCCGTTTCTCGAGGATCGGCCGGTCCGGATTGACGCCGCGCCCGTGCTCATCCTCGACGGTGAGAAGGATAGTCGGAGGTCACCGGGCGATGGTGCTGAGTTGGCGAAACGGTTCAATCAAATGGGCGCCATCGTGACCCATCAGGTGCTGCCAGTTGGCCACGCGATCACCGAGATGGACGAAAGGATCGCGCGGGCCTGGCTGGCGCGCTTGCAATAACCTTGGTCGCTCGCAAGGTCGACACCTGGATCACTCGGCCGGTGGTTGACGTCGATTACCGCTCTCCCGCGTCGAGTACCACCAGATCGTCGCGATGGATGATCTCATCCCGGCCGCGCCAGCCGAGGATGGCCTCGATTTTGTCGGAGCGGTGCCCGGCGATGCGCGCGGCATCCTCGGACGCATAAGCGGACAAACCGCGCGCCAGAGCCTCGCCATCCGGCCCACGAACCAGAACCGGGTCGCCACGCTGGAAGGTTCCTTCAACCGAGCGCACCCCGGCCGGCAACAGCGAGCGCCCGTCGCGCAAAGCGCTGGCCGCACCGGTATCGACCGTTAACACGCCGCGCGGAGCCAGCGATCCGGAAATCCAGCGTTTCCAGGCCGATGGTCCATCCGCCGTTGGCAGGAACCAGGTGCAGCGCGCCCCTTCCGCCAGCGCCCGCAACGGCCGCGCCACATTGCCCTGCGCGATCGCCATGGCGACCCCGGCCTGCGTCGCAATCCGCGCCGCCACAAGCTTCGTCCGCATGCCGCCGGAGGAGTAGCCAGGTGGCGGTTCTCCGCCCATCGCCTCAACTTCCGGCGTCAAGGCAGCGATCACCGGCAAATGTTCCGCGGTGGGGTCGCGCCTCGGGTCGGCGGTGTAGAGACCGTCGATGTCGGACAGCAACACCAGGACATCGGCCCGCACCATTTCTGCCATGCGTGCCGCGAGCCGGTCGTTGTCGCCGAACCGGATTTCGGCAGTCGCCACAGTGTCATTCTCATTGATCACCGGAACGCAGCCCAACGCCAGTAACGTGCTGAGCGTGGCGCGGGCATTGAGGTATCGCCGGCGATCTTCCGTATCGTCTAAGGTCAACAGAAGTTGAGCGGCCGTCAGGTTGCAGGCCGACAGTGCCTCAGTCCAGGCTTGTGCCAGTCGGATCTGTCCCACTGCGGCGGCAGCTTGTTTTTCCTCCAGTTTCAGACGTCTTTGGGTCAGGCCAAGCGTTCGCCGCGCCAGGGCAATGGCACCGGAGGAAACGACAATGACCTCGGTGCCATGGGAACGGAGAGCGGAAATGTCCTCCGCGACGCCGGCGAGCCAGGTGGCGCGTGGCGCAGCGGCCTTCTCGTCAACAACCAGTGCGCTGCCGATTTTGACGACGACGCGACGGGCGGTGGCGAGCGATGGTATCACGCCGCCGCCGTTTCCCGTGTGTCGTGGATCATGTTCTGCAACGCCCGCAATACCTCGGGCACGCCCTGGCCGGTCACGCCGGACAGCAACATGACCGGCCGGCCCGAGGCTTTTCGTAACGCCGCCGCGCGCGCCGAGGCCTCTCTAGGTGTCATCGCATCGATCTTGTTCAGCCCGATCAACTCCGATTTTTCCGCCAGGCCGCCGCCGTAGGCTGCCAGTTCTTCCCGCACCGTTCGCCACGCACGGACCACGTCACCTGCGGCGCCGTCAACGAGATGCAGCATGACCGCGCAGCGCTCGACATGGCCGAGGAACCGGTCGCCCAGACCAGCACCTTCATGGGCCCCCTCGATCAGGCCGGGAATGTCGGCGAGCACGAATTCCTCGGACATGGACAGCCGAATGACACCCAGTTGCGGATGCAATGTGGTGAACGGGTAGTCAGCGATTTTCGGCCGTGCGGCAGTCGTGGCGGCGAGAAACGTCGACTTCCCGGCGTTCGGCAGCCCAATCAGTCCTGCGTCGGCAATCAGTTTCAGCCGCAACCAAACCCAGCGTTCCTCACCCGGCCAGCCTTTGGTGGCCTTGCGCGGGGCGCGATTGGTGGACGTCTTGAAATGCGCATTGCCCAGCCCGCCATCGCCACCGCGTAGCAACGTCACGCGCTTGCCGGGCGCGTCGAGGTCGGCCAGCATCGTCTCCTGATCCTCGGCGAAAACCTGCGTGCCGATCGGGACCTTGATCACCACATTGGGCGAGCCCGCGCCGGTACGATCGGCCCCCGCGCCATTCCCGCCCTTTTTCGCCCGGAAGTGCTGGGCGTAGCGGAAGTCGATCAAGGTGTTCAGATTGGCTTGCGCCTCGAAGACGATGTCGCCGCCGCGGCCGCCATTCCCGCCGTCGGGGCCGCCGAACTCGATGTATTTCTCGCGCCGGAAACCGACCACGCCATCGCCGCCGTCACCGGAGCGGAGATAGATCTTGCATTGGTCGAGGAACTTCATGCTGTCTCACAAATGAAAATGGGGGCCACGGCCCCCATGATCGTAGCACGCGGGAGGCCGCGCCGGTTACTCGGCTGCCAACGCCGGTGGCGGCACAACAGAAACATGTACTTTGTCGTTTGCCTTGCGGCGGAACTCCACGGTGCCGTCGATCAGGGCGAAGATCGTATGGTCACGGCCCAGTCCGACGTTGGTGCCGGGATGCCATTTGGTGCCGCGTTGGCGGATCAGGATGTTGCCGGCGATGACGCTCTGGCCACCGGACTTCTTGACGCCGAGGCGGCGGCCTTCGGTGTCACGACCGTTGCGGGATGATCCGCCTGCTTTTTTGTGTGCCATTGGGAACTACTCCTCAGGCCGCGTTGATGCCGGAGACCCGCAGCACGGTGACGTGCTGGCGATGACCGTTGCGGCGGCGGCTGTTCTGCCGGCGGCGCTTCTTGAAGATGATGACCTTGTCCAGCCGGTCCTGCGCGATCACCGTCGCGGTGACCGAGGCGCCGGGAACGGTGGGACCGCCGATGGTCAGACCGGCATCGCCTCCGACGCACAGGACCTCGTTGAAGGTCACTGTATCGCCGGCCTCGGCTTCCAGCTTTTCAACTTTCAGCACCATGTCGGGGGCGACGCGGTACTGTTTTCCGCCGGTGCGGATGACAGCGAACATGGGAACGACTTTCGACTTTCGAGGCGTGGGCCAAGGCAGCAAGTGCCGGCGGGAGGAGCCCGGCGGCCTGGGAAGCGCGGGTTATAGCGACGAGGTGGGCAGAGTCAATGAGGACGGCGGCTATGCTCAGCTGCGTTGCAACGGTCTCTCAATCAACCGCAACCGCGATGTCTGGTTTTATCGACCGTCGCTGTGGATCACTTTGCGGGTGAGCCACTCGCACCCTTCCGTGAACCGGGAATATAGACGAGGGCGGCTGCCGCCGGACCAAATTCAGCTCGGCGGCAGGTCACGCATCATCGACGGTCACCTTCGTCGCCGGTGTCAACGTGACCAATCAAGACCCTTGCAATTACCCACCGTTCGTGAAGACTCCTGACGGTAACAACACCATGCCGGCTCGCGAAACAGGCTGGCCACGCAACACGCCGATGCCTGAAAGGCAGCGGGTGCAGGAGGGAAACCAATGAAGGCGCTCACCCCGGAGCAGGTAGCTTCGTATCACCACAACGGCCTCCTGTTTCCCATCCCGGCTCTGACGGATGCGGAGATCGCCACCTGCCTCGCCGGTCTGCAGCAACTGGAGACCGAGCTTGGCTCGTCGGTTGCCGACGCCGATGTCAAATGGCGGTCCCATGCTTATGCGCATTCCGTCTGGTTCAACAATCTGATCCGTCACCCGAAGATCCTGGACGCCATCGAGGACGTGATCGGACCCAACATCCTGGTCTGGACCAGCACGTTTTTCATCAAGGAGCCACATTCACCGACCTTTGCCGCGTGGCATCAGGACGGCACCTATTTCGGTCTGAACCCACACGAGCAGGTCTGCGCCTGGGTTGCGCTGACCGACGCCAGCCGCGAGGCCGGGTGTATGGAACACCTGTCAAGCCAGGGTGCCCCCCGCCAATTGCGTCACGCTCCACTGGGCCTGGCGAACAGCATCAACCGCGCCGGCCAGACGATCATGGAGAAGTTCAACGAGAGCAACCCGGTGGCGATGGCTCTGCCGGCCGGCTCATTCTCCTTGCACCATGAATTTGCGGTGCACCGCTCTGCGCCCAACAACGCCTCACACCGGAGGGTCGGCATTGGACTCAATTACATCCCGACCCATGTGCGGGTGGAGGGACCGGTCCGGTGCTGCGCGATGCTGGTGCGCGGCGAGGACACCTGCGGAAATTTCGACCTGATCAAGCCGCCCACTGGCGAACGGGACGCGGCCGCGCTGGCAGTGCATCAGCTGGTCAGCGATCGTTACCGCGAGAACTACAAAATCCAGGTCACCCGACACGAGCAGCAGTACGCCGGGGCCGGCGGGTAGAACTCCACCTCAGCCGCCGCCGGTTTTCGCAGCGATGGTCCGAACCAAATCGCCGACACAGCGAAGTGCGTCGAGTTCCCGGGTGGAGAAGCGGATCTTCCACTGCTCCTCGCTCGCCATGATGATCTCGATCTGCTTGAACGAGTCCCAACCCACTACGTCTTTCGCGTTCGTCTCGGCGCACAGCGTCAGGTCGTCGCGCAGGAACACATCATGGAAGATCGTGGTCAGCGCCGGATAAATCTCGCCTTCGGTCGCCATTGGGCTACCCCTCCGTCACCTGAATGAATGTTTCAGCCGGCCGGTAACCGGCCAGGTCGAGCACCGCGCGGCTGCCGCCCGCCGGATCGGTCTCCATCACTGTGAAACCGAGCTTCGCATAGTGATCCTTCACCATGCCATTCTTCTCGGTCGGGATGTATTCGCCGACCAGCCGTCGCGCGCCCAACCTTGTGGCGTTCCGGGCGATCAGGTTGAGCGCGGTCGGCTCCACCTGACGTCCGAGCACGCGACAACTCATCAGCCAGGTGTCGATCAGCAGGTCTTTGTTCGGTTGCAGTCGTCCGATGACGATCGCGATCACACCGTTGTCGCCGAACCGGTCCAGCAGCCGCAGTTGCAGGCCGAACGCGTCGGGGTCCGCCATCACCGCAATAACATCCTCGTCCGTATAACGCCGGGTCGTCAGATTGAACTGGTTCGATTTGTTGATAAGTTGCACGATCCGCTGCAGCCCGACCCGGTCGAACGGCCTGGCAATCAGTTCCATCTCCAGCCCGCGCAAATACGCGGGCAGATCGGTGACCGAGGCCTTCAGCGCGTCTCTGGCCTTGTTGCCGTGGTATTGGCTGGTCCGCTCACGATCCTCGTCGGTAACGGCGAGGCCCTCGAAATAGCCGGCGTCGGCCAGCGCAACGGGATAAGTGGTTGGGTCGTCGGACACCTCGGGCACGGCGACCATCGGCAGTTCCTGGCGCACAAGGTTGCGCTCGAACGGGTTGTCGTCGATGAACACCAGAGAATCCAAGCCGATGTTCAGTTCCTCGGCGATCGCGCGGATATTGCCGGCCTTGTCCGACCAATTAGCGACGAAGCTGGCGATATCGCCGCGCCGCAAAACCATGTCGGGATGCTTTTCGAATGGCTCTGTTGCGTTAGCCTCGTCGTTCTTCGAACACACCGCCAGAATTACGCCGCGCCGGCTGAGTTCGCGGGCGTAATCCTGGAATGCGACATAGGCCTCGCCCAAAGGCGAACCCTGCCCCAGTTCGATGCCCTCCATGCCGTCGTCGCCGATCACCCCACCCCAGACGGTGTTGTCGAGGTCGAGAACCAGGCACTTGAACGATCGTCCTTGCTTGGCCGCGACCCATCGTCCCACCATGTCACCGAACATCGGTGCGGCCGTGTGGCTAACTTCCTGCTTGGCGCGATGCCACAAGCCGGGATCGTGCCAGGCGCGCAAACCGTCCATCGCCGCGCGGTCATCGATGGCGAGGATATCGACACCCTCTTCCTCGGCCATGGTCCGCACCCGTGCATTGAGCCGGCCTAGGAACGCGGCACGCGAGCCTGCCAGCCGGTGTTCATTGTTGCCCAGAAGGGGGAGGTGCAGCGGCAACGCGGCCTGGTGCAGGACCGGGCAGCGCAGGGTGTCACGAGCCATCCGCCAGGTGGCGCGGATCCGTTCCGTGATCTCGGTCATAGCCCCTTCGACGGCTTCCGGGTCCATCGCGGCGGTAATTCCGGCGGTTAGGTCGCGCGCGTCCAGTGCGAGCAAAACCGCCGTCGGTCGGAATTGGTGCAAAGCCGAATCTGGATCGGACAATTCCTGCCAATATTGGCCGTAGTCGTTCTCGTAGGTGTCGATCCAGATATTGCGGCGCAGGCCGGCAACCCGAATGGCGGGCAGCAAATGAGTGAGAGTGCTTGACCCAAGCACCGCCAGCCGCACCGGCTTCGTTTGCAGTCCGTCCGGTGGGCCTGAGAGCAAACGTCGCAGCCTTTCGTCCAGCGCGTTGGTCAGCACGAAATTGATTCGCGCGCCCGCAAGAGCGACCGCATTCTCCCAAACCGATCCGGGTCCCGATGTCAGACTGCGCAGGCGGGCGCGCCAATCCTGCATCTCGGGCAGCCAGTGCAGTTCCGTCATCCTATGCCTTCCGTGTCAGCATGCTTTGACTGCAAGGCCACGTCCCGCCGTGCACAAAGCTGTACCGGGACATGCCGTGTGGGCTTTGGCCGCCGTGCCTGAGCGACGTCATACCAATGATCGGTCGCTTGCTGCCAGGAAGATCGGATCGGTCGACTAAATTCAGCCTGTAGCATGGGCTCGGCCGGTCAGGCGGTGCCGCCTGGATCGCGATTTTCTGAAGCGGGCTGCAGGTCGTTGGCAGACGCCGCTGCGGCGGCCTCACCCACATCAGCCTCCTCCCGGCCGCGTTGGCGGCGTCCGAGCGAGAGTTCGGTTACGATCCCGTGCAATGTGCGGAGTTCCTGTTCGGTCACCTCCCCGCGTTCGAAGAAGTGGCGAATGTTACGAACCATCCCGGGTCGCTTCGGCAGGTTGCGCAGAAACCCACTGGCGTCCAGTTCGGCAGTCAAATGACCCAGAAAATTTTCAAGCCGGGCTTTGGTTGCCACCTGCGTCTCATTGGTCATGAACTCGTAGGGCGGCGTCTCATCCGCTGCCGTCCACCATTCGTACGCCATGATCATCACCGCCTGGGCCAGGTTCAACGACATGAACCCGGGGTTCAACGGGTAGCGAACCAGCACATCGGCATGCGCCATGTCGTCGTTGTCGAGGCCTGCGCGTTCCGGACCGAACAGCAGGCCGGCGCGTAGCCCACGGGCGGCAATCGCACGCAATTCGGCGGCGGCGCCACGTGCCGTCAGCACCGGCTTGATGATATGGCGCGGCCTCGGACAGGTGGCGAGGACATGGTGCAGGTCCGCGACCGCCTCGGCTACACTCTCATGCACGGTAGTCGCATCGAGGATGCGGTCCGCCCCCGAACTGTTCGCCCAGGCTTTTTCCTGCGGCCAACCGTCGCGCGGTGCCACCAGGCGCAGATCGAACAGTCCGCCATTGCCCATCGCCCTTGCACAGGCACCAATATTATCAGCGAGTTGCGGACGGACCAGTACGACGACCGGTGTGCCGCCGGCCGGCCGCAGGTCTGCGCCGCCCTCGCGTCCCGTCATTGCGGACCGCGTAACGCCTTGGCGGCGGCACTGAACCCGCTGGCGCCGGTTGCCAGGCCTCCTCCTGGCGCATTCGCCCGACCTGAAGAGTTGGCATCGAAGGTTCCGGAGCCCGAGCTTACCACCGGCATCACGGGCCGCGCGCCGGCGCCCGCACCATCCCGTGCCGACGCCGGCAACATGCTGGCGACAACCCCCATGATCGGGGACTGCCGAACAGCGTTCGGGAGCGGAACGGCAAAACCGGCGACGTGGATCTGGTTATCCGGGCTGGCGGTTACCTGACGGCTTTTCACCAACATGGCCGCACTGAAGCCAACCACCATGACAAACAACAGTTTCTTCATTGGAAATCCTTTGCGTTACGGCGCCCGACGCCAGGTGGTTCCGCCCGGTCCGTCCTCCAGGACGATCCCGCGTTCGGCGAGCTCCGCCCGGATCGCATCAGCCCGGGCAAAGTTCCGGGCTTTGCGCGCGGCCAGACGTTCCTGGATCGCTGCCGCAATGGCAGCGGCGTCTTCGGTGCCGCCGCGGAACCAGGCCTCGGGCGCCTGGGTCAGCAAGCCGATCAAATTACCGGAAGCCCGCAGATTGACTGCGGCCCCGGCGTCACCCGCGAAGGCCGCATCGGCCAGCGCATGCATCGCCGAGAATGCGAGCGGGGTATTCAGGTCGTCGCATAAGGCATCCAGCACCTTATCGGGCACGGTCCCTCCGCCAGCGTCCGGGCATCGTTCCAGCGCGCGATAGAATCGATCAAGTTCCTTTTTCGCTTCAGTTGTCGCTGCGTCGCTGAAATCCGGTGTCGAACGGTAATGCGTGCGGATCAGCAAAAACCGGATGACCTCGCCTGGCACCTGCCGCAGGGCGTCGCGCAGGGTTGTGAAATTACCAAGTGATTTGGCCATTTTCTCGCCGTTGACGAGAAGCATGCCGTTATGGACCCAGTAGCGCGCGAACTGGCTACCCGGAAACGCGCACAGGCTCTGCGCGATTTCATTTTCATGATGTGGGAAAATCAGGTCGGTGCCGCCGCCGTGGATGTCAAAGGTTTCCCCGAGGTGGCGCCACGACATGGCTGAGCATTCGATATGCCAGCCGGGACGGCCCCGGCCCCAGGGACTTTCCCAACCTGGCAGCTCCGGCGAAGACGGCTTCCACAACACGAAATCGCCGGGGTCTCTCTTATAAGGAGCAACGTCGACCCGGGCGCCGGCCAACAACTCCTCGGCATTGCGGCCGGAAAACCTGCCGTAACTGGCGAAGCTCCCGACGGCGAACAGCACGTGACCTTGCGCCTCATAGGCATGATCGGAGGCGACCAGCCGTTCGATGATCGCGATCATCTCGCTTATATGTCCGGTCGCACGCGGCTCGACATCCGGAGGCAGCGCGCCGAGAGCGCTGATATCCTGGTGGAAGTCTGCGGTGGTCTGCTCGGTGAGAGCGTCGATCGGGATGCCGAGTTCGGCAGCCCGTGCATTGATCTTGTCCTCCACGTCCGTGAGGTTCCGGACGTAGGTGACGTTGGGATACAGGTGGCGCAGCAGCCGGTACAGCACGTCGTAAACGACGACGGCGCGGCCGTTGCCGACATGCACAAGATCATAAACTGTCGGGCCACAGACGTACATCCGCACATTCGATGGGTCGAGCGGCTCAAACCGCTCCTTACCGCGGGTGAGGTGGTTGTGCAGATAAAGCTCGGGCATGGTGGGCACTCATCGATGCGAGGCGGAGTTCTCCGCCAAAAAGCCGCCCCAATCAACGCGGGTTTGCAATCGGACGATCGCGGCACGGGTTGAGCCAAAGGTAACGGGCTGTCAGAACCACCTGTACGGTTTTCAGCGCGGAGGGTTAATCATGCGGGTCGGCATTCAGTTTTTTCCCGATATTGGGCCAGAGGTGAAATCCGCCCGCGATTACTGGCAGGAGGCACTGCAACTCGTGGCACTGGTCGATCGCTATGGCTATCATCACGTCCGGACGGTCGAGCATTACTTCCTACCGTATGGAGGTTATAGCCCCAACCCGGTGGTCTTCCTCGCCGCTGCCGCGCAGGTGACACGGCACGCGCGGCTGGTGACCGGCGCGGTGCTGCCGGCGTTCAACAATCCGCTCAAGATTGCCGGTGAGCTGGCAATGCTCGACGCACTCTGCGACGGAAGGCTGGACTGCGGATTCGCCCGCGCTTTCCTGCCGCACGAGTTCATGCATTTCGGCGTCAGGCTGGACGAGAGCCGGGCGCGATTCGACGAGGGCGTGGCACAGGTCCGCCTGTTGCTGGAACAGGAAAACGCCACCAGTGAGGGACGCTTTCACTCATTCCACAATATCACCTCGCTGCCGCGCCCGACGCAGACGCCGCGCCCTCCGTTCTATGTCGCGGCGCTCGGCACGCCGGAGTCGTTCGAGCGCGCGGGTGCGAACGGGTACGGCATCATGGCGATTCCAATGGCGGGTGGCGCGATGAAGGCGCTGATTGGCGCTTTTCGAAATGCTCGCGCCGCGGCGGGACACGAGGGGCCGGGTGAGGTGATGCTGGCCTTCCATATGTTGTGTCACGAGGATCAGCGTGAGGCCGAGCGACTGGCGGCTGGCCCGATCAACCGTTATTTGCGCTCGTTGGTTGATGCCGCCTCGGACTGGACCTCGGGCTCACGGTCGGCCGACTATCCCGGTTACGATCAGGTGATTGCCTCGTTGGCAAAGGAAACCTTCGAAACCCAGGTCGAGAAATGCGCCGCATGGGTTGGCACGCCGGAACGCATTCTTGATACCGTCGCGAGCTATGAGGCGGAGATCGGACCGTTCGAGATTGCTTCGTTACAAGTGAATTTTAACGATTTGCCACTGGCGGTGGCGCAGCAGTCGATGCGTTTGTTTGGCGAGCGCGTCCTGCCGCGATTGTCAGCGTTTCAGTGATGCCGTGATTTGCATTGGTCATAACGTCGAGGACGGCGCTGAAAGCCTTCGTCGCACGGCGGTGGAAGCCTCGGAATTCCTCAAACGAGATTGCAACGGCGGAGGACCTGCTACGGATTGATCCAGGTCTCGCCGGTCCAGCCGTTCGTGTCGTAATCCGCCAGGCACTGATCCACCAGCGCCTCCATCGCCTTCAGGCCACCGCCCCGCTGCGCCCCGGTCAGCACCTGGGCGCGAATGTCCTCCCAGCCGCCGGAGTAGTTGCGCTCATATAGTTCGTGCCGGCCCGCAAACTCGGTTCCCACCGAATCCCACAGCAGTTTCATCAGTTTGATGCGCTCGACATGATCGATGTCGTGCGAGCCGCGGACATATTGGCGCAGATACCGGTCGATTTCCGGATTGGCGAAATCCTTTACCGATGACGGCAGGTAGATCAACGCCGAGGTCACGGTCTTCTGCACAATATCCTTGATGCGAGGCCAGGAGTCCGGCCCGAACACCCGATAAGCATGGCCCGCCTGCAACTCCGGCAACACGGCGTCGCCCTTCCACGGCTGCGGGTTGTTCGCCATCGCGTCGGACAAAGCCCAGAACAAGTGCCGCCAGGCGATCACCTCGCCAAGCAGCACCTGATTGTTCCGCGCCTCATCACCGCCAGTACAGCGCAGTGCCTTGGCCAGCAGGCCGGAGATGAAATCGAGCTTAACGGCGTAGCGTGTGCAGCCCTGGAACATGGCACCGTGCACGAAGCCGCTGCCGGGAAAGAAACTCATCACGCGCGCCGGATCGCGGTAGATGAACACGTCCTCCCAGGGCACGAACACGTTGTCCATTACGAAGATCGCGTCGTTCTCGTCGAACCGCGAAGACAACGGGTAATCGAACGGCGAGGCGTTGCGCGCGGCGGCGGCCTCGTACGACGTGCGGCAGAACAACTTCAGTCCGGGCGCGTTGATCGGCACCATGAACATGACCGAAAGGTCGAGGTCCTCGGTCGCGGTTTTCGATGACTGGCCCATGAAGTTGTAATGCGTGAACGCGGCCGAGGTGGCCACGACCTTGGCCCCTGAGACGTAGATGCCGGCATCGGTTTCCTTCTTCACGCAGGCATAGACATCTTTCACCATCTCGGGCGGTTTGTGGCGGTCGATCGGCGGATTGACGATGGCGTGGTTCATGAACGGCATGGCTTCCTGCGCCCGCTTGTACCAGGCACGTGCATTGTCTGCGTAGGGGCCGTAATATTCGGGGAAACCGCCGAGAGTATTGGAAAACGCCGCCTTATAGTCGGGCGTGCGGCCCATCCAGCCGTAAGAAAGCCGTGCCCAGCCAGCGATCGCCTGCTGTGCCCCACGCATATGCTCTCGCGATCTCGGCACCCGGAAGAATTTGTGGGTATAGCCACCGGACCCGGTATCGGTCGGGCAGGTCAGGTCCTCCTTGGTTTTTGGATCATGCAGAGCGTCGTACAGACGCGCGATGGAGCGGACAGCGTTGCGAAACGCCGAATGCGTAGTGACATCTGCGACCCGTTCCCCGTCGATATAAACCTCACGGCCATCGCGCAGGCTGGCGATATATTCCGCGCCCGTAAATGGGCGGCCTTTGTCGGCAATGGCATCTTCCGGGCGCATGTCATGTCTCCATGGGTGTGCCGCGGTGAAGCCGTGCTCCACCGCATTGGCAAGGAAACCTCAGAGCGCCTTCAGTGGTGGTTCGACCCCCTCCGGCAACGGCACCAGCGCGACGTTCAGCACCATCGACACGAGACTGTAGTATCCGACCGCCCCGACCAGATCCATCACGCCTCGCTCGCCAAACCGATCGATCACCGCCTGATAGCGCGGGTCGGGCACCTGACCGGTGCCCAGAAGCGACATGACAAACTCGTAGACGATGGTTTCGTCCGACGACATATTTTCCGGACGGCGCCCATTCGCCACTGAGTCGAGGATCGCGGGGTTCAGGCCAGCGTCAATGCCCAGTTTGCGGTGGGCGTAGAATTCGTACTGGGCTCCCCATTTGCGGCCGGCCATGCAAATCGCCAGTTCATTCAACGGCGCCGGGATCGAGGTGGCGTAACGTACATAGGCACCGACGCGCTGCACGAGATCGCAAAGCTGTGGACTGCGCATCAGGGCGTTGAACGGCCCCCGTAGTCCGGCGCCACGCGGTCCCGCCTGGATCGCCTCGGCGACCTGGCGTTGTTCATCGGTCATCGTCTCCGGCGTCAGCTCCGGAAAGCGCCTCTCAGACATCGTGATCTCCTTTTTTGGTTCCGCTATCAGGGCATCGCCGCGGTGCTGCCACCGTCGACGATGATTTCGGTGCCGGTGATGAACTTCGCCTCGTCTGAGGCGAGGAACAGCACGGCGTGAGCCACGTCCCACGCGTCGCCCATGTGTCCCATGGGCACAGCGGCGTTGCGGGCATCGATCAGTTTTTGCAGGTCATTGCCACCGACAGTGCGTGCCAGCCGGGTTTCCACCAACGGCGTATGCATCAGTCCTGGCACCACGGTGTTCACGCGGATGTTCTGTTTGGCGTAGGTGCCGGCGACCGAGCGCGACAACTGGATTACGCCCGCCTTCGACGCGCTGTAGCCGACATGGGACCGGCCACTGAGAAAATCGTTCCGCATCCCGGCGACCGAGGCAATGTTGACAATCGCTCCCTTGGCCTGTTCCAGCATCACCGGAATGGCGTATTTGCAGCCAAGGAAAACGCTTTTGAGATTGAAGTCGATCTGGCGGTCCCACACGCTCTCGGTCATCGCGACAGGATCGCCGGGGGCGGAGCCGCCGACATTATTCACCAGAATATCGATGCGTTTGAACCGAGTGACACAGGCCTGCACCATCTCCAGAACATCCGCGGCGACCGTCATGTCGCAGCAGTGCAGATGGGTGGTGCCGCCCTCCTTCTCGATGATGGAAACCGTGTCCCGTACGGCAGTTTCGTTGATGTCGACCAGGAACAGTTCGGCACCCTGCCGCGCCAGCAGAGTCGCTGTCGCGCGGCCGTTGCCCCAACCGGGTCCCACCGAGCCGGCGCCGGTGACGATCGCCACCTTTCCTTTCATGCTCAGCACGCAGCTTCCTCCCACGCAATGACGAGAAGATGCCAGCCGGCCGGGCGGAAGGCCAGAGGGACCCCAGAGGGGATCCCAGAGGGTTCAATGCGGACCGGTTCGGCGCCCCCGACGCGGGGGTCGTGACTCGCGTTCGAAGTCGTGCCAGGACTCGCGCGTGATCACCGGGGCGCCCAGAGCGGGCCTGTCCCTTTCGGGGAGCGAGAAAACCATGACGATCAAAGTTGGCGATACGATTCCGTCAATGAAACTGATGATGGCAACGGCGGACGGTCCGAAGGAAGTGTCCACCGACGATATATTCAAGGGTAAGAAAGTCGTTCTGTTCGCAGTACCGGGTGCGTTCACGCCAACCTGCAGCGCCAGACATCTGCCCGGCTTTGTGCAGAACGCGGATGCGCTCAAGGCCAAGGGCGTCGACACCATCGCCTGCATTGCTGTCAACGACGCGTTCGTCATGGGCGCCTGGGGGAAATCTCAGGGCACCGACGGCAAACTTCTGATGCTGGCCGACGGCTCGGCCAATTTCGCCAAAGCAATAGGTCTGGAGATGGATATCTCGGCGCGCGGCATGGGGGTTCGCAGCCAGCGCTACGCGCTGATCGCCGAAGATGGCAAAGTGACGCATCTCGGCGTCGAGGCGCCAGGCGGCTTCGAGGCCAGCAAGGCAGAAACGATCCTTGCCGCACTCTGAGACGTGGCTTGCGGCGCGAGGGCCTACCTCGCGCCGCCGACAAACTTCGGCACGACTGCGGTCCGTGCGCATCAAAATCAGGTCTGCCTGAACAGTGATTATTTGATTAACCAATATTGTTGGACTTCAGCGTGGCCGCCGCACCCAAGCCTCTGCCATCCGCGTCATCAGCGAATATTGTCAAGAATTCAGTAACATTTTTGGT
>JBEKQQ010000076.1:0-27989 GCA_049519555.1 Acetobacteraceae bacterium
GTTGACGCATCGCCACCCTGTGCGGTCCAGCTGTCGCTGTCCAGAGCGAGGCGAGATCGGTACTGCCGTTGCCCGTTGTTGCTGCCACGGCATACTTACGTTGCGCGAGGTAGCGGAGCCGCGGACGGAACGTCGTGCACCGTCGGCCACACCCCGCGATTGGTTTGTTTCGATATCGTCGTGGAACGGCCTGGCCCGGAGCGGTTTAGCTTCGCTTATCCGGCGTGACATCCGGATAGAACTGCGGTGCCTCGCGGCGATCGAACATGCCGTAGTCGCGGATCACGCGAACCTGGCGATGCCGGATCTCACTCCCGTCCGTGTGTCGTTCCGGATACCAGTTGGCAGCGGCCGAACCGTCCCGCCACGATGCGAGAATGAGCAATTTGCCGGGGTTGGTGATGCTCTCGAACAACTCGTGATCGAGCAGTCCAGTCGCATTCGCTTCCGGTTGATGCGGCCTTTCGGATGCCGCGGCGGGTGTCATGTCACGCGGCGGCGGCACTTCGGTAATGGTGCAAAACTTCGCAGCACCGATCACAGTTTCATCGGAACGCCCGGACTCCGCCGTAAGCCCATTCGGCGGCGCGCTGTCCGACGTGACCTCGCCGACGCGAAGATGATAATCCTCGAAGACCTCGAAGCGGCCCTTGCCCTGAACGTCATGATGCTCGCCATGAGTGCGCCACCGCACGACCGATTTTTCGTCGCGCCAGGTCGACAATGAGAGCAAACGTCCTTTGGTCCGCTTGCTCCCGAACCGCTCGTTGTCGATAAACCCATCGATCGCTTCGAGTTTCGGCCGCAGTTGCTTTGCCAGAGCGAGGTAGTCGTCCCATCGATCAGGCTTCGGTTTCACTTCGAAAATGACCACGAACATATTGGTCTTCTCCTGTTCCAGTCAGTCTGACGCCGGCTCATCACCGCCGGCCAGGAACTCGTTGGTTTCGCGATACAACGCCGGACGCATCAGCTCGAGATGCATCAGGTGCGTGGCGCGATTGATTTTGATGTCGCGCCTGATTGGGGATGCCGTGAACGCATCGAACAGCCAGCGCGCGTCTGCATCGGGGATGAGGCCATCCCACTCGCCTCGGATAATGGCGATTGGCGCCCGCACCTGGGCCGGATCATAGGCGAGGTCGCCGTGCCAGGCGCGCAGGATGTCATTGAACGGGCCCAGAGGCACCTTCACACCGATAGGCGTTTGCATTCGGCTGGCGGCGTCACTGTCGAGATAGCGCTCGCCCCATTCGTCGAAGTGTCGCCGTGACAACACCGGTGTCGCACCGGGTGGCACGTCCTCGACGAAGCGTTTCCATTGGTCCTCAACGGTTATCATTCGCCACGCCGGGGCCGAGGGTGCCGTCTCATAGCGCCGCGGCGGGCGGCGAGCGATCGGGCCAAACAACACCCAACGATCGACCAGCTCAGGATGCTTGCCGGCAAACCGGCCGGCTGGCATGGATCCCCAGGAGTGCGAGATCAGCGCCAGTCGCGAGACCGCCTGGTGTCCGAGGATGAAGCGCACGACCAATTCAAGTTGCTCGGACGCATCTGCTGCATTGCAAAGCGGTGCGTGCGCGTTCGGTTTCATGTCCATCTCGGCATAGCGATCCGAGTGACCGAAACCTTGAAAGTCGAAGGCCCAAACATCGAATCCTGCGTCGCATAACGCATCTCGCCATGAGCGGCCGTCGAATCTGTGCGCGATCGATAGCGCCGAGGAAAATGTGGCGCCGTGAACATAGAGAACTGGGCGCTGCACCGGATTAACCGCCGGCAAATACCGGAGAAACAGTTTAAGTCCAGCGTGTGGACCGGGAATGCGGAAATGCTCTTCACGCGGATCCAGCTTCGGGATATTCGACATTATCGTAACTCCTCGTTGTGACCGTTCCTATGTAACCACAGGAGCGGTGAGAAGTTGCGACCTATCGTTTAGGCGACGAACGAACTATTCCGGAATTGCAATCATCGTCGGGCATCTATCAACGTCACGGCCCGGCAGGGTCGGACCGTGACGGGAAAAGCAACTGACCTCAATCGTCGAGGAAGCTCCGCAGTTTCCGGCTCCGGCTCGGGTGCTTCAGCTTGCGCAAAGCCTTCGCCTCAATCTGGCGGATGCGTTCGCGGGTCACGTTGAACTGCTGCCCGACCTCTTCCAGCGTGTGATCCGTGTTCATCCCGATGCCGAAACGCATGCGCAGCACGCGTTCCTCGCGCGGCGTCAGCGAGGCCAGCACGCGTGTGGTGGCTTCGCGCAGATTGGCCTGGATCGCTGCGTCCAGCGGAATGACCGCCGCTTTGTCCTCGATGAAGTCGCCCAGGTGAGAATCTTCCTCATCACCAATTGGGGTTTCGAGCGAGATCGGCTCCTTGGCGATTTTCAGAACTTTGCGGACTTTCTCCAGCGGCATGCCGAGTTTTTCCGCGAGTTCCTCTGGCGCCGGTTCGCGGCCGATCTCATGCAACATTTGCCGCGACGTGCGCACCAGTTTGTTGATCGTTTCGATCATGTGTACCGGAATGCGAATCGTGCGCGCCTGGTCGGCGATCGACCGAGTAATCGCCTGGCGGATCCACCACGTTGCATAAGTCGAGAACTTGTAACCGCGGCGATATTCGAATTTGTCGACCGCCTTCATCAGGCCAATGTTACCTTCCTGAATCAAATCCAGGAACTGCAGCCCGCGATTGGTGTATTTCTTGGCGATCGAAATCACCAGCCGCAGGTTGGCCTCGATCATCTCCTTTTTGGCTCGCGCGCTGTCGCGTTCACCGCGGCTGACAGTCATGTAGACGCGGCGGAATTCGGCGATCGGCAGGCTGGCATCGGTGGCCACGGCAGCGATCTGGGCGCGGACATTGTTGATGTCCGTCGTGTGCTTGATCACGAACGGCTTCCAGCCCTTGCCCGGCAGCATCGAGACCCGCGCCACCCAGTTCGGATCGAGTTCATTACCACGGTAATGCTTCAGGAAGTCTTCGCGCGCGACCTTGGTGCCCTCGGCCATGCGCAGCAACTGGCCTTCCAGCGTGGTCAGCCGCTGGTTCAGCTGCTTCAGCTGGGTGACCAGCTCCTCAATGCGGTTGTTATGCAACCGCACCTGGCCGACCTTCTGCACCAGTTCCTCACGCGACTTGCCGTAGCTTTTTTCCGAGCGCGTGGTGACATCCTCGCCGCTGGTCATGGTTTCCAGCCGGCGGCTCTGCATTTTGTGCAGCTTCTTGTAGAGAACCTCGATTTCCTCGAACCGCGCGAGCACTTCCGGCTTCAGTTTCTCTTCCAACGCGGACAGCGACATACTGGGCCCACCGTCCTCGTCATCTGAGTCGTCGTCGGGAGCGGCGAACCCGTCAGTGGCCGGGGCAGCTTCCACCGCCTCGACGCCGTCGGTGGCTCCGGCGCCGTCGGTGGCTTCAAGGTCGATGATGTCTCGTAACAACATCCGGCCGGCCTTAAGCTGGTCGTGCCAGGAAATGATCGCGGCGAAGGTCAGCGGGCTCTCGCACAGCCCGTTGATCATCATGTCGCGGCCGGCCTCGATCCGCTTGGCGATGGCGATTTCGCCTTCGCGCGACAGCAACTCGACGCTGCCCATCTCGCGCAGATACATCCGGACCGGGTCGTCGGTGCGGCCGACGCTGGCTTCGTCGATATTGCCGGTCTGCTCTTCCTCAGCCTCCTCGGTCTTCTCGACCGCGGCGACCGGGGCTTCGCCGTCTTCCTGTTCCTCGCTCTCGACCACCTGGATGCCCATTTCGGACAGCGAGGCCATCAGGTCCTCAATCTGTTCCGAACTGTTCTGGTCTGGCGGCAGAATCGTGTTCAGTTCGTCAAAGGTGATGTAGCCACGTTCCTTGCCGCGGGCGACCAGCCGCTTCACGGCGGCGGTCTGCACGTCCAGCAGGTTGGTCTCCGCATCCTGTTCCGCAGTGGCGGTATCGCCCGCAACAATCGTTTTTGTGGCCATCGTTCAAAAGTCTCCCAGATCAGATGGGTCACGGCCGAAGCCGTATTTGGCAGTCGCGCGGCCCCGGCACACGATTTGGGGTCGCCAGTGTCGTCGTCGCGGCTCACGCCGCAGGAAAATTCATGTCACGCGGCGGCGAGCCCGTCCGGCTCGCCTGCGCTTACTTTATTCAGGGCGTCTTTCAGCCGCTCGAGCCTGCGTTGCGTCTCCCCGGTCAGGCCTCTGGCCATATCCTGCCGCGCCAGATCGACTTCTTCGCGCAGGCGGTCGACGTTCAGGAACCCGAAGATGTGCCACCATCCCTCCTCCGCCTCCGCCGGCATGGCAGCAGATGACGCGCAAGCCGGCAACGGGATAGGTGTCCCGGCCAGAATTCGCTCAATTTCAAGGTGCAACCCGAGTTTGGTCAGGTGGTCTATCAGAGCCTGAGAGTCAAGGACTTCGGCATGTATTGCCCAATCTCCGATCGCATCGCGGAGTTGTGTGAGAGGTGGATCGAGGTCGAGGCCGGCGTACGCATGCTCTACATCGTGGAACAGCCCAGGATGACGCAACAGGATTGCGGTCAGGATGCGGGCTCGCTCGGCCGCGATTTCCCCGGACTGGGCCAGCGGGCGCGGGGGAAGCCGAACCGGCGCTGATACATGAGGCCCCGAAAACCGGTTGCGATCTGCCCGACGTCGCTCGCGGCTTTCTCTGAACTGCTCCCACAACGCGTCGCTGTATTCCTTGGCAAGATCGCTGTTTTGGATTTTCGCCGCAGCAGCCCTCAACTTGGCCCGAAACGCCGCGCGCTCCTCAGGTGTCGCCCCACCGCCTTGTTGCTGCAGCATGCCAAACAGGCATTTCGCCAGGGGCTGTGCCTGAGCCAGGAATGATTGGAATTTAGCAGCACCGCTGTCGCGGATCAAACTGTCTGGATCATCGCCTGCAGGGAGTGCAATCAGCTTCAACGTACGTTCCGGCGTCAGCATCGGCAGAGCCAGCTCCGCTGCCCGTGCCGCCGCTCGAGCGCCCGCCGCATCGCCGTCGAAGCACAGCACCGGTGCTGGCGAGAGTTGCCAGAGTTCGCCCAACTGCTCTTCAGTCAGCGCAGTGCCGAGCGGCGCCACCGCCGCCCCAAAACCTGCCTGGCCCAACGCGATCACGTCCATGTAGCCTTCGACGACGACCAAGGTTTCGCCACGCCGCACTGCCTCCCGCGCCAGATCGATTCCGAAAAGCGTGCGCCGCTTGGAAAACAGCGCGGTCTCCGGCCCGTTCACGTATTTCGGCTGGCCGTCTCCCATGATCCGGCCGCCAAAGCTGATGGTTCGCCCGCGGCGGTCCCGGATCGGGAACATGACGCGATTGAAAAACAAATCGAACACACGACCGGTTTCATCATCGCGACGCATGAGCCCGGAATCAACGAGTTGTTCGGCGGTCACGCCTTCGCGCGCCAGGTCGGCGGCGACCGCGCCGCGGCCTTCCCCGGACCAGCCGAGCCCGTAACGACGGATCGTCTCGTCGGACAGGCCGCGATTGGTGAGGTAATCTCGCGCGGCTTTGCCTTCCGGCAGGAACAGCCGACGCTGGAAGCTGGCAGCAGCGGCGTCCAACACAGCGGCAAGGTCCAATCGCTGCTTTTCCGCTTCGGCGGCTTCGGGCGAGGGTTTCGGGACTTGCATACCCGCCTCGGCGGCGAGTTGCTCGACGGCTTCGGGGAAACTGGCGCCCTGGGAGTCCATGACGAAGGTGATGGCATCGCCATGCTTGCCGCAACCGAAGCAGTGGTAATGGTCGTCGTAGACATAGAAGCTAGGGGTTTTCTCGCCATGGAACGGGCAGCAGCCCTTCCACTGCCGTCCGGAACGCGCCAGCCTCACTCGCCTGCCAATCACCGCCGGCAACGGGGTGCGGGCGCGAAGTTCGTCGAGGAACTGAGGCGGGAGTGCCATCAGGCCGAGAGCCTGGCTTTCACGATCGCGCCGGCCTTGGCCATGTCGAGCGCGGCTGCATGTTTGGCCCGAAGTGCCGCCATGACCTTGCCCATGTCCTTGATACTGGTAGCGCCGGCCTCGGTGATCGCTGCCGCCACTGCGGCATCGACCGCGGCGTCGTCCATCTGCTGCGGCAGGAACGTTTCGATGACGGCAATTTCGGCGGTTTCCTTGGCGGCGAGTTCGGGACGGTTGCCTTGCTCATAGAGAGTAACTGACTCACGGCGGGATTTGACCATGCCGCGCAGCATCGCCAACACTTCATCGTCCGGGACTTTGTTGATGCCTTTTGGCCGGGCGGCGATATCGGTGTCCTTCAGCTTCGCCAGGATCATGCGCAAGGTTGAGGTCCGCGCCGGGTTGCCCGCTTTCATGGAAGCCTTGAGCTGTTCCGTGAACTGATCGCGCAGGCTCATGGCGGGCTCCGAGTCTTTTGGTGGCGGGGAGCATTATGGTCGCGCATGCGGGAGTAGACAACGCCGTTAGCGAGTGACGGCATGGACTCGCAACGTTGCAACAGCGCGAACCCGACCCATTCATGATGCGCAGTCAGAATAAATGCGCCTGACAAGAAAGACCAGGCAGGAGATTAACGCGGCTGGCCTGGTACGTACTCCAGGGCCCGCTGTACCGCGTTGGGATCATAGGCGATGACCTTGAGGTAGGCACGGGCTGGTTGATCCGGCTCGGTGCGGCCTTGTTCCCAGTCGCGCAATGTGCCGAGCGGGATACCGAACCGCGCAGCGAATTCCTCCTGCGTCAGGCCAAGTGCGCGGCGCAGTGTTTTGACGCGCGGCACCGGCTTCATACGGGCAAAGTCTTCATCGGTTAGCGGCCTGGCGTCAGGGTCTTTGAGGGCCGCAGCATGAACCTCGGCTTCGGTCAGTGCGTCGAACCGGCTCCAATCATGCTTCTCGGTTTTCGTTGTGGTATTTGCGTCGCTCATTGGCTTCAGGCTTCCGGGCCGAAATGATGCGGATGCGTTCCCCTCTCAGGGTGTAGGCGACGAGCAACAGCCGATTGTCCACCATGCCGACCATGGCAAAGCGTTCTTCATGAACATCCTGGCCGCGATCCACCCATTCCACCGCGAATGGATCCCGGAATGCTTCGCGAGCAGTTTCACCGGAATGCTTCGCGAGCAGTTTCAAAGGTGGTGTCGTGTTTCAGCCAGTTATCGGCGGCCTTCTCATCATCCAACTCGAAAGCCTCGTCTTGCATGAGATACTGGTTTTCCGTAGCGGCGTCAATTCTTGTTAAGCAATCCCAACGCGTGGCCTCTACATCCGCGTGTCGGTATGGCCTCCTATCCCAGCACTCCGTGTCTTAAAGAACCGTTCAGATATCCGATGAATTTGGGATTTCGCCACCACACGACGATTGATGCAGATCCGCGAGTTCGATCTTCCGTCAGCCGGACCAGGGGAGCCGTAGCTGTCACCCCATGGCAACGCCTTCGCCATGCGCAAGGCCCTCGCCATCATTGCATCCGTCACGATATGCGCCGATGTCCGGGGTGCGGCAATCCACCTCCCACTTGCTCGCGTGAGTTAACTTCCCAGACCTTGCTACCCATCTTGGCTCCGGAAGAAATTTCCGCTAAACTATCCTCATGCCCCTCCCCATCGACGATATCATCAACCGTCTGGGTGGCCCTGAACCCGCCGCACGCCTGACTGGTGTCACCACCGAGGCCGTGCGCAAATGGCGCCAGGCCGGGGCGATCCCCTCACGCCACTGGGCCGCCGTCAGCGCCGCCACCGGCCTGCCGATGGACGAACTTCGTAGTGATCCTCCAGCCCTGAACGGCGACACCCCGCCAGGAGCAACCGCTGCATTGGTCCTGGCTGATGGCACCATATTCTGGGGTCGTGGCTTCGGCGCTTACACCCAAATACCCGCGCCAGTTGGCGAAATCTGCTTCAACACCGGCATGACCGGCTATCAGGAGACACTGACCGACCCATCCTACGCCGGCCAGATTATCACCTTCACCTTCCCGCATATCGGCAACGTTGGCACCAACCTGGAGGATATCGAGGCGGCCTCGGTCGCCGCCCGTGGGCTGGTGGTCAAGCAGGACGTCACCGAACCGTCGAACTGGCGCTCGACTCAACACCTCGACGGTTGGCTGCGCGCGCGTCACATCGCCGGTATTTCGGGCGTCGATACCCGTGCGCTGACCACGCGCATCCGCGATGGTGGCCCCCCGACCGGCGTGCTAGCGTTCCCCGCCGACGGCCGCTTCGATCTCGCTGCCTTGCGCACTCAGGCTGAGGTGTGGCCGGGATTGGAAGGGATGGATCTGGCACGGGAAGTAACCTGTCTCCAGCCCTACAATTGGGACGAGTCCGCCTGGGCGTGGCCGACCGGTTTCGGGCGGCAAACCGAGCCGAAGCGCCACGTCGTGGCGGTGGACTACGGGGCCAAGCGCAACATTCTGCGCTGCCTCGCGGCGGCCGGATGCAGAGTCACGGTGGTACCGGCCACCGCCTCGGGCGGCGACATTCTCCGGCATCAGCCGGATGGGGTGTTCCTGTCGAATGGTCCCGGCGATCCGGCAGCGACCGGGGAATATGCGGTTCCGGCGATCCAGGCAGTGTTGGCCAAAGGAATTCCGGTGTTCGGGATTTGCCTCGGCCATCAGTTGCTGGCGCTGGCTCTGGGGGCAAAGACATTCAAGCTCGACCGTGGTCATCGCGGCGCCAATCAGCCGGTGCAGGACCTGACCACGGGCAAGGTCGAAATCACCAGCCAAAACCACGGCTTCGCTGTGGACCTGAATACGCTGCCGGAAACCGTGACGCCGACGCATGTGTCGCTGTTCGACGGCTCCAACGAGGGGCTCGCCTGCACCGACCGAGCAGCGTTCAGCGTACAGTATCATCCGGAGGCGAGCCCGGGGCCGAGCGACAGCCATTATCTTTTCGAGCGGTTCGTTGAAATGATCGAGCGGCGGCCCTGAAATGGGTGTCCGGGATCTGCTGCTGATCACCGCGTTCCGGCATCGGATCAACGAGCCAAACATTGATGCGGGATTTGAACAGTTCGCCGCTTTGACCGGCAAACCTGTCACTTATGAAGGCTTCTGCAACTCCGTTGCCAGCACCCTCCGCGATGGCCTGATCCGCGAGCCGATCCGCCTGCCGGAAGGTGCGCTGCAATGCCACTGGCACCTTGAACTGACGCCGGCAGGGGTCGCTGCGGCGCGCCTTCTATTGTCGAAACAACCTCCGGACTGAGACCTCATGCCCAAACGCACCGATATCCAGTCCATCATGATCATTGGCGCCGGTCCGATCATCATTGGTCAGGCCTGCGAGTTCGACTATTCCGGCGCCCAGGCGTGCAAGGCGCTGAAGGCAGAGGGATACCGGGTGATCCTGGTCAACTCCAACCCCGCAACGATTATGACCGATCCCGGCCTCGCTGACGCCACCTACGTCGAGCCGATCACGCCCGAGATCGTCGAAAAGATTATTGCCCGCGAGAAGCCCGACGCATTGCTACCAACCATGGGGGGGCAAACCGCGCTCAACACCGCAATGAAGCTCGCCGCCAATGGTGCATTGCAACGGCACGGGGTCGAATTGATCGGCGCCAACGCCGACGTCATCGACCGCGCCGAGGACCGGCTGAAATTCCGCGACGCCATGGCCGAAATCGGCATCGAGTCACCGCGCTCGGCGATCGCCCATTCGATGGAGGAAGCCCGCGCCGCCCTCGCCAAAACCAGCCTCCCCGCGGTCATCCGTCCGTCGTTCACTCTGGGCGGCACCGGCGGCGGCATTGCCTACAATAAAGAAGAGTTCGAGCAGATCGTCAGCGGCGGCCTGGAAGCCTCGCCCACCACCGAAGTGCTGATCGAGGAATCCATCGTCGGCTGGAAAGAGTTCGAGATGGAAGTCGTTCGCGACCGCGCGGACAATTGCATCATCGTGTGCTCGATCGAGAACGTTGACCCTATGGGCGTGCATACCGGCGACTCGGTCACGGTCGCACCGGCGTTGACACTGACGGACAAAGAGTACCAGCGCATGCGGGACGCCTCGATCGCCTGCCTGCGCAAGATCGGCGTCGATACCGGCGGGTCCAACGTGCAATTCGGGCTCAATCCGGCCGATGGGCGCATGGTCATCATCGAGATGAACCCTCGGGTTTCCCGGTCTTCCGCGCTGGCCTCCAAGGCCACTGGATTTCCGATCGCCAAGATCGCCGCCAAACTTGCGGTCGGCTACACGTTGGACGAACTGGCCAACGACATCACCTGCGTCACCCCGGCCAGTTTCGAACCGACCATCGACTACGTCGTGGTCAAGATCCCGCGCTTCACCTTTGAAAAATTCCCCGGCACACCGGCCCTGCTGACGACCTCGATGAAGTCGGTGGGCGAGGCGATGGCAATTGGCCGCAGCTTCGCCGAGGCGCTGCAAAAGGGTTTTCGCAGCATGGAGACGGGCCTGTCCGGCCTCGATCCCGTGGAAACGCCCGGCGACGGCGATCCTGACGCGTTCCGCGCTGCCTTGTCCCAGCCGCGGCCAGATCGTTTGCTCATGGCAGCTCAGGCAATCCGGGCCGGACTGTCGATCGAGGACATCCACGACTGCTGCAAATTCGACCCGTGGTTCCTGCGCGAACTGGAACGCATCATCGAGGCCGAACGTGCCGTGACCGCTTTCGGCCTTCCAAGAGAGGCCGGCGCTCTCCGTCGCCTCAAAGCTTTGGGATTTGCCGACAAGCGTCTGGCCGAACTCACCGGCAAGAAAGAAACCGACATTACCGCTCAACGTGTGGGTTTGGGCGTGATACCTGTCTACCGGCGGATCGACACCTGCGCCGCCGAGTTCGCTTCCGCCACGCCTTACATGTACTCGACCTATGAAGGCGGCTACGGCACCCCAATCTGCGAGGCTGACCCCACCGATCGCGAGAAGGTCATAATTCTGGGCGGCGGGCCAAACCGCATCGGCCAGGGCATCGAATTCGACTATTGCTGCGTCCACGCTGCCTACGCACTGAAAGAGGCCGGGTTCGAGACCATTATGGTCAACTGCAATCCGGAAACCGTCAGCACCGATTACGACACCTCCGATCGGCTGTATTTCGAACCGCTGACTGCCGAGGATGTGATCGCTCTGGTCCGCCGCGAGCAACAAAACGGCACTGTACTCGGCTGCATTGTCCAGTACGGCGGACAAACCCCATTGAAACTCTCTCTGGCCCTGACCGCCGCGGGGATCCCAATTCTGGGCACCTCCGCTGACGCCATCGATGTCGCCGAGGACCGCGAGCGCTTCCAGTTGCTGCTACAGCGATTGGGCCTGTTGCAGCCCGAAAACGGCATCGCCCGCTCGGCGCGCGAAGCCGAGGCTATCACCGACCGGATCGGTTTCCCCGTAGTGATCCGGCCAAGTTACGTGTTAGGCGGGCGGGCCATGGAGATCGTGTATGACCGCGCCGGCCTGCATCGCTACATGCGGGAGGCAGTCCGGGTGTCCGGCGATAATCCGGTGCTGATCGACCGCTATCTCAACGACGCGATCGAGGTTGACGTCGACTGCATCTGCGACGGCGAGACCGTCTACGTCGCCGGGGTCATGGAGCACATCGAGGAGGCCGGCATCCACTCCGGCGACTCGGCATGCTCGTTGCCGCCTTATTCGCTGCCGCCCTCGATGGTCACTGAACTGAAGGCAGAGACCGAGGCCATCGCCAAGGCTCTGGGCGTTATCGGCCTCATGAACGTGCAATACGCAATCAAGGAGGACACGATCTATGTACTGGAGGTGAACCCTCGTGCATCGCGGACCGTGCCGTTTGTGGCCAAAGCGACCGGAGTCCCGGTGGCGAAAATCGGCGCACGGGTGATGGCGGGCGCGAAACTCGCCACCGATTTCAAATTGGATGACGACACGATCGCCCCGCATGTCGCAGTGAAGGAGGCGGTATTCCCCTTCGCTCGTTTCCCCAACGTCGACACGATCCTCGGCCCGGAAATGAAATCCACCGGCGAAGTGATGGGCATCGACACCAGCTTCGAGCGGGCCTTCGCCAAATCGCAGCTCGGGGCCGGGGTAGTGTTACCGGAGCGCGGCACGGTTTTCCTCTCGGTCAAGGATGCCGACAAGAAGGGCCTGCCTTTGCTGGCCCGCCGCCTGACCGAAATGGGCTTTGCCATTTTGGCGACCAAAGGCACTGCTGCCCGTATCAGGGAGGCCGGATTTCCCGCTAAAACCGTCAATAAAGTGCTGGAAGGGCGGCCTCATTGCGTCGACGCGATACGCTCTGGGGAGGTGCAACTGGTGATCAACACTGCCTCCACGCCACAGTCGATCGCCGACAGTTTCGAAATCCGCCGCTCAGCACTGACCCATTTCGTGCCGCACTATACAACGGTGGCCGGGGCGCGGGCCGCGGTGCATGCAATTGCGGCACTGAAGACCGGAACCCTTGAAGTCGCGCCTCTCCAGTCCTACTTTCGCGGATCGTTCTAACGTGTATCGTCGCTTCCCGTTGCGGCCGGCCATGACGGCAAAGTTCGGGATTGGGCCGGTGGGGTTGTGTATGGCACCGCGCGCCGGACGTGATTCCTGCCATCGGTCCGGGGGAGGCGTTTGAACAGCAGTGCCGCGACCCGGCTGCCATTGAGCCGCGGCGAGCTTCAATGGTGGCCCGGTGTGGGTTTCACCACTTTGGGACTGATCCCCGTCCGGCGTGTCCGGCGAGAATTGAAGGACCACGACGTGCAGAAGTTTCCCATGACCGCCCCGGGACTGCAGCGGTTAGAAGACGAGCTTCGTCAACTGAAGGCGCACGAGCGTCCGACCATCATTCGCGCGATCGCAGAGGCGCGCGCGCACGGCGATTTGTCGGAAAACGCCGAATACCACGCCGCACGGGAACGCCAGTCGTTTATTGAGGGCCGCATCGCCGAACTTGAGGAAATCGTGTCCGCCGTCGAGGTGATCGACCCTTCCTCGCTGTCCGGCGATCATGTGAAGTTCGGCGCGCATGTCTGGCTGGTCGACGAAGAAACCGAGAAAGAGACCACCTATCAAATCGTTGGCGTCCACGAGGCCGATATCAAGGCGGCGCGGCTGTCGATCTCCTCGCCGTTGGCAAAGGCGCTGATCGGCAAGAAGGTCGGTGACTCGATCTCGGTGCCGGCGCCGGGTGGCGATCGTTCGTACGAGATTCTCGGCATCAAGTTCCTTTAAGAGTGAGGACAGGATGATCACGCTCGCCGACATTGAGGCGGCGGCGGAACGCCTGTCCGGACGGGTATTACGCACGCCGAGCCTCGCAAGTGACGCCGTTTCGGCCGCCACCGGTGCCGAAGTGGTGTTGAAACTCGACAACCTCCAGGCCACCGGCGCGTTCAAGGAACGTGGCGCGGCGAACCGGCTGGCGCTGCTGACCGAGGCCGAGCGGGCGCGCGGCGTTGTCGCCATGTCGGCGGGGAATCACGCCCAGGCGGTGGCACGGCACGCGAAGTTATTGGGGATAACGGCGACGATCGTGATGCCGAAATTCACCCCGACGACGAAAGTGACCCGCACTTCTGCATGGGGCGCCAAGGTGGTGTTGCATGGCGAAACGCTGGCCGAGGCCGCCGCACACGCACTGCACCTCGCAGAAAGCCATCAAAGTATCTTTGTGCATCCGTACGACGATCCCGCCGTGATCGCCGGTCAGGGTACTCTGGCGCTGGAATTGCTGGAGGATGCACCCGACCTGGATGCACTGGTCATCCCGGTGGGAGGCGGTGGGTTGCTCGCCGGCTGCCTGATCGCGGCGACAGCATTGAAGCCCGGCATTGCCGTGTACGGCGTCGAAGTCGAGGCCTATGCCGCAATGGCCCAACGCCTCGCGGGGCGCTCGATCTCGGTGGGCGGTGCCACCATCGCCGAGGGCATCGCGGTCCGCGATATCGGCGAGATACCGTTCGAGATCGTGCGCCGCCGCCTTACGGACATGTTGGTAGTACCGGAACGCGCCGTGGAAGAAGCGATCGGTCTGCTGGTCGAGGGCGGGAAAACGGTGGCCGAGGGCGCGGGCGCGGCCGGTGTCGCCGCACTTTTGACCTATCCCGAGCGGTTTCGCGGCAAGAAGGTCGGCGTCCCGATCACCGGCGGCAACATCGACGCGCGGATTTTGTCGGATGTTCTGTTGCGGACCTTGTTGCGCGACGGGCGGTTGCTGCGGCTGCATCTGCAAATTCCTGACCGGCCCGGCGTCCTGGCCGACATCGCCGGTAAAATCGGCGACCGCGGCGGCAATATCATCGAGGTATCGCATCAACGGCTGCACGCGGTGTCCTCCGTGCAGGCGGCTGAGCTCGAGGTGATGGTGGAAGCCCGCGATCCCGCGCACGCCGCCTCTATCACCGAGGCGTTGGAGGCGGCTTATGTGGTGCGGCGGGTATAGAGTTGCGCGTTATCGAGGGCCAGATGTGGCGCCATCCATTCTGGGCGCGTACGGTGATCGCTGACCGGCCCAAGGACCGAGCATGGTGCGCGAGCATCCGGCCCCATCCGCCATCATCGGGGCCCCGACCCGATGACATGGCGCAGCATCCATGACCGATATTGGCCTATGGCGGCCGCCAACCGGGCCGAAAATCTCTTGGGTGGCAACATTATAGCAACCTTTCCATGTCACGCATTTGCCACCGAACCACGGATCCTGCGATGACCCTGCGCCCCTCGCACCTGAACGACCTGGAAGCCGAAAGCATTTACATCCTGCGTGAGGTCGCGGCGCAGGGTGCGCGGCCAGTGCTGCTTTATTCGATCGGCAAGGATTCCTCGGCCCTGCTGCATCTGGCGCGCAAGGCGTTTTTTCCGGCCCGCCCGCCGTTTCCGTTCCTGCACATCGACACCACGTGGAAATTCCGTGACATGATTACGTTTCGCGATGCCACTGCGAAACGACTGGGCCTCGATCTGCGGCTGCACACCAACCCCGAAGGACTGCGGCAAGGCATTAACCCATTCGATCATGGCGGCGCCTACACCCAGATCATGAAAACTGATGCGCTGAAACAGGCGCTGACCGAGGGCAAGTACGACACCGCTATCGGCGGTGCCCGTCGCGATGAAGAACGCTCGCGCGCGAAAGAGCGGATTTTTTCCGTCCGCGGGCCCGGCCACACCTGGGAACCGAAACGGCAACGTCCGGAACTTTGGCATTTGTACAACGGCAATCTGGCGCCAGGCGAGACGTTGCGGGTATTTCCGTTGTCAAACTGGACCGAACTGGATGTTTGGACTTACATTCAGGCGGAAGCCATCGACGTGGTGCCGCTGTATTTCGCTGCCGTCCGGCCGACCGTCATCCGCGAAGGCCAGATTATCGTTATCGATGACGAACGGATGCGCTTCCACCCGAATGAGCGGCCGGTCCCGCGTTTGGTCAGATTCCGTTCACTCGGTTGTTACCCGTTATCCGCCGCCGTGGAATCGGAGGCCGGCACGGTCGCAGAAATCGTTGCCGAAATGCGCACTACGAAAATGTCTGAGCGCGCCGGAAGGTTGATCGACCAGGAGCAAGGTGCCTCGATGGAAAGGAAGAAGCGCGAGGGGTACTTCTGATGCCGGAGTCCCTCCTGCGAGTCCTCACCTGTGGCAGTGTCGACGACGGCAAATCGACGTTGATCGGTCGGTTGCTGTTTGAATGCGGCTCGATCCCCGACGACGTGATGCTGGCGCTGGAACGCGACTCGATTCGCTTTGGCACGGTGGAAGGCGGCGTCGATTACGCGTTGTTGGTCGATGGACTGGAAGCGGAACGCGAACAAGGCGTGACGATCGACGTCGCGTACCGGTTCTTTGAAACGCCGCGGCGCCGTTTCATCCTGGCCGATACGCCCGGCCACCAGCAATACACCCGCAACATGGCGACCGGCGCATCGACCGCCGATCTGGCGATCTTGTTGGTTGATGCGCGCAATGGGCTGCTCGACCAAACCCGCCGGCATGCCGCCATCGCCTCGCTTTTGGGCATTCGAGCGGTGGTGCTCGCCATCAACAAGATGGATCTGGTTGGGTTCGATAAGACGGTATTCGACGGCATCGTCGCCGGCTTCGACCAGCTGCGCAGCCGGCTGGGAGATCTGTCCGTCACCGCGATTCCGATCTGCGCCCGCGACGGCGACAACGTCACGGGCAGCAGCGCCCGGATGCCGTGGTACACCGGAACCACGCTGCTGGCCGCCCTGGAGAACGCCGAGCCCGCTTCGCGCACCAACGGCAATAAGTTCCGCTTTCCGGTGCAATACGTCTCCCGGCCTGATCAGTCATTCCGCGGCTATGCTGGCACGGTCTCATCGGGAACGATCCGAGTAGGAGACAAACTCAATAACGTTGCGTCGCGGACCAAAGCCAAGGTCGCCCGCATCGTGACGATGGATGGCGATCTGGAGACAGCCGCTTCCGGACGGCCGGTGACGCTGGTGCTCGATCGTGAAATTGACGTGTCACGAGGCGATGTATTGGCCGCCGACCCGTCGCCGACTGTCGCTGACCAGATCAACGCCTGGGTTGTCTGGATGGACGAAACGCCGCTGTTTCGTGGCCGCGCGTATCAGTTCATGCTGGGTACGAAAATGGTCACCGGCACGATTACTGATATCACAAATCGGCTCGATATCGACACGTTGCGCGAGGTCGGTGTCCGGGAGCTCCATCTGAACGAGATCGGCCGCGTTGCGATATCGCTCTCGCATCCGGTGGTCTGCGAGCCGTACTCGCAAAGCCGCGAACTCGGCGGCTTCATTCTGGTTGATCGCCTGACCATGGGCACGGTCGGCGCCGGCATGATCACCGACGTCCGTGCCGGACGGACCAACGTCTACTGGCACCAGATGGACGTGTCCAAGCAGGCGCGCGCGGCACTGAACCGGCAGAAGCCGGCGGTGCTTTGGTTCACCGGCCTCTCGGGGGCCGGCAAATCCACCATTGCCAATGTCGTTGAAAAGCAATTGCTGGCACAGGGACATCACACGATGACCCTCGACGGCGACAATGTCCGGCATGGCCTGAACCGGGATCTGGGGTTCACCGAGGCCGACCGCGTGGAGAATATCCGCCGCATCGCCGAGGTCGCCAAACTCTTTGTCGAAGCCGGTCTGATTGTTTTGGTGTCGTTCATTTCGCCGTACCGGAACGAACGCGTGTTGGCGCGCGAGAGTGTCGAGGATGGCGAGTTCGTGGAAATCTTCGTCGACACGCCGGTCGAGGAATGTTCCCGCCGCGATCCGAAAGGCCTCTATCAGAAGGCCTATGCCGGGCAGCTCCGCAATTTTACCGGTGTTGACGCGCCGTATGAAGAGCCGCTCAATCCGGAAATCCGCTTACGCACATTGGAGGCTTCGCCCGAGGAGCTGGCCGCCCAGGTGATTGAGGACTTACGTGATCGTGGTGTCATCGCTTGAGGTAATTGCCAATGAGGCGCGCGCCTGCACGATATGCGCCGCGTTTCTGCCATTGGGCCCACGGCCGGTGTTTCGGGTCTCAACCACTGCACGACTGCTGATCATTGGCCAGGCACCGGGCACGAAAGTGCATGAAACCGGGATTCCGTGGAACGATCCCTCCGGCGAACGGTTACGTGGCTGGCTGACCATGGATCGCGCGGCGTTTTACGATGAAAGCCGGATCGCGATCGTGCCAATGGGCCTTTGCTACCCTGGCCGGATACCCAATGGCGGGGACGCTCCACCACGGCCTGAATGCGCGCCGCTGTGGCAAAACAGATTGCTGAACGCAATGCCAGCGATTCGTTTGACGCTCCTGGTTGGCAGTTACGCACTGACGCACGTACTGGGCAAAGGTCCAATGACGGAACGCGTGGCCGCGTTCCGCGACCATCTGCCGCAGTATTTTCCACTGCCGCACCCCTCCTGGCGCACTACCGCATGGGAACGCAAAAATCCATGGTTTCAGGCCGAGGCGTTGCCTGCCCTGCGCCGGGCGGTTGCCGACACGCTAACCTGAGTCCTGCTCGATGGCTTCGATGTCGGCGTCGCTGAAGCCGAAATGATGTGCCACCTCGTGCACCACGACGTTGCGCACGAGGCGATACAGGTCTTCTCCCGTTTCAATCCACTCCAACAGAATCGCATGCCGATACACGAAAATTCGGTCCGGTTCCTGCACCACATCAAGCACACTGCGTTGCGTCAGCGGCACGCCGCGGTAAAGCCCGGACAGCTCCCACGCTGAATCAATGCCCAGTTCGTGCAGTGTCGCATCGTCAGCCTGGTCCTCGACCGCGATGAGGACATCCTGCAGATGCTCAGCAAACGGCGGTGGAATGGACTTGAGCGCCCGCTCGGCCATGGCAGCGATGTCGTCAAGGCCGGGAGGTAAGCCGAAGGTGGGGATGGGATTGCGGTGTCCGCTCATGCTTGTATTCCGTGGGCGTGCCGGACCACCGGGTCAAGACAGGAGAGCCACCGAAATGGCAAAGGTAACGGAAGCCGACCTCGCCAGCCTGCCGCATTGGACGATCGATGCGGCAGCGAAGTCCATCCATCGGGAACTCCGCTTCGCCGACTTCAGCGAGGCGTGGGGGTTCATGAACCGCGTTGCGCTATTGGCGGAGAGCCAGAATCATCATCCCGAATGGTCGAACGTGTGGAACACCGTGCGTATTACCTTGAGCACCCACGACGCCGGCGGCCTGACCGACAAGGACATAACCCTGGCGAGAGCGATCGACGCACTCGTGCCTTGATGGAGGGCGCCAGCTTCCCTGAACGCGCGGTGGCCATCCGCCGTGCCGTCGCGCGTCTTTGCCTCCGCCTCAACTGGGCGCCGTTGCACGAGGTCAGGCTGCCGAACGGGCGGCGGGCAGATATCCTGGCGTTACGCGACGACGGCGGCTTTGTCTGCATCGAGGTGAAATCTGGCCTGAGGGACTTCCAGACCGACCAAAAGTGGTGGGAATACCGCGAATTCGCCGACCATTTGTTCTTCGCCGTCGATCTCGACTTCCCGCATGACGTGTTGCCCGTTCAAACCGGCCTGATCGTCGTAGCGGAGCAGACCGCCGAGCTGATCCGCGAGGCACCGGAGCACAAACTCTCCGCCGCACGGCGCACCGCGCTGTTGCGGCGTTGGGCGTTGTTGGCCGGCAGCCGGCTGGCGCTGCTGGAGGACCCCGCCGGCATCGCCGATCTGCGAGCATCCCTGCGTGTCGAATAATTCGGACGCGTTCACCTTTCGGTCACCATGGCATTAACCCTTCGCTAATCTTCCTGGGTTTACCTTCCGATCCGCCCCCGATCCTTCCGAAAACCGGTGGGGCGCGAGGCCTTTCGATAGCCGGCGCTGCGCCGGGGAAAATCCCCCGGCCCAGTAGCCACCTCCGACAAGGACCTTCCGCCATGACCCCACGTATCGCCTTCGCCGTCCTCGCCCTGTTGAGCCAGACCGGTTGTGTGGCCGCCATACCGCTGGCGACGCAACTCGTATCCGGCACAAATTCCACCGCCCAGTTATGCTCGATGGCAAAAATGCCGGGCCAGACCGCCTCGCTCTGCGATCGCTTTTCGTTTGGCGCCGCTTCGCAGGCGCCCCTTGCCTCAAGTGATCAGCCGGCCCATGGCACTTCCACCAGCAAGATCGTGAATACTGCCGCGCGATAAGGTCCACTGCTGGCATGCGCCCGACAGGAAGGCGCATGCCGGGATGACCTGATTGCGGCAACTCACATCGCCTGCCGCGGACGTCTGACGCGCCGGCACCGGTTACGACAGATCACCTGATGCCGCACGCACCGTGACAATATCATCGAGTACAGCGTTGCGGTCACGGTTTGAACCAGGCTGCGATCGAACAGTTTCGCCCACCGACCGGTGATCCTACCGGAAGCTGTTTGCCCCCTCCTGATGCGCGCCAGATTGCGCTACGGTGCCGTAAGCCAAACAGGGGGAGGGCTGGCGATGGAATTCGGCGCAGCAATGTTTTTCACCGACTACGCCATGGATGCCGGCGCGTTTGCGCGTGCGCTTGAGGAGCGTGGTTTCGACTCCGTGTGGGCGCCCGAGCATTCGCATATTCCGGCCTCGCGCCTGACGCCGTTTCCCGCGGGTGGTGAGCTGCCGCGCAAGTATGCCGAATGCATGGACCCGTTCGTTTCGCTAACTCTGGCAGCGGCCGTAACGAAGACCATCAAACTCGGGACCGGGGTGTGTCTCGTGGTGCAGCGGGATCCAATCCAGACCGCCAAGCTGGTTGTCTCGCTGGACCAGGTCTCACAAGGTCGGTTCCTGTTCGGGATTGGTGGCGGCTGGAATGCCGAGGAAATGGCCGACCACGGCACCACCGACTTCAAAGGTCGCTGGAAACTGGTCCGCGAGCGGGTGGCTGCGATGAAGGCCATATGGACCCAGGAAACGCCGGAGTATCGCGGCGAACTGGTCAATTTCGGACCGATGATGGCCTGGCCCAAACCGGTGCAAACGCCGCATCCGCCGGTAATCGTTGGCGGTGCGTTCCCTTATGGCGCGCGCCGGGCCATTGCTTACGGCGATGGATGGGTGCCACACGGGTCCCGCCCGCATTATGGCGACGTTGGCCAGTTCCTGCCTGAATTCTTCAAAATGGCAAAGGACGCCGGCCGCGACCCGGCCTCCCTACCAGTTACCCTGTTCGGCATTCCCGCTGATATCGACCGGTTGCGCTATTACCGCGACGCCGGGGTGGCGCGCGTCGTGGTCAGCCTGAACTCTGACCCATCAGACAACATTCTGCCGCAGCTCGATCACTGGGCAACGTTAAGCCGGCAACTGGCAGCCGGATAGCGACTTGCCGCGGATCAATATCGGCGTCAGTCCCGGAACGGTCGACGCGGTCTTGCGCGGCGCGCCCGTTCATCTCTCAATGCGGCCCTGCAACCCGGGAGGAACCCCACCATGGACCTTGGACTCAAAGGTAAGAAAGCCATCGTTTGCGCAGCCAGCAAAGGGCTTGGCAAAGCCTGCGCAATGTCGCTGGCGCGGGAAGGGGTCGATGTCGTCATCACAGCGCGCACTGCCTCCGACCTAGAGGCGGCCGCCGCGGAAATTCGTGCCGCGACCGGCGCCAAGGTCACTGCCGTGCCGGGCGACATCACCACTGACGCCGGTCGCGCCGCCGCGCTTGCTGCCTGCCCGAACCCGGACATCCTGGTGAACAACGCCGGCGGCCCGCCACGCGGCGACTTCCGAAACTGGGACCGGGCCGAATGGATCAAGGCGCTCGACGCCAACATGCTGACGCCGATCTTCCTGATCAAAGCTGTGGTCGACGGCATGATCGAGCGCAAGTTCGGCCGCATCGTCAACATCACCTCGGCTTCGGTAAAATCGCCGATCCCGGAACTTGGCATGAGCAATGGCGCGCGTGCTGGTCTGACCGGGTTCGTCGCCGGTCTCGCCCGACAGGTCGCAAAGCACAATGTCATCATCAACAATATCCTGCCGGGCCCGTTCCTGACCGACCGGCTGCGCGGCGGGTTTCAGGAAGCGGCACGTGCCAGCAACCGGCCGGTTGATGAACTGGTGCAGGAACGGATGAAGGGTTCGTACACCGGTCGCGCCGGCGATCCGGCAGAGTTCGGCGATGCCTGCGCATTCCTGTGCTCGGCGAAGATCGGCTTCATCGTCGGTCATAATCTGATTTTGGACGGCGGGAACTTCAATTCGTCGATTGCATAAGGCACAATCAATCCGTGTGCCTGAGGTTGGGGGCACTCAACGTCAGGCGCACGGACGCCCGCGTTGGCGGCGCGGGGATCACATGGTAGACCGCGAACTGCAACCAAAGGATCAACGTGCATCGTGAACGATCAGACGGTAGCTTTGAAACCTCGATATTTCGAGGACTTCCCGGTTGGTTCGGTGTTCGAGTTCGGCTCCATCACGGTGACGGCGCCGGAGATCATCGCCTTCGCACGACAGTTCGATCCACAAACGATGCACACTGATCCTGTGGCGGCAGCAGACGGTCCAATGGGCGGACTGATCGCGAGTGGTTGGCATACGATCGCTTTGATGATGCGAATGTACGCCGATCACTTTCTGCCGGCAGACGCGCTACCCGCGCCAGGTGTGGATGAGGTTCGGTGGCACCATCCGGTGCGGCCCGGCGATACGTTACGCATGCGGGTGACAATCGAAGCCGCCCGTGTGTCGCAATCGAAGCCGGATCGTGGTATCGTTCGGCCGTTTTCCGAAGTTCTGAACCAACACGGCGAGGTCGTGTTGAGCATGCGGCCGATCAATTTAATTCGCCGGCGTCCCTCCTGATGGCCGTTCACCCAAGGCTCGACTGTCTCAAATGCCCCAGTCTCTGCTGCCGGATGGCGGGCTACGTGCGAGTGGGTCGCGATGACATTCGGCGACTCGCAAAGCACCTTGACCTGACGGTCGCCGAATTCGAGCGCCGGCACATCCTGGAGGTGACCAAAAAGGGTGAGAAGCGCATCAAGGAAGGCTTCAAATCCTGTCAGTTCCTGACTGAGGACAGGATGTGCGGCGTGTATGAGGCGCGGCCGAACGACTGCCGCGGCTATGTTTGCTGGAACCAGGAAGACGAGACAGTCTACGACTACGCGGTGTTCCTGCAGGAGGGCGTGGGCAAACTGCGTGACCGCGAGAAGGACCTCAAGAAGTCGTCATAACTGCCGGAGCGCCTTTCCCGCGGCCGGGTAGTCGCTTAATCGCGCTTCGGCATCGGCGGTGGAACGGTTTCCCTGGCGGAAGCCCGATCCGACACACGTTGGAACCACACCGTCAGGTTTGGTGATGCCGTCAGCAGCTCCGCGCTTTCGGGCATTTGCTTCAGGTAGTAAATCAGCGGCAACAAGAACATATCCGACAGATTGAAGTCCGATCCGGCAAGATAAGATCGTTGGCCCAATACGCGATCGAGGATACCGAACATTTCTTGCAGCTTCGGCACGGTCGCGTCGATCTTCGCGCGATCCGGCGCTCCGTCGGGAAGTCCAGAGAAGAAATACGCCCCGAGATACTGCCGGGCAAACACGACATCAAAGCCGGTGGTGATCAGCGAAATCCATTGCTCGGCCTGTGCCGCGCCGATCGGATCGCGCGGGATCAACGGGGGTCCGTCGAATGCCAGATCGATATATGTGCAAATCGCCTTGGTTTCCGCCAAAGCCACATCGCCATGCCGCATCACCGGGATTTTGCCGAACGGATGAATCGCGTCGGCATCCGGTGAGTGGGGGAAAGCCGGGTTCAGTTTGTACGGCACCGATTTTTCCGCACAGGCCATGCGCACGGTGCGAACGAAATTGCTCTGCGGCGCGCCGATAATCTCCAGCTCAGGCATCGTTTGGTTCCTCCGTCAAAGTTACAATGACATAACAACTTCAGGGTGTAACAAGGCGTTTCGTCATGTAGACGCGGTCGAAGCCTTTCTCGGTCACACGCATCGTCTCCACATAGCCGATCCGGCGGTAAAGCGCGATATTCTCCGTCATCAGGGCGTTGGTGTACAGGCGAATTTCGTTCCAGCCGCGCCGCTTCGCCTCGGCTTCGGCAAAGTCGAGCAGCATTCGCCCATGGCCTTTGCCCTGCTGGTCCGGGGCCACAGCGATATTGTCGAGCAGCACGCCGTCCGGCATTTCCTGCAGGACCAGGATGCCGACGATGTTGCTGGCATTGTTCAATATCCACACCTGACCATCGGCGATTCGTTTCGCATAATCGTCTAGCATCGGTCCCGGCGGTTTGCCGATACGCGGGATATAAGAACGATAGGCGGCATCAACGATTGCATGCACCGCCAGGTCATCCGCAGCGGTGGCGGCGCGGATGATTGGGCAGGGCAAAGCCGGCGCTTCGTTGCTCATCTGCAGGTCATCGACTGGGAACTGTCACTTCGCAACCCGTACCGGCCAGCGCGCATCACGGCGAACCTCCTCCCTGCTGCTGCTTGGCGATATTTCTCGCGTTCCAGTCGTGACGCCAGACCGTTCGCAGGTCAGAAATCCTTAGGCGACCGCCTTGCGCCCGGATCGTTCGTCCACCTGTCGCGGCATTGTCTCGGTCGCCGCCTCCAGGTCCAACGCCTGCGCCAGGCGAGTCAACCGGCGTACCACCGCCTCTCCAGCGAAAACCCCGGTTCCTTCGGCCAAACTCAGCACCAACCGCCGCCCATCGCCGCGCAATCGGGTGCCTGCGAGGAGATCAGGCGTGCCGGCTGACAGCGTGTATGCCAGGCGCAACGCCATACCCAGAATTTCAGCGCGTTTGGCGGTCACCGGGTCAAGCAGACGGCGTACCGGTGCCAGGAACGGCGCCGCAGCATCTGCCTCGTAGCGCAGTGCGACGGTCAGTGCCAGGTAGGCCCGGGACGGATGGTCCAGGCCGATACCGGGTTGCCGCAATACCCTCAGGAACGCCTGCTCCGGGCGGAACTCGGGGTGATCGTGACTGCCGACGTCCGACATCCAGCACGCCGCCTCGCGCAATCGCGCCGCCACAGTAGCCTCTTGCGGAAACAGCGCCGCGGTCCAGGCCAGCAACGCCGGCGGTAGTGTCGGATCGCGACCATATAATGCTGCCAGGTCGTGACCGCCGGCCAACAACGAGTCACGGGCGCGGACCTCCGGCGGGACGTGGCGCATCAGCCAGCCTTCGCGCAGGCCACTGGCGCTGAACACCACCCGGCGCGCGCCACTCATACGCACCAGCCGCCGCAGCACGACGGCGGCAAACGGCAAATCCTCCACCCGACGGCGCGAGATGCCCGCCAGCTGCGCCAGTTCGCGGTTGGACGCGCCGAGAATGCGCGTACATAGCTCGCGCGCCTCATCTCGCCCAATTGTGTAATGATGCACCATCCGCAGGCTGTAATCGGTGCGCGCCATATCGATCCGCGCGAGGGCACGCCATGCGCCACCGACCAGATAAAGATCCCGGCCGGAGATTTCGTTCAGCCAGCCAATCGCGCGAAAGGCACCTTCAACGATCAGCCGTGCGCTCGATGGATCGCCAGCGGATTGTTCCGAGAGCCTGATGACACCCAAGGGCAAAGTCAGTGCCGTGCTACTCTTACCATCGTCCAGGCGGACGAGTTCCAACGAGCCACCGCCGATATCGGCCAGCAACCCATCTGCCTCGGGAATGCCGCACAGCAGACCCTCCGACGACAGCTCCGCCTCCTCCACCCCGGACAGGATACGAATCGGCACATCAGGCATGCGAGCCTGGAGCTGCTTCACGAAGGCGGCGCCGTTGAGCGCATCACGCACTGCGGCGGTGGCCAATATCTCGATTGGATGCGCGCCCATCGCCAGCGCGACCGCCCGATACCGATGCAAGACCGTCATCGCCTGCGCCATACCGTCCGGGTCGAGCAATCCGGTCGCCTGCAAGCCGCGACCCAAACGGAGCACTGCCTTTTCGTTAAAGATCGACATCGGATTACGGCCGAGCCCCTCGTAGACCACGAGACGAACGGAATTCGACCCAAGGTCGACCACGGCGCAGCGCGGCAGACCCACTCTGGGGGTAAACGGCATGCCTTAGTCCTGACTCATGCGATCCACACGTCTGTGCGCAACCAAGGGCGACACGACGATCTGGCCATGCAACGCCGAGCCGCGCCCGGACAATGATGGATTTGTCATGAAGTAATCGTGTGCCGACATTGGCCGTCGACCGACGGGAACGCGCTTCCATGACCCGTCGGAACGAAGCTCCCAGGATTGCAGCGAGTCACGCAGATTGACTGCCATGATCTGGTCCAACACCTGCTCGTGCACGGTTGGGTTCGCAATCGGCACCAAAGTTTCAACGCGCCAGTCCATGTTGCGTTCCATCCAGTCGGCCGAGCTGATGTAAACTTTCGCGTGCCGCCCCGGCAGCGCATAACCATTGCCGAACGCATAAATTCGGCTGTGCTCCAGAAAGCGTCCGACGATCGATTTCACACGTATGTTGTCGGAAAGGCCTGCAACACCGGGCCGAAGACAACAGATACCACGAACGACGGCCATGACTTTTACGCCCGCACGCGAGGCGTCATACAACGCATCGATTAACCGCGCATCAACGAGGCTGTTCATCTTTAACCAAATCGTCGCGGGTTTGCCAGCACGGGCAAACTTCGCTTCGGCCGCAATCAGATCCAGCAGCACGTTACGAGTCAGAATTGGACTGAATGCGATCGCCTCCATTGCCTCGGGCTTTGCATAGCCAGTCATGAAATTGAACAATCGCGCCGCATCGCGGGTCAGCGCCGGATCGCAGGTGAAGAAACTCAGATCGGTATAAATGCGGGCCGTGATCGGGTGGTAATTGCCGGTGCCGAAATGCGCGTAAGACCGGATGGCACCCGCCTCTCGCCGTACCACGAGGGATAGTTTCGCGTGCGTTTTCAGTTCGGTGAAACCGAACACCACCTGCACACCGGCCGCTTCCATGGTGCGGGCGAGGTTGATATTGGCTTCCTCGTCGAACCGGGCGCGCAACTCCACCATTGCGGTGACTGACTTGCCGGCTTCGGCCGCTTCGATCAGCGCCTTGACGATCGTACTGTCGTTACTGGTTCGATAGAGCGTCTGTTTGACCGCGATCACGCTCGGGTCACGCGCTGCCTGGCGCAGGAACTGCACCACGACGTCGAAACTTTCGTACGGGTGGTGAACGATGATGTCCTTGGCGCGGATCGCAGCGAAGCAATCGCCGCCAAAATCGCGGATCCGTTCGGGAAACCGTGGCGTGTAGGGCGGAAATAGCAAATCGGGCCGGTCGTCAATGATCATTTGATGCACATCGACAACCGCCAGCAGGCCAGCCTGAACAGTGATCTCGTCGGGCTCGGCACCGAGTTCATCGGCCACCAGAGCACGCAACTCCTCCGGCATGGCGGGATCGACGCGCAAGTGGATCACCACGCCGCGGCGCCGGCGCTTCAAGGCGGTTTCGTAGGAGCGGACAAGATCTTCTGCCTCCTCCTCGAATTCAACGTCGGTGTCGCGGATCAGCCGGAACAGACCGCCGCCGTTCACCGTAAAACCGGGAAATACCCGGTCCAGGAACATCAGCACCAGCTCTTCCAACAAAATGAACCTGACCACCGCCTTCCCATCCCGCCCCCTCTCCTGGGCCGGCAACCGGATGAAACGCTCGACCTGGGCGGGCAGCGGCAGCATGGCGCGCATACCAAGACCATCCTCGGTGCGCACCAGCAGCAGCGCCATCACCAGGCCCATATTTGGTATGAATGGAAACGGGTGTGCCGGATCGATCGCGAGTGGGGTCAGCACAGGGAACACCCGCTCCATGAACCAGGCGTCGAGCCAGGTACGGTCGTCGTCCGACAGGGCATTGGCCTCACACAACACGATCCCAGCCATCCGCATTTGGGCTAACAGGTCGGTCCAGATGCGCTGTTGGTCAGCGACCAGGGCACCGCCGCGATCCGCGATCTCGGCCAGTTGCTGCGCCGGAGTGCGGCCATCAGGCGTGGGTTGGGTGAAGCCGGCCTTGGCCTGACCGATCAGGCCGGCAACCCGGACCGAATAAAATTCGTCGAGGTTGGAGGCACTGATCGATAAGAATCGCACCCGTTCGAGCAGCGGGTGACGGGGATTCTCGGCCTCCTCCAGGACGCGATGGTTGAAGTCGAGCCACGACAATTCGCGGTTGATAAACCGTTCCGGCCCGAAAACAGGCGTATCGGCGTACAACGGGGCCGTCTCGACCACCAGGGCAGAGGCCATGTCATCCGCGTTCGGTGTCATGCGATATCTCCAGCCAACGCACGAGAGGTTACTCCGATCGGCCCGGGATGGGCGAGAGGCCGGGAGCCAAGGCAACGGAGAAATCCGCCGAAACATCACTCGGACGATGCCGCGTGGACTTTCTGTCAGTTGACAGGGTAATCAGTCCGCCGTGATATTCCCGCCGAAACAAACGGTTACGAGCAACAGGGAGGCCAGGATGCAAGATACGCGCTCGCCAGGTCGGCGGTTGCGGCGGCGGCGGTTGCTCGGGCAGGCGGGAGCG
>JBEKQQ010000077.1:0-27978 GCA_049519555.1 Acetobacteraceae bacterium
CCGGTGCACGATGAAATCCGCGTGCATCTGGCCTTATCACCTTGCCTTATCTGCGTTAAAAAGCCTTGCTTTCGCAGAGCCGCCCCAATCCGCCACGTTCGACGCTCAATTCCGGCGCCACACAATTCCGGTTCCAGCGATTTCCCCCAACCGCCGCCAGGCCATTGCACCGCGTTCCGATCCGTGCTTCAAGCCGCGGCTTCCCTGCCGGGCTCGAAGGCATCGATCCCGGCTATGCCCACCGCTCCATCCCGGAGCGCGGCCCGATCCAGGCCAGGGGCTGACACAAGCCAGAGGGAGACGCACATGCCGCTCTACGAAACCGTGCTCATCGCACGGAACGATGTGACGCAACAGCAGGTCGAGCAAATCGCCGATGACATCGCCACCGAACTCACCACCGAGGGCGGCGAAGTCAAAAAGCGCGAATATTGGGGTTTGCGAGGCCTGGCCTACCGGATCAAGAAAAACCGGAAAGGCCATTACATGCTGCTCGGGCTGGATGCGAAGCCCGCGTTCATCACGGAAATGGAACGCAAGCTCGGCCTGAATGAGGACGTGCTGCGTTACATGACCATCCGCATCGAGGCGATCGATGAGGCGCCCTCGGCGATCCTGTCGCGCAAATCCGATGAGCGGGAACGCACCTTCCGTGGTCCGAAGCCGGCCGGCCGGTTCGACAGCGGCCGTCGCCGCGGCTACGACGACCGCGAAGAATTTCGCGCGCGTGACGAATTCGCGCCGGCCTTCGGCGGCCTCGGCGAGGAGGAATAAGCAGCATGTCCGAAACCGAAGTTTCCCCGGCCGGCCGTCGCGCCGCGGTTGGTGCGCGCCGGCCGTTCTATCGCCGCCGCAAATCCTGCCCGTTCTCCGGCGCCAACGCGCCGAAGATCGACTACAAGGACGTGCGCCTGCTATCGCGCTTCCTGTCCGAGCGCGGCAAGATCGTGCCAAGCCGGATCACGGCCGTTTCGGCCAAGAAGCAACGGGAACTGGCGGTCGCCATCAAGCGCGCGCGGTTTCTGGCGCTGCTTCCCTACATCGTCGTTTAAGGAGGCAGGACGGAGATGGCCGCCGTTGAACTGATCCTGCTGCAGCGGGTCGAAAAGCTCGGGCAGATGGGCGAGATCGTGAAGGTGAAACCTGGTTTCGCCCGCAACTTTCTGTTGCCGCAGAAAAAGGCGCTGCGTGCGACTGCCGAGAACCGCAAGTATTTCGACAATCAAAAAGCCCAGTTGGAGGCGCAGAACCTGCGGCGCAAGGAAGAGGCGGAACGGGTCGCCGAACGAGTGTCCGGTCTGTCCGTGGTTATCATCCGCCAGGCCGGTGAATCCGGCAGTCTGTACGGCTCGGTGTCCAGTCGCGACATCGCCGAGGGTTGCACGGCCGGGGGCCTGACGGTCGACCGATCGCAGGTGGTGCTGAACCATCCGATCAAGACGCTTGGCCTGACCCAGGTGCGGGTCGTGCTGCATCCGGAGGTATCACTCGCCGTCACGGTCAACGTGGCTCGTAGCGCCGAGGAGGCCGAGCGCCAGGTGCGCGGTGAGGCGGTGGGCGCTGCGGCCGAGCGGGAAGAGGCGCCCACGGCCGAGGCACTGTTCGATCCCGGCGCCGGAGACCAACCCGAAGTTCCGTGACTTTCGGCGCGCGCCCCATCTCACCCATCCCGTGCGGCCTGGCCTGGCTGGTCCAGGCCAACTGATACACGTCTCCTCTGTCATTGCGACGAGCGAAGCGACGCGGCAATCTCGCGAAACGTGCGCACGGCCGGTGAGATTGCTTCGCTGCGTTCGCAATGACCGGGGCAATGTTTTACGATTGCGGTTACCGGATGCCGACGGGAACATCACCCCGGCCGGGCGTCGATCTGCCCGGATTTGATCGCGGCCCGCAACAGTTTCCAGTCTTCCTGCGTCTGCTCGGCATACGCCACCGCGAACGCTGCAATCGCTGCATCGAATGCGCCGCCGCTGCCCATATACCCAGCCATCGCCGCCGGATCGCCAGATCGTGCATGGGCCCGCGCCAACGTCAGGCCACACAGCGTCGCATGATGCGACAGGCTGGTTTCCGCCAGCTCGTCCGCCATTCGCGCCAGCCGCGAATCCTTCAATTGCCTAACGTAACAATGCTGATCGTCGCCGGACTGTTCGGTCCAGCCAAGAAACAAGTCGCTCTGCGCCTGCATGATCCGTTGCCCGATGACCACGCGTTTGCCCTGGTTGGGATATTCCGATGGCCTTGCATACGGCGCCAACACCGAGGTCCGCGCCTCCTTGATTTGCAGCAGCAACGGCGCCCCGTCTGAGCTGACGAACAGGCCAATGGCACAGAACGTGCCGACGCTACCGACGCCCACGACCTTGAATGCGACGTCGGCGAGATCGTAGCGTTCAAGCAACAAACGCCGCTCCTCGGACAGCGAACGCCGATAGGTTGCAAAGGCGCTACGGGCGACAATCTCGAACGTATCGTCGCCCTGGCCAGTGAGTGGGAAGATCAGTGGCGGTTTCGGAATGATGCGCCAGCAACCGCGGCGCTTCTCGAACAAATGCGGGTAGCCGACGACCGAGGCCTCAATGCCTGTGGCGACCCGGCGGGTTTCCCGCTCGCGGAGCTTCGGGTCCTCGATCGCGTCGATCACTTCCATCAGGTTGACCCTGGCGCGCCACAACTCGAGTGGTGGCACCTGGATCAGCGAGCGCATGTGAACGCGATAGGCCAACACCGCCGTGCGGGCGAGTTGACGCCCGATCCGCGCCGAAAGGCCGCGGGTTTTTGCTTCCAGCACGAAGCTGGTGGCGAGGCGCTTCAGGTCCCACTCGAACGGTGCGGGCAAGGTTTCGTCGAAATCATTGATGTCGAAGATCGGCGTGCCTTCGGGAGTCGCAAAGGTGCCAAAATTATGCAGATGGCAGTCACCGCACGCCTGCACCCAAAGGCCACTTGCGGGTGTGTGTGCGAGATCGGCCGCCATGATACTTGCCGCGCCACGTAAGAACGTTGCTGGCGATGCACTCATGCGATCGTAGCGAATCGGCAGCAAATGCGAGATGTCCTGACGCAAATTCTCGACCAGAGCCGTTACCGGATCGGCACGATCGGTCGGCCTGGTCCAGGCCGCATGGACACCGCGTGGGATATTTTTCCTCAAGGCACGCCCAGACGCCTGCCGATCTTTGGCAGGACGTTGACGGTCCGTGGCGATCAGGTCCCGAGGCATTAACGCCAGTTTGCGCGGGAGTGACGAGGAGTTCAAGCAACCGTAGGTTACGGAATGAGTGTGGGGAACAGGATACCCGCGAGAAACAGTATGGCCGCCGCGATCAGGCCCGCCACGACATCGTCAGCCATCACTCCGATGGCCCCATCCTTCCGGTCGGCCCATCCCACCGGGCCGAATTTGACGATGTCAAACAAGCGGAACAGCACGAAAGCGGCAATCAGGCCGTACACGCTGACCCGGCCCAGACCGAGCATGGCAATCCACTGGCCGGCGAACTCGTCGATGACAATCCAGCCTGGATCGCCTTGTTCGCCGGTCTCGTGGACCGCCCAGGTGCCGATGACGCAGGTGAAGATGGCCAGCAGGGTGAGCAGACGGTGATCGATCCAAAGCGCCAGTGCTCCGATCAGCACGGCGGCAAGCGAGGCGACGGTGCCGGGGGCAAACGGCGCGCGGCCGATGCCGCCGCCGCTCGCGATCCATTGCGTGGGAGTCATCGCGATCCATTGCGTGGGAGTCATATGGGAGATCCGGGTTGCGCCAGCGAATGGTCGATCATTCCGGGCGCAGACGCCAGAGGGTGGAGATTAATCCAAACCGGCAATGAAGGCGCCCAGACGATCTCTCACCATCGGCTCCGTCAGGATCGGAGCGTGGCCGACACCGGGCACCGTCACGACCGACATATCTGGCCGACGCTCCTGCATCGCCGCAACCGTCTCGGGCAGCAGTATCGTGCTGATCGCGCCGTGCACCAGCAGCACCGGCACGTGTGCCAACGCTCCGAACAGTGGCCACAAGTCCGGCGGCGGCCGGCGCAGCAGCCGAGCTATTGCGGTGTCCCACACCGGATGAAACCGCCCATCCCGGCCTGCCTCATAGGTCAATTCCGCCATGGTCCGCCAATCGTTTTCGGACGACAACGACAGTGGCGGTAGCCGCTGCTTCAGAAACGCGACGCAAGCTTCGAGGCTCGGCAACGCCGGATCCGACGCAACGAAATCGCGCACGAACTCTGCCCCGGCGCTGCCGATATCCGGACCGACATCGTTCAACACCACGCCGCGAACCAATGCCGGCCGGGCCGCCGCCAGCCCCATCGCCAGCAAACCGCCAAAGCTGGTGCCGATAATCGTGACATGATGCAAATGCAGCGCCGCGCAAACATCCAGCACATCGCGCAAACAGGCTTCCGGCGCGTAACGCGAAACATCCGACGACCGGCCGGAGCCGCCGCGCCCTGCGAAATCCAGCGCAACGACGGTGCGTCCGTCACAGAACAATGGCGCGACCGTATCGAAATCCGCGCCAGTCCGCACCAACCCGGGCAGGCACAAAACCGGACGCAACCGGTGCCCGCCGTCCCAGATCCGCACACACAACGACAGCCCGTCCCAGGCGGCAATCGTTCGGATCAACGGGTCCATTGAGCCATCGTCGGCGGCAGCGTCCCGTCCAACCGCGCCTGATAGACAACCACATTCTCTAACACGCGCTGCACGTAATTCCGCGTTTCGTTGTACGGTATCATTTCGATCCAGTCGATCATGCTCTGGTTGCCGACACGCGGATCGCCATACTCAGCCAGCCATTGGATCACCCGGTTCGGCCCAGCGTTATAGCCGGCGGCTGCGAGTGGCACGTAATTGCCGAACTGCTCCAGCAGCTCCTGCAAATATGCAGTTCCCACCCGCATGTTATGCCCAGGATCGGTGGTCAGCAGCTCGTTCGAGGTCGGCTCACCGAGGCGATGCGCCACCAGCCGCGCCGTCGCCGGCATCAACTGCATCAGTCCGCGCGCGCCCGACGGACTGATGCTGCCGATATCGAAATTACTCTCCTGGCGCATGATCGCGAGCGAAACGGCTGGCTCGGGTATCGGCGGCGGATCGACCGCGACCGGCCAGCCTTGCAGGGGCGGCATGATCCCGTCGCGGCCGAGCCGCCTGACCACGATGACGGCCACGTCGGGCAGCGCGAGGGCGTCAGCGTAATTGGCGATCGCGACGCGGGCGGCGGGTGTGTGGGCGAGTTCGTCCATGCGCAACAGAAATGGCCGCGCGTGCCGCGGATCACCCCAGGAAATCAGTTGAACGGCGGCGTGTGCCAACTCCATCGTTGCCGGGGTGTTTTCCAAACCGGATGCAGGCGTCGGCGCGATCCGCAATTTGGCCACCAGGGCCGCGTCAGTTTGGCCGGCAGCGCGGTAGGCAATCTGCCCATAGAACGTCGTCGGCCAGGTGGCCGCAGCCAGATAATCCTCAATGGGATTGCGACCCATCGCCGCCTGGGTTCGCCCCAACCAGTAATCCGCTCGCGACTGGGTCAGAACCGCATGCGATGTGGCGGCCAGTGTATTGAAATGCCGCATCGCGACTGCCGGATTGTTGAGCCTGCGCAAAGCGATGAACCCGGCGAGAAACTCTGCCTCCGCCACAAACTCCGGCTCGGTTTGGCCATGCGCTGCGACCACGTCATACGCACCCTGGGCATCGCCATCCCGCAACAATTGATGCGCGAGATACTGCCGCTCCGCCCAGAACGCGGGCAGATGATCCGGCGCTGCCTTTTGCGCCGCCGCGCCCGCCGAACGCCACAATGCCACCGCGGCCTGATCCTGGCCGAGCTTCCGATACGCCCGCGCGAGATCGAGCATCGCACCCGGGTCCTCATCCGGACGAGCGGTGGGTCCGACGATATTCGCCTTCAGCCCCAACCGCGCTTCGGCCAACGGGATATGCGCCGGATCGAGCCGGGCGATCTGACGTTGCGCGCCGCCGGCGTCGTCCCATGCCATCCGTTGGAACCGCGCCCATTGATCGGCGGCAGAAATCAAACCGGGGAAACGTTGGATGAACGCTGCCTCGGAGGTGGGATCGGAAATGGCTGAGACCCAGGCCTCGCGGGCAAGCGCCTCGGCCTCCTTGCCGTGGCCAAGATCGGCCAGTGCCTCGGCACAACGCAACATCGCCGCCCCGCGAGCCGGCATCGGGGGAGGGGCAGTGAAACCGTGCGTGACGGCAGGTGTCGGCTCGGGCTCCGGCTCCGTGCAAAGCACGCCAAGCGTTGCGTCATCGGGTTCGGTTGCGATTGCTTCCTGGCGCCGGCGTGCCAGCAGCCCCGGCAGTGGCCAGTCAGGATTTTGCCGCATGAATGCGTCGATCTCAGCCGCGCCGGCGGCGTTCGGTGTCAGCATACGAAGATAGTCAATGAGCTTCACGGCCACTGGATCGCTGGATTGCGCCGCAACTGCCCGCGCTTCGGTCCACTGCCCGGCCTGCACGTAAGCCAACGGATTTTGCTGCGGTTGCGCAGCGAGCGGACCGGTCAAGCCCAGGATAAGCAGAATCGAGACGGTGAAGCGCATGTGACGATGATAGTCCATCCGACACCGATTGGGTGAAACCAGTTTTCCAGACTGAAGCTGGCCTGTCGCCTCGGTCCGCAATGCAGCGCGGCGCAGCCTGCACGTTGCGCAGGGCCATGTCATTACATCATCTAAACGATTCCGGGATCCAGGGTTTGCAGATTGCCATTGCTGAGAGTCGCTGACGTCAAGGTTGCCCGCACCAGCGTATTGGCATCAAACGTACCGATCGCACAGGTTGTCCGGGCCTTGAAACTTGCATTGCGGTGCAACACGACGGGCATGCCGAGACCGAGGGTCAGCACCAAAATCGCCACGTTCGTGAACACCAGCCATGACAGACTGTCCACCTCTGCCGTCGTGCCAAACCGCAGTGTTTCGTTCCTGAACTGGCCGCGCACGAGCGCGGTGGTGTTGCCCAGGATCAGACATACGCGTTTGGCCTGGTACGACGCCGCAAGCATTCCCGAACCGACGATGATAGCCAGACCACCGACGATGGCGGGCGCCATCCGAAAAGCCGCGACGTGCGCTATTGGGCTTTTTGATCTGCCTAGGAGTACGTGCACCAGCCAGGGCCCTTCGAACCCGGCGACAATCGCCGCAATCACGCCAACCAGCACAATGTGGCCGAAGATCATGGCCAGCCATGACAAATAAAGCTGCCGCCCGCGTCCCTCACAACGGAACTCTGCCGAACCAAAGTGGCTGGCGTCGATCCGCCATCGTGCGAGGCTGACCTGCATCCAAGGCACCGCCTGGGCCAGAGTTACCACGCATAGCAGCAGATAAATCATCCAGTTCGCAGCGTAGCGCAATGCGGTGCCGTCCAGGCCGCCGCTTACGCCGCGCCATTCAGTGTGGCTCAACCGGTATCGCAGCGCGGCGAAACGCGTGGCGCCGAACAAGACAAACATCCCCACTGTCGCAGTGACGTAGGGAAGCGGCGCGCGGGCCGGGTTCGACTTCATCAGCAGGTGCTCCCCCACCGCTGCACTGGCGAACAGCAGCACCAGGATCAGCACCGCCAGCAAGCAACCCTGAAACAGCTCCTTCCCCTTGCCGGTATAGCGGAACGGCGTGCCCTCAAAACGCATATGGGACCATAGATAGCGGCGCGTCCGCGTGATCGCCCAAAAATGAAAAATGCCAAAGGTGATGATTGTCAGGACGAGATTGACCAGAAAGATGCCGGACAGTTCGGACAGCTTGCCATCGTAATCGAACACCGCTCTGGCATCAGCTGACTGTGTGCCGGTGGTGGACGGCCGGTCCATTGCAGGGTCTCCAAATGTCCCGGGCGACGACCGGCGGACCAATTCGATCGCGGCACGCGGGCTGCCGTTCATCAACGCAATTCCTGGCAGTTTGTGCGTGAAGTCGTTACACGCACATGTCGGTTTTGCGGGACAGGCAGTTTCCCGTCGCGTGTCCGCAGACAGACGTCGATCGTGCATGCAAACGCGTGATTAACGCGGTTGTTGACGATCTACCTCGTTCGCTCCCGCTCTTGCCCCACGCTGCCATGCCCGGCAGCATCGCGATGGCCTGAGCCATCGGGACAATCCCCTCGAGCACGCTGAGGAAACAACTGCATGCGCATTGCGTTGATCCACGCGTTGAAACACTCGATCCCCGCAATCGAGGAGGCGTTTGGCCGGCTGTGGCCGGAGGCGTCGCTGGCCAATCTGCTGGATGATTCGCTGTCTGCCGATCTCGCCCGGGATGGTGCGCTGGCACCTGCGATGCAGCAGCGTTTCCTTACGCTTGCTCGCTATGCCGCTGGCTGTGGCGCGGATGGCATTCTGTTCACCTGTTCGGCGTTTGGTCCCTGTATCGAGGCCTGCGCACGCGACCTCGCGCCCTTGCCGGTGTTGAAGCCGAACGAGGCGATGATCGAAGCGGCGGTGGCGCTCGCGGGACCGACCGGACGGGTCGCTTTGCTTGCCACGTTTGCGCCGATGCTGGCCTCGATGCCGGCGGAATTCGCTGCTGTCGCGCCCGGACTTACGGTGTTGCCGTGTCTCGCCGAGGGGGCGCTTGCGGCGATGGACAGGGGTGATCCGGTGGGCCACGATCAGGCTGCCGCACGCGCCGCCGCTGCGCTGCCCGAGGTCGATGTCATTGCACTTGGTCAGTTCAGCCTGTCGCGTGCCGAGAAGGCTGTGGCAACGGCGAGTGGACGGACCGTGCTCACCACGCCGGACAGCGCAGTACGCAAGATGCAACGTTTGCTATTGAGGAAGGAGGCCGCCTGACATGGACCTTAGCGAATTTCGCGCCTCGACCGGGTCGGCTGAGCCGCCTGCCGGTCTGAGCCTGCCGCTGCAGACCTTGTGGTGGGAGGCGAAGGGCGACTGGCAGCGCGCGCATGCCTGCGCGCAGCAGGATCACACGCCGAACGGGGCGATCGTGCACGCCTATTTGCATCGCGTCGAAGGCGATCTGTCCAATGCACGCGGTTGGTATAGCCGCGCCGGACGGCCGCCGGCGACATGTGCGCTGGCAGAGGAATGGAGCGCATTGGCGAGCGAGTTTCTCTGAGTCGAGGCGGCACCGGGCGTTTCACCCGTTGAGCCGCGAAGCGGATTGACCGCATCAGGGGCGCATTGGTTCGCTTCGAGGCTTGATCCTGAAACTGACCCTGGACAGTGGCACCCGCGTTCAGGGGCAATCTGGACCGAAGCATTTCTGGTGAGTGTGGCAGGAGGGCCAATCGCGACCCCTTAAGGTCTGGTCCGCCCTCCTGCCACACTCACCCAATGAACAGGTTGCAAAGGGATTCGCCATTTGGCGGCGCTCCAGGTGGATTGGGCCGCGAAGAGCGGACCAACGTCGCCTGGCGGGTTTGAAGCTCGGCGTCCCCGTGCATCCCTGGGCGCAACGAGCCATCGAAGCCGCCGCTGCGTTCCGCCCACGACCCGCGTGGCGACCGGGCAGGCGGACGCCTCTTGAGGACCGGTTTCAAAGTGGTAAGTTCGATTATCGGCTCAAGATAGATTTGGTTGTTTCGTCTCAGCTTATAGGTGCGATGCCGGCCAGACCGTGCTAAAAAGCATCTTGAGCCAGGAATTCGTATTTATATTTGGACTTGTCACGGTGAAATAAATGAGAGAATTTGACCCGAATCCGCATTCGATGGGCAGGAGCCATAAGATCCTCGTGTCATGAGCAACTCGGGCGAAAACACCATTTGGTCGCCGGCGAGGCTCAGGACACGGCTCGCAGCCCAGAAAGGTCTGGCACCCACACCGAACTGTTACGTCGTCTGGCGCGCGACGACCCAACCCGGCAAGTCTGACCTCGGTGGCTATGAACTGCCGGGCCAGCCAGGCCGGCAGGATGAAGCCGCGTTCGAACGCTGGCTGGTCGAGCGCGATCTCGCGGGCCCGGAACGGTTGTCCGTATCAGTCCTGGTGATCCGCGAGCAGCTCGACGCCCTGGGCCTCGTGCAAGAGGGCGTGCTGGAGCGGCGGCGTGGCGCAGCCGAAGGGCCATACTACGGCAACGTCGCGCGTGTCGAATTCACCGGTGCCGCAACACGCGTGCAGCGTTACCGAGCGGGGCGCGATGGAAGGTTGCTCAGACTGCCTGCCGAAGACCAGACCGGCGTCGCGCCGCCAACGGAAGCGGTGGATGCCGATGCCTTCGCCGGCGAGGACGCCGCCGTGCACGCTTACCTTGGCGACGGTGCGGTCATCCTCGATCGGCGAACACCGACTTTATTCGAAGATCTCATTGGTCTCAGCGGCATCATTCACGCCCGCCGGAGCGACGGAATTGAGGTCGGTTGCGGTGTCGGCTGGCATGGCGGCATCCCCTATGTGCTTGCCGCCGACTTCCCGCGCGATGCCGGGCCGCTCGCGCCGCCACCAGACCTTGAGGCAGCCGTGGCGGAGGCAATCCGATCCGGGGATCTCGTTCGGCTCGAGACGAGGCTGGATGACCGCGGGGTCTGCGTCATTGCACGCGAGCGCGAACGTCCGAACCTGGTGATGATACGGCTGGACGGCACCGGCGTGCAGATCACGCCGTACACGCCTGGCCAAACCGCTGCCGCCAATGCTGACCAGCGCCGCTGGATGACCTACGCGGAAACTTATGAGTCGCGAACGGTGCTGGATTCCTGGCCGGAAGGTGAGGGCGACGAGCTCGCCGTCGTGACCATCGATCAGGACCAGGAGGCCTGGCGGCACGTCATCGACGCTGACGGTATCGAACTCAGCCGCCGCCCCGACAATGAGGCGGCCGCTGCCGTGCTGTACCGGGAGCGCGCAGCGCAGCAGGGAGAGTCAGCGTTGACGTCGGAGACCCCCGCGGACGCTGCGCTGGCGCGGATGACGGATTCGATCGACGCCGCTCCCGATGCGACGGTTCCAGCGGATAGTCTGCTGACCAAAGTGCTGGCATGGTCACGGTTTACCGCACAACTTCGCTCCGCCATTGCCGCCACGGGTGCAGGTGACCGTGGCGCACGCATTGTGCCGCACCTCGTGCTGGATCAGCTCAGCGCGCTGACCCCACTTCTGGTTGTGTTGCATGCGAACTTTACTGCCGGTTCGCTCAACCGGCTAATCGTGCAGGCGAGGTCGGGTGCGGTCACCATGGCCGGGTTCGCCGCTGCGCTGGCGGAAATCCAGGCGCGATTGCGGGACGAACTCGCGCTGACCCGGAACGTTACTTTGCCGAACATGACTGGCCCACCCGACGGCGAGCCACCGTTCGGTCCTCTGGTCGAGCTGCATTTTCCCGCGGCGATTTACGATATCGAGGAAGCGGTCTATTGCCTGGCATTGCGGCGTCCGACCGCTGCGGTGCTGCACGCCATGAAGGTGATGCGTCATGGGCTCGACGGCGTCGCGCAGCTTCTGGGCACGCCACCACTGACCGAGCTGACGTGGTCGCGGGCGATCGCGGCGGTGCGTGCCGCGGCGGGACATCAGGAGGATCTCATCGAAGCCTTGGCGCGGGTGCGCCGTAGCTGGCGAGGGGCCGGCCTGCTGCCCGCCGACAAATACACCGAAGCCGAGGCCGAGGCCGTGCTGGATGCCGTCGCAACCTTCATGCGCGCCTTGGCGGCCCGTTTCGAGGGATCCGGCGAGACCGCCGATGATTGATAAACTTAAATTCCGAGGCAATCCGGCGCCAAGGCAGGGTTCGATGGTGCACGAACTTAAAACGACGCCCCGCTTAACCGGACAATGCTGCATACCATCGTCCTCAAAAGAACCTGGCTGGGCGCCGGCTGTCGGTATGACTTTGGCGGAGCAGTTGGGCTCCCTCGCTATCAAAATTCCGCGGTTGGTGCGGTCAATGCGCTGCGCCGTGAGGGCGCAACCACCCGGGCTCGCAGGTCGCCGATGCAGCGTTTGGCTGGCTGCGTTGTGTCGCCACGCAAACCGCTACCGGCAATTGTGCAAATCGAAACGACCTTCCGGTCAGGCCACATTTCCGCTTGGCAATCCTGGTGTTTTGCGCGCAGAGATTGCACTGCAGGGTTTGCGAGTGGGGGGTGTGCAGCGGATCGGAAGGCACCTGAATTCTCCACCGTGTGACGCATTGCGGATCAACAAGGTTGCCGCGACTTCCCACCGGTTTATACGTGACTCGTAATTATCGGATTGTGTGCGAATCGTAAGCGGTAGTTTAATCAGGGATGCCTCGGAATGCCGACGGGCACCTCTGGACCTGCAACGCGGCGGAGCGGAGAATGCCCGGATTGGAGGATGCCCCAAATGGAGGATGCAAGGAGCGGGGAATACCCCGAGTGGAGGATTTAATGTCTCAGGCGACCGCACAGGAACGAAAAATTCCGATCGTGTCGTTGGCCTCCACCAAAGGCGGCGTAGGCAAGACGACCCTCGCTTACGTGCTCGCGACGGAAGTGGCACGGCGTCTGGCGCATGCAACGTCGGTGGGGGCTCCGGCGCCCGGTGCTTTGCCGGCCGGGTCTTCGGCCGCAATCTGGCGCGGCCGCGTCACCTGCATCGATGCCGATCCAAACCGTACGCTCGCACAGGTTCTGCACCTTACCAAAGACCGTCTGATCACCTGCGTCGAGAGCGACAGCGAGCGACTGCTGACGGATTTACGGCGGGCTCAGGCGGAAGCGGATCTGGTGGTGATCGACCTTGAGGGCACGGCCAATCAGGCCATGCTGTATGCCGCGGGCAAATCGGACCTTGTGCTGGTGCCGGCGCAACCGTCCCGGTTCGACGTGGTCGAGGCGGTCAAGACGGTGGGCGTTGTCCGCAAGGCGGCCGACCTTGTAGGTCGCGACATTGCCCACCGCGTGGTGCTGTCGCGGACTCCGGTGTTGCGCCAGCGGGTTGCAGATCACTCGCGAGCGCAGTTCGTGCGCGCCGGATTACCGCTGCTGCCTGTCGAACTGGTGCAGCGTGCTGCGTTCCAGTCGATGACCTACACCGGCAAGCCGCCATGGCGGCAGGACGGCGGCGAGCAGGCGGCAGCCAACGTCGCCAGCCTGGTTGATGAGGTACTGGGTATCATTGGCCTTCAGCTTCCGCCGGTGGCGCGCCCGGAACCACTCGCCGCGGAGGGCACGGCGGCGACGGCGCGCGGCTCCTGGCCCTATCTCCAGGACGTTCAAACAGTCGCATGAGCGCTGACATGACCTCCCGGGAGGATCTGGACGACGTTGCGTTTCGCGCGCTTCTGGAGCCACTTGCGTTGGAGGTGCTGCCGGGGCGGTCATCGCCTCCGGCGGCCCGACCGGTTGATCCGGCATCGGTGGTGCCGGAGACACCACCCGCGGACCAACCTCCGTCAGCGGCCGCAAATCCGGCTCACCCAGAAAATTTGGAGTCGGCAATCCCAACCGATTTTAGCCCGCCAGCTGTCGACGTCGTGGATGATCCTACCACGCCGCTCTCTGCGGCGGCTGCCGCAGATCGTCCGGCATCACTGGCTACCAGGCCGTCGCATCCGGCGTCATCGCCACCGTCATCGTCACCGGCGCCAGAGCCGGAACATGGGCCGCTGCCGCCTGCTGCCGTACCGGCTGATCCGGCCGGATTTGGCCTGGAGAGGCCGGTCGGGCGCGGATTGACGGCGCCTCCCTCTGTGCCGCTTCACCCGGTCTCGTTTGCGCCTGGGGGGATGCCGGATAACGGGTCACCGCCACGGCCTGCCGAATCGGCCAATCCGGCCCCGGCAGCGTCGGACCTGCTGCCGGAACATTGGTCGCCACCGAGCCTCGTACCGGTCCACCCGGTCGCAGCCGCCTCGGAGATGTTGCCGGAAGACTGGCCGGCACCACCGGAAGCTGGTCCGGATCGGTTGACGTCCGAGCCGCAGCCACACGACCATGCGCCGCTGCCGGCAGATCAGTTTGCGCCGATGACGCCCGGGATCTTGCCGCGAGAAGGATGGCACCTCACAGTCGCCCTTTCGGATCAGCCTGGCCCGCCACCGGCTGGTGCGCCGATGCTGGCCACCGCATCGTCGGTCCGTCCGATATTGGCGGGCCCACCGGCGGGAGCGGATCGATCGCCGGTGGGCGCCAGGGCGGAGGGTACGGTTCGCCAGCATGCGGGCCCCCGCCTGATCGCACGGGCCGGGCCCGCCAGGGAGGTCGTTGTGCAGCCGGGCGGCTCAACGCAATTGGTCATGCGAAGACCGGTTTTGCCTCCTGCGCGTGTGCGCTGGAGCGTCGTTTTGCTCTCTGGGCTTGCTTCGGCATTCATCGTGGCTTGCATGTCCTGGCTGTTTGAGCTGCCGGCACCGATCGACCCGCCGATCGAGGCGGGGACCACCGTTCGCTCCGACACGGGGTCTGCCGTGACGGCAGTGCCACCGTCAACGCCGGGCTCACAGTCGATGCCGTCCGCGGCGGTGCCGTCGGCGCCTTCGTCGCAACCAGTGGCGTCGTCGCCGGGATCACCGACAACGTCGATCTCGGGCCCGCCATCGGACCCGGCGCAGGCGGCACCTCCGGCGCCAGCGCAGTACGTGACCCCCGCACAAACCCCCGCGGCAGGATCGGAACCGGCCCCGGCGTCTGCCGCGGCGCCAGCACGACTGCAACCTGCAGTGCCCTCACAGGCAATGATTGGGCTGTTGACGCAGCGCGGGGATGCCGCGGTCGCCATGGGCGACATCATTGCGGCCCGCCTGCTGTACGAGCGCGCCGCCGCGATGGGCTCGGCAACCGCCGCCACCTCGGCTGGTAAGACTTACGACCTCGACTTTTTGCTGCGGGCGGACACGCACGGGATACGGCCTGATCCGGCCGCCGCGGAAGCCTGGTACCGCAAGGCAGCAGCACTCGGGGATCCAGAGGCGCGCACATTGCTTGATCGCCTGGAAGCTCAAGGCAGGCCGTGAACAAGAAGCCACCCGAGTTGCCGAACATCGAAGACGCGACATTGCGGGCCTGTCTGGCACCGCTGATGGAAACGATGAACGCCGGCGGCGAACTGGCGAGCCAGGGTTCGGCCCCGGTTCCGGTGGCCCCGGTTCCGGTGGCCCCGGCTCGCGTGGCCCAGGCTCGTGTGGCCCAGGCTCGCGTGGCCCAGGCTCGCGAGGCCCAGGCTCGTGTGGCAGGGGCGGCGCGGCCGCAGATCGCGGCTTCAGGGTCGAATGACAATCCGCTGCCGGCCGCCGATAAGATCGATCAGGTGGATCGCGAGCCGACATGCACCCCGAAAACGCTTGCCGAATGGCGATTACAGGCCGACGACGACTTTGCCGCGTTTCGCATGGTCGAGCTTTTTCTCGCCATGACGGACGTGGAACTGGTGGCCGCTGCTGCAGAGTTTCCCAGACAAATCGCCGGTACTGTGGCGCGCATCGGGCGTATCAAGCAGCGTCTGGCGGCGCAGTACGACCGGGTGACGACCGCCGTTGCATTGCTCGAGCGGGCTCAATTGCAGGCGTCGGCCAGCGGGGAGACCGACTGAGCGGACCGTAAACGCCGGTCCACCGTAACGCTGGTCAATTGCACAGCGCGATTGCCAGCCCGAAACGGGTTCCGGGCCCGACACACTGCGTTAGCGGCCAACCGGACCGGTCAATTGTTCTGCGCGCCCTGGCCGGTTTGCCAGCGCCGGAACTGGTCGAACAGGGCAGCCTTTTGCTCCTGTGACAATTGCTGTCCGCCGGTGACCTTCGCCCGCTCGTCGAGGAACTTCATGAAGATCGTGCGCAGGTCCTCGCCGTCAGAAATCGCAGCATTGCGTCTGAGCCAGTCGTCGGCGGCGGGGAATCGTTGCCACCCCGGAATTTGGCTGGACAGGTTGACCTCGGCCCATTTCTGATCATGGCCGGGCGCCAGCAATGTCTGAAACTGAGTGAAGAACGTATCGACCACGTTGGCCAGCTTGCGATATTGGTCCGATCCGGTCGGCACCGGTCCAACGAACAGGCCGGTGGCGACGGCGACGGTGTCGACCGGCGCGTCGTGCGGCACCAGACCCGGGTAGTCCGTTGCACTCAACCGGCTGGGAACATAAGCAGCGACGACGTCCGTGGTCAGTGGGATCGGCAGCAAATGCAACCCTTCGGTGTTGGCCAGCCGCAGCAGCGGTGCCGGCTTGCCACCGACGAACGCAACCGCAGCAATTTCGCCGCGGCGTAGCCTGGTAATTGCGAGTGCCGGTTCGTCGTTGCTCGGAATCATCGATATTTTCAACAGCCTGAACAATCTCGCAGTCGTGATGGCGGTACTGCCGGTGGCCGGTCCGACGTCGACCACCTGGCCCGTCAGGCTGTTGATGTTGGAGATATCCGGCCGCGCCAGCAGGTGGAATTCGACGTAGTTCAGCTTGGCGACGTAACTGATCCTGGTCTCCAGGTTGGGAAACAGTTTCTGCGTCTGCGCGTAATCCAGCGCGTCCAGTTGCACGAACGCCATGTCGACGCCGCGCCCTGCCAGAAGATCGGCGATGTTCTGCACGCCGCCGCGGCCCACCACAGGGATGACGCGGCGCGCTGTGCCGTCATCCATGAGGCTCGCGAGGTCCTCGCCAAGCCGCACCGTAATCCCGGTCGAAGGTCCGGTCTCGACACGGACGGGATCGCTGCCGGGGGGAGCGTCCGCCGCACCTGCAACAGAGGCGGCCAAACTGGAGGCAAGCAAACAAAGCGCGAGGAAGGTCGCGCGAACAACCGACAAGCCAGACATGCCGGCACCTGATGAAAATGGGGTTGGAAGATTGCCCCGCCACTGGATGGGAAACGCCCGAGTCCGTCAAGCCACAAACTGGGCGGGGCTTCCGCCCCGGACCCCAACCAAGGAGCTTTGCCCCTTGGATCCCCACCAAGGGCAATGGCCCTTGGAACCATTGATTTGGTTGGGCGTAGGAGAAGGGCTTACACGGATCTCGATCGGCCACGGTGAGCCCTCCTCCTACACCCAACCAATGGACAGATTGCAAAGGGCCTCGCCCGGCGACTGCCCTCGCGCTTGTCGCGCGGGCCGGAGGTCCAGGAGGATTGGGGCCGCGAAGAGCGGACCGATGCCGCCTGGTGGGTTGGAGGGCGACGCCCTTGGACTTCTCAGGTTCCCCCGATTGCCTTGGCCCGTCCGCTGGTTCGGGTTGCTCTGACTCGTCAGGTCCGGCTAGGGTGCGGGCTCGCGACGGGAACACACCATGAACGATCTGTTTGGCACAAGCGGGAAGGCAGCAGCGGGAAAACGCGGGAAGACGGTTCCGGCGCCGCCCGCCGATGATTATTCCGCCAAGGATATCGAGGTTCTGGAAGGGCTTGAACCGGTTCGGCGGCGGCCCGGCATGTATATCGGCGGCACCGATGAGACCGCACTGCATCACCTCGCCGCGGAAATCCTGGATAACGCGATGGATGAGGCGGTGGCTGGCCACGCCAGCTTCATCGAGGTGTATCTGGAGGCCAGCGGTTTCCTGACGGTCCGCGATAATGGGCGCGGCATCCCGGTCGACCCCCATCCGAAGTTCAAAAATCTCAGTGCGTTGCAGGTCATTCTTACCACGCTCCATTCCGGCGGCAAATTCGGCGGCAAGGCTTATGCGACATCCGGCGGCCTGCACGGGGTGGGCAGCTCGGTGGTCAACGCTTTGTCTGAAGCGATGGAGGTCGAGGTTGCCCGCGACCGCACCCTCTGGAAGCAAAATTTCGCCCGTGGCGAGCCGGTCACGAAGCTGATCAATGCCGGACCGGTGCACAACCGGCGTGGCACCTCGATCCGCTTCCAGCCCGATGCCACGGTGTTTCCCAATCCGCGGTTCCAGCCGGCGCGGTTGTATAAACTCTGCCGTTCCAAGGCCTATTTGTTCCGCGGCGTGGAAATCCGCTGGTCCTGCGATGCGGCCTTGCTCAAGGGCCTGAAGGAGGACATTCCCGCCGAGGCGGTGCTGCATTTCCCCGGTGGACTGCGCGACAGCCTGGAAGCCGATATTGGCGAGCAGCCACGCGTCCTGCCGCAAATCTGGTCCGGCGAGGCCGCACTGCCCGGCGAAGCCACCGGCAAGGTCGAATGGGCCGTGACCTGGCTGGATGAAGGCGAAGGGTTTCTCCATTCCTATTGCAACACGGTCCCGACGCCACTCGGCGGCACCCACGAAACCGGCTTCCGCGCCGCACTGGTTAAAGGCTTGCGCGCCTGGGGCGAACAGCGCGGCAACAAGCGGGCGGCGCAGATCACCGCGGATGACGCGCTCGATCCGATTGCGGCGAAACTCTCGCTGTTCATCCGCGAGCCGCAGTTCCAGGGTCAGACGAAAGAGAAACTGACCAACTCCGAGGCGACCCGGTTGACCGAAACCGCGTTGCGCGATCGGTTCGATCATTGGCTGGCGGCCGACCCGGCGTCTGCCGATAACTTGTTGGCCTTCGTCATCGAACGGGCAGAGGAACGCATCCGCCGCAAGGAAGCCAAGGATACGCCGCGAAAGTCCGCCACGCGGCGGTTGCGGCTGCCTGGCAAACTGACCGACTGCACCAGGGAAAATGCCGCCGAGACGGAAATTTTTCTGGTCGAGGGCGACAGCGCCGGCGGCTCCGCCAAGCAGGCGCGCAATCGTGACACTCAGGCGATCCTGCCGTTGCGCGGCAAGATTTTGAACGTGGCGTCGGCCTCGGCTGACAAGCTTCGGCAGAACCAGGAGTTGCGCGATCTGATCGAGGCTTTGGGCTGCGGCGTCGGCGACCGCTTCGACCGGACGAAATTGCGCTATGGGCGCGTGATCATCATGACCGACGCCGATGTCGATGGCGCGCACATCGCCTCATTGCTGATGACGTTCTTTTATCGCGAGTTGCCGGAGCTGGTGCGACACGGCCACGTCTATCTGGCGCAGCCGCCGCTGTACCGGCTGACCCAGGGGGCGAAGTCGGTCTACGCGATGGATGACGCTGACCTGCAGCGCAAGTCGAAGTCCGAGTTCAAGGCCGGCGCCAAGGTCGAGGTCAGCCGCTTCAAAGGATTGGGCGAGATGCCTCCGGCGCAACTCCGGGAAACCACGATGGATCCGGCAAAGCGCACGCTGCTGAAAGTGGTGGCGGCGCCGGAGGAGCGCGCGGCCACCGCCGATCTGGTCGAAAGTCTGATGGGGCGGCGGCCGGAACTGCGGTTCCAGTTCATTCAGGAACACGCGAAGACGGTCGAGGAGGTCGATGTTTGATCGCTCGGCTCGTCGTGCAAATTGCTTATTCGACCGTCTCGGGCCGCCCGGACTCCGCTGATCGCACGATCGCTTCGAATGCTGCCACGCCGTGCCTGATGTCGGCGAGCGGGGTGGAGAAGGGATCCCCGGCTTCGATGCTCGCGGCAAACGATTCAAGTTCGGCGGTCAACATGTTGAAGCCTTTGGTTTCGAAAATCTCGGCCTCCGCGGCGCCGAACGCCTCCCCGTGCAAGGCGGCGGTAAACCGGTAGGTGCCCATCTGATGGCCGAGAATTTCAGCGAACCCGCCGGTCCCGTAAAGCGCCATCCGATAATTCGGCGTTGCAACGGTTGAGCAGAAGATGTGACCGCTTGCGCCATTTTTGAATGTCAGCAGCACATCGGTCGTGTCGTCGGCATGGGTTGCGGCGTGGCGGTTGACCCTGGCGAACACGCTGTCGATCGGGCCGAGCAGGTCGATCATGCCATCGACCAGATGCACGCCGATTGGGGTCATGGCACCGCCCGGCGATTCAGTCGGCTGCACACGCCATGCGCCTTCGGTCAGCGTCAAACCGTGCAGGGCGGTTTGTTCAGCACTGATGGTAACGATGGTGCCAAGCCGGCCACCGCGTACGGCATCGCGTAGACGGGTCATCGATGGACTGAATCGGCGATTGAATCCCACCGCCAGAACGATGCCGGCCTTGGCAACAGCCTCGAGCATTTGATCGGCCTCGGCCAGCGTCAAAGCGAACGGCTTTTCCACGAACACATGCTTGCCGGCAGCGGCGGCGCGACGGACCTGATCTGGATGCTGGCTGTGCGGGGTGGCGAATACCACCGCGTCGATCGCCGGGTCGTTCAGGATTTGGTCCAGATCTGCAGCCCAGGTCAGGGATTTCTCTCGACAGTACGAGTCGGCGGTTTGCCGGGTGCGAGAGTTTGCGGTGGTAAAGTGCAGCGCTGTGCTGCCGGAAGTGCTGTTGACCAGGTTTCTGCCCCACCGGCCGAGGCCGACGATCGCCGCGTTGATCATGTCATTCCCCCTCAATCTCGGCACCAAATGCCGTGACGAACTCCGTCATGCGTTGCGTCCGCACCGCAGCCAAACGTTTGCCCTCCGGGGTCAGAAACGCCTTGGCCACTTTGAACAGTTTGACAGCGAAATGGTCCAACGCGTAGGCACCGTCATCCAGTGGCCGCGTCGCGGCGCCCGGATCGCCGAGATGATACAATGCCCCATCCATTCTCCCGCTCACATGAAAGCACCGCGCGACCCCGATGGCGCCGATCGCATCGAGCCGGTCGGCGTCCCGGAAAATCTTTGCCTCCAACGTTTCGGGAACCAGGCCGGCTGAGAAACTGTGCGTCTCGATTACGTGCGCCAACCGATCCACACGCTCCGGCGACCATTGCAGCGGCGCGACGATTTCGCGAGCCCGTGCAGCGGACAGTCGCGAGGCAAACGGGCGTTGCGGCGAACTTTTCTCAACCGCCACGCAATCATGCAGGATTGCCGCCGCCACCAGAATCTCGGTGTCGCATTCCGGTTCGGTCCGCACGATATGTGTCGCATTCCGCCAAACCCGCACAATGTGCGACACATCATGCGCGCCACCGGCCTCGTTTGCATCAAACGCATGCAACAGAAAATCCGCGAGCGCCTGATACGGTGCGAACGGATCGGTCATCCGAAAATCCTCCCCTCAGGTTGGCAGGTGCTCTGCCATACCGCATTGCTGGCGGTCCGTCTCGCCCGTATCGTGACGGGGCTGGCAAAGCCGGGTGGGGGGGAACGCCATGAGCACTTTTGAACTCGTCTGGGACTCGCGATGCGGCGTCGCAGAATGTCCGGTCTGGGATGCCGCCAGCCGGCGGCTGTTGTTCTGCGACATCAACGGCAAAAAGATCAATGCACTCGCGGTGGACAGCGGAGCCCGCGAAAGCTGGATTTTGCCTGAGGTCGTCGGCAGTTTTGGCCTGTGCCGCTCTGGCCGCCTGGTGGTTGCGTTGCGCCATCGCGTCGTGCTGTTCGACCCGAGCACACAGGCGATTACCGACCTGACGCCCGCCGTCGCCGAACCGGCCAGCAACCGAATGAACGACGGCAAGGTTGGGCCGGATGGTGCGTTCTGGGTCGGCAGTATGGACGAGAACTCTCCCCGGCGACCGCTCGGTGCGCTGTATCGCGTCACCGCCGATGGCCGGATCGAGAAGAAATCCGAGGGCTACGCCGTGTCCAATGGCCTTGCCTGGTCGTCCGACGGGCGCACCATGTATCATTCCGATTCGACGTCAGCGATCATCGAGGCCTGGGATTTCGAGCCCTCCACCGGCGGCATGCGCAACCATCGGGTGATTGCAAAGCTGACCAACGAGGACGGCCGTCCCGATGGCGCGGCGACGGACATGGACGGCAATTATTGGTCCGCCGGACCGTCTGCCGGGTGCATCAATTGTTTCTCGCCGGCCGGACAATTGCTAACGAAACTGCCATTCCCCGTGCCCGGCCCGACGATGCCCGCCTTCGCCGACGATTTCATTTACATGACCTCGCTACGCGAAGGCAAATCCGCCGAGGTCCTTGCCGAGCACCCAACGTTGGGCGGGCTGTTCCGCGCGCCCGCTCCGGCCAAAGGCGCACCGATTGCCCTGTTTGCCGATTGAATTGCCCTGTTTGCCGAATGAATTGATACCGTATCCATCATGCACGCGGAAATCCCGCTATCGCACAGATTGTCGCACCGGTACGGCCGGCGGGGCGTTGTGCACCTCCGCGGACTGTCGCGTTACCCCGCTCGGACGGCTGCGCCCTCGCCGTGTCGCCTGACGAACCGTGTCCGGTTTCATGCAAACGATATGCAATTCGGCAAAGCGTATCATTTTGGTAGGGGTACGGCTGCCATGCGGAAACCTTACCGGGGTTTTTCCGTTGCACGGCAGTGCTCGGTTGACCACAGTCACGCGTCTCGAAATCTTTGGGAGGTTGCATGAAACGTCTGATCACGCCGGTGGCACTTGGACTAGGCGCGCTGTTGAGCCTGACGGCTTGCACTGATCCCTACGATCCCGGCCAGCGGGCCGCCGGAGGCGCATTGCTGGGCGCCGGCACCGGTGCGGCGATCGGCGGCCTGGCAGGTGGTGGGCGAGGTGCCGCAACCGGCGCTCTGATTGGTGGCGCAGTGGGCGCAGTTGGCGGCGTCGCGACTACACCGCAACCGCCGCCTCCGCCGCCGGGCTATTATCCGCAGCCGGGGTATTATCCGCAGCCGGGGTATTACCCGCCGCCACCGCCGCCAGGTTATTATCCGCCACCGGGGTATTATCGCTGACCCTGGGCGCGCCTGATTGGCGCGTTGCGGGGTCCACAGCGGCGTGACCCAGGCTATTGCGGCGTCGCTATCTCAGGCGGTTCGCACCAACCCGCGCAGCGGTTGGGCGGGCTCGCCGCCCGGGAACACTGCGGCCAACGCCGTCGGGTTCAGCCCCAGATGCCCGACCAGAACGCCCAGAGCCACCGACCGTAGATCGGTGGTCGGCGCCAGATCGCGGTTCTCGAACAACTGACCGGTACCGAGGCCTGGCCAGTTCGCCACGACCCGTCCGCCTGCAACTGCACCACCGGCCACGAAGGCGACCGTCGCCGTGCCATGGTCGGTGCCGCGGGTGCCATTGATCCGTGCGGTGCGGCCGAACTCCGTCATCACCAACACGACGGTTTGCCCCCAGGCCTCGCCCAGAGCGGTCCGCAGCGCATCGATCCCGGTGTCGAGTTGGGTTAACGCCTGCGTTAGCCGAGGGACCTGAGCGGTGTGGGTATCCCAGCCGCCAAGGTCCATTGCAGCAATCCGTGGTCCATCCGGCGCCTTCAACAACTCCCCCGCCGCTTTCGCCAGGGCAGCAAACGCGTAGCGTCCGCCGCCTTGTACTGGGCCAGGTACTGGGCCGGTCGCGCCATCTTTGTCGGCGGCCATGACCTCGTCGCCGAACCCGCGATCCCGCAACCCCGCAGCGATCGCCGGTCCGATAATCGGATCGGACCGATTGAGGCTCATGACCTGCCGATAAATCCCCTGGTCCGGTTCGGCAAACCCGTGTGGCGCCCAGTTGGCGACCTGTTGCGGCCCGCGGAGCAACAATGGAACCGACGGCCCGACGGCGATTGCGCGCGACAGTGCGTGCGGCTGGCTTTGTGCCGGCATTGCGGCCACAGCTCGATTCAGCCAGCCGCTGGTCATGCGATGATCGGCGCCGCTTTCCAGGTAGTCCTGTGCCTCGAAATGGCTGCGCACGCGGTAGTTGCCGGCGACGGCGTGTACCACAAGCAACTCGTTCGCTTGGTACAGCGCATGCGATCGCGCCATCACCGGGTGCAATCCGAACATGCCGCCGAGATCGAGCAGCCCCTGGTTTTGGCCAGGCATCGGTGGCACCAGTTCCGGCCGGAGAGCAGTCAGGCCGGGATCGCCATAGGGAACCACCGCGGACAGGCCATCCATCGCCCCGCGCAGGATCACCACGACGAAACGCTGCTCGGTCGCCGCGTCTGCTACGGCAAGCGATACCCGGCCAAGCGTGAGCACCGATGCGAGGCCTAGCAGCGTGGCGCGCCGGGGAACCGCCAAAGCCGAGGAAGCGGGGAGGTGATCCATCATCGCCTCTGAAATTCGGGAGACGTCAGCAGCAACGTCATGGCCTCACGCCGTGATCCCGCATGCGCCATGGCCATTTGGGTTTCGGGCCGCAGCAGTGGGCCGAGCGAGGTGTCGGCAATCGTCATCGGGTCGCGCTGCCCGATCCGACCGGAGACAGCAAAAGCCCAGTCGATGCGGCGCATCATGGCTTCCGGCGCGACCCAGTCGGCGGCCACGTCAGACCAGCCGTTGGGGGCAGGGGCGCTCCAGAGCGGTTGGCCCAGTCCGGCGAGAATGGCGAGGAAGGGCGGGCTGGGATCGATCGGCACCTGCAATGCGCGGAAACTGGCGACCGTCAGGTCCAGCGGCGTGCGGATTTTCGTGCCAGGGGTCCAGGCATCGTCGAGCCGGACAAGGCCTGCTGCCGCAGCACCCAGATCGCCGCCGGTATCGCGCAGAATGCCCTCGATGTGGCGGACCGCAGCCGGAGGCGGCGTGTCGGCGACAAAATGGCACACCAGTTTGCTGGCGAGCGAGCGATGCGTCGCCGGATGATTGGCGAGGAAGCGCAAGGCTTCGATGCCGCCGGCCTCACCCGCGGGGAAGGTGCGGCCCATCACGGTTTGTTCGCCGGGCTCGTGGATGCGCGGGCGGAACAGGAAACCGGCCGGTTCGTTGTTCAGCTCGATGGACCAACCGGTCAGGATGCGGGCGAACGCGGTCACATCAGCCTGGGTGTAGCCGGATGCCGGGGTGACCGTGTGCAATTCCATGCACTCGCGCGCGAGATTTTCGTTCAGCCCGCGATGCGACAACTGCCCGCCGATGCTGTCCGGTCCGACCGACTGGGCGTTGTCGAGATAAATCAGCATCGCCGGATGCCGCATGACCGCCAGCACCATGTCCTCGAACCGGCCGGTGACGTGTGGGCGGATGGCTTCCTGCACGAAGGCTCCGGCAACTGCGGCGCAGCCACCATGGCGCAGTGAGATGGTGAAGTGGTTGGTCCAGAACCACACCAGGCGCTCGCGGAACGGGGTCCGCGTCGCAACGGCTCGGCCCACTGCTGCCAGTCCCTGCTCCCGATACAGCGAGCGCGAGCGGGCCAAACCGGCAACCGCGACCTGGCGGGCGGCCATGGCAGGATCCGGCTGGCCCGCCATGGCAGGGTCCCCTTGCGTGCCGGCCTCTGGCCTCGGGGGGCCAAAATTCGTCAGCCGTCCGCCTGGGCCGGGGACCGGCTGCGCGGTGGCCATCCCAGCATCCGCCTCGCGGGCGGCCTTTCTGGCATCACGATCTGTCCGCAGTGCCGCAAGGCCTTCCTCGGTGGATGGCGGCGGAACGCTGCCGGAAAAATCGACGGAAAAATCAGCCTGGTGAAGCTGGCCTAGCAGCCATGCGGTTGGGTCGGCCGGCGGCGGCTCCGCGCCAGTCGGACCCATGCCGAAGCGCACCAAAGCGTGAGCGGTTCGCAGATCCATGGCAAAATCATACACGGAACATCGTATCAAACGATGACAATTGGTGAGACAGCGTGGCAATCATGCGCATTCCATTGCTTTCGCACTTGCAAAATGGCGCGTGCGAGAGCATTTGACCGCCAAGATATGCCGGCTCGGACTCGAGCCGCCGGAACGATGCGGGCGCGCGGGGGAAAGACCGCATGAAGCGCCCGTTTGTGTATGGAGATCTTAAAGTGTCAGACACGCCGCTTGCTCGCATCCGTAACATCGGCATCACCGCGCACATCGACGCGGGCAAAACCACGACGACCGAGCGGATTTTGTTTTACACCGGTGAATCCCACAAGATCGGCGAGGTGCACGACGGCAACACCACGACCGATTACATGGAGCAGGAGCGCGAGCGCGGCATCACCATCACGTCAGCCGCCGTGACCTGTGAGTGGAAAGACACCCGCATCAACATCATCGATACGCCCGGCCACATCGACTTCAACATCGAGGTCAATCGCAGTCTGCGCGTGCTGGACGGCGCGATCTTCATCATCGAAGGCGTGGCCGGCGTGCAGCCGCAGTCGGAGACCAATTGGCGGCTCGCCGACCGCTACAACGTGCCGCGCATCATCTTCATCAACAAGCTTGACCGCACCGGTGCCGACTTCTTCCGCGCGTTCGACACGCTGAAGGAGAAGCTGGATATCGTCGCGCTGCCGCTGCAACTGCCGATTGGTGAGGAAGACAAATTCATCGGCGTGGTCGATCTGGTCGAGATGAAGGCGATCATCTGGGAAGGCGGTGACCTCGGGGCGAAATACCACGACGAGCCGATCCCGGCCGAGCTCGCTGCGAAGGCGGCCGAGTACCGGCAGACTCTGCTTGATACCGCCGTGTCGGTCGATGAAAAGGCGATGGAAGAGTATTTTGAAAACGGCGACGTTTCGGTCGCGACGCTGAAGGCCTGCATCAAGAAGGGCACCATCTCCGGAGAGTTTCGGCCAGTGTTGTGTGGCACCGCGTTCAAAAACAAGGGCGTGCAGCCGTTGCTCGACGCGGTGGTCGACTATCTGCCAAGCCCGATCGACGTGCCCGGCATTGCGGTCGCGCTGGACGAGGGCGTGGACGAGACGCTGCATCCGGATCGCCGGCGTATCAAAGCCGATCCGAAGGCGCCGTTCGCCGGTCTGGCGTTCAAGATCATCAATGACAAATACGGCACGCTGACTTTTGTGCGGGTTTATGCCGGCATGTTGAAGTCGGGCGACACGGTGATGAACACCACCAAGGGTCATCGCGAGCGTATCGGACGGATGTTCCAGATGCACGCCGACAAGCGCGCGGAAATCAAGGAAGTCGAGGCCGGTGACATCGCCGCTTTCGTCGGGCTGAAGGACACCGGGACCGGCGACACGTTGGCCGCGGCAGAGGACCAGGTGGTGCTGGAACGGATGGCGTTCCCGGTGCCGGTGATCGACATCTCGGTCGAGCCGCGCACCAAGGAAGCGGTTGAGAAAATGACGCTTGGTCTGCAGAAACTGGCTGGCGAGGACCCTTCGCTGCGGTTGCGCACCGATCAGGAAACCGGCCAGACCATTCTGTCCGGCATGGGCGAGTTGCACCTCGAGATCATCATCGATCGGCTGCGCCGCGAGTATGGCGTCGACTGCAACATTGGCGCGCCGCAGGTGGCGTATCGCGAAACCATCTCGCGGCCGCACACCGAGACCTACACGCACAAGAAGCAGACCGGCGGTTCTGGCCAATACGCGGAAGTGAAAATCCTGTTCGAACCGACCGAGCGGAACGGCGGCATCGTATTCGAGAACAAGGTGGTCGGCGGCTCGATCCCGAAGGAATATATTCCGGCCGTGGAAAAGGGCATCAAGGTGCAGGCCGATACCGGCGTGCTGGCCGGCTTCCCGACAGTGGACTTCAAGTACACGCTGCTGGACGGCAAGTACCATGACGTCGACTCGTCCGCGCTGGCGTTCGAAATCGCGGCCAAGGCATGCTTCCGGGACGGTATGAAGAAGGCGTCTCCCATTATCCTGGAACCGATCATGGATGTGGAAGTTACCACGCCGCAGGATCACGTGGGCGATGTCGTGGGCGACCTCAATCGACGGCGTGGGCAGATCCAGAACCAGGAAAGTTCGGGCTCGACGATCATTGTCCGCGCGCTGGTGCCATTGAAAGAAATGTTCGGTTACATTTCTCACCTGCGGAGCATGACAAAGGGTCGCGCTTCGTTTACGATGCAGTTCCACCACTACGATCCGGTGCCACGTAACATCGCCGACGAGATCATGGCCAAGAGTGCATGAGGCCCAGGATTGCATGAGAGACGGGGTGAAATGACCGAGGGTGTGCCATGAGCGGCGCCCGCCTCCACTGGAAGCGGGGACGCCAGGAGGAAAGTGTCGGGATTTCACCCCGCACATTGGAGTGGGTCGGTTACAACAACGCGGGCGAGCCAATCGCCCGCGTTGTTCGTGTACAGGGCCCGCTTTCGACTGGCTGGCGGTCGTTCCGTGCAGTGGCGCGGGACGAAACCGCCTCGGTGGTGGAGTTGCGGCCAGGCTGCCCGCCGGATGGCGCGGGCTGGCTGGCTTGCGTAGGGCCTCGCGTGGTCGGGCGCGCCGAGCAGCCGCTGCAGGCGGTGCGCGCGGTGGAGGCAACG
>JBEKQQ010000078.1:0-27580 GCA_049519555.1 Acetobacteraceae bacterium
GACTTGGACGTGTCGATGGCGATGCGCTTATATTGGGTCATGGACGGCTCCGGTCTTGGTTGCTTACAGCCCCAATTCTGGCACAGCGATGCCGTGGGGCCGTCCACCCCAACAGTCCGCGAACAATTCAATTGAGATGAATAGGTTATCGATGACGCGAAGATGGATTCTTAGACGGAACGATACGAAGCGCGAACCCATCTGCGTTCATCGGCGTTCATCGGCGGTTCTATTTTTCTTGGCGGCCATGGGGGCAAAAGAAAGATATCAACCGCCGATGAACGCCGATGAACGCCGATGGTCCTCGAGCGCGACCCTTTCCGGGAAAAGCTTGTCAGGTTGGATTTGCCGTTGTTTATCAACGTGATGATCCAGGACGGACACTGAGCGCGTGGGAGACTTATCAACGCGGCCTTTGGTTTATGTCGAAGGTTACTCCCCTGGAGAACGAACAGGCGCGCATGCTTTTCCAGCGCGCCGCTGAGATCGATCCGGGATTTGCGCCCCCGATTGTCGGTATAGCGCTGACGCACCTGAGAGACGCGTTGCATTATGGAATACGGCCGATCTCGGAAGCCGGCGGACTGATCGAACCAGAAGCCAGGAAAGCGATGGCGATTGATCCAAATGACTCCGAAGGACAGGCCGCATTGGCCTTGGCATTTCTCGCAACTGGAGAGATGAGCACGGCGCAAAATTACGCGGATCGCGCTCTGACACTCAACCGGAACTCACCATTTGCGCACCAGGTGATGGGCGGTGCACTGATGCACTCTGCACGGCCAAACGACGGCAGAACCGAGACATTAATTTCGCTCCGACTTAACCCACGTGACCCGGTGAGCGCCAACGCTGCCAGTGGTCTCCCTATATCGTATTGCTTTGACCACAACTACGTCGCAGCAGTTGATACAGCGACGAAGTGTTTGGCCGATTATCCGGCTTTCTCGCCGCCACGCAGATATCTCGTAGCCACCCTGGGGCAGCTCGGACGGCGAGATGAGGCCGCCGCAGCGCTACGGCAATTCATGGCGGTCGCGCCGGATGTATTCGACGCCACCGTTCGCACCCGCCCTTATGTACGGCCCGAAGACCATGAGCACATACTTGAGGGACTGCGCAAAGCTGGCTGGCAAGCGCGATATCTCGGCGTCGACGCGAGGGGGCGGAGCAAGCGTGGCAGCGGCGAGGACGCATTCGTTTCGGACATACGATGTCGGTGCCGGTTTGAAAAGACACTTTTTCTCCCCGTTAGAAATGTCACTCCCGGCCGGCGGACTCACATCGGGCGAAACGGCATCACAGCCCTCCGCCGGGTGAGAGCGGCGGGGTCAAGGGCTGAAACCGGCGCGCCGGCGCGCGCAGCGCGGCCCTTGAGGCCGTCGGTCTCACCCAGCATCCTGGAAAAGCCGTGCGACAGTCAGTCGAGGCCATACCCGCGCGGCGGTTCGACCGCGGCCAGGTCGTCGAGGTCCAGATCGACGATCGACTGCAACGCTTCCTCGCGGTTTCGCGCAACGCTTCGGGCAAAGCGTCGAGCACCAGTCTATCCGCGACCGACAAGACCGGATCAGGCGGCCCGCCAACCGACCAATAATATCCCGACAGCATTCCGCTCAGTCACTCATCGGTCGGATCGGCCTCATCCTGACCGAGCATCCGAAGATTGCTTTCAACCCATGATTGAGCAGCCGCTCTTGTGAGAGGACCGCCAACCAGGTATTCGCTGCCGTCGTGCCACGTCTCAATAGGCTGGAATTTCCGTCCGATTTGCTCGATGCGGTATGTTATCATATCTGCAGTTTGGCACATCGGATGCCCCGAGAAAAGGCCTCGCAACTTGGCTACTGCCAAGGAAAACGGAGGTGCCCTCGTGTCTGCCCCAACCCGTTTTTCCCGACATACGGTCGATTGGCCCAAGCAGTATCAGGAAGTCGTCCAACCAACCAATGGCATCGTCCTCCGTTGCGAAACCGTCCAGGACACGCTTTCGATCGTCGGGACGTTCCCCGACCACCCGAAACCAGTTCCCATACGGAACGATTTGATAATTGTCCATTTCTGGAACATGTTGCACGACTGGTCTTGGCGGTAACGCCGGAAACCACGCAGCTCCCCGGATTGCTGGAAACATCTGATAATTCCTTCGCAAAGCGTCCCGTTCAGCCAGTGAAATACGAAGTTTCGCCCAGATGCGAGCCATGATGCGGACCCTGGCTGCTGTGCGTTGCCACGCTTCCTCGCTGTCAGGAAGCTCACCCACACTGTCCGCCGTCCGGCCATTGGTGCCCGGTCCGTTCCGTCGTTCAATGCCCGAGCCGGCCACTGATCCGAAGCGTCAGGTTTCCCCACCGGCCCGCGCGATGCACTAAGAAAAGGAAATCCTGTCATGTCTGACCTGCCCACCCCGTCGGACAGGCGCTCAGCGAGGATTATAGCGGCTGACACCCCGAGTTCGCACGGACTGCTGTTCATCGCCGTCGTCGTGGTCGTGATCGCCGGCCTTTACCTCGGCCGCTCGGTCCTGATCCCGATCACGCTGGCGATCCTGCTGTCTTTCCTGCTGGCTCCGCTCGTCAACCTGTTGCGACGTCTGTATTTTGGCCGGGTCCTGTCGGTCCTCGTCTCCGTGCTGCTGGCCCTGACCGCCATCCTGGCGCTTGGCGGCCTGATCGGCACGCAGTTGGCCGCATTGGCCGAAGAGGTGCCGCGGTACGCCGACACGATCCAGCAGAAGGTCGACACGCTGCAGCAACTCGTGCTGTCCCACATGACGGAACTGACCAAAAGTCTGGGCCACCAACTGCCTCCCGCCGATCAGGCGGCCAAGGCGAGGCCCGCTCCCGCCCTGGCCGCAAAGCCATCCGCCGACCCGCAAAAACCGGTCCAGGTCGAGGTTCATCAGCCCGATATGACTCCGATCGAGCTCGCACAGCGTATCGTCACGCCGGTTGTCGAGCCGTTGTCCACGACCGCCATCGTCCTGATCGTCTCGATCTTCATCCTCCTCCAACGCGAGGACTTGCGGGATCGGATGATCCGCCTGTTCGGTTCCGCTGACCTGCATCGCACCACCCTCGCGATGAACGATGCGGCGCGGCGGTTGTCGCGCTACCTGCTGACCCAACTCGCGGTAAACGCCACGTTCGGCGTTTTGATCGCTGTCGGACTCAGCTTCATCGGCATCCCGTCACCGGTGATGTGGGGCGTTCTTGGTGCGTTGTTACGGTTTGTGCCCTATGTCGGCGCACCGCTGTCTGGCCTGATACCGCTGGCACTCGCGGCCGCCATTGAGCCTGGCTGGTCGCTGCTGCTGTGGACTGCGTCCCTCTACGTCGTGGTCGAGGTGACACTGGGCCAGGTGGTGGAGCCGCTGCTCTATGGCCGCAGTACCGGGCTCTCGCCCTTTGCCGTCGTGGTGGCGGCGACATTCTGGACCTGGTTGTGGGGGCCGATCGGGCTCATCCTGTCCACTCCGCTGACGCTCTGCCTGATGGTACTGGGGCGGCACGTGACCCGGCTGGAGTTTCTCGACGTGCTGCTGGGTGACAGTCCGCCGCTCACGCCTGTGCAAAGCTTTTATCAGAGGATACTGGCAGGTGATCCCGACGAGGCTCACGATCAGGCCGAGGTCCTGCTGAAAGAGTGGTCATTGGCGTCCTATTACGACGACGTCGTGCTGAATGGCCTGCAACTTATTGGTAACGACGTCGATCGGGGCGTCCTGAGCCAGGACGATCTCGCGCGGATCAAAGTGTCCATTAATAGTCTGATCGAGGATCTGGAAGATCACGACGATCAACCATCGTCCGCCGCGGACACCGACGAGGCCAACCCCGCGTCGCCATCGCAAGGTGATCCGGCCGCTGATGGCGACGGCCCAGTTAGGGGAACGAGCGGAGCCACCGAGGATGGCAAAACACGTGTGCTATGCATTGCCGGCCGGGGACCTCTGGACGAGCAGGCGTCCGCGATACTTGTGCAATTGCTGGGGAAGCGGGGGCTGGCATCGCGCCTCGTACCGCACGCGGCAACGAGTCGCGCCATCATCGGTGCTTTGGACGTGAGCGACGTAGCGATGGTGTGCATTTCCTATGTGGCGATGACCGGAAGCCCGTCGCATTTGCGGTATCTGATGCGGCGGCTGCGTGGGCGCCTGCGGCGGAACGTTCCGGTGCTGGTCGGGTTCTGGCCCGAAGGCGAAGAGCTTCTACAAGACGAACGACTGCGGGCGGCAGTCGGTGCGAATTATTACACAAGCACATTGCATGAGGCCGTCGAAAAAACTCTGCAGGTTTTGCAGGACACCGACATTCCCGAGCGATCACGTCCCATGGTGGCAGCAATGTAGGATTGAGGATCGCCCCGTACGACGATCTGGACGTACGACTGGCCGCTCAACACCGGTGGACCGCTGGTGGGTTGACGAACGTTGCAGCGGCTGGCGGTGATCAATGGTCCAAACGTTCCGTCAGGTTCCAATCGTTCGGCGAAGCGGCCGGCATCTCTGCCGGCTGTCGCTATCATGATTGAGAGTCTGCCTCAACGGATGTTGATATTCAGTCCGAACGGCGAACCGTAGACGACCGGCGGCGCGTAGTACGGCGTGCCATACACCACCGGCGGAGCCCGGTAGTAACCACGGTCCCCGTAGCGATGATGATCGCCGCGATCCCTGTCGTGCCCTTCGGCACGCGCGGACCCCGAAAAACTACCGAGCGCCAAAGTCGCGGTGAGAATGAACCCTATCGCGATAATCGCCGGACGGCGGCGCTTTGCCGTGATGAAAGTATTACTGGGCATGCTGATCTCCTGTCATGAAAAGGCCCGGCACGACCGCGTGAAGCGGCCGCCAGGCGGTTCAGCCGCGGGCGGCGGCGGTCTGATGCGCGGCTTCAAACACGGTATCGGCGACCTTCTTTTGTGCATCGGGCATCGCCGAATAGAGCGCTGTGAACGACGAAATGAGGTTTTTCAGTCCGTCGACATGCGCCTGTGCGAATTTTTGATACGTAGTCAGATCGTCAACGGCGCTCATGTCCTGCGGTGCCGTCTTCCGATTTTCGGCGATGAGCTGATCCATGTTGGATGCGTTTTCCCGCATGGCCTGTGCCACCGCGTTCCACTTGGCATCTTCGGCAGGGGTGATTTTCAGCGCCGCGTGCAGGGTGGTGATACGCTGCTCCACGGTCTCGCCTTTCGTCGCGGTCGCTGCCTCGGCGGCATGGCTCGGTGCTGTTGCCGCCTGGACCACGTGGAATTCCGAGTTCCCGGCATGCGCCGCGGCCAGCGGATAGGCAAGCATCGATGCACCCATCAGCGCTGCGAATGCGAACGAGCGGCCGAACGGCGCACGCAGTGGAATCGGCTGAGAGAATATTGTCATCGTTGTGTCCTTGTCTGGTTTCATGGAACGCCGCGGATGCCGCCGTGCAACGCGCACGAATGGAAATTCGGGCGTTTCTGGCGGATATCCGAGGATTGCCTGGTTATCTATGCTGCGAGTCTCGTTCGGTCGTGATGGTTTCAGTGGAAATCACAGGAGACGGGATCGTGGTTGTGCTCTGCTGAGTCGTGTTGGTGTGGCTATAGGGCGCCGGACCACAACCCGACAGAACCGCGATACCGGCGATCAGCGCCATCCCGGTGACGATACGGATGCACGACGTGCTCTTGATCATGATCTGGATCCTTGAAAGTCGAGAAATGAGCTGCGGCGTTTCGGACCGATCCGAACTGCCTAGCGGGTCATCGTGTCCGTGTTTTTCACTGTCGTCGATGTCGTCGGCAGCGGTTGCACGATGGAGTCCGTGGTTGTGGTCTCGTCGCTCGTCGAGTCGCTGCTCTCGGTTTGCGGGGCACGATGATGCATCGCGTAGTGCGCAGGCCTATGGTGAACGGGTGCGACGTCGTCGGATTGCGCGGAGTCCTCAGTTGACGTTGTCGTTGTGGACACCATCGGGGGCGGTGGCACCGTTGTCGTGGTCTGTTGGCTCGAGGTGGTCGTGGTGACCGGTGGCGGCGAACTGCAAGCTGCCAACAGCGCGGTGCCGGCGAGCAGGACCGCGGCAGTGGTCAGCCGGCGACCTGAATGAGTGACGGTCATTTGGTTATCCTTGAAGGTTCGAGCCGCCGGATGCGATGGCCGGCCCGGTAGGATGGAGATCGCGCCCTGCAACGGTTCACGATCGGTCAGGCCACGCGATCAATGCGTGGTCGTTGTCTGGGTCGAATTCCGCGTCGCTGTCGTTTCGCCCGTCGGAGCAACGGTCGTGCCGTTGGAGGTAGATGCCGAGCTGGTCACCACACCGTTGACGGTGGTGCTCTTTTCGCTGTGACTCTCAAAAGATCCGGCGGGCGGCGGCGCGGCTGGGGTCGTCGTTTGCGTCGTCGTGCTTGACGAAGAGGATTGCGCGAAAGCGCTGCCGGTCATCAGGGCGACGGTCAAGGTCGCCGCGAGTACGTATTTAATCATGTTGATTGTTCCTGAGATCTGGTGAGAGCGGGGATCGCTCGCCTCGTTGCGGCATTTAGGGATATTGATGGGCTAGCGGCAGACTCGGAATCTACTCAATCTCGCCTGAGGCCTTATCTGTGCCAACCGCTATCGGAGCCACGGTCCCAATGATTATCGCCATGCCCGCCATTACGGTAACCACCCGGTTCAACGATGCAACCGGTCAGCGCGAGTGTAAGCAGCAGTAATGCCAGTATTTTCTTTGTCATTTTAGTCTCCTTTGCCACGAGCGCGTGGTGGAACCGACCGAAATCGCGCCGCGGGCAGAATTTGAAATCGCTCGGTTTAAGGTGTGGCCGCAGGGGCCGGCTCAGCAGCCCCGGAAACTACTCAGTACCCGACATTATTGGAGCGCGACACATTCTTATCTGTCATCATCTGTCATCGCGAGCGTGGCGAAGCGATGACAGAAAGGTGCGCACCGACGGCCGGATTGCCTCGCTGAGTTCGCAATGACCAGGGGCGTCACACGACTCACGTTCCGATTATGGTAGGTATTGGATCCGGCCAACCAATATCGCAAGAAATGGCCAGGGTGTGCAAAATCAAATATTCCGGCGGTATTGAGTTGGATCGTCCCGCCAGATGACACGAGGACGGTCTGAATCGATCGCCTACAGCCTTCGCAGCATCTGTGTAGGTAGAATCCGACGCTGCACGGAAAGCCAGATGCTCCCTAAATCCTGGCGACGGCAACGAGGTGAGAGCCTGCGTGGCCGGAATTTTGCAAAGGAACGACACATGACCAGGTTTCTGTTGGCCACCGCTGCCGCCCTCAGCCTGATGACCGGTGCCGCCATGGCGCAGTCGTCGGCGCATTCGTCAACGACCGAGGAAACGACAACTCTCATGCCGCCCGTCAGCGCGCCCAGTACCGTCACGCAATCGACATCAATTGGACGCGGCGCCACGCCTGACGGCGATCAAACCGCGACCGCTGCAGCCTCTTCCGGCGACAGCAGTGGCGCGAGAACCCACACCACGATCACCAATACGTCTTATCCGCTTAACAGCGAGATCACGACCACGAAAACGACGACCACTGTCGCCAACGGCGTGGCGACCGAAACCGTGACAACCACGACGACTTATCCGGCATCGGATATGCGCGAGCCTTCAGTCGCGGTGGCGACCCGCACCTATGTCGTGGGCGCGAAGTAATCGTTACGGCTCCCGTTCGTCCAGAGTGAATGCGGACAATCCGTAATCGTTCCGGAATGCTCACGGGCTCAATCGAGCTCCGCAGTAGATTCGCAACCGAACATAAGCGAGGGATCGCAACATGCGTAGGAATCTTTCGATTGCCCTGACGCTTCTCGCAATATTGGCGGCAACACCGCTGCTGACCGCCTGTCAGACCACCGCAGGCGCCGGCGAAGATATTTCCGCGGGCGGACACGCGCTAACAAAGAGCGCCGAGAAGCACGCGCCGTAGGCCAAGGGTTCGAACCGGGAGAAATCCTCCTTCATGCTCTATGGGGTGGCATGCTCTATGGGGTGGCATGCTCTATGGGGTGGCATGCTCTATGGGCGGCCGTGCTCTGTGGCCTGGCATGCTCTGTGGGCTGGATTTTACCTGCCGTTCCCTGACTCCATGAACATTGAGAAGTTCCGGTACCATAAGCACAATTGTGATTATCGTCGTGTTGCTTCTGCTGTTTGGCGGTGGCGGCGGTTATTACGCGCACGGCGCCGGTACGGGGGCGCCGGGCTGGGAGGAGTGCTTGGCACCGTGCTGGTGGTTGTGTTGGTATTCTGGCTGGTCGGCGCGTTCCGTTTGACGTGAGCGATACACGAAGAGCGTCAAGCGATGCGTAACCGGTGATCGTCGCGGACGCCGATCGATCAGGCGTCCCTGCTGGCACTCGGATCTGTCGCTGCAACTGCGAGTATGGAACGTTCAAGCAACCATGCGCCGTCAGGTTGCTTCCTGCAGCACGCCGGCCAGCACATCCCGCTGCTCAACAAACAACGCCTTGACCCAATCGATAACCGCGCGCACGCAGGCGGCGCGGCGCAGATCGCGGTGCACGATGATCCAGTATTCCGCCGCGATCTCCGGAATCGGCGCGGTCAGCCGCTCGAGCAAAGGATGGCCATCGCCGACATAGCAAGGCAGCACGCCTCGGCCGGTCCCGGCACGGATCGCCTCCACATGCATCAGCATTGACGAGGCGCGCAGGGCCACCTTCATGCCGGTTTCCTCGACCTGACGCGAAACCCAGCGCGCGGGCGCGTAGTGGGCCTGCTCCTCGGTATAGGTAACCCAGGCAGCGGCATCCGAACCGCGCCGCCGGTACACCGCACAGGCAAAGGTGCCGGCCTTGGAGACATAGAAATCCCCGCTCTCCGGCGGCTGGTGGCGCAACGCCATATCGGCTTCGCGGCGCGCCAGGTTCGCCGTCTGGCGAGACTCGACGAGCTCCAGTGTGATGCCGGACGGCAGCGCCGCCGTCGCCGATCCCGACAGCCCGCGCGCCAGAAACCCGGCGGCACATTCGCCGGTCGAGACCCGCACCGTCCCGCTCAACACTGTGGAGGCCGCCGCGTGCCGCCGTTCCAGCGTCAGCATGGCATCCTCGACGCTTTCAGCCGCGGCGAGCAACTGTTCGCCGGCGGCGTTGAGGCGCAGCCCCTCCGGCAACCGGTCGAACAAGGTCGGCCCGCCAAAGCTGGCTTCGAACGCGGCGAGGTGGCGGGCGATGGTCGGTTGGCTCAGCCCAAGCGCCCGCCCGGCGCCGCGCATGGTGCCCTCGCGGGCAACAGCGAGGAATACCCGGACGTCGTCCCAGACCATCGCACTGCGGCCTGCATGCGGTGGACGTAGCGCCGGTTCAGGCTGTGTTGCGTCGGCGGTGATTGCCAATTCGTCAAAGGCATCCATGACAGGCTCCTTGTCGACAGGCTCCTTGTCGACAGGCGATGGGTCGGTTTTCAGACGGCCATTGGTAGCATGAACAACAGTGCCACGAAAACGTTCCGGGGGTCGCCAAAATCGAAGATCGCCGCAACGAAAACGTGGCGTTACGTTTGCCCTGTGCCGCGGACAAGAACAGCAGGCAGGGAGGCAGACATGGAGAGTGGAACGCCCCGTATCATCGATCTCAACGTAGAATCTGCAAAGCTGACGATGTACCGCGGCCGGACGCCAACTACCACCTTCGCGCAACGTAAGGGTAGCGCGACGCAACTGGGGCCGTACCGCGACGGGATGCTCCTGCTCAGCGAGTCCGCCGGGACAGGCCATTGGGAGACCCATCCCGAGGATGAGCTGCTCTACGTGCTCGACGGCGCGATGACCGTGGACATCGTCGCCCAGGACAGGGTGCAAACCATTGCGGTTGGCGCCGGTATGATCGCCGTCGTTCCGCCAGGCGCATGGCATCGCGTTCACTCGACTAATGGCGCGACGGCCTTCAGCGCGACGATCCCCGGAGATCATATCGATCTCGATGTCGCCGACCCGCGGACGGTGGAGCGCGATCCGACACCAGATGCGGCGCGAATTGACCCACCAAACGACGTTGTCGATCTCAATGCGGAGCTTGCGAAGCTGACGATGTTCCGTCGGACCCCGGCGGCGACGGTGGATGATCGCAGGGGCAGCGTCGCGCGCCTCGCCTCGTACCGCGACGGTGCCCTGTTTGCGATCAAGTCCTCGGGGATCGATCACTGGGAATCGCATCTGACCGGGGACGAACTGGTTTACCTCCTCGACGGCTCTGCCACGCTGGACGTCGTAACCGACGCCGGTCCGCAATCCTTCGCGTTACGCGCGGGCATGTTGGCGGTCATTCCGCAGGGCGCCTGGCACCGCGTGAAATCGCCCGACGGTGTAACGCAACTAAGCGTGACGCCGTCTCCGGGTAAGCATATCGAGCTCGACGTCGACGACCCCCGGACGGTCGCGCGTAACCCGGCTTGAGCGGCGATCAGATCGGTTCCGATCTGCACGGCAAAGCGGAGGCAGTAACGATGGCAACGCCAACCGTCATTACCCCAACCGGACGGACCACCTCGATCCGACTGCGCGGCGCGGCGACCGGCGATAGCATCATGATGTTCGAAGAGACCATTCCCGCCGGCACAAAAAGCACGTTCCATCTGCATCACGACAGCGACGAGGTGGTCTATGTCGTGAGTGGCGAGGTCACGTTCCGAATTGGTGACGCGGTCTCGTCGCACGGCCCGGGGGAATGCGCGTTTGTGCCACGCGGCGCGCCGCATGCCTGGAAGAGCACCGGTGCGGATACCGGGCGTGTGCTGTTTCTCTACACGCCCGCCAGGGCTGGCGGCCTGATCGAGGAGCAACAACGGACCGGCCGCAAATTCGCGTCGATGAATGAGCACGAACTGGCGGACATCCTGCAGCGGCACGGTTGGGAGTTGCTCGGGCCGTCACCGCTCTGAGCCGGAAACTTGCATATCAAATAAATTACAATATCGACTCTGCAGTCACCGGACCATCACCCCGCCAGGTCCTGCCAGTAGCCAATCAACGGGGAGCCCCGCACCACCGCCCTCACCGCCTCCTGGTCCTCGGCCGCCATCGCTGTCCGCCAGCCTTCCGCTACCGCGATCGAGTTACGCACGACAGCGTAATATCCCGCGGGCCCGTCGTAGCTTGTGCTGCGGTCCAGAAATGCCTCGGTCTGGCCGTGCCACGCCAGGCCGGCGAACGCCAGGATCGCCTGCGCCTCCGCTGCCGGCCTGGCGCACAAAGCCTCATATACGACCACAAGTGCATTGCTCCGCCCAGACACTGCTGCCCAGGCGGTTTCGTTGAAAGCACGCCAACTCCAGGCGTATTTGGCGGCGTCGGGCAGGCGCTGGAATGCCAGCTCGTTGACCCCATGGTGGGCGGCAAATCTTACGGCCTCAGCCTCGTCGAACGGCATATCAGTGCCGGGTTTTGCCAGCGCGAACCTGCCGTCCCTGGCCCCTCGCATCACCGAGGCGACCTGCCCGCACGGATGCCGCAAAATCAGCACCAACCGCCCCGACGGGTAAGCCTGGGCAAACGAGCCAATGCCGGTGCTCAACCGCACCGACTTGATCACCACCCTGGCGCGGCCCAGGTCCCCCAGGTCGGGGATTGGCCAGACAGGAAGCCCGATCCGCTCTGCTGCCACTCCGGCATACACCAGCGTCGAACGCAGCAGCCAGGCCGGCACCGTCTGCCAGGATTTTCGGAAAAACGGCCGCTTTCCCGCCGTCCGCGCATCGTGCTGCCGCACCCAGCGCGCCACATCCTGCTCGATCGAGCCGCTCGCCGGCACCAACTCATCCGGCTCGTGCCGATACAGCACGTCCGGGTGGCTATCGAAAATCTTCCCCAGCCAGGTCGTGCCGGAGCGCGGTGCGCCGACAATCAGAATCGACCTCGCCGCAATGGCATCGACGTTCGAACCGGCAAACATGTTCCGCACGGCGTAGGACATCGTCAGGCCGCTGTCATCTCGCACCGCGGGATACCAGGCAATTGCCTGAACCGAGGAAGGGCCGGGGTATCACCCCAGGACCCCGACCAGGAGGCCCATCGATCCGCTCCGCGGCTCGATGCTGGACCTCCGCCAAGAGCATTGCCCTTGGGACCATTCAATGGACAGGTTGCAAAGGGCCTCGCCCTTTGCCGAGGGGTCCAGGGGAGCAGAGCTCCCCGGGCGGGTTCGAAGGACGGAGCCCTCGCTTTTCCCCGGCGCAGGCGGTTGCCTGGCGTCGCCGCACTGCCGATTGACGCCTCCCGGCCCGCGTGGGACGCTGGTTTTAAAGCCGCAGAACGGCCCAAAAGGGGGAGAAAACACTGCATGGCAGCCCAGACCATCGAGGGCTTCGTCGGCACGTCCATGGACAATGCCCGACTGAGCCCGATCCATTACCGCGTCTTCGCGCTAATCGCCGCCGGCTATTTCTTCGACGTGGCAGACTACGTCATCCTCGGCTCGCTGCTCCCGGACATGACCCGCGCCGGCGGCTTCGCCACCGCACCGCAGATCGCTTTGGTCGGCAGTGCCACCTTGTTCGGCCTGTTCCTCGGCACCTTGGCGCAGGGCGAGTTCACCGACCGGTTCGGGCGCAAAACGGTCTACCAGTTCAACCTGCTGCTCTACGGCACCGCAACGGTCGCCGCCGCCTTCTCGCCCAACTATCTCTGGCTGGCGGCGCTGCGCTTCATCGCCGGTATCGGTCTGGGCGCGGAACAACCACTGTGTTTCGCCTATGCCGGAGAATACGCGCCCAAAGCCATCCGCGGCCGCTTCATTGCCGGCGTGCAACTGATCGGCGGCGCCTTCGTCTGGCCCATCACCACATTGTTCGCCCTGACATTCCGCGATTCCCTCGGTTGGCGCGGCTGCTGGATCGTCATCGGCATCTGCGCGCTGATTGTCTTTGTGTTCCGTTTCTCATTGCCGGAGTCGCCGCGCTGGCTGGCCACCCATGGCCAGGGTGAACGTGCCCTCGACCTGCTCGAGCGCATGGGACTGGGCCGTCCCGCCCCGGGCGAGACGCTGATCGCCGATGAAGCCAGTGACACCCACAGCGATCCGATCGGCGTGGTGTTCCGGCATTACCGCCGCCAGGTGCTGGCGGGCATGCTGTGTTTCGTTGCCTTCTTCGGTGTGGCGCTTGGCCTGGGCACCTGGTTGCCGAACATGATGGCCAGCCACGGCATGACCATCACCCAATCGCTGACCTACACCCTGGGCATGCAGATGGCGTTTCCCACCGCCAGCCTGTTCATGATGTTCGCGCTGGAGCGGTTCGGCCGGAAAATTACCGCAACCACCGCCTTCGTCCTGGCCGGCGTGTTCGCTGTGGGTTTTGCCAATGCCGCCACCAATACGACCATCCTGGTGGTCGGCTTCTGCATGATCTTCTTCATCCAACTGGCCGGCAACTCGATGCAAATCTTTTGCTCCGAGGTGTTCCCGACCAACGCGCGCGCCTCCGGGTTCGGCATCGCGCAGAGCGCCGGACGCCTGGCGACCGCGTTCATTATCCCCGGCATTCTGTGGGTGCAGACCGGCTACGGCACCGGCATGGTGTTTATTTGCGTCGCCATCACTCTGGTGGTTGCCGCGGTGGCGGTGAACGTGATCGCTCCGGAAACCCGTGGCCGGTCGCTGGACGAGATTGCGCCGCCGGAAGGATAATCCCATACCGGCCCTCGCCCGATTTGTTCCGGCGAGGGCGATAGGAGATGATCATGACAAATGCACATCGGATGCGGTTTCTCGGCCACACGGACCAGGGTGGCAGGCCGGACGGTGTGCAGGTGATGGTGGCGAACGGTCACGCTTATGTCGGGCACACGTTCTCCGACGGTATCTCTGTCATCGACGTGGCCGATCCGCGCGCGCCGAAGCCGGTGCAGTTCATTGCCTGTCCGCCCAATACGCGGGCGAGCCATCTGCAAGTGCATGACGGGCTGATGCTCGCAATCAACGCCGCCAACGTCTGGGCTTTGCAACAATACGAGAAAGAGGGCGATTACTTCGCTCAGTCGCTCGCCGATAGTTTCACCCGGCGCGAGCGGACTTTTGCCGCCGGCATGCGGGTGTTCGATCTGGCCAACCCGGCAGCACCTCGGGAAATCGGCTTCATGCCGGTGGAGGGGATTGGCCTGCATCGAATCTGGTGGGTCGGCGGACGCTACGCTTACGCCTCAGCCCACCTGGACGGGTTCATCGATCACATCCTGGTGACGATCGACATGGCGGACCCGACGAAGCCGGAAATCGTAGGGCGATGGTGGTTCCCCGGCATGCATCGGGCCGGCGGCGAAACGCCGTCCTGGGGCGAGGGCAAGCGGTGGGCGTTGCATCACATGATTACGGCGGGCGACCTCGGCTATGCCGCGTGGCGCGATGGCGGGCTGACAATCATGGACCTGACCGACCCGACGGCGCCGAAATTGGTGTCGCACCGTAACTGGTCACCGCCTTTCGCCGGCGGCACCCACACCCCGCTGCCGCTGCCTGGGCGAGGCCTTGCTGTGGTGGCGGATGAATCGACCAGCAGTCGGTGCGCCAAGGGAATGGCCTACACCTGGGTCTTGGATGTGCGCGCGCCGGACAACCCGGTGACGATCGCCACCCTACCGACGCCGAAAGGGGAGGACTTCTGCAATAAGGGAGGCAAGTTCGGCCCGCATAATCTGCACGAAAACCGGCCGGGATCGTTGCAGAGCGAGACGTTGATTTTTGCCACTTACCACAATGCCGGCGTGCGGGCGTTCGATATCAGCGCCGCGCATGAGCCGAAGGAGGTCGGGTATTTCGTGCCGGAGGCGCCGGCACGTCTGGTCGATGTCAGACCGGGCGCGGAACGTGTGGTGCAGTCGTGCGATGTGTTCGCGGCGGCAGACGGCACACTGTATTTGACGGATACCAACGGAGGATTGAATATTCTGACGTATGAGGGGTGATGGAACATCGATAGCGCGTTCGTCAAAGTGCCGCCAGGCCCGGACGACGCAGAGCCGTGTGCCCGGCGGTCGGATTGTTCTCGGATTAAAACCTCACGGCGCGGTTTCGGCATGCTGATCTCGCAAAGGCCCTGACCGATGCCCTCATTGGCCGAGCGGGCCGAACTGATCGGCTTCTTCAGTTATTCGCGAGAGGATGACGAAGATTCCAATGGCGCCCTGTCGGCCTTACGCGACCGTATCCAGCGCGAACTGCGCGGACAACTCGGCCGTTCCCCGAGGGATTTCCGCCTTTGGCAGGACAAGTCCGCCATTGCCCCTGGAACACTCTGGGAATCTGAGATCAAGGCCGCAGTCGCTCAATCGGTGTTCTTCATCCCGATTGTCACCCCGACCTCGACCCGGAGCGACTTTTGCCGTTTTGAATTCCAGGCCTTTCTGGAGCGCGAGCGCGAACTGGGGCGGAACGATCTGATTTTCCCGCTGCTCTACATCAGGGTGCCGGCGCTGGAAGACAGTGCCCGGGCAGAGGCCGATCCCGTGCTGTCGATGATCGCTCCTCGCCAATACGTGGACTGGCGTGAGTTTCGCCATCGCGACGTTTATTCAACTCCGGTCAGCGAGGCGATCGAGCGCCTGTGCAGCAAGATCGTCGAAGCGTTGACCCGCCCGGACATGTCGCTGGCGGAGGCGGAACGCCGCCGGCGGGAAGACGCCGAACAACAACGCCGACTGGATGCCGAGCGGCAACAACAGGACCAGGCCCGCGCGACCGCCGAAGCTGAGCGTTTGGCGAATGAAACGCGCCGGTCGGAGCAGGCGGCGCGCCTCGCCGAGGAAACGGAGCAAGCCGAGCAGGCGGCGCGGCGCGCCGAGGAAAAGGCCAAAGCCGAGCAGGCGGCGCGAGTGGCGGAGGAAATGCGCCGGACCGAGGCAGAAATGCCGCGGCGAACCGAAGAGCAGAACCGGCAGCCGGAGCAGCGCCTGACACCGGCAACAAAATCATCAACGACTGAGGACCGGGCGCTGGCGAACGTGTCGGCAAAGCTCGTACCGTTGCTTGCGATCTGGTATTTCGTTGCCGTTTTGTTGCGCGGTAACGTCGGCCCGGGCGCGCTGACGATGATCCGTGACCTTGGTTTTTCGGCGTCGACCTTCAGGTCGGCCGCAAACATTTATTTCATCAGTTACCTTGCGTGTATCCTGCCCTCGACTTTGGCGCTGGAGCGGTATGGCGCACGGACCTGGATCGCCCTGCTGATGCTAATGTCGGGCGTCATTTCTGGGGCAACCGCGTTCATCGGCGGCGAAGCCGGGTTCTACATGATGCGGGCCTTGCTGGGCGCGGTACAGGCCGGGGTCTTCTCCGGGATGATCGTCTACCTGTTTCGATGGTTTCCATCTCAATACCGGGCGCGCGCGTTCGGGTACATCATCGCGGCATCGACGCTGGCCTCGGCCGTTGCCGTTCCGGTCGCGAGTACGCTTTTGATGCTGGATGGCTTCGCGGGCCTCAAGGGTTGGCAGTGGCTGTTCATTCTGGAAGGTGTCCCGGCAATCGTTCTGGCCGGCATGGCCTGGCAGCGTCTGACTGACCGGCCAGAAAATGCCTGCTGGTTGGGATCGGAGGACTACGACTGGCTGAATGCGCGATTGGAGGCTGAACGGGTACAGCGGGAGACGATGTCTCCGTCCGGCGTGTGGCAGACGTTGATCCATCCAAAGGTTGTGGCGTTGTCGGTCGTGTATTTTTGCCTGTCCGCAGCAGTTTACAGCATCGTCGTTACGGAGCCGCAGACGGTCAGGGCGTTCGGTCTTGGCGATGCGCCGCGGGCCCTGGTCATGGCGATTCCCTTTGTCTTCACCACGATTGGAATATTGTGGTTCGCTCGCCGCTCAGACCGTCGGATGGAACGTAAGGGCCATCTCGTGTTTGCCATTGGCCTGGGCGCGGTCGGACTGGCTGTGGCGGCGATATCGAATGATCCGTCGCTGACGATGATTTCACTCTCGGTTGCCTTGGCCGCCTCGTTTGCGGCGGTCACAGTGTTCTGGACATTGCCGGCGGCATTTCTGTCCGGCGCCTCGGCCGCCGCGGGGATCGCCGGGATCATCGGTCTGGGTGCTCTGGCAAACTTAATCATGCCGTTCATGTTCGGCGTAATCCGGGATACCACCGGCACCTTCATCGTCGGACAGCTGTTTACCGCCGGCCTTGTCGTGCTGGCGATGGTGATCGTGTTGTTCATGCGTCAGGATCCAACGCCGGACCGGCCCCCGCCGACCGGATCGCGCTAAACCAGTTGGCAACCAACGGTTCGCGGACTGGCGAGTGTCAAAGGTAATGGCAGTCGAACCTTGAAACGGCGCATCCGACTATTTGGCTGCAGAGCGGTTCAGGGCCACAGCAGCACGTACCAGTGTCCTGAAGGCGTCCTCGTCCAAGGCGTCGCCCTCATGCAGATCGATGGCGCGTCTGGTGTTGCCGTCAAGGCTGGAGTTGAACAGACCTGACCGGTCCTTCAGCGAGGCGCCTTTGGCGAACGTCAGCTTCACGTGACTTTTATAAGTTTCGCCAGTGCAGATCATTCCGTCGCTATACCACACCGGAACGCCGCGCCACTTCCACTCCTCGACCACGTCAGGTTCCGCCTGCCTGATGAGAGCGCGGATATGAGATAGCGTCTCGCCCCTCCAGTCGCCCAGTTCGCTGATCCTCGCATCGATCAGCCGAGACGGCGATTCACCCTTGGTCGTTGCGCTCTTTGCCATAATGTTTGCAACTCCTTCGGCGGTTTGTTGCGCCAGGCGGGCCACACTGATTTCACCCGGCGCTGCGGTGTCGCTGGCCTGGAGTTATCGTCTGAGGCTTCACTCGGTCCGCGCCAATACCAGCTCCAGATCGGCAAAGAATTTCTGCCAGCCGTATTGGGCGCCCTGATAGGCCTGCTGTTGATCCGGCCGGAAGCCCGACTGTTCCATGCGCAGGTGGGTTCCCGTGCGCGTGGGGGTGAGGGTCCAGGTGACGACGCTCTCAAGGCCATAGGCAGCCCAGGTGTAGGAAAGGGTTTTGTTTGGCTCGACCGCCGTCACCTGACAGTCGACCGCGCCCCAGTCAGCGCGCAGCGTGAAACGGTGGTCCACGACAGGTTTGAAGTCGTTCTGCATGAGCCAGTCCTCGATCAGGTGTGGCTGCGTGAGCGCACGCCAGATCTTTTCCGGCGGAAAAGCGACGTCCCGTTCGACAACGACGGAGAGCGTTTCGGTTGCAGCATTGCTCATTGGTCCATCCTTTTCAGCAGGTCTTCGAGAGCGTCGAACCGGCTCGGCCAGAAGCCGGCCATCTGGCTTGTCCAGTCGATCAGCGCGGCAAGCGCCCCCGGCTGCGCGCTGTAATGGGACTGGCGCCCGTCACGGCGGTCGCGCACCAACCCGGAGTGCTTCAGCACGCCGAGATGCTTGGAAACGGCGGGTTGCGAGATCCCGGCCCGAGCAGTCAGTGCCGCTACTGTCTGCTCGCCGTCGCGGCACAATCGCTCGAAGATCGCCCGCCGGGTCGGGTCGGCCAACGATCTGAAGAGACTGTCTTGTGGGTTGGCCATGAAGATTGATAACCTGTTGGCTATGGATCAGACCCATAACCGTTTGGATATATGTCAGTCAAGCAGCGCTCCACATCTTTCGTCATCGCGAGCGCACAGTCCGTCATCGCAAGCGCGGCCCTTCTGTCATCGCGAGCGCAGCCCTTCTGTCATCGCGAGCGCGGCGAAGCGGTCTCGTGAAAGGTGCGCACAGACGGGCAGATTGCTTCGCTGCGCTTGCGATGACAGGGGCGTCGCACGGCCAGGGTGCGACCGGCGCGCAACCCGATCAGCCGGCGGATCGGCCCCACAGGCGGCCTGAGGCGATGCGAGCGCCCTCCGCCGCTGCCGCGAGTTTGGCCCAGACGACCTCAGCGGCGACATATTCTCGACCGGCAAACGTGCCGAAGCCGCAATCGGTTCCGGCAATCACCCGCTCGCGGTCGCCGACCACGGATACCGCTTCCGCGAGGCGGCGTGCCACCAGCTCGGGATGTTCGACGAAGTTCGTCGTGGTATCGAGCACGCCGGGAATCAGCACCATGTCTTTCGGCAATGGATTGCCGCGCAACGCATCGTATTCATGCTGATGCCGCGGATTGGCGAATTCGATCGACAGCGCCCCGACATTGGCCTTGTAGAGTTGCGGCAGAATGCTCGCCATCGCAATATCGTAAGTATGCGGTGAATCGCTGTTGCCCCAACAGACATGCAGCCTGACACGGTCGCGCGGAATGCCGTCGATCGCCCGATTGATCGCTGCCACATGCAGTTCCAGTTGCCGGAGGAATTCACCATCGGTAAGCTGACTGAAGAACCGGTGCCGTTCCATTGCCAGATCGGGACTGTCGATTTGCAGCACCAGACCGGCTGCATAAATCTCGCGATATTCGTTCGACAGCGCCGCGGCCAGCGCCATCAGATAAGCCTCATGGCTGTCATAATATTGATTGATCATCGTCGTCGCTACGATCCCCGGCGACGGTGCAGTCATGAAGCATTCGCGAAAATCCCCGCCAAGGCGCTTCAGCCGCGCCGCGTCATGCTTGATCGGCGTGGCGTTGACGTAACGAACTTCCGACAGTGCCGCCGGCGCATTGATCAGCCGTGCCGTGTGCGGGAAACGCGCCGCCGTCTGCCTGACATAGCTCGGGAAATCGAGTTGATCCCGCGCCGGCGGGCGCCGTGACTCGCCACCAAAACCGCACATGCATCGCGGCACGTAGGTTTGGAAGCCAACCCGGGATTGTTCCCCGTCGTTACCGATGTCGACACCGGCCTTCACCTGTTCCTGGATGATTTTGGCGGTCGCGGACTCGACCTCGCGGTCGAGTGCGGCGGTATCGATCGCCTCGCCGGCTTCCTGGCGGATCAGCAGGTCCGCCAAGGTTTCGTTACGCGGCAGGCTACCGACGTGAGTGAGCAGAATGCGGTCCGTGCTCGTCAGCATGGGCGTCTCCAGGTTTGCACCGGGCTCGCTCCGGTTAACGGCCAGGCCGGCGGCCACAGGTCGGCGGCCACAGGTCGGCGGCCACAGGTCGGCGGCCCGGTCGGCGGCCAGGACTGTATAGAGTAGCCACCGTGCCCCGGCCTTACAACGGCGCGGTCTTACAACGGCGCGGACGGGCCGAGCCGAGCGGCAAACTGGCGCCGTCGAGCCCGCGATATTCGCGGTGCCGGTGTAGGGATCACCAGACGATTTGTTCAAAATCGTCCGGTAAGGCTGACCTCATCGAAAAACGACTGGCACACGCATGCATTTCGCATAGCGGTTGGCCTTGAGCAGGATGCTGAAAGCGGGTTTTGCCAGGAACATCCGGCCGCGATCGGTGCGCCCTCGGTTCATGCGCAAACCACGAACTGGCAACCTATGGAGACAACGCCCGGGAATTATCACCTGTAACTGGTATGTTCCAAGAAAGTTTTCGATCGTGTTGTGTGCCCGCTGTCGGTATGCGGCACGACATGATACCCGAATGCATATGACGATAAATCGGACCGCGCGCTGCCCGGCAGACCTGAGGAGGACGACGTGGATAACTGGCCCGGTTGTCGCGCGATTTCAACCGTGATCGCGCGCGTTTTGATTTGGTAACGCGGCTTTCACGCACCGCGTTGCGTACCCATATCAAGTTCGGTAAGTTCGAACGACGAAGTGAGGTCTTAGCTGCCACAGCCATGGCCGCTTCGAAGTGCGAGCTTTACGCCGACCACCTAACGTTCAACTGGAGGACCTGATGAAAACTAAGAGCCTTCCCTTCGCCCTGATGGCCGCCGGGCTGTTCCTGGCCGCCCCGGCGTTCGCCCAAAGCTCGGCAACGCCGCAGACTCCGCCGAAAAAGCAGCAGACTCAGGAGGGCGCGCCCGCCATTCCTACCACCGCAAACGACTACAAGCAGCGGACTCAGGAAGGGGCTCCCGCCATTCCTACAACTGCGAACGACTACAAGCAGAAGTAATCTCGGCGTCCCAGGTTCCATCCCGGTTGTCAGCAAACAGCCGGGGTGGAGTGGCGTCCGCCACGGACGTTGCGTGATCCTCGTTGTGCGTGATCCTCGTTGTGCGTGATCCTCGTTGTGCGTGATCCTCGTTGAACGATAAAATCGCGGGGAACGATAAAATCACGGGTGGGGGCAGGCTCGTGTCAAACATAGATGGCTCAATCATAGACGGCTCAATCGGCAACCGGGTGCGCCAGGCTTTGGCGATCACCGCTTTGCTGCTGGTGATCTTGGTCTGCCCGCGGCCCGGTCATGCCGACGCGGATTCTGACCAAATTGCTGCGATGATCGCCAAAGTGTCGCCTGCCGTAGTGCGCGTCATGACTGTGCGGCCCCCGGGGAGCCCCGATGCCCCGCCGCCGGACCCCAAGGAAGCCGCTTCAAGCGATCGCACGACCATGGCCTTGGGCTCGGGATATATCATTGATCCGACAGGATTTATTGGGACCAATCGGCATGTCGTCGCGGGTGCGATCTCAGTCTTCGTGGTGACCGCTGACGGCGTGCGCTATCCGGCGCAGATCGTCGGCATGCCGTCTCATGCGGATATTGCGCTGCTGCGCATCTATGCAGGGCACCCGCTGCCGTACGTCCAATTTGGCGACAGCGACAAAGTTCGTGTCGGCGATCAGGTCATCGCGATCGGCAGCCCGTTTGGGCTCGATAACAGCGTGACCTCCGGCATTGTCAGTGCCCTCAACCGTGACATCATGGAAAGCCCGTTCGACGACTATATACAGACCGACGCGGCGATCAATCACGGCAACTCGGGTGGCCCACTGTTCAACGTCGCTGGCGAGGTCATCGGCATGAACAGCGTGATTTACGCGCCGACGCCCGGGTTTGCCGGCATCGCCTTCGCGGTGCCGTCAAACAGTCTGCGGTTCGTCTACGGTCGCCTGATGAAGCGGGGCGAGATCGACGCCGGCATGCTGCCGATTCATACCCAACAGGTCACCTGGATGCTGCAACAGGCACTCTCGGCGCCGGATCTGCAGGGCGCACTGGTGACCTCGGTGCAAGATGACGACGGCAAAATGTTGCAGGGAAAAATCAGTCCCGGCGACATCATCCGGACGTTCAATGGGGAACCGGTCTGGGACCCGCGTGATCTGGCGCGGAAGGCGGCTATGGCGCCGGCCGGCAGTAAGGCGGTCCTGGGGCTCTACCGGGCGGGTGAGACCTCATCCGTGGAGGTGACCATTCATGCCTGGCCTGACGCAAAGCCTGTCGTCCTCAACGACGACGCAGCGCGGACGCTTGGTCTGGAGCTGGCTCCCGGCAAAGACGATAAAGGCCGATCGATCGTGACGGTGGCCTCGGTTGATGCAAATGGCACGGCAGCTGCCAGCGGGATCCAGAAGGGCGACGTCATCGTTCAGGTTCAGCAGACACCGGTGTCGGAACCCGACGAGGCGCTCCGCATCTTGTGGGCCCAGTCGCTGCAGAAGCACAGCTTCGCGGCCGTTCTGGTGGTGCACGACAAGCAACTGCTGTGGATATCGATCGCCATTCCCGACTGAGCAGGTCGCGGCAACGGCCGGACCGCGCGGCCTGACGGTCAGGCGGCCCGTTTCTGGCTGAGGTCCTTTTGCCTTGACGCGCCAGTTTGTCAGACATACTAACTCCGTCTCAGATTCCCACCCGAGGCGGCCTCTGCATGGACCCACAACCGGCCTTCACGTTCCAGGACCTCTTCACCTTCGTCATCGGCGACATGGCGAAAGCCATCGCCGAGCGCGAAGGGGAACCCCGGGAGCAGCAATTCGCCCGCTCTCAGGCCGCCGTGCACATGATTTTGGGCTTCCTGCCGCGCGACGTGATCGAGGCCATGCTCGCCGGCCATTGCGTCATGTTGCATGAAGTCATGACCGCCAAGGCCCGCACCAGCTTGCGCGGCGACACAGATCCGTCGCGGCGTGGCCCGCGCAGCAACATCGTCGGGCTGAACAAGGCGTTCAACGACAATCTCGACCGATTGGAACGCTATCAACAGCGTCCCGCCGAAGGTACCCGCGATGCGCCGGAGACGCAGTCCCCTACGGCGCCGGCCCCACCGCCAACAGCAACCACCGAACCCAGGCAGCCGCCACCGGTGGCGCCGAGGCTGAACCGCGCGGCGCGCCGTCAGGCCGCTCGCGCCGAGAGCCGAGCCGCTGCGACAGCGTCTCGTGCCGCGCCCAATCCGGCCGGCGTAATGCCGCCGCCCGCAGCCCAGACAAAGCCGGGTACGGTGTTGCCGGAAGTTGGCCTTTATTCCCCCTCACCGGAGGCAATGGCTGCCTGCAACGCGAACCCCGAGGCGATGGCTGCTCTGCGATCCGGCGACGCCAGCGGTTTCGCCCGCGCCATGGGCATTGCGCATCCGTGTGAGGGGTTTCTGGCCGCTGCCAACAGCGAAGGAAGCCCGTTCGACAAGCATGCATCCGGCCCCTGGCCGACGGGCGCGATCGCTCCCGCGCAAAAGGCCTGATACCAGCGGATCGAAGTTCTGACCGGCGGCCCGGTACGGGCACATCGGGAGGGTGGACCAGATGGTTAGTCGGCGGCCTCCGCCTCGTCTTCCTCGGTCGGTGCGACCATCAGCGCGTTGGCGACGATGCCGGACTGTTCGCGCACCTTGGCCTCAATGGTGTCGGCGATATCCGGGTGATCGCGCAGGAACTGCTTGGCGTTCTCCCGCCCCTGCCCGACCCGTTGGCTGGCATAGCTGAACCAGGAGCCGGATTTCTCGACCACGCCGGCCTTGATGCCGAGGTCGATCAACTCGCCGGTGCGGCTGATGCCTTCGCCATACATGATGTCGAATTCAACCTGACGGAACGGCGGCGCCATCTTGTTCTTGACGACCTTGACCCGGGTCTGATTGCCGACGACCTCATCGCGTTCCTTGATCTGCCCGGTGCGGCGGATCTCCAGCCGGACCGAGGCGTAGAATTTCAACGCGTTGCCGCCGGTCGTGGTCTCCGGATTACCGAACATCACGCCGATCTTCATGCGGATCTGGTTGAGGAAGATCAGGATGGTCCGGCTTTTGGAGACGCTGCCGGTGATCTTGCGCAGCGCCTGACTCATGAGGCGGGCGTGCAGCCCCATGTGGCTGTCGCCCATTTCGCCTTCCAGCTCGGCGCGCGGCACCAATGCGGCGACGCTGTCCACCACCAGCACATCGATGGCGCCCGAACGCACCAGGGTGTCGGCGATTTCCAGCGCCTGCTCGCCGGCATCAGGCTGGCTGATCAGCAGATTGTCCAGATCGACGCCGAGCTTGCTGGCGTAGGTGGGATCCATCGCATGCTCGGCATCGATGAACGCACAGGCCCCGCCATGCTTCTGCGCCTGGGCGATGACGTGCAGCGCCAGGGTGGTCTTGCCAGAGCTTTCAGGTCCGTAGATTTCGATGATCCGGCCCCTCGGCAGGCCGCCAATGCCAAGTGCGAGGTCCAGGCCCAATGAACCGGAGGGGACGACGTCGACCTGCTGTCCGTCGGGACGCGCGCCCATCCGCATGATCGAGCCTTTGCCGAACGCTCGTTCGATCTGAGCGACGGCGGCGTCGAGAGCCTTTGATTTTTCCATGGACGGTGACTTTCGGGGTTGGGATTGGCAGCGGAGTGTAGTTTAGGCGGGTATTACACGCATTGCGTGTATGAGAGAAGGGTTAATCGCGTGGGACTGAGGGGTTGGTTGCGACTCGGTTGCGGCAGCTTGGGTTTGTTTATCATATGTTCTGGTCGATTCCCAACAGCGCCGGCGGTTTTCGGGCGTGGTGCGGATGGGACCCGGCAGGCGGCCGGCAATGGCGTCTGGAATAACCGATGATCACCGGTAACGCTCAACCAACTCCGGCGGTTTTGGCACTACCGATTGAACCGATATTTTTGAATTTGGGATTCTATCAACGGCCGCAAGTAACAGTGATCTCCGCCGCTTCCGGCGCCTGGCATGAGTTGGCTGATGGAATCCGGTAACCTTTTGTCAACTTTCGTCGAGTTACGACAAATGGGCCGAAAGGGTGTTCGCCCGGGCAATCCGTTTCGAGGCCGACCGGCGCACGCAATTCCTGAAGTGCGCCTGTTCGGCTTGGGCGGAACCCGGAAAAGCGTAGGCCGCTCGGTTGCGCCAATGGGGGAACGTAATCGATGAGAACGTATGGTCTTAGAGTTGGCGCAGCTGCCAATCCGCACGAAGCTCCGCCCCCTGGCGCACGAATTATTCCCTCCGGCCGAACTTATCGCCGCCGTCTGGACGACGCCATGGTGGCGGTGTTTGACCGTGCCTGTAGGACCAATAATCTTGATGCCGCCGCTGACGTGTTAGAAGTGCTCATAACGTGGCACAGACGGCGTTCGACAAAATACGGGCGCGAGCGGCGGATCAACGATGATCACCTGAAGTCGATGCTCGCGGAACTGAAACGCCTGACAATCTTACGCACGGTATGATGTAGCGACAACCGAGGCCAAAGCTTGTGGGCCATTTCCCTTGGCGGCGGCTGCCACGGGCATCGATCAACTCTGGACCGCGGTCACTAAGCGATGCACGCGCCTGTGCCTGCCCGAACAAGGCCTTATGTGGTGACTGGTGGAGCGGGTTGGACTGGCCCCTCCCAACGAAAGGCGCCGATTAACGCCAATCGGCTTTATGTCCCACAACCGAGAGCTGATCTAAGTAGTTTCCGAACCTATCGATAGCGCTTTGGAGGTCCCATCTGAGACCTACGGCCAATAAAAAGAAGGAATTGCCCCCATGCGCTATTCGCTATTGCTGCTTCCCCTCGCAGCGTTCGGCCTGGCTGCCTGCGTTGCGCCAGAGCCCACGCGGACCGTGACCACGACTTACACACCGGCGACGACGACCACGTACGTCACACCCACCGTGGTCAGCCCGTATGCCGCCCCGGCACAATCCACGACGACCACCTACTCCAACAATCCGTATGCACCAGCGCAGCAAACCACCACGACGGTTCGCCATACGTATTGACCTGGCCCACGACCAGTGAACGAAAAGCCCCGCACGCTGCGGGGTCGGTCGGCCGACTCGCGTGCTGGCAATTGCCCGTCAGCAATCCGGCGCAGCTTCGGCGTCGCTTGTTAATTCTTGATGATGTGGCCATTTTGCGCGAATCTCACGGCGATTCCAAAACTGGCATTGAGAGACTGCGAAGGCGCGTCCCAGGCGCTACCGCAGCCTGGAAACCTGCGTGCGTTAAATGGCGGCCTGAGTTCGGGGATATCGTTCGCGGGACGCGAAACGATACAATAGTATCTCAGGATACTATCTCGCGTCACGCGGCAGGGAGCTGCGAGTGAGTCAGCCGATAGCACCGACACATGGCGACGCATGATCAATCATGCGTCTGGTGTTTCGTGGCGCTGTATCAGCAACCTTCGCATTCCGAGCAACGAGCCGGAAGCCCTGTGCAGACGTTATTCGACATTCTCAGCGTGGCCGCCGCTCACCTGAATATTGCTGTCTGCGTAATTTCCGATGCTACCGCCGCCATCCTCCTTGCGGCAGGCTTTGGAGATGGAAAACTATCATATCGTTCCGACCAGCAATGGGTTTCAGATAATCGAGGCGCTTCCCGATGGCCGCCTGAACACGTTGGAAGGCTTCTCAACTGAGGACGATGCCCGAGGTTGGCTGGACAGCTTTTTGATATTGCTTGGGCTAATCGACTGTATGTCGGGGATTGCTTCGCGGGGCTGATCTGCGTCGTCCTCGACCAGATCGCCGCCCCCCCTTCCCCGTCCTGAATCCGCGCCTGGTCAGGTAACCATGCGTACTTTCCGTGCCTTGCGATGCCGAGCGCAACAGCGGAATTAAAGGCACGAGCGTCAGTCCGACGCGATGATGCCGTTTCGGGAATTCAACCATGTCGAACCCTCGGTTGGCGGCTCCAGTTCGGTGGGCAGCGTCGCGGTTTTCGCGTTGGCGTCCTCGACCTGAACCGTCCTGATGAGCGTCCGGAACTATCGACGGCCGGCGCCGTTGATACCGGCCTGTTGTTTGATTGCTCGCCGGCCAAAAAGGAAACTGTACATGACGAACGACACATTCCATACCGAAGCCGAACCCCGGAAGAACGGTCCCGTGGACCCCGGCACGGGTGTCGCCGATCCCGGCGATGAAGCCACTGTCCAGGACGCGGTCCGCAAGCTGGGAACCCAGGCGGCCGAGGTCGGCGAGCAAGTTTATCGTCAGGCCGTTGACGCCGGTCGCTATGCCGGCCGTCAGATCGAGGAACAGCCCTGGGCGGCAGTGATTGTCACCGGCTTGCTGGGTCTGGCCATTGGCCTTTTACTCGGACGCGCGAGTGTCCCGGCGCCACGAACTGCACGTGATTACGTGGACGAATATTTGCCGCGGAAACTCCGGCAACGCTGAACCAGGCTGATCATCATCAGCGATTCGTCCTGCATGGGCGGCGTTTAGAGGAGGCAACGATGAGCGAACCAGCCCGAAGCGGCATCCAGGATGCTGCAAACCAGGTCCAGCGCGTGGCGTGCGGGACCGGACGCGGTATCGGCGAGGTGCGCGCCGTGAT
>JBEKQQ010000079.1:0-27313 GCA_049519555.1 Acetobacteraceae bacterium
CGGCACATCATGCGCACCGCCACGGCAGACACCCAACTGGGCGGCCAGACCATCCGCGCCGGTGAAGCTGTGGCGCTGTTCCTGAACTCCGCCAACCGCGATGAAACGGTGTTTGCCGATGCCGATACATTCCGGATCGACCGCCGGCCAAACCCGCACATAGCTTTTGGTTTCGGGGCACATTTCTGTCTGGGCGCCCATCTCGCCCGGATGGAGATGCGGGCACTGTTCCGCGCGCTGCTGCCACGGCTGAAGGCCGCGGCCTCTACTGCATCAATGCGCCGCACGCACTCAACGATGGTGACCGGAATATCGTCGTTGCCGGTACGGTTCAGCTGGCGATAGCCCCACTACGCCGCCTGCGACACCGTCCGCCGCGCCCGCAACCGTCTGATCCGGCGTGCATCCGCATCAAGTATCCGGAACTCCAACCCAGAGGGATGCGAAATGACCTCGCCGTTCGCCGGCACCCGTCCCGCGAGCGTGAAAACCAGGCCACCGACGGTGTCGATATCGGCGTCCCGCTCGTCCTCACTCAACACCGGGCCCATGCGCTTCTCGAAGTCCTCAACCGGCAGTCTTGCATTCAGATCGAGCGTCCCGTCAGGCCGTTCGGTCACCATCGGCGTGGCTTCGTCATCGTGCTCGTCGTCGATTTCGCCGACGATCGTTTCGACCAGGTCTTCGATCGTTACCAACCCGTCGATGCCGCCATACTCGTCCACCACCAGCGCCAGGTGCACCCGCTGCTGGCGCATCTGCAACAGCAGATCCAGCACCCGGATTCGCGGCGCCACCATCAACGGCTTGCGCAACACCGCTTCGAGCGAGAACGCCTCCGGCCGACCGATATAAGCGAACAGGTCCTTGACGTGCACCATGCCGATGATGTCGTCGAGTTGCTCGCGATACACCGGCAGGCGCGAGTGCCCGTCATCACGGATTTGCGCGATCGCCTGCTCCAATGTCAGGTCGGCGCGCATCGCCACGATGTCCGCGCGGGGGACCATGACGTCGTCGGCGGTGGTCTCGCGCAGCCGCAGCACGTTCTGGATCAGCAGTCGCTCGTGTCGATTCAATTCGGACGGCACCGCCTGGGCTTCCGGCGCCTCGGCCGCTTCCAACATCAGTTCGGCGATGGATTCGCGCAGCGTCGGCTCCGGCGTCTTGCGGCCGAGCATGCTTCGGATGTGGTTGAGGAAGGAGGTGCGACTGCCGCTCATGGCCGCGTCCCGACAGCGTCGACCCGTGGGGCGGATTTCCACGGATTAGGAACGCCCAGTCGGTGCAAAAGGCGGGATTCGGCCATTTCCATGCGGCGGGCGTCGCCGGGATGGTCATGATCAAAGCCCAGGAGATGCAGTGCGCCATGCACGACCAGATGCGCCAGATGGTGCGGCACACGCCGGCCCGCGGCGGTCGCCTCCCGCCGGATGACGCCAAGCGCCAGCACCAGTTCTGGCGCCGGATGCTCATAGGTCAGGACGTTGGTGGGTTTATTGCGTCCGCGGTGCCGCGCATTCAACTCGCGTACCAGCCGATCGTCCGCGAGCACCACGCTGACGCCCGAGGCCGCCGCAAGACCCGCCACAAGTGCGGCCCGCGACACGAGCGCCACAACGCGCGGCACAAATCTGCGCCAGGCTGGGTCCATGACGATGACCCTGAGTTGCGTTTCGGCCTCCTGGTCAGAGGAGGCCCGCCGACTATGCGGTTCCATTATCCTTGTCGCGGGACTTGCCCGATGACTATCTTCAGCAACAAGTTATGCCGCAATCCTCGGGCAAACGCCAGCCCGGTGTTCGAGACGGGGGAGGTTTGTCAGCAAACTGTCTCAGTTTCTGGAGCCGCCCACGTCCGCGCCACCGTGGGTGTAGTCCGGCCAACCCTCCGGGGGAGGTTGCACGACCCGACCGTTGGGTCCGACCCATGGCTGGCCCGGATACGGAGCCGGCACCCGGGTGCAAGCCGCCAAGGCCAGCCCAACCAACATCGCCAGCCCAACCAACATCGTAAGTGTCAATCGTTGGAGAGTTTGCATGATTGAACTCCCATTCAGCTCAATACCGTCCCGCCGCGACATTTCTGTCCCAGGGCCCGATCAGCCCCGTCATTGGTCAGGGAGGTCTCGCCCAACCAATCCGGGAGTCGCAGCGTAGTACTTCGACGAATTGACCGGGGCGTCCATTCCCGTGAACACGACGTAATCATCACGCTCCGGCGAAACAAGATCTGCCGCCGCTCCGCCCGCGGTCGGATTCGCTGGTGGGTCGGCCTATCGACCCGGTTCCGTTGACCGCCCTTCAGCCGCGCGCGAGGGCGTAGATCTGGGTGCCTCCGGGCGGCGGCTTATGGGCAGTCCACGTCTCGCCGCCATCCCGGCTGCCGTAGACCTCACCGCCATTGGTGGCGCAGGACATCAGTGCCGGCCGGTGCTCGTCGAAGGCGAGGGCGAACATCGTGTGCGGCGGCTGGTGACCCATGTTGACCTTGGTCCAGCTATCGCCGCCGTCGCCGCTGGACAGCAAAACGCCACGATCGCTCTGGAAGTTGCTGCCGGCGGCCAGGAACAGCTTGCGTGGATTGCCCGGCACCTCACGAATGTCACGGCAATAGATCTGGCCCTTTTCGTTCATGGCTTCGAGCCTGACGTGGCCCCAATGGTCGCCGCCATCGGTGCTGCGGAACATGCCGGCCCGCCCGATGCCGAATACGGTACTGGGCCGCCAACGGCTGGCCAGGACGCCGTGCATGTCGACCGCATCGTCATTGAGATACTGGCCGTGACTCAGGTTCTCCCAGTGCTCGCCGCCGTCGGTGGAGCGCAGGGTGCCGCCGACTTCGATGGCGGCATAGAGATGGTCGGGCTCGGCGACGCTGGCGTCCATTTTCAGCACGCGCTTGGCCGGGTTGGCACCGGCGGTCGTGGTGATGTCCGGGAAGCGGACACTGACGGGCAACCTTGTCCAGCGCTCGCCGGCGTCGTCGCTGCGGTAGATTTCGCAGTTCTCGTAGCCGACGAAAATGACGTCGGGATCGGCTGGGTGAAACAGGAACGACCACACCGGCAGACCGTGGTCGGGAATGTCGATTTTGTCCCAGTGCTCGCCGCGATCCTCGCTGCGATACGGCCCGGATTGGGTGCCTGCAAAGATCACTTCGGGGTGCAGCGGATGCACTGCCAACGCGCGGATTGCCGGTGCATCGGGGAGGCCATTTTGAATTGCCTCCCATTCGTCGTCACCGTCCGCGAGACGGTACAAACCGGATTGCACCACCCGACCGCGTCCGGTTTCACCGGCGAGGCCCAGGTAAATGTGGGATCGCAGATCGTTGGTTCCGCTGGTTGGCATGAGACCGTCCTCCCGTTTTACTGGTTATCGTGGTCAGGATCGCAGGTTTTGTTGGCATGCGGTAGTCGTGCGCCGATACGCTTAACCGGGCACCAGCGGTGCGTGCAGCCTGGTGCCTTCGCAGATGATGCCGCCACGATCGCCGATCGTGATGTCACCGTAGCATTCGGCAAACACCGGCGGCAGCGGGCGGGCGTTCGGCGGGGCGAGCCACAACCGCAACAAATGCCGTTTGCGTTCGACCTCGGGCCAGTCTTCGTACTCCGAGCGGGCGTGCAAAATCGTGTGATTGTGCAAGAACTGGATGTCGCCCGGCATGAATGTCATGTCGAGGCGTAGGTCGGGATCGCCGGCCAATTCGGCCAGCATGTCGAGCGCCTCGTAATCCTCGGCCGTCAACCGCCGCGCTTCTGGAAACCTCTGGGCTGAACCGATATGCAGGCGGGAATACAGCACGGAAAGGTACCCATCGTGTTCGTTGAACACCGGGGCTTCGTAGAACGGCGCCTTGCCTCGCGGGACCTCGCCGCGGCGGTCGACCGGGAACGACTGATACAGGCGTTCCAGCAGGTCGGGGCGGCGCTGCGCCATGACGTTATGCACGGTCATCGAACTGACGATCGCCGACAGCCCACCGGACTTCGCTCGCCGCAGGCACAACAGTGCGACGACGTCGCAACGATCGATGTGGAAGTTCTGCCGTTCTGCGGTGGCGTAACTGCGAATGGTGGGGTCGATCGCACTGCTGCCGCCGAGGTCGTAGATGTGCCCGAGTAAGTGCCCTTTGGCGTTCTGCGAGCGGGCACTGCCGAAATACGTGCCGACGCCCCAATAGGCGGTCGCGCTCTCAACGATCGGGCGATTTTCAATGGGCATGCCGCGCAACAGGATGAAGCCGTGGCCGTCGAGCACTTCGGAACGCAACTGCTCCAGCACGGGCCCCAGGGTCGGTAGTGGAAAGTCTTCGCGGGTGATGTCGGCGATGTCGAGGCCGCGGGCGCGCACGGCATGGAGAGCGGCTTCGATCTCGGCGACTTCCGGAGGCGACAGTCGGTACGTCCATTCGGACTCGCGCATGCGCATATCGGCGCCGATCCATGCAGACGGGGCTTCGATCGACGGCCGAACCGGGGCGGGCCGGGTTGGCGTCAGCACATTTGTGTTGGCTGCGGGCATCGGGATTTGCCTCGTGTCCTGGGCGATTGGCGGATCCAGCCCCTGGTAGGGACCCGGAGCGTGGAGCATACACCGCCGCGGCCGGAAGTCTCCACAGATGCGCGTAACATCGGTCCCCAGGGTTATCGATTGATGACGGATTTTACGAACCGTTCGACAGAATGGCGTATGCGCGCTCTGCCATCTTGTATGCCGGTCTATAGCTGCCAAACGAGAGCAGTATCACAAACATCCTGCGGTGGTGCGCAGACAGGGACGTAGCGATCAGGATCGACCGGTGCCGCCTCGATGGGTCGACATCCCGCGGCGCCGATGGCCGCCAAGGCCCCATCCATCGTATTTGTGGCTGGACAGGATTTCGCGATGCGGCTGGTGTGGAAAATCTTCGCGGTGTTGGTCGTCGGGACCGCGCTCGGCTTGCTGGCCGTTTGGCTGGCAGTATTTCGCGGCAGCTCAGAAATGGTCAGCAATGGGCCATGGAAGGCCGATCCGACTGCCGGGAGTGCACAAAGTGATGCTTACCGGCGGGCGCTTGTTGCCGTTCACGGTCTCTTCGCGCTTACCCGGAACGAAGCGGCCTATTACACGGCTGCCACTGACAGCGACGGGCAGGCGCTTGATGGAGGCTGCCGCTATGAGATCATGGGCCATGCGCTCGATGCGCGCTGGTGGAGCATCACCGCCTATGGTGCTGACGATTATCTCATTGCAAATCCGGCGCATCGCTATTCGGTTACGGGCACGACGGTGACGCGAGATGCAAATGGCAGCTTTGTGATGCAGGTCGGCGGCACGGCAGGAGGGGATAGCTGGATACCGGTCGGATCCGGACGGTTTTCGCTGACGTTACGCCTTTACAACCCCGGACCAGCCATCCTTTTCGATCCAACCCATGTCGTGTTGCCCGCGTTGAAGCGCGCGTCCTGTCCATGACCCGGCGGGAATGGACGGTGTGTCTCGCCGCCGCTCTCGCGGTGGCCTCGTTGGTGTTTACCGGAACAATCCGTGTGCTGCCTCGCCTCATCGAGGCGCGGGCACTGGCGCGGTTTGGCGCACCGAATACCATGCATTTCGCCGAGCGGCCGGACGCGAGCACGCGCCGCGTCGTCCGACCAAGCCCCGATCTGCTTTACGCCGTCTGCCCATTCGATCTGGCGAACGGCCCACTGCGGCTCACGGCGAACGTGCCGCATTCGACCTACTGGTCAGTCTCCGCATTTGACGCTGTAACCAACAACTTCTTCGTCCGCGACGACCGGCAGATCGCCGGTGACTCGATTGAGATTATCGCCATTCGTCGCGGCATGGCGCTGCCGCCTCTGGGCAATACGCCCGACCGGGTCGTACTGTTCGCGCCGACCGAACGGGGTCTCTTCCTGATCCGTTTGCTCATCAATGATGAAACTCAACTCACCGCTCTCGACGCTATTCGGCGCCAGGCTTCTTGCGAAATAGTTGTGTCGCCGCCCGATTCCGGTTGACCCCGGCGTGGCTACCGTACGCCGTTTGCTTGCCAGCTGTCGAATTTGGTGGGCCGTGGTTTTATGCCGCTTCGGGGGGCGCAAATCACATGTTTGTTTTATTGACATCCGGCAGGCTACAGGCTACAGGCTACAGTCTGACATGATAAGGAGGTTTCGGCATCGAGGCCTGAGGCGGCTCTATGAGCGTGGCGAATCAGCGCAAGTCCGGCCGGACATGCTCGACAAGATCGAAAACGTCCTTGCAAGGCTGGATGTGGCAACTACCCCCGAAAAGATGGACCTCCCTGGTTTCCGATTGCACCCGCTGAGAGGCGATTTGCGTGGCTTCTGGGCAGTAACCGTCCGCGCCAACTGGAGGATCATTTGGCGCTTTGATGGCACCGACGTGGTTGACGTGGACCTGATCGACTATCATTAGGAGAATCATCCAATGCCGATGAAGAATCCTCCCCATCCCGGTCGGGTTGTCCGCCAGGAATGTCTTGAACCGCTCGGACTGACCGTTACGGAAGCCGCGAAGGCACTTGGTGTGTCACGTAACGCGCTGTCGGAACTAATAAACGAGCGTCGCGGGATTTCCCCGGAAATGGCGATTCGCCTGGACAAGGCGTTTGGCGGTGGTGCGGACACCTGGCACCAGATGCAGGCCGCGTATGAGATGGCGCAGGCAATGAGGCATGCTGACCAAATCAAGGTAAGGCGTGTGTCACGGCCGGAGCTGGTGGCGGAATGAGCCGTCTCGTAGTCGATCTGGATTTGATTGCCACTTAGATCGCAAGTTCTGCACGCCGGTTTCTTATCGTGCCATGTGCGGGACCAGAGGCCGCGCTCATCCCGCAATTCCTACAAGGCGACATGGTCAATTAGTATTGCGATAACTACCAGGGAATTGCGCCGGTTAGTGTCGGAGGATCGTTTCGCAGCCTGGGCCGCTCGGCTGCGCGCATTGCTTCAATCCCCGCCGCCCGCCCTCACACCAGCCTCTCGCCGCGTATCCCCCTCTGCCGCCGCTCGCTGGTCGTACGCATCGACAATCCGCCCAACCAGCGGATGCCGCACCACATCGCGATTGTTCAGCCGCACGACGCTGATCCCCTGCACACCCTCCAGCGTATCCAGCGCATCGGCCAGGCCGGACCGCATCCCGGCCGGCAGATCGACCTGGGTCAGGTCGCCGGTAATCACCATGTGCGAGCCCTCGCCCATCCGGGTCAGAAACATTTTCATTTGCACCGCGGTGGTATTCTGCGCCTCGTCCAGAATGGCGAACGAGTGCGCCAGCGTGCGTCCCCGCATGAACGCCAACGGAGCAACCTCGATTTCGCCATTGGTCATGCGGCGGACCACCTGATCGGCGGGCATCATGTCGTGCAGCGCATCGTATAGCGGCCGCAGGTAAGGATCGACCTTTTCCTTCATGTCGCCGGGCAAAAAGCCCAGTCGTTCCCCCGCCTCGACCGCCGGCCGCGACAGCACGATGCGGTCCACCCGACCCGACTGCAACATCGCCACCGCCTGGGCCACCGCGAGATAGGTCTTGCCAGTGCCCGCAGGACCTACGCCGAACACCATCTCGTGCGAGGCGAGCGCCTCCATATACGCCACCTGCCCGGAGCTGCGTGGCCCAACAGCACCCTTGCGGGTGCGAATGGCCGGCAGGTCCGACAGCGGCAGCCGAGGATCGGTTTCGATTTCGACCATGCGGATCGCTGCCTCGACATCGGGCCGCCCGACGCTCTCGCCGCGTTCCAGTCGCCGCCACAGCCCTTGCAGCGCGTTCTGCGCCGCATCTACCCGCGCCGAGTCACCGGCGATTGCCACCCGATTGCCGCGGCAGGACAGTCGCACACCGAGCGCCTGCTCGATACGGACCAAATGCCGGTCGTGATCGCCCAGCAACAACGGCAACAGCATGTTATCGTTGAACTGAACGGTAATGGCCTTACCGCCATTGGTCGGATTGGCCGTGGATGCGAGCGAGCCGGCGATCTGGGTCAAGCGCTGAGTCTCTCCTGGACAAGGGTTCCCGACAACGAATTTGGATGAACGTCACGGATTCGCACCGCCCGTTCCTCCCCGATGAGGCTGGCAGATTCGGTGATGTGAATGGGTTGAAGATATTGTGACCGTCCAACGATCTGACCAGGGTGACGGCCCCGGCCGGTGAACAGCACATCCATGACGGTACCGTTGCAGGCCGCGTTGAACCGGTCTTGCTGCCCGCGCAGCAGCCCCTGCAACGCTTGCAGACGGCGACTTTTCTCAACTTCCGGCACCTGACCGGGCGCACCCGCCGCCGGCGTCCCCGGCCGCGGCGAATATTTGAAGCTGTACGCCTGGGCAAACCCGACCGAACGCACCAGTGCCAAGGTTGCCGCAAAATCGGCGTCTGTTTCGCCGGGGTGCCCGACGATGAAGTCCGACGACAGCGCCAGATCGGGGCGGGCCGAACGCAGCCGGTCGACCAGCCGAAGGTAGTCGTCTGCGGTATGCTTGCGGTTCATCGCCGTGAGGATGCGGTCGGAGCCGGACTGCACCGGCAAGTGCAGGAACGGCATCAGCCCCGGCAGATCGCGATGCGCCTCGATCAGCGCAACATCCATGTCACGCGGATGCGAGGTAGCGTAACGCAGCCGTAGCAGACCCGGGAGCGACGCCATGGCGCGGAGCAACGTGCCCAGGCCCCACGTGCCACCGTCGGGCGCGGCGCCATGCCACGCATTCACGTTCTGCCCCAGTAACGTGATCTCGCGCGATCCCTGAGCAATCAGCCGCTGAGCTTCGGCCAGGATGGCGGCGGCGGGACGGCTCTGTTCGGCGCCGCGCGTGTAGGGCACGACGCAGAAGCTGCAGAACTTGTCACAACCCTCCTGCACGGTCAGGAACGCGGTGACGCCCTGGGGGGTAGCCTGCTCAGGCAAGTGGTCGAACTTGTCCTCGGCGGGAAAATCCGTCTCGATTACGGCCCCCCCGGCACGCGAAGCCCGCGCCACCATTTCCGGCAGCCGGTGATAAGTCTGCGGACCCAGTACGATATCGACATATGGCGCGCGGGCAAGGATTTCGCGGCCCTCGGCCTGTGCCACGCAGCCCGCGACGGCCAGGATCATGTGTCCGCCTGTCGCCTCCTTCAGCCGGCGCAGGCGGCCAAGTTCGGAGAATACCTTCTCCGCCGCCTTGTCCCGGATATGGCAGGTGTTGAGGATCACCATATCGGCGCCCTCGGGCGTATCCGCGGCGGTATAGCCAAGCGGCGCCAACACGTCTGACATCCGGCCGCTGTCATACACGTTCATCTGGCATCCCCAGGTGATCACGTGCAGACGTTTGCGTGGTGTTGCCTCGTGGGACGTAACCGCCGGTTGCGTTTCATTCATAGTGCAGCCTCCGCCATAACCAATCGGACCTGCCGGTTGGGGAAGGCGGGAGACATCGTCGGGGCCGCGCCCCTGGTCAAGCGGGTTGGTGCAATATGAACTCCGGAAGCTATACGCACTCTGCCAGCATGGGTGCCGGGGTTGTCAATGGTTTATCGCGCGCTTTCCGCTCGCCCGACTCTGGCCTGGTAACGCGCACGTCACAAAAACCGCGTGGCGAGGTTATTGCCGGCATCCTGGTGCCGCGTGAACTGTCACTCAGTGCGGTCCACCTGCGCAACATTATGCAGGCCGCGAGCGACGGCTGCATTATTATGCCGCCAATGCTGACCTTCTATAATCGCCCCGAGACAGCCCAGCACATGATCAATCATTTGGTCGGCAAGATTATGGCGATGTTTGGCCTGGCGTTCGGCGACTTCGTTCCGTGGAGTGCAACGGAGCAAACCCATGTCGCAAAGTGACACCGCAATATCCGGACTTGCGATCCACGAAGGTTGCGGCACCGATCACGGGGTTACCACACGATCTGTTCAAAATCGTACGCTAAGCGGCCAGAGGCTGGAACGTAGAACGAACCTCGCGTAGCGGCCGAAACGACGCGGCGGGGTTCGCCTCGGTCCATACGTAGTCGCCAGTCAAACCGATGTGCTCCCAGCCGAGCGGGGCGACATGGGCCAGCAGATCGTCGGGAACCACCACTCCTTGTGCGCGCAACTGCCGGACGGCACGGTCGAGATAGACCGTGTTCCAGTGAACGATGGCGGCGGTAATGAGGCTCAGGCCGGACGCGCGAAAACTCTGGTTTTCGAAGGTGCGATCTCGAATTTCTCCCTGGCGATGGAAGAATACCGCGCGCCGCAGCGCGTTGCTGGCCTCGCCCTTGTTGAGACCGGCGTGGCTGCGTTGGCGCAGTGCCGGATCGGATAGCCATTGCAGGGTAAAGAGCGTCCGTTCGATCCGACCGAGCGCACGCAACGCCCGCGACAGGACGCTACCGGCACCGACGGCCGCGAGCTTGCGCAGGATGATGGACGGGACGACCGCGCCGGTTTCGATCGAGGCCTTGAGGCGCATGAGTCGCGGCTGCCCGCGACCCAGATGTTGCTGCCTCTCAAGCGCTCGCGCAGCGTGGCAAGCACCGCCGTTTCGTAAAGACGCCGATCCGCCGCGCCGCTCGCGAAGATCAGCTTGCGCCATTGCGGCGGCAGGAACGACGAGGGCGGACGTTTGGGCAGAACGCGGGTGCCGTCGCGATCCATCGCACGGAGGAGATCGACGGCGGCGAGCACCGGATCGTTGAGGATGATCGACCGGAAGTCGAACGCGGCGAGGAAACGCGGGCTGAACCGGCGCAGGACGCTGTAACGCTCGGAGGCCGTGACGAGGAGGTCCTGATCCGCCACGTCGGCCACGGCCCCGATGACGGGAAGCACGGCGTCGAGCTGCTTCATGCCGATCTCGCGTTCGACCACGGCGAGGCCGTCCTCTCCGGCTGCCTTCGCATGGCGGAGCGCGGCGATGGTGCGGCGGAACAGAATCAGCGCTCTGGCGACATCGCGCCGTGTGGCCTGGCAGCGCCGCTCGTCGCGGTTCCGTGCGCGGCTGAACAAGGTGCCCATGTATTTCTCGAACATGGCGAGCGTCGCGTCGGACAGCCGCGTTTCCAGGCTGGCCGCCTGAACCGCGAGGATCGCCGTCCGCCGTGGCGGTTCGAGATCGGCGCTGTGCTGGACGGTCATGATCGCCCCCTCGTCGATCAGCCGCGCGAGGCGGGCGGCGTGGATATGTCCGGCGCGCGCGGGGTCGATGCCCAGCTTCCGCGCGTATTCGAGACGATCCAGCAGCGCGACGATGTTTGAGGGCGCGGGCGACTCTGAATAATCCCGCAGCCATGCGAACCGTGAGCGGCGCAACTCGGAATCGACCGTGCGCAGCCCCGTGAGCGTATCCCGCTCGGAATCGGACATCCCGGCCGCGAGCGTCTCGAAGGTCTTCTTCCGCGCGCGTGCACGGGCGGCCAACCCGATTCGCTCAAGCACCGCCGCCGAGGGAAGCAAGACACCGTTCGCCCGCAGATGGACGAGCATCGCCTGGACAATGGGTTCGCCGCAGTCCGTGGCCCAGGCCGCATCCGCGCCGACCCGGAGACAGGCCCGCCAGTCGGCGAGGCCGAAGCTCCGAAGACGCAGTAGTCTTTGAAGTTCGAGTAAATGCTCGCGACGGGTTTCGGCCCGGCGGGCGTATTCGCCGAACAACGTCGGATCGACGTCGATCTGTTGCGCGATGAAGACAAGCATCGGCTCGGGCGGTGACTCCGACGGGTCCAGCACACGGCCCGGATGGCGAAGTGCGCAAAGCTGAACAGCGAAGCCCAGTCGGTTGCCTGCGCGACGCCTGGCTCCCACGAGGGCCAGATCGTTGGCATCGAGCACATAATGACGGGTCATCTCGGCCGGATCGGTCGGGATGGTGAACAGCCGGGTTCGTTGCTCGGAAGACAGCAGGGTGCGAGCGGGCATGTCGGGCTCCGGTTGGCGGTAGGAGCCCGTTCATAAACTGCTTGCCTTTCAACGCAATTCTGCAACAGGATATTGAATGCAGATTCGCGAGGAATTGCCGTGCCCGCCAAACCCGTTCGCAAACGAACGTTTGTGAAAGCAGCTAAGCCGGTCGGCGGTGCACTCCTCGGCTATGCTCGCATCTCCAAAGGAGATGAACAGAGCAACGTCCTGCAAACGAAAGCACTCAGAGCGGCCGGTTGCAGGCGCTTGTTCGAGGAGGCTGCCTCCGGCGGTCGCTGGGACCGACCCGAGTTGCACCGAATGCTCGACCATCTGCGTGAGGGCGATACCGTGGTCGTCTGGAAGCTCGACCGCCTGTCTCGCTCACTGAAGGACGTGCTGCACATCATGGAGCGGATCACCTATGCCAGTGCTGGCTTTCGCTCCATTACTGAGAACATCGATACCACGACCCCCGCCGGAAGGATGATGATGCAAATGGTCGGGGCTTTCGCCGAATTCGAACGCGCGATGATCCGCGAGCGAACATCGGCCGGTTTGGCGGCTGCCCGAGCCGAGGGGCGGGTCGGGGGACGAAGAAAGAAGCTCGATTCGGCCAAACGACGGGAAATCGCTGAAAGCGTCCTCGCCGGCCGGAAGTCCGGTGCCGAAATGGCGCGACTCTACAGCATTAGTCAGCCGACTGTGTCGCGGATCGTTGCCCAGCACCGGACTAATTTGGATTAGTGCCCGCTACCGCGGCACGCTATGGCCATCACATGAGGGAGCTATGACGGGCAGCCATCTGTCGTCACTTCTCGCCACCGTACGGTCTCTCGCACCGCGAATCCAGGCATCGGTGGCCGAATGTGAACAATCACGCAGGATCCCGTTGCCTCTGGTCGAAGCCATGACCGACGCAGGACTGTTCCGGCTATGGCTGCCGCGTTCGCTGGGCGGGGATGAGGCCGATCCCACGACCGTTGTTCGCGTCATTGAGGAAGTCTCGAGGATCGATGGCGCCACCGGATGGTGCCTGATGATCGCCGCCACGACCTGTCTGCCGGGCGGATATGTGGCTGCACGAACGGCACGCGAGATGTTTGGCGCCCATCCGCATACCATATGCGCCGGAGGCTGGCCGCCATTCGGGGAGGCGGTGGTCGTGGAGGACGGTTACCGGGTCACTGGCCGATGGCCGCTCTCAAGCGGCTGCCAGCATTGCGGCTGGTTTCAGGCCGGATGCCGGGTGATCGGTAGCAACGGGCCACGCCTTCGGGCAGACGGGACGCCGGTCACGCGTATCATGCTTCTTCCTGCGACCTCGTGCGTGATCCTCGATACTTGGCACTCGGCCGGGCTGAGGGGTACAGGGAGCAATGACTTCACCGTGACCGATGTGTTTGTTCCAGCCGACCACACGGTGTCGTTTCGCGCATCGCCGGTCGAGCCGGGGCCGCTTTATGCTTTTCCGACAATCGCCCTTAGCGCTGCCGCGATCGCGGCCGTTCCGCTCGGGATTGCTCGTCACGCAATCGATATCCTGACGGAGATCACGCGGGTCAAGATCGCCAGGCGGTCGCAGAAGACGTTGAACCAGAGCGCCATGGTGCAGACCGACCTGGGCCGGGCAGAAGGCTTGCTGCGCTCCGGTCGTGCCTTTCTTCTGGAAGCATTGGACGAGGCATGGCACGTGGTCTGCGCCGGAGGTCGGCTAAGTGTTACCCAGCGGGCAATGCTGTGGCTGGCGGCGACGCAGGCCACGACCGCCGCGACGCAGGCGGTCGATTTGATGTTCAGCGCCGGGGGAACCGCCTCGATCTATGCCAATGCCGGCTTGGAGCGGTGCCTCCGTGATATCCGCACGGCGGGCCAACATATCACCCTGGTTCCGTCCAACTATGAAATGGCCGGTCAGGCACTTCTAGGGTTCGATATGCGTACCACCCCATTACTGGCAATGGATGACCGCAGTGAGGAATAACGCAGTTCCGTTAGAGTACGATTTTGAACAGATCGTGTAGTGACCCGATCACCACCGCGTCGAGGCATCGGCACTCCGCTGTGGCAACGACCTGGTCGTAGCTCTGCAAGGCGGCACCCGGCATCACATCGGCGCCACCGCGATGGCCGTGCCGCGGCCCAGTCTGGCGGAGCCGTCGATGGTATCGTCGAGTGCGTCGGTGTTGTGCGTCGTCGGGCATAAGGAGGACGAACTGGCTGGTTGCGTTGCGTCTGTCCGCCGCGCTCTCCTGCACCGTCACGGTCGTCGCCCGCCTGCATGTAGACGATGCCACCGGCGATGATATCAGGCTCCTGCTGGAGAACTGCGACCGTGCCATCGTACGACTGACCCGTCGGCTGCGGCAGAGGGCGGCGTAGCGGGTGCGTTCACGCGTATGCCGGTTCCTGTTCGGTGTAGCCATCAGGCTGTACCGGCTCGACCGACAACGGCCGCGCCGGACGGTTCTGCCGCAGCATCGAGGCACCATCCGCCACAGTTTGCCAAACCGCCAACGCAAGGCTCTTGCGGTCCGGGAACGTTGCCGGGTCGAGCGGCGCGTGCAGCAGCACGGTCACCCGCATGTCCAGGTGCTGTGTCATCCGCCAGAAATGCGAGGCGAGGTCCATGTCGCCATACCAGGCGAAGACCGGCCGGCTCGATCGGCCCGCGGGCAACCCGTTGAGCCGGTCGTAAACCACCGAAACCGGTTGGATTATCGGCCGGCGGTTCGGATCAGCGATGCCCTTACCCTCGGCGACCGCGAAAAACGACGAGCGGAACGGCAATACGCGGGATCCGTCAGAGCTGGTGCCTTCCGGGAACAGGATCAGGTTGTCGCCGCGTGTCAAAACTGCCTGCATCGCGTCGCGCTCCCGTGCCGTGGAGCCACGCTGGCGACTGACAAAGACAGTGCGGCCCAGGCGGGCAATGGTGCGGACGACCGGCCAGCCCTCGATTTCCCCCTTGGCGACGAACGACGCGGGCAGCACTGCACCAACCACCGGGACGTCGACCCAGGACGAATGGTTGGAAACGAAAATCACCGGGCGGCCGGAGGTTTTCGACGCCAGTTCCCCGACGACACGGACCTCCAGTCCCAGAGAGGCAGCGAACCGTCCCCAGAAGAACCGCGGGAATGCCACTTTCGCCTTCCCCGGCAGCGCCAGGCACACCGCCTGCACCGCCATACTAGGCAATGTGAGGCCAAGGATCATGGCACCCCGGCGGACGGCGCGGAGCCGTCGTGCGACCAGCCAACCGTCCCGTCCGGCGGGGAGCGACAGAAAGTACCCCGGCTCCGGCGACGGTTCGAACACCATTCTGGGCCGGTGCAGCAGAGCCCCGGTTCGGGCAGCACGCCGGCGTGACTCCGTAGGTGTGGGGGCATTGGCCATCGCGGCCCAATAGAACCTGTGCAAGGCGGCGGCAACGGCGGTTCGATGAACGTTCGGAGAATGTATCGGCGTGGCGAGCGGGACCGCTTCGCTTCAGCCGGAGCGAAGCACGAAGCAGTCCCGGAAGCCCGACGCCGGGAACTTGCTTCGCGTTGCCCGCGGTTCGCTCAATGTGCCGGGTACGTCACAAAGCATTTATCGGACATGAAGATGTGCGTCTCGGCGTAGTCGTGCACCTCGGGCTTGCGGCCGAGAGCTTCCATCGCGCCCATCAACGCCATCCAGTTGAGCATCTCGTGCTGGCCGGCCTGCTCCATCTGCTCACGCGTGCGCTGCCGCCAGACATTGTGGTTGGTGTTCGCCAGCGCATCGAACAGCGTCCGGTCGGCCTGATGGTCAGGCCACATGTAACCATTGGTCGGCGACAGGAAGCAGTGCGACCAGCTCGACGAGGCAATCACGGCGACCCGATACGGTGCTTCCGCAAGAATTTCGGCGATGGCTTTGCCGACCTCCATGCAGCGCCAGGGTTGCGGCGCAGGCGGATCGGGCGCGTCGGCCTGCGGCGGAATGAACAACGCCTTCATGCCGCCTTGCGCGTGGATCAGATTGCTGCCGTAGCAATTCACCGCGAATGGCAGCACCGGCCACGGGAAGCCTTTGCGGTCCCAGTCCAGATACAGCAGCGTGTTGGTGAAGGCGTGCGCAAGGCCGGGCTCGTGCAACGGCTTGTAGGCGTAGCTCATGTCGATGCCGCGATCGATCAGCGCGCGGGCGAGGAATTTCGCGACGTCGCGCTGGCCGTGCAGTTTCATTTCCCGGTCGGCCGGTTCGTTCCAGCGGTTCGCCTTGCCGCCGGCCCAGGGCTGGATGGAAAAGTCCTGGTCGAGGCCCATGACGCAGAACGCCGGAATAATGTCTTCGCGGAAGTTCTCGTATTGGTCGTCGCCGAAGATCAGTACGAAGTCGGGATCGAATGCCTCCAGTGAGGCGCGCACGGCGCGGAACCCGTCCGCCATGCGCGCGCCATAGCGCCGGCCGGCGGCGACGCCTCGGTCGTTGCCCAGTTCGGCCAACAGCGGATCCGGCCAGTTGGCCCGGTCTTTGGCTGAGTCCGGCACGTTGGGTGCGGTCAGCAAATGATGGAAGCCGTTCGGCAACCGCTCATCCGGCAGCAGCAGGCCGGGGTAGTGGGTGCAGCCCAGGCCGAGGATTTCGCCCATTGAAGCCTCCCTTGTTTGTTCGGCGCGACTTTATAAGGCGCGGGCGCGCCTTGCGATGCGGGAGCAAAGCAGAGGACGGCGGGCGGAGTCAAAACAACTTCCTGAAAGGTGTCGATTTCCGGTGGTGGGCTGGCCCGGTGAACGTGACGGATTTGTTGCAATCGCGCTGGCTGCGGTGATACAGCGTCCGCCGATCGGGTTGCACCTCATTGCCCCGCGGCCTCGGTCATCGCGCGTGAAGCGAAACAATCGCCGGGCTGGGGACCTGGAAACTGTTTCGCTTCACGCGCAATGACGGGGCCACTTTCCGGGTCAGCCTGATTGGCAACAGTTTTGCCATTCATCGTTTGAGTCGCAGCTTTGGACTTCCCGGGAAGTCCGGAACAAGGGGGAGAGGCATGCGGCGCAGTTTCGCGGCGATGATGGTGCTTTGCGCAATGACGGCATCTGCCGCCGCTCAGGAAATCGTCGGTTCCGGCTCAACCTTCTGTTATCCGGTCATGGTGAAGTTGATCGAGGCCTATGCCAGGGCCAGCGGCGTTCAGGTGCTGTTCCAACCAACCGGCTCCGCCGCCGGGATGATCGATGTCCAGCATCGGGTGGTCGATTTCGCGGTGTCCGAGGCGCCGTTGGACGAGATGCAGTTGATGCGTGACGGGCTTAGCCAATTTCCTTTCGTGATCGGTGCCATCGTGCCGGTGGTGAATATCGACGGCGTTTCGCCAGGTCAGCTGCGGTTCACCGGTCGCTTGTTGGCCGACATATTTCTTGGCAAGGTAACCAACTGGAACGATCCGGCGATCGCGGAATTGAACCCCGACCTGAAATTGCCAAACCTGGCGATCCTGGTCATCCACCGCTCGGACGGATCGGGCACCACCTATAATTGGGCCTGGTACCTGTCGACGGTGAGCGATGAGTGGAAACTCAAAGTCGGCGCGTATACCTCAGTTGGATGGCCCACCGGCGTTGGCGGCAAGGGCAATGGCGGTGTCGCGGAAAAGGTGGCGCGGGTGCGCGGAGCGATTGGCTATGTCGACCAAACCTACGCAACCAGTGCGAAGCTGGCCTATGGGTTGGTGCGCAACCAGGCTGGCAACTTCGTCACGCCGGATACCGCCAGCTTCCAGGCGGCGACGGCGAATGTCGATTGGTCGAAGGTACGGGATTTTGGCGTCTTGCTGGCGAATGCTCCCGATCCCGGCGCGTATCCGATCATGGCAACGTCTTTCGTCATGACCCGCAAATATCCGCCGGATCCAAGCCGCAAACGCGATACTCTCGGATTCTTCCGATGGGCGTTGGAACACGGCCAGGACCTGGCGAGTTCGTTGGGATATTTGCCGTTGCCGCCACAACTCGTGCGACTGGTAGAGGACTCCTGGAGCGCAGATAACCGTTAACCGCAACCCGGAACGACCGCGGAGTGCCTGCGCGTCGGTCACCCTGACGACGATGGGGTTTCCAACGCAAATCCTTCGTCGAGCCAGCCCCTCACCCCACCAGCCATGAGCTTCACCTTCCGGCCAAGCCGAGCCAGCCGCAAGGCGCCGCGCGCCGCACCGTTGCAGTGGGGACCGGCACAATAGGTGACGAACAACGTGTCCTCCGGCCAGTCGCGTAATCGCGCAGCGATGATTTTGCCGTGCGGCAAACTGATCGCCCCGGTGATGTGCCCAGAGGCATAAAGCGCCGGATCGCGCACGTCGAGCAGCACGAAACCCGGATCGCCCGAAGCGATTGCTTCACGCACATCCCAGCAATCGGTTTCAAACGCAAAGCCAGCGGCGAAGTGAGCTGCGGCTGCTTCCGCTGGCGCGGCGGGAACGGCGGTGACGGAATTGGGCATGGCTGGTCTCCTGCGGCCTGAAAATGCGCGTTGTGGCAGGTCTCTGAATTGCGCGCCGTGGCGCGACGCTTGCAATCCGCCGGGCTGCCGGCGAGCATCAATACCATGCCAAAACTCCATCCCAATCGCCCCCTCTCAATCGCCCCCTCTCAATCGTCCCGTGGCAGTCTTCGTCTATGACGGTCTGTGCACGTTCGAGTTCGGCATCGCCGACGAGATTTTCGGGCTCGAGCGGCCGGAAATGAGAGCGGACTGGTATCGTTTCCTCCCTTGCGCCGAGCGACCAGGAACCTACCGGACCAACAGCGGCGTGCAGGTCAGTGTGACCGCCGGATTGGAGGCACTGGCAGAGGCGGGAACGATTGTGATCCCTGGATGGCGGACCGACGGCATTGCCACGTCAACGCTGCTCGCGCGGACGTTGCGCGAGGCGGTCGAACGGGGTGCGCGGTTGCTGGCGATCTGCTCCGGCGTGTTCCTGCCGGCGGCATACGGATTGTTGTCCGGGCGGCTGGTCACGACGCATTGGCGGCATGTCGCGCGTCTGGCGGCGCTGCATCCGGACGTCAGCATCGACCCGGGGGTGCTTTATGTCGATCATGGCGATATCGCGACCTCGGCTGGCACCGCTGCTCGATGCGGTCCGAGCGCAGCTGGAACGCCGGTGGACCATTGCCGCTCTTGCGCGTCAGGCGGCGATGAGCGAGCGCAATTTCGTTCGCCAGTCCATGAAATATTACCGGTTCCAGCCCGGGGAATTGGCTGGTCGCATTGCGGGTGGATCTGGCGCGTGATTTGCTGGAGCGCGACAGTGCGGCGATTGAGGCGATCGCTGGCGCTGCCGGATTTGCCGGTGCGGCGACCCTGCGACGCCATTTCCGGTACCGAGTTGGGTTGAGTCCATCGGCTTATCGAGCACAATTTTCCCGGCGAAGCTAAAGTCCGGGCCCTCCGCGGGATCGAGTCCGGCGTAATGCATCAACTTTCAGGCCCGTCGGTGTTACGGCCAAATTGGCGGCGCGGGTTGCCTTGGTAACGCACCGGCCACCGTGAGGTCATTGGTCCCGGGGTCGGATACCTTTGGTTGCATTTTTTACCAAGAGTTCACCGTAGCTTTGCTTGCCCCGCTGCAAGGGTGAGCCACATAACCCGGTATGTTTGATGCGATGGCAGTCTCGGTCAGCGCGCAACGGTCTCGGCGGGATGCGCGCGTCGACGTGCTGCGCGGCATGGCGTTGCTCATGATCTTCATCGATCATGTGCCGGGTAACCTGCTCAGCCTGGTCACTTTGCGCAATTTCGGATTTGCCGACGCCGCGGAGCTTTTCGTGTTGCTGGCCGGATTTGCCTCGATGGCAGCGTATGGCGGCAGTTTCTCGCGCGACGGCATCATGCCTGGATTGCGCCGCGTGCTGCTGCGTTGCTTGCACTTGTATCTGTTTCAGGCACTGCTGCTGGTGACGGTGCTGGTCCTGGCCGGTAGCTGGATGCACAATTTCGGTACTGTTCCAGACAGCGATGCGCAATTCGCGGATGCCGGATTGAACGGACTGCGGCACGGGCTGACATTGCAGGCACAGCCGGCGAGTCTTAATATTTTGCCGCTCTATATCGTTCTGCTGGCGCTGTTCCCGCTGATTTACGGGTTGATGATGATCAGCCCGTTGGCTGCATTGTTGACCTCTGGCGCATTGTGGATCGGCGTGAACCTGGACCCATCGATCAATCTGCCTAACTGGCTGGATGGACAGCGCTGGTTTTTCGATCCGTTCGCCTGGCAATTTCTGTTCGTGATCGGCGCGCTTGGCGCTCTGATATTGCGCCGCTACGGCGGCAACCTACCCACTACGCCATGGCTGCGCGCCGCGGCCTGGGCTTATCTGGGGTTTGCCCTGATTGTCATGGCGCCGTGGGATGTCTGGGGTTGGTCCAATGTCCGGCTGCTCCCGCTCGAGTTGCCAGACAAGACTACGCTGGCGCCGCTGCGGCTGCTGAACGTCATGGCCTTGGCATTCCTGGTGTTCAGTTCCGATTGGTTGCGTCGTCTCGCGGAACGGCCTGTGCTGGGGTTCCTGGCAGTTTGCGGCCGCCATTCGCTTGAGGTGTTTTCGCTCGGAACCATCCTGGCGATGCTGTTTCGGCTGATTTTCCGCACCTTTGGCGTCACTCTGATGACGCAGGTTGCGGCCAACGGGGTTGGGTTGGGGCTGATGATTGCCTTGGCGATGGCGCTGGAACATGCGCGCCACAAGACCACAGCGCCGAAAGTCGCTCGATCCCGGACCGCTGCCGGGAAATCTGTTGCGCAGGCACCAACTGTATGACATTACGAATACATGTATTTCAGTCCATTGCGACCCGCGTACGGCTTCATGTGCGCGCTGGTCGCGGCAACCTTATGTTCCCCCGCTTTTGCCAGCGGCACACAAACCATGTCCAATAGTGGCCGCCTGCTGCGTGTGATCGAGCGGCTGGCGGCGCGCCAACCGGTGCGAATAATCGCGTTCGGGTCGTCCTCAACTGAAGGTATCGGGGCCAGTTCACCTGCGGCGACCTATCCCAGCCGCCTGCAGGATGCTCTGACCGCCGCATGGCCATCACGCCATCCGGTCGTCGTGCTCAACCGTGGCGTCGGCGGCGAGGACGCGGATGATATGGCGCTTCGCCTGCCCTCGGTGATTGCCGAACATCCTGACCTGATCATCTGGCAGACTGGCTCCAACGACCCACTCCGTGGCGTGCCACTTGACCGGTTTGAGCAGGAGACCACGGCCGGCATCGAGGCAATACGCACGGCCCACATCGATGTGATGTTGCTGGAGCCGCAGCTTTGCCGCGAACTGGATAACAAGCCGGTCAGCGTCGAATATCGAGACGCATTGCGCGCCATCGGTGAGGCGACGGATGTGACCGTAATTCGCCGCTACGACCTGATGCGGAGCTGGCTGGCTGATGGTGTGCTTACCCCAGCGCAGATGCTCTCGCCCGACGGTCTGCATATGGCCGACGGTGGCTATGCCAAACTCGCGGATGCGATCGCCGAGGACATCATGCGCGGCACCGAACCGCCGCCACGTATCGCGATGGATGCCCAGTTGCATCATTGATCGGCCGTAGCATTGGGGAGCAGTTCCTGCGCCTGACGATCAGGCGCGGGGAGGGGCCGCATCCCGAGTCGAACAAGCTCAGCGCCGGCGGTCGAGATGCTCCAGCAGCGCGACCGCGCCCGGCAACCCATGCCGCCGCTCGCGCAGCAGCTTCTCGCCGCCGACGGCATAGACGGCGACCGCGGACAGGATGTCGCGTAGCCGGCCGGAGGCAGTGGCATCGAATGGCAGTACGCAACCACCGGTGCGCTTCGCGAGATCCCAGAACACCTCGGCGTCGCGCCGCGCTCCACGGTCAGTGGTGTCGTGCAGCACGATCAGTTTGATGCCCCGAGCGCCCATCTGATCGGCTAACTGACGACCTTGCGGCAAGCTCTCCTCGAACACGTCGCCGATGTAGATGACGACGCGCACCGCCTGCCGCTTCAGGCTGGTGGCGAGGATCGGCAGCAGTCGGGTCATGCCGGCGTGACAATCTACCCCGGCGGCGAGGTCGCGTAGGGTTCTGGCGTCGTCGGTGAACGGGGTGAAGGTGTGCACGCGGGAGCCGCCATGGACGGCGAGGGCAACGTCCAACTCACCGGGGAGGGCTTTGACAAGGGCGTCGGTGACCTGGCGGGCGGCGGTCCAGGCGGGCTCGCGTGAAGCGGTGGCGTCGACCGCAAACACGAGGCGGGGACGGGACGGCGCGCCGATGTCGGCTGGTGGCTCGGCATGGGTGAAGGCCGCCGGGAGAGAGGCGGCGGCGGAGGTGATGGCGGTTGTTACTTTGGTCAGCACACGGGCCAACAAACCACCGCCTGATGGGGGAGGCGGCGGCGGTGCAGGAGGCGGTGCGTCGTCACGCACCAGGATGAAGTTCGGCTTGTCAGGCATGGCGCATCACCTGGGGTGTTGCGATGAAGCGAAGGCGGCAGTCCGCTCTTTCAGGCCAAACAGTGCCATCTGACGCCCGGTTCCGGCTGGCCGGAACTGTAGGGCTTTTCCCAGGTGTAGCAAATGCCGCCGGGGCTTGTTCGCGGGATTACCCGGCGACCGTTACCTGAAATTTTGCCTCCCTGGGCCGGTGACGCGGATCCGGCCAGTCCGCTCACGCGGCGTGGCGCGTCTGCGCAAGCCCTTCGAGGATGCGGTCGATCCCGGCGAGAGATTGAGGATTGGCATTGAATACGACGGCCAACTCGCCACCACCGGAGCGAACGACCCGCGCGGTTACAGTTCCGGCGCGCCCCGGCAAATCGATCTCCACGAGCGTCCCCGGCATCAGACTCCAGTCGCACACGAGTGCCGCGCCGCCCCGCGACAAATCCTTGGTTGCCACACGCCCGGGCACATGGCCTGGGGTACGCAGTCCAACGGTCATGCCGCTTGTCGCAATCCGCTCGAAGCCGCGCCGCTCACCGGTATCGGAGCGTACTGCGGCGAGGAAATGGTCCACCTCGGTGCGTAAGGTTCCGGCCTGGCCTCCTACATCGGTCGCCCCGGCCAACACTTCCTGGCTGACCGTTCCTGCGCCCCGGGCAATTTCCGCAACGTGCTGCATTGCCCGCGCGGTCCGGCCTGTGGCCTCGGTCACGTTCTGCACGCTGGCAGTAATCTCCTTGGTGGTCGCGCTCTGTTGCTCCACCGCGGCCGAGATGGCGGTCGCAACTTCGTCCATCCTGCCGATGACCGAACCGATGGCTTCCATCGCGGCCACCGCTTGCTCCGTGGCGGCGCGCACCGAGGCGATTTGCTGGCTGATGTCTGCGGTGGCCTTCGAGGTTTGCGCCGCCAGTGTCTTGACCTCCCCAGCGACGACGGCGAAGCCTCTGCCCGCTTCGCCGGCCCGCGCCGCCTCGATTGTCGCGTTCAACGCCAGCAGGTTGGTCTGGCTGGCAATGTCGGCGATCAACCGCACCACGTCGCCGATCTTCCCGGTTGCCTGCACGAGCCCCTGCGTGGTGTCCCGGCTTTCCGTGGCCCGCTGTACCGCGTCCCGCGCCACCGCGGCGGCGATTTCCGCCTGACGCGACACCTCGCCGACGCTGCAGGTGAGTTGCTCGACGGCGGCCGCGACGTTGGTGAGGTCTTGTGACGCCTGTGTCGCACCCGTGGCCGTGCCTGACGCTTCGGCCTGTACATCACGAGCGGCCCGAGACATCGCCTCCGCGGCGCGCCGCATGGTCTCAGCTGAGCCGCCCAAAGCGGCCATCACGCCGGAAATCGATGTGCCGAAATCCTGGGTATGCCGGTCCATTGCGGCCTGGCGGCGATCTTTTGCGGTGCGCTCGGCGGCGGCCTCGGCGGCCAACCGCGCCCGTTCCACTTCGCGCTCGCGGAATACCTCCAGAGTTTTCGCCATTGCGCCGACCTCGTCGCGCCGCGTGGTATCGGGAACCTCGACGGTCAGTTCACCGTCTGCCAGCCGTGCCATGATCGATGTCATCTGGCTGATCGGTCGTGAGACAAGGCGGCCAAGAAACAACCCGGCGCCGGTCGACACCAGGATCGCCAGGGCACCGGCTGTGCCGAGAGCATAGGCCACGCGAGTAAGCGCACGATTCTCCGTTGCGATGGACTGGCCGTGGATTTTCTCGGCGCTGACGAGCAACGCGTCGGCGGCGCCACGAAACTTCTGGAACTGTATCTGGGCATCATTCATCTGCATTGCTGCCATGAACGCGTCGTCCTCCACGGCGGCTGCGGTTTCCCGGGCGGACGACAGGTAGGCCGCGAGCGCGTCGATGGCCGTTTTGAGTGCAACTGCATCAGCAAGCCGGTTGCCGCGCAATGTCTGAACGTCGGTTGTGACGCGTTCCAGCGTAGCGATCGCATCGAGTTTTATGGTGTGGATCAGTTTCGCATCGCCGCCCTGGGATTTAAGACTGATCGCCCGGAACAGACTGGCGTGCGCGGTTGTGGCGTCAAGCACGATGGCGCGGGCGTCGCGGGTAACGTCGCTCGCCAGCGTGGTCGTCTGGTTGGCGCTTTGCAGGCTTTCATAGGACAGGAACGACAACGCCAGCATGCCGAGGATGACGATGCCGCTGAGCAGCGGCCCGATCAGCGATTTGGTTCGGATCGAGGCATTATCTAACCATCGCATGAGACCATTGTTCCTGGTCAAACTGGTTGCCGGGAAGTCTTTCCCGCACAGGTCACTATTTGTAAGCGCCAACGACCACATGATCGTCGCCGACTTTTACGGCGTAGCTGGTTTTCAATTCGATCGCCTTGGTAACCGGGTTTTGCCATTTGTATTCGGCCCATCCCTGGTCCGGGATGGCATTGATCAACCCAGCGATGGAGTTGCCGTCGACGTCCTTGAGTGACGCGATACTTTTGCCGATGTATCCGGCGATGCCGCCGTGCGCCAAAACTGTGGCGTCCGGAGCCAGGACATACACATAGAGGTCGCGGTCGTGCCACTCATTGTCTTTGACGTCGAACGCAGCGAATGCTTTGTCCGGCCCAACATCCTTCAGATATTTCGCGGCCTTGATCGCCATTGCTTTGGCTTCGTCGGGGGTTCCCCGATCACCTGCCAAGGCCGTGGCGCCGACCAGTCCGATGATCAGGGCGAGCATAATCAGCGTGCAGGCTTTCATCGCAAAGGAATTCCCTTGTCGCTTGCGACGTATTGCTTTAAGCGCAAATAGTTAATGGCCTATAAAGAAAGGCCCGGATAATCCGGTCGTGCGGCGAAAATTCGCCGACGGCCAAACCATCTCGGCGCAGCGATGCAGGCGCCAGGGTCGATATTAAATGGTAGCGATAGCCGGGCGCAGCCTGGCGTCACTTGTAGGCGCCCACTCCAACGCTGAACTTGCCGACTCGCACGACATACGCCATTTTGGGTTCGATGCTCTTGGTGACAGGATTCTGCCATTTGTATTCGACCCACCCTTCGTCTTTTACGGCAGCAATGGCTGCGCCGATGGCAAGGCCATCAACGTCCTTGAGGGCCGTCATCATTCGACCAATCAGCGCGACATTGCCGCCGTTCGCCAACATCTTTTCTGATTGGTCGGCCACGAACACATAGAGATCCCTATCGTGCCACGGACCAGTGGCCGCATCGAAGGCGCCAAATGCCGCCTCAGGGCCCGAGTCCCGCAAAAATTGTGCTGCTTTAACGGCCATCGCCTTGGCTTCTTCCGGGGTTCCACGATCGCCTGGCTGGGCGGTCGCGCCGAGCAAACCGGCGAGCATCGTGAAAAGGATCAGCGTACGGGTCTTCATGGCAAGGACCTGTCCTCGATGACCACGGAATGGCAGGTCTGGCCGGTAATGGTTAAGACCCGGTTAATGGATCACCTGACCCCGAGCGCTTGATTACGGGTGATTCATAGACTGACGGTCATGATCTCGCAAACCGGCCACGACCTCATGATCAGACGGAACAATTATTTATAAGCGCCGACGCCGACACTATAGTTGCCAACCCGCACGACGTACGTCGTCTTGGGATCGATCGTCTTGGTGGTCGGATTTTGCCATTTGTACTCGACCCAACCAGCGTCCGTGATGGCCGTTATCTCCTGTACCATTGGGTTGCCGTCAACATCCCTGAAGTTTATCAGGTTCCGGCCGATCAATGCGGCATTGCCACCATTCGCAAGCATCTTCCCGGTTTGATCAAGCACCAGGACGTAAAGATCCCGATCATGCCACGGGCCGTCCTTTGCATTGAAAGCCGCGAATGCCATCTCCGGCCCTGACTCTCGCAGGTATTGTGCTGCTTTCATGGCCATGGTCCTGGCTTCTTCGGTGGTCGCACGATCTTCCGCCTGGACGGTTGCGCCGAACAGGCCGGCGAGCAGGAGGAGGACGAACAGATGACAGAGCTTCATTGCAAGCGATGTCCCTCAACAATTATGCCAGTACTCCAATGACGGAATATGATTAATGGAACCCTAGCGCATTTACCCGGGCTGAACGTGATAGCTCGTTATCGGTAGCTCCGGCCCTCGACGTCACCCGCCGCTCCGACCAGTACGCTCCATTTGTTCGAGACGGCTCAACCGCGGCGCCATCAGGCGGAAGCATCAGGCAGCTTCCGCCCGTGATAACAACCGCTTTGCGCTAGCTAATCTCAATGCACCGCGGCATTGCGTCCTTGGCTTTCTTCAGAGTCAGGGTCGGCACACCGTCTTCCAGCTGGGCGCCAATCTGGTGCTGATCGATCTTGCTGGAGAGTGAAAAGACCCGTGCGAAATGACCGACATTGTACTCGGTGTAAATCGGATCGGGCCCGTCATATTTCGACGGATCGATGTGCGCCTCAATCCGGATGACATCCCGGTCAACGTTGATGTCAATGTCCTTGCGCTCGACGCCGGGAACCTCCATTATCACGGTCAATGCATCATCAGTTTCATGGATATCGATCGCCGGCACGTAGTACCGTGCCGGCACCGTCTTCTCTTCCTTGGATACCAGTTCATTTTTATCCTGGACTTCCAATGCTTGCGCTGCCGCCATCTTTGCCTCCTTTTCGGTCAGGACACCGGGATTGACTTTGGCCGATCGCGTTCCGCCCGAGGCAAATACAAAGCCAGGATGCCGTCGCGGCACTCGGCTTTGACATGATCGGCGTCGATCTCCACCGGCACCGTCACCGCGCGATCGAAGGTCCCGGCCTGGCGCTCGCGACGATACACGCTGGCCTTCTCGCTGGCGTTGAGTGACCTGGTTCCGGCGATACGAATGGTTCTGCCTTTGACCTCGATGTGAAGGTCGGATTTCCGTGTGCCCGGCACCTCGGCGATGATGACGACGTCGTCGCCCTTGCAAAACACATTGATCGGCGGATAGGCCCCGCCACCGCCACCGCCACCGCCACCGCCACCGCCACCG
>JBEKQQ010000080.1:0-26509 GCA_049519555.1 Acetobacteraceae bacterium
CGAGGCACCGCTGGCGCCGAAGTCTGGGCCAGGAGCGGGCTGGCCAATCCATCGAATGGCACGCCGTCGTGCACCGGGGCCGTTGTTCCGGTCGATTGTGCCCTGACCACATCGCCAGTTGCAGCGGTTGTCGGCGACACGGTGACGCCAGTTGGTGGCGCCTGGGATACCTCATTGCGGGCCACCACCTGCTCCGAAACAGATGCCGCCCCGGACGGATTACCCTCTGTCGCGGAGGCGGTCGCGCGAGCCGATGGGCCCTGGGGCACCGCCATGGGCGCTGAGGCAGCCGTATCGGATGATGTGGTGTGCGGCGCCGCGCTGGCGGCAGGGGCCGGTGCTGATGCTGTGGTGTCAGCGGCACTGGCGTGTGCTGCCGTACTCCCTGCCGCATCCGTCGCCGATCCGGCGTCTCCGGCCGGTCGCGCGGGACGCGAACCGCTGCCATTGGTATCGACTGCAACCGTCGTCGTGCCAAAGGTCTGCTTAGGCGGTGCGATGCGCATGACCGCGTCGGCAACCGAGGCGATGCTGCCGGCCGACTGAGCCCGCGGGACGATGTCGCCCGCCGCCTCGGTCGCCGCGGCCGCAACACCCACCGGTCCGGCATGTGGTGGCTCGCTACTCGCCGCATCGGGCGCCGCAGATGCTGTTACAGCGGCCGAAGTATTCCGTGGAGCCCCGCTGGCTGGCGGTTCCCCCGGAGCTGGGGCGCCAGCCGAGGAATCTGGGGACGTGGCGTGGGGGGACGTGGCGTGGGGGGACGGGGCGCGGGTCGACGTGGCAAGGGTCGGCGGGGCGCGGGGGGACGTGGCGCCGATTGCTGAGGCTGCCGGCGCGGCGTTGGCTCCGGCCGATGGCGCCTGGGAGGTCTCACCACTCACCGCTCCGGCCGGCGCAGCGGTTCCGCCAGCGATTTGGTCGTGCGGCGTATCGGTGCCTGCGGTATCCGGCGCCGAAGCGACAGTGCCCGGTGCGTCGGCGGGTGAGACGCGCCCCATCATGCGGCTCGCCTGATCGGCGAACACGGTCAGTTCGGCCGCGACCAGCACGCGTCCGGCGGCCTTCTCGTCGGCCGCGCGCATCCTTGCGTAAGTATCGAAATCTTCCAGGGCCTTGAGCACTTCCGGCGAACGCTGCATTGCAATGTCCCGCTGCAACACAAGCTGCCAGGATTGCATGGCGTTATCTTCAGGAGGCGAAATGATGCGTCCGCCGGAGATCTGTTGCACGATCGTGCGCAACAGCGCCTCGGTGACATGGTCCGCCGTGGGCGCTCCCGGCGCCGGCCCGGAGGCGTCACCGGCCGCAAAGCAAACGCTCCCGATCAGCAGATAACCGGCACAAAGCACCGCCAGGCCCTGCCCCGCTAGTGCGCACCGGCGGTAGCGCAGACGGGCGCGGTGCATCGGCGCCAGGCTCAAATCGGAGCAAACTTGCCAGGGCCTGGCGCGATCGCCGGCGACCAATCGTCGCACCGCGGCATACTGCGTGCGCCAGTACGCCGGCGCCGCTGTGAACAGCAGCGGCGCCTGGCGCCAATAGCCTGGCCAGCGCGACGGTATCGAACGCAAAGGAGGCATGGTCAACGCGCCGCAGATTGCTGCCGATCCCAGGCGACGAACTGCTGGAACAACTTCTCCCGGTCAGCGTCGCTCAACTTGCTGTTCACGCCCGGGTGCGTCTGCGCCAGGAAAGCGTTGAAGCGCACCTGGGTTGCCGGACTGGCAGTCCGGACCGAGTTTTGTTTGTCCAGCCAGTCCTGCGCGAACGGCAACCGCGTCCAACCGGGCACTTCGGCCGTCAGGTTCACTTCGCGCCACTTCGGATGCCGCGGCGGCTTCTGGAACTCCGCAAACCGGTTGAAGAAATCGGTCACAAAACGGTTGACGTTGTTGGCCCTATCGGTGCGCGGCGGCCAGGCGAAAACCGCCAGCACATCTCCCACAGCGATCGTGGGAACCGGCGCATCGGCAGGAACCAGCGCCGGATACACGTCGTGGGTGAACTTGTCCGGCAGATAGGTCTGCGCCAGTGCCGGATTGAGCGGCACATCCAGGAAATGCAGCCCGCTGTCGGGGGGAATGTTGGCGAACAGCGGGATCGGCGCACCTCCGACATGGATGACCGCGGCAATCTCGCCGTTTTTCAGCTTTTGAATGCCGTTGATCTGCTTGTCGTGCTCGACCTTGGCGTTAATCCCCAAGGCATCCAGCAGAATCTCTGCGGTCATCGCCGAGCCGCTGCCGGCGACATCGACGTTGACGCGCTGGCCGTTCAGATCGGCCAGTTTGGTGATGTCTTTGCGGGCCAGGACATGCACCTCCTCATCGTACAGCTTGGCGATGTAGCGGATGTTCTGCGTCAGACCCGGGAACATGTTGTGCTGCTTCGCGTAGGCCAGCGCGTCGGCCTGGACGAAGCCGATGTCGATGCCTCTGAGGTACAGAATATCGGACAGATTTTGCAGCGAACCCTTACCAAGGGTCGGCAAAACCCGGAGCGAATCGTCGTCGAGAATGGTCAGATCCGCGCCGGTTTGCGCGTAGGTGCCGCCCTCCATGCCGGTGATGACGCCCACCACCCCGTCATTGCCGCGGGAGACCTGAGGCGCCCCCCCAACCGCCGCGGGCGGTGCCGTTTGTGCCTGTGTCTGCGCCGACGTCTGCGCCTGGGCGATGCCGGCGCCACTGAACGCCAACAAAAACGAAACTAAGACGGTACTAAACCGCATGGAAATTCCCCCTTACCCAACCTACTGAACTCTTCGGATTCAACGCGTTCTGTCCAGCGGTCCGAAGAACTGTTTTTTGGCAGCTTAATTATATGGTTTTTACCAATCCTTAAGCCAGCAATATTTCGCTCCAAACGGGCGAAGCCACGCCGATTGACCGCGCTGATCGAACCCACCCGAAGGCAGAGCCGCCTGACCCGAATCGCGGGTGAAACTCCGCCGCCGAGGATCCAGGCGATTGCTGCACCACCCCTTGGTCGGCGTCCCATTGTCGCCGCGCCGCCAGGTGGCCGGCTCCGCCAGATCACGGCCGCCGAAGCATCCCTATCCAGACCCTGCAACATCCGGCAAAATATCGGGGTGTGCGAAAGGGGCGTCCGAGTGAAGTGGGCAGCGGTACTGATACCGATCGTTTGCGCGATGGTTTCGCCGGGGCTGCTGCGAGCGGAACCGCGGACTGTCACGCTCGAACCTGGTTCGCAGTCAGCGCCCACGCCGACGGTGATCCCACAGCCGACCGCCCAACAAACGACGGTGCCACTTCCGCCCGCACCGGTTGCCGGAACCGGCGCAGGCCAACCCCAGCAATCGCCGGCCCAGGCGACCTCACCCATCCCGAATACAACACAAGGCCAACCGGATCTGCGCGGCACCAAAAGCGCGCCACTTGCGGTCGAGATCACCAACGCGGCAGACCTGCAGCCCCAATCCGGCCCGGAACGGCCTGGTCAGGCTCCGCCGCCACGGGCAGTACCGGGTTTGCGGGCGTTACCGTTCCTCGGTTGGGCCCTGGCGGTCATTGCGCTGATCCAGGTCGTCGTCTTCGGCATTCAGGCTATTTTGTTGAAGCAAACCATCGCCAGGATGGATGCGACCGCGGAACACCAGCTGCGGGCTTACATATCGGTCGCTCCAGACAACGTTGCAGGCTGGAACCAACCGGAAAACATTGCAATTTCTTGCCATATTGAAAATCACGGCCAGACCGTCGGGTCCGACATCCGTTATGCTTACGGCATCGACATCATCGACCGACTGCCGTCGGACGCCGTCATGCCGGCAACGACCGGCCAACTGACAGCCAATAACACGCTGTTTCCAAAGGAAAAACGATCCGTCAGGTTGGAGTTTAAACGAACTGCCACGGCGACCGAGGTGAGCAATGTCGAGACCGACGTGAAGCGCCTCTATGTCTGGGGAACCCTGTTCTATCGGGATGCCTTCGGCAATCCACGCACGACCGATTTCGCATTCTCGGCGGGCGGCGCCGCGTTCGCTCAGACGCAACGGGGCGCCCGTGGTACGTTAGCCGCGTGGCCCTGGGAATTCGGCGCGCATCACAACGAAGCCACTTAACGCAACACCCTGTGGACCGGCATGACGCCAGCAATCCGGCGGGCCTGCAACGGCATCGCTGAGGCTGGTTGAAGCGTTGAGCGCCACGTGAGCTGCGACAGACAAATCCGCCAATTGCCGCCTGGCGACATGTGGCTCTGGGTGTGGGATTTTGCGGTACCGACGCTGCGAACGCCAGAGAGCGCAGACGCCAGCCTGGCGAGAGCACGCGCCTGGAACGGCCGCTCATTTTATTGCCGTCGTTAACCTTACCCTAACCTTCCTGTGCAATGTTCGCCTGAGTCGGTCCACCGGCCAATCGCCGGTCCGGATTTACGATCGACGCTGAGAGGGTTGCATGGGATTCGAGCGGTTCAATGTCGGCACCCGCATATGGATTGGCTTCGGGACGCTGATCGTCCTCAGTCTCGCGCTCGCGGGATTTGGCATCTACCAGCTGTCCAGCGTGGGTAGCGAAGCCAGCAAGATGAGTGCTCTGGCCGGCAACGTCGCGCGCGTGCTCGAGGCAACCGGACGGCTGGAAGCAATCCGTCGCGCGGAAACCCGCATGCGGATCGACGGCGAAGATATCAAGGACGCGACTGATAATGCAACCGCCGCCGAAGAGCTGCTGACCGCCGCCGGTGCGGCGACATTATCGGAAGAACGCCGCCGTGCGTACGCCAGCGTGCAGAGCGTGCTGCGTGCCCATAGCGAGGCACTGGAGCGCTTCAGTGCGGGGATCAAAACCTCAGAGGAGCGGCGGGCCGCATTGTTCACCGGCGGCGACACTCTGACCGCGGCGAGCACTCACCTGGTGGACGCGGCGCAAGCCACGCACGAGCCTGCAATGGCGGCGGCTGCGGCCAACGTAAACGCGGCAGTTCTACTGGTCCGGGTGGCGAACTGGCGGTTCATGGCGACATCGGACAAGGCCGGCCCGGAGACCTTCAGGGTCAATAGCGAGAAAGCCCAGGCCGCGCTGGTCGCCCTCAAGCCTGTCGCAAGCCCCGAGGTCGCGGCGCTGATCGCACCGGTTCAGACGTCACTGACCACCTATGAGACCAACTTCAAATCCTTCTCCGAGGCCCGGCTCGGAGCCGTGGATCTCTACGAACAGACGATGCGGCCGCAGATCCAATCGATGCAGCAACAGCTTGGCGCCGCCAATGCCTCCCTGAAGGCGGCTTTGGCTGACGCCAGTACGACCAGCGCCGCGATCATCGTCAGTTCGTCCTGGCTGCAAGGGATCATGGCGGCGGTCGCGCTGCTGATCGGCGCCAGCCTTGCCTGGCTGATCGGCCGCGGCATCACCCGCCCGCTGGCAGGCATGACCGAGGCGATGACCAGGCTCGCATCCGGCGATCGCACCGTCATGGTGCCCGCCCGCGACAACACCGACGAGATCGGCGCCATGGCGCGGGCCGTGGAAGTATTCAAGCAGGACGCGATCGCCAAGGACGATCTGGAATCCAAACAAACCCGGGAACAGGCGATCCAGGCACGCCGGCAGGAAGAAATTGGCCAGCTGGTCGGCTTCTTCGGCCGCAGCGTCGAAGGTGTTTTCACCACTTTGGCAGCGGCCTCAGCCAACATGTCGCAAAGCTCGACCGCGCTGGAGCGGTCGGCGACGGAAACCGGCAACCAGACCACGCTGGTGTTGACCGAGGTCGAACAGACCGCGCAAACCGTGCAGACGGTTGCCGCGGCGTCGCAGGAACTTTCGGCCTCGATCGGAGAAATCGGCCGTCAGGCGAGCGAGTCACGGCGGATTTCGACCGAGGCGATGCAACAATCGGACGAAGTCGTCGCCAAGGTCGCCGAACTGCGCACCGCCGCCGAACAGATCGGCACCGTCGTTGAACTGATCAGCAACATCGCCGGACAGACCAACCTGCTGGCACTCAATGCCACCATCGAGGCAGCGCGTGCCGGCGATGCAGGCAAAGGCTTTGCCGTCGTTGCGTCCGAGGTGAAGTCGCTGGCAGCGCAGACTGCGAAGGCAACCGAGCAAATCGGTGGTCAGATTGGCGCCATCCAGACGGCAACCGTGCGCGCCGCCGAGGCCATCCAGGGGATCGCCGGAACCGTACGCCAGGTCAACGAAATCGCCCTGGCCATCGCCGCTGCCGTCGTCCAACAGGCTGCTGCCACGCAGGAAATTGCCCGCAGCGTCGAGTTGGTCTCCGGCAATACCGCCAACGTGGCGCAGAGCATGGAACGGGTAAAGGGTACGGTCAGCGGTAACGGTGAGACCGCGTCCGAAGTCAGACGTACTGCGGCGACCTTGTCGACTGAGTCCGGCACCCTGAGCGATGAAGTGAAGGATTTCCTGGCCGCGCTGGGTGAACTCGGCGATGGCGAACAGTTACTTACGTATGAAATGAACGCTCAGGCGACGGTAATGTTGGACGGCAAAACGATCAGCGGGCGGGTGACGCGGATGTCGCCCGGCACCGCGCTGTTCACCGGGTCGCTGACCGCTGCGGCAGGTACCTTGCTGGAGCTACGGGTCGACGGTTTCGATCGTTCGATGCGGGCGCGGTTCGTCGATGCCGGAAGTGGCGGCGTCCATCTGCAATTGCCCCTGGGCCACGATCATCTGACCTACGCCGCGCATACACTGGCACGGCTCGGCCTGAAGGTCGCTGCGTGATCATACCGACCACAGGGAAGCGCTCGAACCAGGAGAAAACAGCGTGACTGAAATCCTGCTGATCGACGACATGGCCGGCGTGCGGCGCGCCGTGGTGTCCATGCTCACCCGCGCCGGCCATCAGGTGACCGCAGCGGAAAGCGGCAGTCAGGGCATGGATCTGCTTCGGTCGCGCCACTTCGACCTGGTGATCACCGACATGCTGATGCCGGGGATCGATGGCGCCGATATCCTGAGCGAGGTGGGCAGCTTGCCGAACCGGCCCAAGGTGATCGCGATCTCCGGCGGCGGGGCGGGCGTGTCGGCGGAAAGCGCACTTCGGTTGGCACGGCTCAAAGCCGACGCATTCCTCGAGAAGCCGTTCGACAGCGAGGTCCTGTTGGCAGCGGTCGACCGGCTGCTGGTCAAATCCCCCTGAGCGGGTGCCGTGATTGGGCCTGTGCCGCCCGGCATCCCGGCGGCTTTGGAAGCTGCGCTGCCATCGCGCGTCAATCCAAGCCACACCGCACCGGATTGTGCCCTGACGCTGGCCGAGAGCGAGGCCCGGCACCGTGACCTCGCCGACATCGCCAGCGATTGGCTGTGGGAAACCAACGCCGACCATCGTTTTACCTTCGTCTCGAAACGCTTCGCCGAGACCTCCGGCATTCCCTGGGCTTTGATCGCCGGCCGCGGGCTCGGCGATCTGGTGGAACTCGGCTTCGACCCCGACGGAATGCAGGACCTGCGCGCGACGATCGATGGCCGCCGCGAGTTCCATGGCGAAGTCCACCGCGTGACGCCCCCAGGCCAGGCGGCGCGCTTCTGGCAACTGAGCGGCAAACCGTTTGTCGACCCGGAGAGCGGCCGGTACGCCGGCTATCGCGGCACCGGAACCGACATCACCGCCCGGATCGAACGCGAGGCGGCGATGCATGAAGCCTTGCGCCGCGCCGAACTGGCCGAGCAGGAGGCACGCCTGGCAAGCGTGCGGCTGATGGATGCCATCGAGGCGATCCCCGAGGGTATCGTGCTACACGACGCCGAAGACCGCCTCGTGATGTGCAACACGCGTTACGGCGAGATCTTTGACCTGCCCGAGGAACTCATGCGCCCGGGAGTGCGGTACGAAGACGTGCTGCGAGGCAGCGCCAAACGCGGCACGTTCGCCCGTGATGAACAAGCTCTCGACGACTGGGTAGCCGAGCGGATGGCCCGGCATCGGGCAGCCGGCCCTCCGCATTACGAGCAGCAGTTGAGCAATGGTCGCTGGCTGAAGGTGGTCGAGCGGCGCACCGGTGACGGCGGCATCGTCGGCATCCGGATCGATGTCACCGCAGCCCGCCAACGCGAGGCGGCCGAGCGCGAACGCGGCAAACTGGCGGCTCTGGGCCATCTGGCGCGCGGCGCGGCGCACGAGATCAACAATTTGCTGCAGCCGGCACTCGTGCTGCCGGCCATGGTGCGTGATCGCCTGCCGGAAGGCGACGCCGAATCCCGCGAGGACCTGGATTTCGTGGTGGAGGCGGTACGCAAGGCCAGCCGCATCGTCCGAGATATCGGGATTTTCGCACGTCATGAGGAGCCGGTGCTGACGCCGCTCGATCTGTGCCAGGAATTACGCGCCACACTGGGCTTTGTGCGCAACCTCATGCGGCCGGCGGTCATGGTCCGGGAAGTCAATCTCGATGCCTTTGCCGGCTGCCTCGTGGCCGCCAACAAGAGCGAGCTGATCCAGGTCATGACCAATCTTCTGGTCAATGCGGCGCAGGCCACTCCGGGCAGCGCCACGGCCACGATCTCCATAGGACGCATCGACCCATCCGCGGACCTCGCGGAACTTCTGTCGATTGAGCCGGGACGGCCCTATCTGACGGTCGGCGTTGCCGACGCCGGCAGCGGGATGGATGAGGCAACCCGGGCACGCGTGTTCGAACCGTTCTTCACGACGAAACCGGTCGGCCAGGGGATCGGTCTCGGCCTGTCAGTGGTCCATGGCATCCTGCGGTCCTGGCATGGCGCGGTCACGGTCGATAGTGATCCCGGCGTGGGCTCGACGTTCACGCTGTATTTGCCGATCGTCGCGGCGTGACTTATTCCGCGGCGTTGAGTTTCCGATCCACCAGGTCCTCCATCGGCGCCTCGAATCCGCCGGCGGTGCCGATGCGGTAGGTTGGCTTATCGGTGGCATCCTTGGCCGCGACCACGGATTTGCCATAGGCCTGGACCACCGGAATTTGTTCCGGCGCCAGCGGTTGCATCCACTGTTTGCGTCGCAGCGCCGCCTCGATATAGGGCGCCAGTTCGTCCTGCTTGGCGATCGGCTCTGGGCGTGCTTTGTCTGTTCACCTGATCAGCCAGAGGCGCGCCGATATGCCTGACGTTATGGAACGGGACATCACCGCAGCGAACACCAACCTCCCCTCGCAGGTCGACGCCATCGTCGTCGGCGGCGGACTGGGCGGGCTCTACGCGCTGTACCGGCTGCGCAAACTGGGGCTGACCGCGCGAGCGTTCGAGGCTGGCTCAGGCGTCGGCGGCACCTGGTTCTGGAACCGCTATCCGGGGGCGCGCTGCGACGTTGAGAGCATGGAATATTCTTACGCTTTCGACGACGATTTGCAGCAGGAATGGACGTGGCCGGAACGCTACGGCACGCAGCCGGAGATCCTGCGCTATATCAACCACGTCGCGGATCGGTTCGATCTGCGCCGCGATGTCGTGTTGAACACGCGGGTGGTATCGGCGGTGTTCGATCCCGCCGATTGCATCTGGACGGTACGCACCGACAAGGGAGACGTCGTGCGTGCGCCATTCTGCATCATGGCCACCGGCAATCTGTCGACGCCTCGGGTGCCGGATTTTGTTGGCCTGGCGCGGTTTAAAGGCCAGTGGTACCATAGCGGCTTGTGGCCGCATGAAGGCGTGGATTTCTCCGGGTTGCGGGTCGGGGTGATCGGCACCGGTTCCTCCGGCGTGCAGATGATCCCGTTGATCGCGCAGCAGGCAAAGCATCTGCATGTGTTTCAGCGCACCGCCAATTTCAGCCTGCCGGCGCGCAATGGGCCGATGGATCCGGAGATCGAGGCCACGCATAAGTCTGAATATCCTGTTCGCCGGGCAGCGGCTTATGAGACGCCATTTGGCATCGCCGGATTTCCTCCGCCGGTGAAGTCGGCGCTGGAGGCGACCCCGGACGAACGCGACGCCAAGTACGAATCGAAATGGGCGGAAGGCGGCAGCATCAGTTTTCTGTATTCCTACACGGACCTGTTGGTGAACAAGGCGTCGAACGATACGGCGTCGGAGTTCGTGCGGAACAAAATCCGCTCCATCGTGCGCGACCCGGCAGTGGCGGAGCTGTTGGCGCCGAAAGATCATCCGATTGGCACAAAACGACTGTGTCTGGATACCGATTATTACGAGACCTATAACCGCGACAACGTGACATTGGTCGATGTGCGCAGCTTCCCGATCCAGGGGATCACCGAGACCGGGGTGAAGACCGCCGCTGCAGAATACGAACTGGACGCAATCGTGTTCGCCACCGGGTTCGACGCCATGACCGGAGCATTGCGCGAGATCGACATTCGGGTCGGCAACGGTCCGACCTTGGCGGAGAAATGGGCAGGTGGGCCGTTGACCTATCTCGGGCTGATGGTGTCGGGGTTCCCGAACATGTTCACCATTACCGGGCCTGGCAGCCCCTCGGTAAAAACGCAGATGATCGTGGCGATCGAGCAGCATATGGACTGGATCGGCGACTGTCTGGCCACGCTGCGAGCGCGCGGCATGCGGCGGATCGAACCAAGCTCGGAGGCCGAGCGCGACTGGGTGCAGCATGTCAACGATGTGGCTGACAGCACGTTGTATCCGCTGGCGAACTCGTGGTACATGGGGGTGAACATCCCGGGTAAACCGAAAGTGTTCATGCCGTATGTCGGAGGTTTTGCCGGATACAAGAAGAAGTGCGATGCAGTTGCGGCGAATGATTACGAAGGGTTCGTTATATCGCGGTAGTTCTTACGATCGATGTAACGCTGTCATTGCGAGCAAAGCGAAGCAATCTCCAGGCCCAACTTAGGGAGATTGCTTCGCTTTGCTCGCAATGACAGAATTTCGGGTAGTAGCGAGGCGCTAGGCTCTTTCGTTGATCAGATCCAACGGATAAATCGGCCGCCGCACGCGTTCGAAATTCAGGATGCCGTAATCCGATGTGCAAACGCCAAGCCCGTTGCATTCGATCACATGTTTCGCCAGTGACCCGAGATCGGCGCGCCAGTGCACCCGGCTTTTGATGGCGACATAACGCTTCTTGGCCGGATCAATCCCCACCACCTTGAACAACCCCAGATCACTGGGCTCGGTGTGGCGGCTGATCAGCACGATCTCCACTTTGCCGGTGTCCAGCACCGCCATTGGGCCCATGGTGACTGCCACGCCGGCTCGCATCGGGCTTTCGCTGACGAAATACCCGGCCGATAAGGTACGCACCCGGCCACACACCAGCAACGGCTCGTTGTTGCCAGGAACGGATGGCATTTGCATGCGGCCGCCGATGCGGAGTTCGACCATGGCGCCGACGCCGGCGCGCATCGCCGCCTGCACCGCGTCCGGGTCGTAGATACCGAAGAACACCACGTCCTCCAGCCCTTGCCGCATGATCTCCGCCAACACCGTGGTGGTATCCATGGTGCCGCCCGAGGCAGAGTTGTCACAGTGATCCAACATCACCACCGGCCCATCCAACGCTTTCGCCCTGGCAACGGAGTCCGCAAGCGGTTCGGTCTGGAAGGTAAACGACTGTCGTGCCGCCCATGCCGCATCCAGTAATCGGGCAACGAGGCGTTGCGCGGCGGCGGCATCGCCATCGGTCACCACCACCGCGCTCAATCCCGCTTGTGAAACGTCGGCGTGCGGGAAACCGGTGAACACGCTGGCGACCAGGGCCTCGCCGCTCCGTTCCATCGCCTCGGCCATCGCCTGCAGGTCTTTGTTGGGCGAACGATAGCTGCCTTGCGCCATGACGTGTGGCAGCATCGGCACATTGGCCCAGGCCATGACGGGGTGCACCTCGCCGCGGAGGGTACGGACCAGGGTGCGGCCGGCACGTTCCGCAGTCGGCAGGTGATCGACGTGAGGATAGGTGCGATACCCGGCAATCACGTCCGCCCGTGATACCATGCCGTCGAAGATATTGGCGTGCATGTCCAGCGAAACCGACAATTTGGTATCTGGTGCAACGGCGCGAACCCGGCGTAACAGCTCGCCTTCGGCGTCTTCGTACTGACGCGTAACCATCGCGCCGTGCAAATCGAGCATGATGGCGTCGAAACGCTGGTGCCGCAGCGTATCGGTGATCAGGCTGCAGAACAGGTCGAAGGCATCGTCGTCCACCGGACCGCTTGGCGGTGCCGCGGCGGCAACAGGCAACACGACCTCAGCACCCAGTTCGTCGGCGATGGCAAGGTAGCGGCCGATACAACTCGTGGTGCCGCGGTAGAAATCAATCGCCGCCTGGCCCGTCAACAGCGTTTCGCCGTCCGGACAAAACCGCGCGACCGGCGTCGGCACCGGCGAAAACGTATTGGTTTCATGAGAAACCTTGGCGATCAGCAGACGCATGATCAGTAGCCCAACAAGGTTGCGTAACGGTCGCGGCAAAACGCGGTATCGCCAAAGGTGGCGCGGGCGACCCGGGCGCGTTTCATGAAGAAGCCGATCTCGTGTTCATCGGTCATGCCGATGCCGCCGTGCATTTGCACGCCCTCGTTGCCGCACAGGTCCAGCGTGTCGTTGGCCTTGCCCTTCGCCAGCACGGCCAGAGCGGCTGCGTCGTTGGTGTTCTCATCCAGCGCCGAGCAGGCGGCGATCACGGCTGACCTCGTCACCTCCACTTCGCAAAACATTTGCGCGGCGCGGTGCTTCAATGCCTGGAACGAACCGATGGCGACGCCAAACTGCTTACGGTCCTTGAGGTATTGCACGGTCCGTTCGAACGCCTCGGTTGCCGAGCCGAGCATTTCCGCGCCGAGGCAGGCCCGGGCTCGATCCAACACCCGGTCAAGCACGTCGGCGCCACCGCCGATCCGGCCGAGCACAGCATCCGCACCGACGGTGAGGCCGTCCAACCGAACCTGCGCCGCATTGCGACTGTCGATCATGATCGTGCGTTGGCGCGTGACTCCGGGCGCGTCCTCAGGCACCAGAAACAGCGTGATCCCATCCCGCTCGTCGCGGTCACCGGAGGTCCGCGCCGCGACGATCAGCACATCCGCGACATGGCCGTCGAGGACAAACACTTTCTGCCCGCTGAGTCGGTACCCCTCGCCAACACGTTCCGCCTGCGTGGCGATCCGGTACGGCTGGTGGCGAGACCCCTCCTCCAGTGCAAGGGCGAACAGCCGTTCGCCGGAAACCAATGCCGGCAAATGGTCCGACTTCTGGTCCACCGACCCGGCAATTGCCAACAGCGACGCCCCGACCAATGCTGTCGACACCAGTGCCGATGCGGCGAGCGTCCTTCCTGCTGCCTCCATCACCTGCGCCAGGCCCAACACACCAAATTCGGTGCCGCCGAAGTCCTCCGGCACCAGGAAGCCGGTCCAGCCGAGTTCCGCCATCTCGCGCCAAAGGTTGCGGGAGAACCCGTCCGGATCGTTGCTGTCACGCAATTTGCGCAGCGCGGTGATCGGTGCACGTTCCCGGAAGAATTCATGCGCCGTATCACGCACCATCTGGGTTTCGGAGGAAAGGATCAGAGGCATAAATCAGCGTCCTTTATCTTACCAGGTGTGATCCGACCCGGCTGTTGCAATCGCACCACCACATCCGCTCTTAATCTGCGTTCATCGGCGTTCATCTGCGGTTTGAATTAAACGGCAATGCCCCGATGGCCGGGCCAGCGTGACACACATGCCAGGATTCAACCGCAGATGAACGCCGATAAGCAATGATGAACGCAGATGACTTTGATATCGGCATTCGCCTCAATCCGGCAGCGCCAGCACGCGCTTGGCGATAATATTGAGTTGAATTTCCGACGTCCCGCCCTCGATCGAATTGGCCTTCGAGCGCAACCATTCGCGGGTCAGGCGGATTTCATCGTCGGTAAATGGTTCGCCCTCCCAGCCCAGTGCGTTGAAGCCTTCGGCGGCAATAAGCATTTCGTAGCGGGATTTGTTCAGTTCGGTCGCGTAGTATTTAAACATTGCCGACATCGGACCGGGAGGCGCTCCCGCCTCGGCTTCCTCAGCAGCCCGCCGGCGGGTCAGCTGAAAAGCGTGGGCGTCCATCGAATAAGTCGCGATGCGGCTGCGCAGGTCAGGATCGGCAATGCGGCCGTTTTCCTCGCCGGCGTATTGTTTGGCCAGGCCTTCAGGCGTGACCTCGAACTTCGCTGCAGCGCGGGCGCCAATGCCGCCAATGCCTTTGCGCTCATGTTCCAGCAGGCGTTTGGCGATGGTCCAGCCCTTGTTCAGTTGGCCAACCAAATGACTGGCGGGCACCTGGACATTCTCGAAGAACGTTTCGCAGAACACCGACTTGCCGCTGATCAGCCGGATCGGCCGCGGGCGCACGCCGGGATCGGCCATGTCGATCAACAGGAAGCTGATGCCGTCATGCTTCTTCACCGTCGGATCGGTGCGCACAAGGCAAAAGATCCAGTCCGACACATGCGCGTTCGAGGTCCAGATCTTGTGCCCATTGACCAGGAAGTGCTCGCCCTGCAACATCGCCCTTGTCGACAGGCTGGCAAGGTCGGACCCAGAGCCCGGCTCGGAATAGCCCTGACACCAGCGGATCTCGCCGCGGACGATCGGTGGGATGTGCTGCTGTCGTTGCTCCTCCGTGCCGTATTCCAGCAACACGGGGCCGAGCATCGACAACCCCATGCCGCGCAACGGCGCCCGGCAGCCGAGGTCCTGCATTTCCTCTTCCAGGATCAGCGCTTCCTCACCCGACAGTCCGCCGCCGCCATACCTGGTCGGCCAGGTTGGAGCAGTCCACCCCTTCGCCGCCATCCGGTCGAGCCAGAGCTTTTGTTCCGGTCTGACATAGACGGCGCGTTTGCCGCCGGCGACCTGCTCTTCTTCCGGCATGCGGGTGCGCATAACGGGCGGGCAGTTGGCTTCCAGCCAGGCGCGGGTTTCCGCGCGGAAAGTGCTCAGATCGGGCATGCGGTTTCCTCCGGCAGCACAAGGTCACTCTCCCCCAACCACGACACCGGTCAAGTCCCTGGGCTTTTTTCCCGGAATGGTGTGAGATGGCGGCAAAACACGGCCTTAATGGGAGGCAACCATGGCAACGCCGCACTACGACTGGATCGCCTATCACGCCACGACCCGCGGCGACCACACCGCGATGGTCGACCTCGCCACCGGCCGGGAGTTCACTTACGCGCAGTTCCATGACCGCGTCAGCCGGCTCGCCTCCGGACTGCGCTCGGCTTACGCCATCAAGCGCGGTGACCGAGTCGGGGTGCTGGCCCACAACTCCTCCGATGTGTTCGAGATCCAGTTCGCCTGCGCCCGTCTCGGCGCGGTGTTCGTACCGATGAACTGGCGCCTGACGGTGCCCGAACTGACCTACATCGTCGGCGATTGCTCGCCCGTTGTGCTGATGCACGATGCGGAGTTCGAGGACGCCGCGCTGCAACTCGCCGCCGCCTGCGGCGTGCCGCATCTCCACCCCCGGGCCAGCGCCTATGAGCAGTTGATCGCTGCTTCCAGGAACGATGTAACACCGGAACCGTTGACCCACGACGATACTGCGGCGCTGTTGTATACGTCAGGCACCACAGGCCATCCCAAAGGCGCGATCATTACCCACGGCATGCGGTTCTGGCAGACCATCAACCTGACGGGACCTGAACGGTTGACTGCCGACAGCGTGTGCCTCGTCACTCTGCCGCTGTTTCACGTTGGCGGGCTCGACGTTTACGCCAACCCGCTATTTCATTTCGGCGGCAAAGTGCTGGTGATGCGCGGCTTCGATCCGGCCGATACGTTGCAGTTGTTTACTGACCCGACGGCCGGCCTCACGCATTACATTGGTGCGCCGGCGCATTATCTGTTCATGGCACAATTGCCACAGTTCCAGACTGCCGAGTTCAGCCCGAACCTGTTGGCCTGCATCGCTGCTGCCCCGGTGCCGTTGCCGCAACTGCGCCAGTGGGAGGAACGCGGTCTGCCATTGCTGCAAGGCTATGGCATGACCGAGACTTGTGGCGTCATCACGATGATGGAACCAGAGGACCGTATCCGCAAAGCCGGCTCGGCGGGCAAAGCCTGTTTGCACGTGGCGATGCGGCTGGTGCGAGTGGACGGAACGGAGGCTGCACCCGGCGAGATGGGCGAGGTTTGGGTTAAAGGACCCAGTCTGACGCCGGGCTATTGGAAGAACGATGCGGCAAACCAGAGCGCGTTTACCGATGGCTGGTTGCGTACCGGCGACGCCGCGTTGATCGACGATGAAGGGTTTTACTATATCGTTGACCGTTGGAAGGACATGTACATCTCCGGCGGCGAGAACGTCTATCCGGCCGAAGTTGAAGAAGTGTTGTTCAAACTCGAAGGCATCGCCGAGGTGGCGATCATTGGCGTCCCCGACGAACGCTGGGGCGAGGTCGGCCGTGCCATTATCTCAATCAGACCGGGGTTCAGTCTGACCGAAGCCGACGTCATGCGGCATTGCGACGGCAAGCTGGCCCGTTACAAACAACCGCGCTCGGTCCGTTTCGTGGACGCTCTGCCGCGCAATGCGACCGGCAAGGTACATAAGCCGACATTGCGGCAGCTGCACGGCGGAGTGTGACGCCGGTCAGTGCCTCGCGCAGGCGCAGCGAGACCCCACCGACGCCCATCCCGATAGGTGGGCTCCACATCCGCCGCGCAACGGATCCCTCCCCATTACCGTGCGGTGAATTCCACGCCGCGAATCCGCCGCTTTCCTCTCCGAACCTTGTGCCCAGGGGGGCATTCCGCCATAAGCCGGCCTCATTCTTCCTTCCGAGGTCTCGATGACACCTGACACGGCTGCCGCCAGCCGGAATGCCGCCCGATTTCTCACCATCGGCTTGCTGACCGCGGGCCTGATCACCGCCTCGTTCCAGCCCTCCTGGGCCGACGACAAGCCCGACCCCGTGGTGGCCAAGATCGGCACCGATGTCATTCACCTGAGCGACGTGACCAGCGTCGCCAACAGCCTGCCACCCCAGGCGCGCCAGATGCCGCCTGACCAGTTACTGCCCAAAGTGCTGGATCAAATGGTGGATACCCAGGTTCTGGCGATAGAGGCGCGCAAGCAAGGCCTCGACAAGGACCCCGCCGTCCAGCGCACGCTGCATGAGGTGATGGAGCGCGCCTTGGTCTCCGCCTTCCTGGAGAAGGAGGTCGGGCCACAGATCACCGACGCCGCGGTGAAAGCGCGCTTCGACAAGGAAATCGGCAGCCAGCCGGCGGTCCAGGAAGTCCACGCCCGCCACATCCTGGTGGACGACGAGGCGACCGCGAAGAAAATCATTGCGGAGCTAAAGAAAGGCGCCGATTTTGCGACGCTATCGAAACAATACAGCAAAGACTCTGCTGCGGTCGAGCAAGGTGGCGACCTTGGTTACTTTAAGGCGACTGATATGGTGCCGGAATTCTCCGCCGCCGCCTTCGCGTTGAAGGACAATGAGGTCAGCCCCACGCCGGTGCATACGCAGTTCGGCTGGCATGTGATCCAAACGCTCGACCACCGCACCGCGGCGCCGCCGACGTTCGAGCAATCCCGGGATCAGCTCCGGCAAAAGATGATCAATGAGGCAGTGCATAAGGTGCTGGCCCAGGCGCAGGCTGATGTGACGGTGGAGCGCTTCAATCTGGACGGCACGCCGGCCAAGGCGACCGATCAGGCGGTGCCACCGCCCACGAAATAACGCCGATCCGATGCGGCGAACCAGAGGAAGATAACGCATGACAAATGCTGGCTCTCCCGCCGACGTACCCGCGCCGGATCGTGGCGGCGCGTGGAAACCGCAGGCTGCAACAGGAGTTTCCCCGCTCGCGGTGGCGTTGCCGGAGTTGCCGCCACTGGCTGGGCTGCGGCTTCACGCGACGGCGGCGGGAATTCGATACCAGGGCCGAACCGATCTGGTGTTGATGGAGGTGCCGGCAGGCAGCACGGTGGCGGGCGTGTTTACTTCCAACAAATGCCCGGGAGCGCCGGTGGACTGGTGCCGGGAGGCGTTGGCGGGCGGCAAGGCCCGCATGGTGGTGGTGAATGCCGGCAACGCCAACGTTTTTACCGGCCGCGCCGGCCGCGAGGCTTGTGCCGCAACCGCCTCCGCGGCAGCCACGCTGGTCGATTGCTCGCCATCGGAAGTATTCGTTGCCTCCACCGGTGTGATCGGCGAGGTGCTGCCGCATGACAAACTGATCGCGGCGTTGCCGGCGTTGCACGCGGGATTGCGCGCGGACGGCTGGGAGGCAGCGGCGCGCGGCATCATGACCACCGATACGTTCCCGAAAGCGTCGACCCGGGTGGCGAAGATCGGCGGCATCGAAGTGCGGATCACCGGCATCGCCAAGGGCAGCGGTATGATCGCACCGGATATGGCAACGATGTTGTGCTTCGTGTTCACCGATGCGGTGATTCCTGGCGCGTCGCTGCAAGCGATGTTGAAGAAAGGCGTTGATCGCAGCTTCAATTGCACAACCGTGGACTCGGATACATCTACCTCCGATACCGTGCTGCTCATCGCCACCGGGCAGGCTGGCAATCCTGCTGCGCCACTTTCGGATTTCTCAACGAAGCTGTCCGAGGTGCTGATGGATCTCGCGTTGCAGGTGATCCGCGACGGCGAGGGTGCGCAAAAGCTGGTGAAGATCGACGTGACGGGGGCAGTGTCCGCTCGGTCGGCAAAACGGATTGCCATGACGGTGGCGAATTCTCCGTTGGTGAAGACAGCGATTGCTGGCGAGGATGCCAATTGGGGCCGTATCGTGATGGCGGTCGGCAAGGCAGGTGAGCCGGCGGACCGGGACCGGCTGTCGGTCGGCGTTGGCGGTGTGTGGATGGCGCGCGAAGGCGGCGTGATCCCGGGCTACGACGAGACCCCGGTCGTTGCGCATATGAAAGGCCGCGAGATCGAGATGGCGATCGACATCGGCCTGGGATCCGGCAAAGCCACCGTGTGGACCTGCGATCTGACGCACGGCTATATCGACATCAACGGGTCGTACCGGTCGTAACTCGACGGGGTGCCATCTGGGCGGTATCGTGGTGCGAACCACAACGGAGGACAGGTCATCATGGCTTTCTACGAAATACGGCAATACCAGATTCATCCTGGCCGGATGAACGAATGGGTCAGGATCATGGAGGAGGAGATCGTGCCTTTCCAGGTGTCCAAAGGCATGGTGATCTGCGGTTTGTTCCGTGGCGAGACCGACGATTCCGTCTGGTTCTGGATCCGCCGCTTCGAAAGCGAGGCGCAGCGGGAACAACAGTATAAGGATGTCTACGAGTCCGATTACTGGAAGACCAAGATCGCGCCGAAGGCGCCGGAGTACGTGGTGCGGGGCGCGAACATCATCAGCCGCGTGGTGCCGACGCCACGTTCGCCACTGCAGTAATATCAGGTGTGGCCTGGCTACCGCCGGTCCCGGATTGGATCCGGAGACCGGCGGTAAAATTGCCCGCGATCATTCCTGACGGACCTATCCATCCCCCCATTGAGTGGCCGAAATAGTGCGCCTGACGAATGTTCAGATCGTCCATGACGATCGTTACGTCAGCGCAGAATGACCCGATCCCCCCACAGGCACAAGCTTCGAACTTCCGGGGCCGCAATTATCTTTACCAGCGTGCTGCGGCAACCCCGTAACCAAAATTGGCGTCCGAGAGCAAACCGGACCACAATGGCGAGAACCCTGCGTCCGAGGACCATGCGAAGCAACCGACGTTCCCCTCGCTGGCAGAGCAACGCCGGCACCGTAAAGCTCTGACCCCCGGCAATGCCCGGCACCGAGCCACACGTCTCGCACCGCACCCTCATCACCATCAGCGTCATGCTGGGCAATCTGATGCAGTCGCTGGACGCCTCGATCGCCAATGTTTCGCTGCCGTATATGCAGGGATCGCTGTCCACCAGCGCCGATGAGATCACCTGGGTCCTGACATCCTACGTCATAGCCGCCGCGATCATGACGGCACCGGTCGGCTGGATGGCGGTGCGCTTTGGCCGCAAGAACCTGCACATCGCCTGCATGAGCGGGTTCGTTATCGCGTCGATGCTGTGCGGCACCGCGGATACGTTGTCGGAAATGGTGACGTACCGCTTCCTGCAAGGGATTTGCGGCGCGGCTCTGGTGCCGCTGTCACAGGCCACCATGCTGGACATCTATCCGTTTGAGAAACGAGCCCAGGCGATGGCGATATTTGGGATGGGGGTCATGGTAGGGCCGATTACCGGGCCTACGCTTGGCGGTTACCTGACCGAAATGTATAACTGGCGTTACGTGTTTTATGTCAATCTGCCGTTCGGCATCGTGGCGGTCACCGGCCTGTTGCTGTTCCTGCCGAAATCGCCACCGCGCGCGGACCTGAAATTCGACTGGACCGGCTTTGCCGTGCTGGCGCTCGGCATTGGCGCGCTGCAGCTGATGTTGGACCGCGGTCAGAAGCTCGATTGGTTCGGCTCGCCCGAGATCATCGTCGAGGCAGTTCTGAGCTGTCTGGGCCTGTATCTGTTTGTGATCCACATGTTCACCGCCGAGCGGCCGTTCCTGCCGCCCGGCTTGTTCAAGGACCGCAACTTTGTCTGTGGCGTGCTGATGGTGTTCTTCACCGCCACGGTCATGCTGGCCAGTTCCGCGCTAATGGCGCCGTACCTGGAGAGCCTCGCCGGTTACCCGGTGGAGACCGCCGGTATGTCGATGGCGCCGCGTGGGATCGGCGTGATGATCGGGATGCAGATCGCCAGCCGGCTGGCCAATCTGTTCGATCATCGCAAACTGATGGCAACCGGGCTGCTGCTGTTGGGCACGGCGCTGTATTCCATGAGCGCCTGGAACCCCGATGTGGCTCAGTCCACCATGGTGCTGACCTTCATGCTGCAAGGGTTTGCCATCGGCTTCGTCTTCAACCCGATGACGGTGATGGCGTTTACCACGTTGCCGGCACAGCTGCGCGGCTATGCGACCTCGTTGCAGGCCCTGTGCCGCAATCTGGGTCAGGCCGCGGGCGTGTCGGTCACCTCGTTCATGCTGGTGCGCGGGACACAGAGTTCACACGCCGACATCGCTGCCGGCATCACGCCGTTCGATCGCGTGCTACAGGGGAACGATGCGGTGTCGCGCGGGCTCGATCCGGCGACCCGGCATGGTGCGGCGATGTTGGACCAAATGATCAACCATCAGGCACAGATCATCGCCTACAATAACGACTTTCGCATGATGAGCGCGGTGGTAGTGCCGTCGTTACTGCTGCTGCTGATGATGCGCCGGCATGAACGGCGGCCGGTCGCCGCAACGGCAGAGAAACCGTAGACTGGTGGCTCAACGCAACATCGACAGCACAACCTCGGCGGCGCACTCCGACGGACTGCCGGATGGTGGCTGCAACATGTCCATTGCTTCAGAAAAACCTCGTTGCTGAGCGGCGACGGCAAGCGGGTCCGTCAACAGGCGATGCAACCCGGCGGCCAGACTGTCGGGGTTGCACTCATCCTGCAACAATTCCGGGATCAACGGGCGATCCAGCAGAAGATTCGGTAACGACACGTATTTCACCTTGATCATGCGCTGGGTGAACTGATTGGTGACTGGGTGCACCCGATAGGTGACCAACATCGGCACGTTCGCCAGTGCAAGCTCCAAAGCCGATGTCCCCGACTTGGTCAATGCGGCATCCGATGCCGCAAACGCATCATATTTTGCGGCAGCGTCCGACACCAGGATCGGTGGCGTCGACCACGCGGAGGTCTGCTGCCGCACCCGCTCCGCGACCGGCCCGGCCAGCGGCACGACCGGAATGACGCGATCGGGCAGGCGCTGCATCGTCGCTTCGAGGATCGGCAGCAAACGCGACACTTCCGTATGGCGGCTGCCGGGCATGATCGTCACGACCCTGGCATCCGTATCAATGCCGTATTGCTTCCGGAAGCGGGGCCCGTTGCCGGCATCGGCGCCACTTTCCAGTACCGGATGACCGACGAACCGCGCGGCAAGACCATGGCGGGCGAAGAACGCCGGCTCGAATGGCAACAGGCACAGCAGTTCCTCCCACAGGCCGGGAAAGTGTTTGACCCGGTTCTCCCGCCACGCCCAGACCTGCGGCGCAACATAATGTGCCCGCCGTATCCGGGCTGACCTGAGCGCACCAAGCACCCGCAGCGTGAAGCCCGGTGAATCAATCGTGACCAGCACATCCGGCGCACGAGCCTTGACATCAGCGACGGTCTGCTTCAGGCGAGCCCGCAGCTCGAAAATCTTCGGCAAGATTTCGAACAGTCCCATCACGGCCAGCACGCGGATCGGAAACAGACTGACCAGTCCTTGCTCCGCCATGGCGCTTCCGCCGATACCCGCGAACGTCATATCGGATCGCTTTGACCTGAGCGCGCGCATGAGCCGTGAACCTAAGACGTCACCACTTTCCTCACCGGCAATCAGGTAGATCAGTGGCATGGTCAATTCTGCTTCAGGCCGCTGCCGCCGGTGCAAACAGGTCGAATATACTGCCCAATCGCCGTGGTACCTTCGCCACAACGGGTGCGCCATGCCGCAGTGACAACTGCGCCGGAACCTCGCCCTGGGGGACATTCACCGCAGCATAGCTGTGATTGTAGCGCGCGCCATCGACGAGTCCGACATTGAAACGGCTCAACAACACCGCCAGCGCCATGCGCATGTTAGCCATCGCGAACAGATATCCTGGGCATCGCCGCGGGCCACCGCTGAACGGCAAATATTCATAGGTGGTCGGCCGAATATCGAACCAACGCTCCGGCAGGAAGCGATCGGGCTGGTCATAAAGTTCGGGCAGCCGATGCGTCAAATGCGGGCTGATCATCACGGTGGCCGCCTCGGGCAAATCAAAGCCGGCAATCTCACAGTCGCGCAACGTCTTAAAGCCGAGCATCGGCACCGGCGTAAGGATCCGCAACGTTTCCTTCAGCACCGCGTCCAACAGCTTCAGTTCGCCTAGGCGCGCGCTGCTCAGGGTCTCAACCGGGCCGGCATCAGCGACCTCGTTCGCCAGGGCGGCCATCACGTTCGGATGCTGCGATAGCAATACCAGAGCCCAGGTGAGCGTCGTTGCGGTGGTTTCGTAGGATGCCAGCGCGATGCTGCTCATGAGCGCGGCAGCGCGCAAAGCTGACACCGGTTCGCCGGCGTCATCCACCAATGCAGCCATGCTGCACCGGACATCCGAATGCATTGGGCAACCGCGCGCCTGCGCCATTAAACCAAGCACGAAGTCCTGCAATGCCTCGGCGCGCTGCAACACCCGGCGATACGGCGATCCCGGCAGATCAAGCCGGACGATGGCGGCGATCCGCGACCAGTTCGCGGCATGATAATCGCCGATACGGGCGCCGAATTCGCGCGACTGGCCGGCATCGGCAATCCCGAACAGCACCTCGAACGCATAACGTTGCGCCAGGCTACGGAACAGCGCGTACACATCCACCTTTTCGCCAACCGGCCAGCTAGCGACCTCCGCCAGAGCAATCCGGCGCACCTGGTCGAAATAGGCTTCGACCTGGCCGCGCTCCAGATGGGGCAACAGCGAGTCGCTGACCGGTTTATGTTCCGCACCGTGCACTGTCAGCAGGTTGCGGCGAAGATTGGCCTGCGCCGATCCCTCGGGCGCACGCACCGGCCAGATGCCGGTCGGACGCAACCGGTCGGTCGCCATCAACACCTCACGATTGAACGCCGGCCCGATCAGCACGAGGATTGGTTTCGTTTGTCGCCACTGGACTCGCACGGCCCGTCCGTAACGGCGACAGAAGTGCTCGACGCAGTTGACCGGGTCGATAACAAACCAGGCCAGGGCCTGTCCCGCGCGCCACCCCCGAACAACTCCGGTTCCCGCCATGTGCCTGTTGCCCCTGTGCCGCCATCCTCCATTGTCAGGGATGGTCGATTGCGGCGTCACAATGCGTTACGCTATCCGCCATAGCAATATCGCGCGATCTGCGGGTCGGTTCGGCTTTGTGTCTGCGGCGGCCGGCGCTGCCGTACCACGCGACGGACCCTGGCAAACCACTGCCCCGGCGGCGACGGACTGCCGCAAGACCCCGCCATAGCGACAGGCACGGCGCCATCTCTGCCTGGCCGGCAGGCAGGTCGTGCGCCGCTTCCTCGATTCGTACCCGGCCGATTTCTGCGGCTGAGTGGCAGCCGAACGACCGGGAACCCGCGTTGACAGCGGTCCGGCATCTATGTTGCAGTGCAACAGGTCGCCTCTCGCACCCCGCGTCACCGGCACCGTAGGACACCACACGCCATGCAGGTCGGTATCTTCATTCCCATCGGCAACAATGGCTGGCTGATTTCGACCACCTCGCCGCAGTTCAAGCCCAGTTTCGACCTCAACCGCATCGTGGTGGAAAAAGCCGAGCGCTACGGCATGGATTTCGCCCTCTCGATGATCAAGCTGCGCGGCTTTGGCGGACCGTCGGAGTTCTGGGACTACAATCTGGAGAGTTTTACCCTGATGGCCGGCCTCGCCGCCGTCACCAGCCGGATCCAGTTGTTCGCCACCTGCGCCGTGCTGACCGTGCCACCGCCGATTGCTGCGCGGATGGCGGTCACCATCGACAGCATCTCGCACGGCCGTTTCGGTCTGAACATGATCACAGGCTGGCAGGAGAAAGAGTATTCGCAGATGGGCATCTGGCCCGGCGACCGGCATTTTGAACATCGTTACGATTATTGCAGCGAATACGTGACGATCATGCGCGAGCTATGGGCCACCGGCCACAGCGACTTCAAGGGCGAGTTCTTCCAGATGGACGATTGCCGCTGCCTGCCGATGCCGACCCGCCGCATTCCGCTGATCTGCGCAGGCCAGAGCGACCGCGGCACCGAATTCGCCGTCGCCCATGCCGATTACAATTTCTGTTCCAGCTTCGGCATCAATGATCCGCACGCGGTCGAACCCAGTACCGTCCGCCTCGTCGCCGCCAACGAAGCAGCCGGCACCAACTGCGGCGCCCTGGTCGTTATGATGGTGATTGCCGAAGAAACCGACGCAGCCGCCTTCGAAAAGTGGGAACATTATCGAAACGGCATGGACATGGAAGCGCTTGGCTGGCGGCAAACCCAGGCCGCGGCCGATCCGAACACTGACAAATACGCCGGCGCCGGACGCTGGGCCGAGAAACTACGCAACCGCATGCCGACCATGCACGGCGCTCTGATCGGATCGTACGAACGCGTCGCAGCCATGCTCGACGACTACGCCACCGTGCCGGGCGTGCAAGGCGTCATGCTGACGTTCGACGATTTCGTTGCCGGCATGGACAAGTTCGGCCAGCGCATCCAACCCTTGATGGCGACACGGCGTCACGTGCTGGAGGCGGCCTGACGTACCACCCTGCCCTCTAACGGATACGACGGGTCGTTGTAGCCCGGTGTCGACGGATGCCCCGGCGAGACCAGCCGGTCGATCAGCGCCTCATCCTCCGGACCCAAACGGCAGGTCAAAGCGCCAGCATAATCCTCCCACTGCTCCTCGGTGCGCGGCCCACCGATCGCGGCGGTCACCAGCTGATTGTTCAACACCCACGCAAACGCAAACTGGCCCGGCGTCACGCCCTTGGCCCGCGCGTGGTCCGCAATTTGCTGGGCAATATGCAAACTCTCCGGCCGCCATTCCGATTCCAGCATCCGCCGGTCCTGCCGGCCGGCGCGGGTGCCGGCCTGAGGCGGCACATCCGGTCGATACTTACCCGTCAGAATGCCGCGTGCCAAAGGAGAGTAAGGAACCACGCCGAGGCCGAAATAACCGCAGGCCGGCAAATGCTCGACCTCAACCTCGCGGTTCAGCGCATTATACAGCGGCTGACTGGCGATTGGCCGGTCAATGCCCAGTTCGTCGCAGATGCGGCAAATCTCGGCGACCCGCCAACTGCGATAGTTCGATACGCCAAAATAGCGAATTTTGCCGGCATGGATCAGGTCAGCCAGCGCATGCACCGTCTCGGCCAGCGGCGTCGAATGGTCTTCCTTGTGCAGATACAACAGGTCGATCTCACTGACGCCAAGCCGCCGTAAACTCCCCTCCACCGCATGCTGTACATGTCGCCGTGACAGCCCGCGCGCATTCGGCCCAGTACCGGTCGGGTTGAAACATTTGGTGGCGAGCACCCACCAGTTCCGCTGCTCGCGGATCGCCCGTCCGGTAAATTCTTCGGACTTACCGCCGCCATAGCCGTCGGCGGTATCGATGAAATTGACCCCCTGCTCGCGCGCCCGTGCCACAATCCGGGCCGCCGTCGTCTCGTCCGTGGCACTACCGAACATCATCGTTCCCAGGCACAGCGGGGAAACCTTCAACCCGCTCGAGCCAAGCCGTCGATACTCCATATCGCTTCCTTTCACATCCGCGCTCGTGTCTGCTCTCGTGTCTGCTCTGGGCACCTTACACCAGACCGGCTTAATTGGTCCGCATGCCGACTCGTCCCACGGGCCACGCGCCCCCCTCCCCGTCGCTGACCACCCTGTTTCTGGGCTTTGTCGGTATTGGTCTGTCCAGCTTCGGCGGCGGACTAACCGCCTGGCTGCGGCGCGAGGTGGTGCAGCAGT
>JBEKQQ010000081.1:0-26459 GCA_049519555.1 Acetobacteraceae bacterium
ACCGGGTGGCAACAAACGTACGGTCAATATCCGCGAAGTTCTGAATGGTCTCATGTATCTTCTCGGTTCTGGCTGCCAATGGCGCGACATCCCGAAGGATCTGCCGCCCCGTAGCAGTCCGGGATCACCATGTCGATAAACAACGGCAAATCCAATCTGACAAACTTTTCCCGGAAAGGTTCGCGGTCGAGGACCATCTGCGTTCATCCGCGGTTGAAACCTTTCTTTGCCCCCAAGGCCGCCAAGAAAAACAGAACCGCGGATGAACGCCGATGAACGCAGATGGGTACGAGCGGTTCGTATCGTTCCGACCAAGAATCGAGCGCCGTGTCATCTGTAACCTGTTGATCTAAATTGAATTGTTTGCGGACGGTCCCTAAGCCACACGCCGCATCCACCGTAACGATGACGCCGCACACAGCACCAACACAGTCAACACGGCCAACGCAGCCAGCATTGCCGCGTGGCTGGACCCGTCCCCGCTGACCGCGAAGTAAACCAGGCCGATCAGTGCGACGCCAGACGCATTGGCGGTCTGTTGAGTTGTCGTCAGGATGCCGGAGCCGGCGCCGGCATGCGCATGGCGAACGTTGGCCAGCACGGCGCCGAACAGCGGCGCCATGACGCGGCCCTGACCGTAGCCGAACAGCACCAACGAGGGGACCAACGCGATGGCTCCGGCCGACGGCCAGACCACGATCGTTCCACCGATGGCGGCAAGGCCGGCGATCTGGATGCAGCAGCCCAGTACAATGTCTCCACTTACGCGGGAACCGACCACGAAGGCCAGCGCCAATGGCAGCACGGTCAGGCCGGAATAAAATGGGCTCAGTCCCAGGCCAGTTTGCAGGAACATTGTGAGGACGAAATAGAACGATATATTCGCCGCAAAGAAGCATAGCGCCGCAAGCAACCCGCACAGGAACATCCGATCCGACAATAAGGCCAGGTCGATCAACGGTTGGGCGCCACTGCGTTCTGTGTGACGTTCCCAGGCCAGGAACAGCACCAGGATCGCAATCCCTCCGGTCTCGATCAGCCCAAGCCACCACGCCCAATGTAGCTCTCGGCCGCATAAAATCGGCGTGATCATACCCAGAAGTCCAAGCAACAGCAGCGTCGCGCCAGCCAGGTCCAGATGTTGCTCGCGGCGACCCGGCATCACCGGCAGCAGGCGCCATGCCGCAACTGCGATCGCCAGGCCGATCGGGCCGTTGACAAAAAAGATCAAACGCCAGCCAAGCCCAAAAAGATTCAGCGCCAGGAGCCACCCACCAACCACCACCCCGGCCGCTCCGCCAAGGCCGAGGGAAATCCCGAACGCGGCGAATGCCCGCTTGCGGTCCTCGTCCGGAAACAGCGTGTGGATGGTCGCAAGCACCTGCGGCGACATCAGTGCCGCCGCAGCTCCTTGGACTAACCGTGCGGCGATCAATTCTCCACCTGATCTCGCAACGCCGCACCAAATCGAGGCGGCGGTGAAGCCCAACAGTCCAATCAGAAAGACATCCCGGCGGCCGCGCAGGTCGCCCAGCCGACCGCCAATGATCACCAAGGTTGCAAAGGCGATTTGATACAGTGCGATCACCGCCTCGATCTCCGCCTCTGACATGGCCAGGTCGGCGCGGATCGAGGGGATGGCGACGTTCACGATGAACGCATCGACAACAAACATGAACTGGGCTGCGACGACGACGGTGAGGCACAGATAGCGGCGCGGGTCGATCTGTGACTGTTGGGGCGCGCGATCGATCGCCGTCGCCCCTGCCGGCACCAGCGTACGGCGTGGTGAAAATGCGGACATCGTGTGATTGCCTCCTGCCGTTACTGTGCCGTTACGGCTTCGAGAAAGCCGATGACGGACCGCAAGCGTCCATCCTCGGCAAGCGCGGCGAAATCGGTGCCTTTGGCTATGGGTTCTCCGGCCTCCGGCGCCAGTTCCCATGAGAAGCGGACGCTCGCGTGGTGGCTATCCACCGTGCCGGCCTGACGGAAACGCAAACCGGGGAAGCGCTCTTGCACGCCGCCGATCATGGCGTCGATTTCAGCGTGGCCGCGACCTTCCATCATTGGGTCGACGTAAGACGCGGCCTCGGCAAAGGTGCGGGCGATCAAGGAGCGCCGCCGTTCCGGATTGGTTTCGTTCCAGGCGTCGATGTAACGCCCGATGACGTCGATGGTGTCGTTCATGGTCTACCTCCGTTTGCAATGCATCTCTCGATGCACGGCGGCAGAGGCCCACACGCGATGACCCGGGCCAATTAACTGCCAGGTAATGGCGATGATTTTTTGGCCGGGGTAACGTTGGGCATGACCTCGATCGCCACCACAACGTCTGCGCTCCGTCCGGTCGGTGATTTGCTGCGCGAATGGCGGCAGCGGCGGCGCATGAGTCAGCTCGACCTCGCGTGTGAGGCGGAGATTTCCACCAAGCATCTGAGCTTTCTGGAAACCGGCCGCTCAACGCCCAGTCGGGAGATGGTACTGCATTTGGCGGAGCAACTGGATGTGCCGCTACGCGCGCGGAACGCGCTGCTGAATGCCGCGGGTTATGCGCCGGTGTTTTCCGAGCGGCAGCTCGATGACCCGGCGATGGCGGCGGCGCGGCAGGCGATCGACCTCGTACTGGCGGGCCATGAGCCGCATCCCGCGCTGGCGGTGGATCGGCATTGGTGCATGGCGGCCGCCAATCGCGCCGTGGCGCCGCTGATGGCAGGCGTCGATCCCGAGTTGCTGCGCCCGCCGGTGAACGTGTTGCGAGTGGGGCTGCATCCCGGCGGGCTGGCGCCGCGGACGGTTAATCTTGCGGAGTGGCGCGCGCATTTGCTCGCCGGCCTGCGCCAGCAGATCGAGGTTTCCGGCGATCCCGTGCTGGTCGATCTGCTGGCGGAACTGCGCAGTTACGATGGTCCGGCGGGACCCTCGCCGCGTGTTTCGGGCCCGGAGCGGGCGGCGGTGGCGGTGCCGTTCCGGCTGGCGACGGACTATGGGGTGTTGTCGTTTCTCAGCACCATCACGGTGTTTGGCACACCGATTGACGTGACACTGTCGGAACTGGCGCTGGAGTGTTTCTATCCGGCCGATCAGGCAACGGCCGAGGCGATGCGCCAATTGGTCAGTTGGGGGGAGCCGGCAGCGGCAAAGTAGGGCCTCGGTACAGTGATTTTGACCGGTTGTGGGGAGAGGTGGTCTGCCTGTACCGGGCCATCCGTTTGACGGGATGGGTGTCCGACCTGATGGCCGCCCTCGACCCATGCTCGCCCTTCAGGGTCGATCTTACCGATCCCGAAACCAGTCATTCGCCGCCCCCTCCCGGCAACAGAGCGCCCTAAGCGGACCTCAGCAGGCTTGCTTGAGCCCGGAGAGTGTATAAGCAGTCGAAGCGACCACTTGACTTGGCGTAGCCCATCCTGTGCACGTGTGGAGAATTGTGGAGGAGTCCTCGGAATGGACGACAAAAAAAAACGAAAGAGGAGCATGAAGAAGCTTTTTGGCAACAAACGATTTGATGTCGAAAGCAGCCTGAATATGCATGCAACTAGTTTTATCGTGCTACCAGCCTTCGCAATTTACGAGGAGGATATCATTGGCGCTTATAAGGCACAGATTCAGCATTGCCACATATATCTAATTGGACTTGTTCCAAAGATCGACTTGGTTGACTGTATACAAGACGGCCTCGATCTTGTGACATCCTGTCAACTCGCGGGGCATCAGTATGACTTGCGATGGCCAATGCCTCCTGGTCTCTCTCTAAAAGGCGATTGTGAGAGCGGATGGTACGTTATCGATGCCGCTGGGACCAAGTCATTTCCCAACCTAGACGTTCTGATGGCTCGGTTGAACGCCGAAACGCACATTGATTTTAAGGTGCTGTATATCGGCCAAGCATTCGGCGAGAACGGATCAAGGAACGCTTTGGATCGGCTACGCAAGCATGAGACGCTTCAGAAGATAGCCGTAAAGGGCACCCCTCAAGAATACGTGTTGACTCTTTTATTGCTCGAAATCATTCTCTATCCTCGCATCCTCATGATGTTTAACCCCTTTGCCAAGGATGCATCGCAGGGTCGAAATCGTATTAACAAGGGGCTCAACAAACTCGCAAATACCACAGAAGCAGAAAAGACAACTCTCTACGAAGCTTCCTTAATCAGATATTTCGCGCCACCTTACAATAAGGAATTCAAGGATAGCTTTCCTTCTACGAACATGAAATTGCTTGCGGATTTCTATGACAAGGACATCGCGGCTGTAACTGCAGAAGTCGTGTTCGATAATCTTCCTTTTAGATTGTATTCAGATACGGTTGCGGCCCGGGATTGGCATATGGCTCACCATGATCTGCATAAGGAGGAAGACAGGAAGGTCTTCTTCCTAGGTGCCCCGTCGACCAAAGACCGCTAACATAACGAAACAGATTTGCGCGCGCATCGATGCTTACCGGTGACCATTCGAGCGTGCTGACCGTAGCTCTAGCGGACCTCGTAATCCAGGCGCTGGCCCGGAACCGGTTAGGCCGGTTCGGCCACACCCGGCCATCGGCTGAATGTCTGGATTCCCGCTGTGGCGCCAGAAAGCGAACGGGCCGAAATCCACCCACAGCAGTCCTTCGCCAGTAAGCCGACCCCCCACACTAAAATCCAGCGATTTGGCTGCCGCCGGCCAGAACGAACGCTCCGCCAACCTGTCAAAACCTCTGCGCCGAGGTACTGGCGAGGTCGATTTCGCCGGTGAACGCGGTCGCGACCGGCCCGGTCATGAGCACGTGATTGTCCTCGCGCCAGCCAATAATCAGCTCCCCACCATCAGCAACAATGGTTGCAGCGCGCCCGGTCAGCCCGCGACGGGCCGCGTTCACCAGCGCGGCGCACGCACCGGAGCCGCAGGCCAGCGTCAGCCCGGCCCCCCGCTCCCAAACCCGCAGCCGGATCCGTTCCGGCCCCAACACCTGGGCGAACCCGATATTGGCGCGTTCCGGGAACACTGCGTGGTGCTCCAGCACGGGACCGATCTCCTCGATCGGAACGCCATCGATGTCCGGCACAAAGAAGGTTGCGTGTGGATTGCCCATGTTGGCGGCAGCCGGATGCGACACCGGGCCGACGGCCAGGTCCAGGTCCAACGTATCCATCGGGCGGGCGAGGGGAATGTCCTGCCAGTCCAACCGAACCGGGCCCATGTCGACGCGGACCTGACCATCGGGCAGCACCTCCGACGCCAGATCGCCGGCAATGGTGCGGATGACCAGGCGGTCCCGCCCCGACTCGGCGGCCAGCAGATGCGCGACACAGCGAGTGGCGTTACCGCAGGCGCCGGCCTCGGACCCGTCGGGATTGCGGATGCGCATGAAAGCGTCGGCGCCCGGAGGGGCAGGCTCGATCACGATGAACTGGTCGCAGCCCACACCGGTGCGGCGGTCGGCGATGGCGGCGGCATGGGCAGGGGTCAGGCCAAGCGAGCCCGCCCGCTCGTCGAACACGACGAAGTCGTTCCCGCAGCCATGCATTTTTACGAACCGGGCGCGCATGGATCGGATATAAGCGGCCCTTGATGGAACACCAACCGCCATTTGCGCCGCCGCCGGCTTCGCCTTACCGTGCGGTGTGCGTGGCCTGGGAGGCAACATGAACGCGCCGGTCAATCCGTTGGACGACCCCCCTTTGGGTGATCCGTGGACGCTGCCGCTGGAGCAAATCGACGTCACGGACGCGCGGATTTTTCAGGATGACGTCTGGCCCGATTGGTTCGCCCGCTTGCGGCGCGACGATCCGGTGCATTTCGCCAACGACAGCCAGTTCGGGCCGTTCTGGTCGGTGACCAAATACAAAGACATCATGAAGGTGGAGACCAACCCGCAGGTTTATTCCTCGGCGTCCGGGATTACGTTACTGGATCAGGAAACCCAGTACCGGCTGGCGATGTTCATCGCCATGGACCCGCCGAAACACGACCAGCAGCGCCTCGTGGTGGCGCCGATCGTGGCACCTGGCAACCTTGCCAATATGGCCGGCACGATCCGGGAGCGGGTGATCCGCATCCTCGACAATTTGCCGCGCAACGAAACCTTCGATTGGGTCGAGCATGTGTCGATCGAGCTCACGACCCAGATGCTGGCGACCTTGTTCGATTACCCGTTCGAGCGGCGGCGCGACCTGACCTACTGGTCCAACGTTGCAACGACCAATTTCAAGGACCCCAACGCTCTGGTGAAAACCGAGGACGAGCGGTTCAACGAACTGAAAAAAATGGCCGCCGCCATGATGGGGTTATGGAACGAGCGGGTGAACACGCCGCTGGGTTCCGACCTGATTTCGATGCTGGCGCATGGCGAGGCAACCCGCAACATGGACCCGATGGAGTTCATGGGGAACTGCGTGCTGCTGATCGTCGGCGGCAACGATACCACCCGTAACTCGATCAGCGGCGGGTTGTGGGCACTGAACAAGCATCCCGACGAGTATCGCAAATTGCGGGAGAACCCGGGCCTCATCCCGAACATGGTGCCGGAGATTATCCGTTGGCAGACGCCGCTTTCGTATATGCGCCGAACCGCGCTGGTTGATGCCGAGCTTGGCGGCAAAACGATCCGTGCCGGTGACAAGCTCGCCATGTGGTATATCTCCGGCAACCGCGATGCCGAGGCGATTGAGAATCCCGACAGCTTCATCATCGATCGTGCCCGCCCGAGACAACATCTGTCGTTCGGGTTCGGCATTCACCGTTGCGTTGGCAACCGGCTCGCCGAACTGCAGCTGACGATCCTCTGGGAAGAAATCATGCAGCGCTTCCCATACATCGAGTTGATGGAGCAACCGAAACGGGTATACTCCAGTTTCGTGCATGGGATATCGTCGATGATGGTACGCATCCCGGGATAAGAAATCAGGAGGAGACCGCCGTGAACGCTCCCGTTGCGATTGACTATCGGGCCCAGGCGCATCGCGACCCGTGGACCATGCCGATCGAGGAAATTGACGTCAGTAACCCCTACATCTACCAGGACGACACCTGGGCCGGGTTCTTCGCACGTTTGCGGCGTGATGAGCCGGTGCATTTCGTTAACAGTCCGATGTATGGCCCGTACTGGTCGGTGACGCGGTATCGCGACATCATGCAGGTGGATACCTCACATACGATCTATTCTTCGGATGCAGCGATGGGCGGGATCGCGCTCAAGGACGTGCCGTTGGAATTCCGTAAGGAAAGTTTCATTGCAATGGACCCACCGCGGCACGACGATCAGCGGAAGATCGTGTCGCCAATCGTCGCCCCGCCGAATTTAATGAAAATGTCGGCGACGATCCGGGAACGGGCATGCCGGATCCTGGACGAACTGCCGCGCGGCGAGGTGTTCGACTGGGTCGACCGGGTGTCGATCGAACTGACCACGCAAATGCTGTCGACATTGTTCGACTTCCCCTTCGAGGAGCGGCGAACCCTGACCTATTGGTCGAACGTTGCCACAGTGAACACGCGTGCCGGAACCGAGATTGATTCGGAACAAAAGCGGGATGTGATCCTGCAGCAGATGCTGGCATATTTTACGGAGGTCTGGAAAGTCCGCCAGCAACAACCGCCGAAATTCGATCTTATCTCGATGCTTGCGCATGGCGAAGCGACCAAAGATCTGCCGTCGCGGCCGCACGAGTTCATGGGTAATTTGTTGCTGCTGATCGTCGGCGGCAACGACACGACGCGCAATTCCATCAGCGGCGGGTTGTGGGCACTGAACAAGTTTCCCGACGAATATGCGAAACTGCGCGCCAATCCGGATCTGATCCCGAAAATGGTGCCCGAGATCATCCGCTATCAGTCGCCGGTGGTACATATGCGGCGGACGGCTCTGTGTGACACCGAACTGAATGGCAAGACCATTCGCAAGGGCGACAAGGTCGCAATGTGGTATATCTCCGGCAACCGGGACGATACGGAGATCGAAGACGCCGACGATTTCATCATCGATCGTGCCCGCCCGCGGCAGCATTTGTCGTTTGGCTTTGGTATCCACCGATGCGTCGGCAACCGGCTGGCGGAAATGCAGTTGACGATCTTGTGGGAGGAAATCCTGAAACGGTTTCCGATCATTGAGGTCGTCGAGGAACCGAAACGGAGTTACTCCAACCTGATCCACGGGATCACGTCCATGCCGGTGCGCATTCCGGCCTGAGGGACCTGATCTCCCGATTGTCCCATTCCGAACCGCTCAAGTTGCCAACGATCCAGGTCCATGCAAACCTCCGAGAGGCTGGTACGGGTGGCAGAAGAGCGTCGGATGCGGTTGCTCTGGGTTTGTCGTCATATGGGAGCAACAAAACAATAGCCATCGGTGCCCGCCCAACATGATGGGAGGAACGAAAATGGCTGAAACGTCCGCAACGATGAATGCACTGTCCGATGACGAACATCGTCGTCAATTACGCCGTGCTCTGTTGGCGAGCACGGTTGGCACCACGATTGAGTGGTATGATTTTCTGCTTTACGGAACGGTCACCGGCCTTGTGTTCGGCAGGGTGTTTTTCCCCGGCTCATCGCCGTTGATTGGTGTGTTGCAGGCATTTGGGGTGTTCTTTATCGGCTTCGTCGGACGACCGATCGGCGCGGCGATCTTTGGCCATTACGGTGACCGGATCGGCCGCAAGGCAACTCTGATCGCCACCTTGCTGATCACCGGCATCGCGACCTTCTGCGTGGGCCTCGTGCCGAGTTACGACAGTATCGGTGTCTGGGGTGCAATTCTGCTGACCTTGATCCGGCTGGTGCAGGGCATCGGAGTAGGCGGCGAATGGGGCGGTTCCGTTCTGCTCGCGATGGAATGGGCGCAGACCAACAAACATCGTGGTTTCATCGCATCCTGGCCACAATTTGGTGCCCCCGCCGGGTTGTTTCTGGCGAACTCTGCGGTGCTGTTTTTCAGTTGGTGGTCGGGTGATCAGTTCCTGGTCTGGGGCTGGCGCATTCCGTTCTTCATCAGCATCGTCATGGTTGCGGTTGGCTTGTGGATCCGGCTTGGCATCCTCGAAACGCCGGTATTCCAGAAGATCCTGGACGAAGAACGCACCGAGCGCGTGCCTGTACTGGAAGTGCTGAAGCGGCAGCCGAAACAGGTGCTGTTGACGGCCCTGCTGCGGATGCCGGAGCAGGCACCGGGTTACATCGTTGGCGCCTTCATCTTCACCTACGGTACCGCGGTGCTGCACCAATCGCGAGATTTCCTGTTGTGGGGCGTTATCGCGCAAACCGTCCTCGGGTTCATGTGGGTCACGGTGTCAGGTTACTTATCGGACGTGGTCGGCCGTAAGAACATGTTCATGTTCGGCTGCGTGCTTATGGGGGTGTTCGGATTCATCTACTTCGCCATGCTTGATACGATGAATCCGACGATCATCTTCATTGCAATTTCGATCTCGTTGTTGCCGGTGATGACGTTGTACGGGCCCGAGGCGGCACTGATCGCGGAATCGTTCTCGCCGCGTCTGCGCTATAGCGGCGCATCGCTCGGCTACCAGCTTGCCTCGATCATCGCCGGCGGTCCATCGCCGTTCATCGCGACAGCGCTGTTCGCCAGCTATCATTCGAGTCTGCCGATCGCGATTTATATCATGTTCACCGCGATCGTCGGTCTGGTCGCGACCGCCCTGCTGACCGACTACACCGGCAAGGAAATATCCGCGGAATACGAAAGCGTCTGAGCGAACTGGACTCACCCGGGTCGGGTAGCACCGCGCTGCCTGGCCCGGGGAAGTCCAGCGGTCAGTTCAGAAAAATCTTCCCGGGGTTCATGATCCCGCGCGGATCCAGCGCCTGCTTGACAGAGTACATCACCGCCAGCGCATCCGGCCCGTGCTCCCGCTCCAGGAACTCCCGCTTGCCGATCCCGACCCCGTGCTCGCCACTGCACGATCCGCCAAGGTCGAGCGCCCGGCCAACGATCTTCTTGTCCAGTTCCCAGGCGCGCGCCAGCCCGTCCGGTTCGGGCGGCACCAGGATGACAGTGTGGAAATTGCCGTCGCCCACGTGACCGACGATCGGCGCCGTCAACCCGGAGGCGGCGATGTCCTCTTTGGCACCCAGAATGGCCTCGTTAAGCCGAGAGATCGGGACGATGGCGTCGGTCGCGATCCCCTGATGGCCCGGCTTTAAAGCGAGGCAAGCCCAGTACGCGTCATGCCGCGCCTGCCACAGCTTGTTGCGCTCGGTCGTATCGGTCGCCCACCGGAAGCCGCTGCCGTCGAAACCGCGGGCGATCTCTTCGGTCTGTTGCGCCTGTTCCTGCACGCTTGCCGCCGTGCCATGGAATTCGAAAAACAGACTCGGCAATCGCTGCAGGCCCTCCAATTTCGAGTAGGCGATGCAGGCTTCGATCTGCACCTCGTCAAGCAGTTCCATGCGAGCCACCGGGATGCCGGTTTGCATGATCGCGATCACGGTTTCCACGGCATCGCGCAGCGTCGGGAACTGGCAGGTCGCCGACGACATTGCCTCGGGGATACCGTGCAGGCGCAGTTGGATTTCGGTGATGACGCCCAGGGTTCCTTCGGAGCCAACGAAAAGGCGGGTCAGATCGTAGCCGGTGGAGGACTTGCGAACGCGCCCTCCGGTGCGGATGACACGGCCGTCGGGCAGCGCCACCGTCAGGCCCATCGCGTTTTCTCGCATCGTACCATAGCGCACGGCGTTGGTGCCGGAGGCGCGGGTCGCACACATGCCACCGATGGTGCAGGCGGCGGTGCCGGGGTCGACCGGAAAGAACAAGCCCAGATCACGCAGGTGGGTATTCAGTTGATCTCGGGTAACGCCAGCCTCGACGCGGCAGTCCATGTCGGGCTGGCTGACCTGCAGCACCTTGGTCATGCGTGACAGGTCGAGCGTAATGCCGCCGCGGACCGGAGTGACATGGCCTTCAAGCGACGTGCCGCCGCCCCAGGGGACGACCGGAACCCGCGCTGCATGGCAAAGTGCCAGAAGTCGCGCCACTTCCTCGGAGGTCTCGGCGAACGCCACCGCGTCCGGCATGACCGGCGGTTGCGTGTCCTGGCCATGGGAATGGTGCTCGCGCAGGCCAGCGTTCGTGGTGATCCGATCGCCCAGAAAGGCACGGGCGGTGTCGATGACGCTGGCGGAACGTGTGGTCGTCGCCGTGTCGGACATTCGCGGCTCCTGTTGCGTGTTCCCAGGGGTTTGGCGCCAGCACTGCGGTCTGACAAGGGTCAGCATACGGGATCACCAGTTTGCATGGCAGCATGGCGTCCGTCATCATCATGTCGTTCGTTGTCAGGGAGGTAGGTCATGGGCAAGCTTGAAGGGAAAGTCGCCTTGGTAACCGGGTCGGGCCGTAATATCGGCCGTGCAACGGTGCTGAAGCTGGCGGCGGAAGGCGCTCACGTTATCGTCAATGCGCGCTCTAACCAGGCTGAGGCGGACGCGGTGGTGCGTGAGGCCCAGGGTCTCGGGGTCAAGGCGATGGCAATCATCGCCGATGTCGCCAGCAAGGAGCAGGTCGAGGGGATGGCGGCGCAGGCACTGTCCGCATTCGGCCGCGTCGACATTTTGATCAACAATGCCGCGGTCCGGCCGCACAAGCCGTTTACCGAACTGACTTCGCAGGACTGGGAAGCAGTCAGGGGCGTTGTCCTCGACGGGGCAGTTTACCTCACCCGCGCAGTCATCGGATCGATGGTACAGAACCGCTACGGGCGCATTCTGTTCTTTACCGGTGAAGGGGCCTTCGTTGGCGGGAGCGGACGGGCGCATGTCTCTGCCGCCAAGATGGGCCTTGTCGGCTTTGCCCGTGGGTTGGCGTCCGAGTTCGCTGCACACGATATCAGGGTCAACGTGGTCTCCCCCGGCAGCATCGACACCTTGCGAACAAATCCCGAATGGTACGGGAACCGGCAACCGAACGCGGCCGGAATTCCCATGGGGCGGCAGGGCAAGGTGGACGAGATCGCTGCTACTTGTTTGTTCCTGGTCAGCGACGATGGCGGCTTCATTACCGGCCAAACGATCCATGTGAACGGCGGCGCCGCTTATTACTGAGCCCGGCCGGCGGCCAACCACGTGGGAACGTCGAGCAGTGGCGGTGGGCAGCCGTCCGCGCTGATCGTTTAAAGCGGGTGGCAAGATCGCCTTGCGTGACCGCTAGGCGGGCGCCCCGGGCGCGGCACCGACGGCTTTCGCCAGCCACCGGGGATTTGGCAGCTCCGTAAGCGATGGCTGGTCACTGATATTTCGGGACGAGGCCCGAAACCTTCGGCAGATAGGCGGAAACGACGCCTGCCGTTGATATTTGATGAATTACCCATTTCCCGGCCAGGCGTTCACCGATCCGTAACCAGGATGCGTCAATTAGCCGGTAAGACTGCGAAAAATCTCGCCGCACCCTCATCACACCGCCAGGCCCTGGCGATTTTTTCAATGCCGGAACCGGACCATGTCATCGCTTCCGCCCACCGGCGGCATCACCCGTCGCAGCGTCTTCGCGGTTTGGGCTGCCCGGATCGCATCGCTCGCCACCAGGCGCATTGGCACGCAAGTCCGCTTTGTCAACAGGAGTTCGGCGTCTGACAACATTGTGACCGGCAACCGGCTTCCGCTGTCGCTTTCCGCGGACCAGCAAGCGAGTTGGCAGACCGTCCACGTCAAATTCGGCAATTGCAGTTTGGCCGCGGCCGGGATGCAGGCGGCGACGTAGATGGTGTGTTTTGCAGCAGGGACCGGGATTGCGACCACGCGAGGGCTCGTCCCGGTCGAGGCCATCCATCGCGGCGATCGGGTTTGCACTGTCCTCGATGGCGATACCGCTGAGGTGATCTGGGTTGGCCATCGCAAAGTGGATTGTGCCCGGCATCCCAACCCCACGAAGGTTTGGCCGGTTCGCGTAACGGCCCATGCGTTCGGGCGCGGCATGCCGGACACCGACCTCGTATTGTCGCCGGATCACGCGGTCTACGTCGATCGGGTGTTGATTCCGATCCGGCTGTTGGTGAACGACCAGACGGTGCGCCAGGAGCTGACCGACCGGGTTGCCTACCACTCTGTCGAACTCGCCCAACATGATGTGCTGCTTGCGAACGGGATGCCGGCGGAAGCAAGTTTGAACTCAGAGGATCGTGCGAGGTTCAGCAATGGCGGCGGCGTGATCGCCTTGTATCCGGATTTCTCCTCGCGGACATGGGAATTCCGCGGTTGCGCGCCGTTGGTTCAGACCGGTCCGATACTGACTGCGGTTCGGAAGCGGCTGGCCGCTGACGTGATGCGGCGCAAGCGAAGCCTGCAGGACGCACTTGCGCCCGAGACGAGGTGGCCAGGCTAAGGCCAACGTGGGCCAGCTGTCCGGGTGATGCTTTTAGGCGAGTGGCACCCGAAAGGTCGGACTGTTCACCGGTGCCGACGGGTCGCGATCCAATGATCCGATGGGCACCCATGTTCGCCGCATGGCGCGGTTGAACCGGGATCGTGACGTTGCGACAGCAATCGTTGGTATCGGCTCCCAAACGGGTGGCCTCAAGGCCTTGCGGTTGCACGCCCTGGCTCGTCGCTGGCGCTGAACACCGTGGCCCACTATCTTGGAGGACGCCGGAACCTTCACGGAGTTTGCTTCATGCCCGTCCCCGCCCGCCTGGCGGCTGTTTGTCTGTTGCTCGGTCCCAGCTTGCTGCCTGGTTCGGCTGGTGCCGCGCCCGCATCGCCGCCTGCGCGACCGCCGGTGCCGCTGGCGGCGCATCGAGCCCTTTACGAGCTGACCAAGGACGACTCTGTCCCGTCCCGTGGCGGCCGTGACATCGCTGCGGCGCATGGAACCATGGGCTATGAGGTCGTCGATGTGTGTGACGGGTGGGCTACGCGGCAACGGCTGAACATGACCATCACCAATGCCGATGGGCAGGACACCGACATGGATTCCGATTACGCGACCTGGGAATCCAAGGACGGATTGAGCTTCCGTTTCCACATGGTGCAAAAATCCGATTCCGCAGTCACCAACCAGACTGATGGCAGTGCCCATTTGACCCGGACCGGAGGACCCGGCGAAGTCGAGTACCGGTTGCCCAAGGAATCAAAAGCGCCTCTGCCGGCAGGCACATTGTTTCCGATGATGCACACGCTCGCCATCATAAACGCAGCGCGCGAGGGGAAGAAATTTCTGGCTCTGCCGCTGTTCGACGGCACCGATGATGACGGGTTCGAGTATAGCTCGATCGCCGTCATGGACTGGAAGCCGCCGTTCCGGACGGACCATTCGTTCCTGGACACGCTGGCCAGCACGCGGGTGCGGATCGCGTTCTTCGACCATACCAGCGAGGACGCGACACCCACGTACGAAGTCGCGATGCGATATTGGGAAAACGGGGTCGCCGACAACATGGTGATGGATTTTGAGGACTTCGTCATGAGCGCGAAGCTGACCGAACTGACCCCCCTGCCGAAACGGTGTTGACCCCCGCACGGTTCGCACCCCTTGACTTCCCGGCGCGCGCGCCCTTTTTTGCGCCCCCTGGCGTGCCGTTTGGCGGTCTCCGGTTCGTTCGCCGGGATAGGGGAATGCCGGAGTCCGAGCCTGCCTGGTCGGGCCTGGGCCGGAAGGGGTGTAGCTCAATTGGCTAGAGCGCCGGTCTCCAAAACCGGAGGTTGGGGGTTCGAGACCCTCCACCCCTGCCAGCGCTTCCGGATCGCGACACCAGACCAGGCGCTGCGGTAGTGCAATATTGTGGCGTCAGGATGAGTACGCGGCTTTTGGGAGTGTAGTGAACGTGGCATTTGAACCGGCGAAATTCGCTCGGGAAGTGCGGGCCGAGATAACCAAGGTGACCTGGCCATCGCGGCGGGAGACGTTGGTCACCACCGCTCTCGTGTTCGCGATGGCGGCGATGACGGCGATGTTTTTCTTCGTGGTCGATCAGGTGATCGGCCTGAGCGTGCGCGCGATCTTCGGAGCGCATCTCTAAAAGGATTTTGGTCATGGCCAAACGCTGGTACGTCGTACATGTCTATTCCGGCTTCGAGAAGAAAATCGCGCAGCAGATTAAGGAGCAGGCGGCGCAGAGCGGGCTGGCCGACCAGTTCGAGGAAGTGCTCGTCCCGACCGAGCAGGTCATGGAGGTGCGCCGCGGCCAGAAGGTGAATACCGAGCACAAGTTCTTTCCGGGCTACGTGCTGGTAAAGATGGACCTGACCGACGACGCCTGGCATCTGGTCAAGAACACCCCCAAGGTCACCGGCTTCCTGGGCTCGAAGACCAAACCCAGTCCGATCAGTGAGGCCGAGGCAATTCGCATCTTGAAGCAGAACCAGGAAGGGGTGGAGCGCGCCCGCCCCGCCGTGCTGTTCGAGATCGGCGAGCAGGTGCGCGTGGCCGACGGACCGTTCACCAGCTTCAACGGCACCGTTGAGGAAGTGGACGAGGACAAAGGCCGGTTGAAGGTCAGTGTGTCGATCTTCGGGCGGTCAACCCCGGTCGAACTGGAGTACGGCCAGGTCGAAAAGGTCTGATCTTTTTGAGTTGATTGCTGCACGCGGACTGACACTCCGCGCACGGGGTGGCCTGTCCAGGCAATTCCCCGGTGGCGGTTCGGATGGGGTCCCGGTCGGCGATGCCGGCGATGTCGTCATTGCCGGTTCGATCGCGGACTGGCGCATGGTCGTCAGTCCGCACCCGCTGGCGGCGTCGTTGGCGTTTCAGTGCTGGACTACGTCGATGCTTGCGACTCGGCCGCGGGACTTGCGGAACTACCGTGATGCTCGGCCGGCGCGCACGCTGCGTTCGGAGAGGTGCACCACCGGCGCGGCTGCAGCGGCGATAACTCCTATGCCCGGTTGCCAAAATGCGATCTGGTCAAAACCGAACCGGGGTCGTTCTCGACCTGCTCCTACGGACCGACGCGACACCCATGCTCACGGCTCCCAACTATTCCCCAGCTGATCACCCAGCGCGTACTCGACGGTAAACGGCGACGCCGGCGGAAGATCGAGCAATCCAGTCTCGTTAAGCGCATAGGTCCGGGCGCGCGGATAGGCTGCCAGGAACAGTTCTGGCAGCCTGTTGCGCAGGGAGGGGTTGTCCGCCAGCAGATCCTCAATCTCCTGGCGCTGCGTCAAGATCGTCGCGCGCCAACTGCGGCTGCGGTGCTCGGGCTGGAAATACCATTTGAGCAGATGTTGCAGCAGCCTGACCAGGCGGTTGCGCAACTCGCGGCGTGTGCTGGCACCCACTGCTTCGATTTCCTCCGCGAGGTTTAGCCAATCGAGCTCGGTGTCGTTCACCAACACGCCGGCGGCGCGGCGACGAAGCAACTCGGCCTGCCGTTCACTCCAGGCAACGACGTCGGTGTCGTATTGTTGGGCTACCATTGTCCCCTCTCCGGCCAAGGTTGCCGAGGCGGTGACTGTGGCGGGCACGCGCGGATCATTCGCTTCTTTGCTGGCGGTGCGCTTGGTTATGCTCTTGGCTGGCTTGCCGGTGCTGATGCCGCTCATGCCGCCGTGCTCCTCTCCGTAGTCACGATAAATCGCATTCCTGTGGCCATGACTGGTCATCAGGGACGTTCACTCCGAGGGTCATGCCATCCTCGTCATACACCCAGTTGAGCACAGCGCAGGAGTTTGGCTGATCGTCTGGGACGCGATACTGCAACATTTGCTGCCCTTCGGAGGTCCACTCCGCGAAAGGCACGCCAGGTGAGCGCAGAACGCGGCGCATTCCCTCCAGGTTCAGTGCGACGCCTCGGGCAGGGCGCTGCGCTCATGCCATCGCTCTCCGACTGCGCCGCGTCTTTGGCGTGCGGTCCTCGAGATCAGCAGGCCGCACGCGATAGCTGGCCGCCGCCAGCGCGCGCGTGATCATCACCTTGCGCGTGGTGCCCTTCGCCTCGGCCGCGGCGTCCAGCTGGTCGATCAAATCCGGGCTCACTCGCAGGTTGATTATCTCGCTGCCAGTGGCAATCATCACCGCTGGCGAAACACTCGGATCGGCCGTCGCAAGCTGCCGCAGTGCCCCGGCGTCCGGCCGCTTCGGATGGGCAGTATCTTGAGGGGTCTCGACGTGGCACACGTTCCACATAAGACGTATTCTCATACCGGTCGACGGCGCCGGCGGCAACTATTCAAGAGTGCGGAGTTCCGCCAACAGTGTCGCGATTTCCTAAGGCGCCGGACCGGTCGCCGGCAGCGTGGGCGCATAGCTGAGCTCGCCATAGGCGACCGCCAAACGCGACCATTTTCTGTGCCTCGACGAGGTCGCACTGCGTCGGCATCTGCACCAGCGCGATGCCCGAGAGAACATCCCGTTTGGTTGCTGCAGCAAAAATCCGCAGTTCAGCACGGGCCTACCGCGGGCTGGACGCTGTCGGCGCGATCGCTCCCGCCGGGCAGGTCAGGTTTTTGCGCGCATGATCGAGGAACGTTTAGCGCTGTCCGGGACGGCATCCGCTTCCGAACGACGTCCCGGATCTGGCACGGGTCCGAAATACGCTGCCCGCATCGACCAAAACAGCAGTGCGCCGCACGCGATCGCCACGGTGGCGAAGACCGTGACACGCCGGATGAGCACGTCAAGCGGCACCGCCGCATCCACCGTCATCGCAACGCCGACGGCAATTGCGGATATCACCAGCATCGGCGCTCCCGCCTGCAATGGCCGCAGCAGTCCGACGCCAAGCGCTCGCGCATTCACCCATAAACTGTAAGGGCTGATGAATATCTGCGCGCCACACCAGATCATCACCGCCATCCACGGTGTCGCCGGCCGGAAGAGCAATACAAATGCCGAGGTTGCCAGCAGACCCGCGAGGTTCGCATACAGCGTGTAGCGTGCCTGACCGACCGCGATCAACGCCACGCCCGAGGGAAACATAAGCGCCAGCAATACCGTCAAGGCGACCAGCGGTTCAGCCGCCACACCGGCCGCATGCCAGGCCGGACCGAGTAATAGTGTCGTCAGCGGTACCAGTACGACCGCAAGCACGCCACATAGCGGCATCATTCCGATGCTTGAAAGACGTAGTAGCTTGTCCACCTGGCGTAGCAAAGCGACCTGGTCGTGCTGGTGCTCGGACAGGATTGGCAGCAGCAGACGCCAAAGAGCGGTGAACGCTATCTCGCGGACCGTATCCACGAGACGGAAGGCGACGTGTATTTGACCGAGGGCAGTAACGCCTGCGGTGCCCCCGATCAGAATCGCGAAGATGCGGTAGCGACCAATTTGCAGCAGTGTGCTCGCGGTCAGCGGCAGGCCGATTTGCAGCAGCGACACCACGGCAGACCAGCGGCAGACGGCGCGCGGTCGCCACCTGGCCACACTCATCAGTACCAATGCCGCGAGGAGCGATCCGGCCGCTTGCTGCACGACCACCGCCCAGGCTCCCGCGCCCTCCGAGGCGAGGACGATCCCGATGGCCATGCCGCTGCCCTGGCCGAGCAATGTACGCATCGCCAGAGCCCTGTAGCGCCGCTGTCGTGTCAGCAGTCCTTGCAGCGCCCCGCCCATGCCGACAAACGGAAACGGCACCGCGAGCAGCAACGCCATCGGCACCAACCGTCCGTCATGCAGCATCCAGGCGAGCAGCCATCCCGATCCCGCCTGCATCGCGGCCGCGCCGCATCCGATCGCGGTCGAGGCCCAGGCGGCACTGCTCAACGTGGCTTCGTCGATCGCGTCGCGCTGCACGATGGCGTCCGCGAACAGCGCATTTACGGCGACCCAAAGGAGCACGTGCACCGCGACCGCTGTGGCGCCTGTTCCGAGTTCCGTAGGGCCGATCAACCGGGCAATGACGAAGGCGGCCACGACCGAAAACAGTGCGGCTCCCGCAGCTTCGGCTGCAGACCAGAAGACATTGTTGCTCACCTTGGGTGGCTCACGGCGCAGCGAACATCGGGGACCTCGATTGCATTGCCGCAGGCCTCGGCCGCAGGCTGCGACCGATCTACCTGGGTCATTGGGCAGGGCTCACAGCGGTCAACCCGTTCCCATGGCTCACGGCGGATTGCGTCAATGTAGCAACGATGGCGATCGCTCATGCGAAATCGGGTCGCCGGCGGCGCAGTAACGCCGGCACGGTAAGAAAGGCCATGGCAGCGGGAAGCCATACGATCCGGCTTTGATACCGGTCATGCGGTGTTGAGAGCCCGCCGGTGATCGCGGCACTCAGCGGCAATGAGATTAATGCAATCACCAGGAACCACGCCGCGACATGCCGCTGGCGCCACGCGAGCGGCAGTAAAAAGAGTGCAGCGGCAATACCTGCCAGCGCGGTGACGCGGTGTGCGATCGCCAGTGGCGACGGTACCGCGAGGTTTCCGGACTGCTGACGCGCAGCATGGAATGCAGCGCGTTCCTGGGCGGGAAAGTCCTGGTCGATCCGCGACCCGACCTGCTCATTCCAACTCTCCAACCCATCCCCGCTGGCGAAACGAGTTAGTTGTTCGATCGTATTGTCCCAGGTCGCGACCAGTAGAAGGCCGGGCTGCGTGATGATCGCTTCCCGAATGATTGCGTCAGCGTCTGCTGAAATCGCCTTGTGGCCGCCCGCGAGCATAACCGGGCTCGACCTGGCCCACAGGAACTCATCTGCGGTTGCGGGAAGCTGGTTGAGGTAGGGGCACAGGCGCCAGCGTCGATCCGGGCAATCGCGGTGCAGCACTGTCATGCCTGGACCGTCATAAATGACTCGCGCCAGGACGAACACGTTGCCGTACGGTGAAACTGAAATTCGTCCGAAGCCCACCGTATTCACCAGCACGAGAGCGATGATCGCAAGGCCGGGCGCCAGCAGAGGTGAAAGGACGACCCACCAGGACTCATGGTGGATCCCTTGGGCGACCCAGGCATTGTCGGTGAACAGCCGCAACGGAATCATAACGGTCAACAATCCGAAGGCCAGCGGAACACTCGATTGCTGGGTCGCTATCATGAACGCGGCCAGCACGGTGATCGCCAGCCGGTCTCGCGGGCGAAACCGCGCCGCCTGGAAAACCAACAGACCCAACAACAGGATCATAAGCGGCGTGAACAGATCCGGCATCAACTCCGATACTGTCCAGGGCAACCACGTCATCAGCGCAAGGAACACGGCCAACCCGAGCAACCAACCGCTTGTCAGGCCGAAGGCGCGTCGCGTCAGGTCCAATACCAGCACCGTCAGGCACGACTGCGCCAGAAGCACCGGCCAGGTGGTGAGCCCAAGATGAAACGGCCAGATGAAGAAGCTGTAGAACACCGGCCGGTCCCAGCCGAGGTAGCGATGCATCGCCTGCGACAAGTACGTACCGGTATCCGCGAACACGATCGGATAGGAGTTCCACAATGCCGGCCAGACCAGACATAGCGCTGCCAGCGGCGGCGCCAACCAACGTGCCAGATTGGTGTCGGTTCGCAATATTCTGAGGCCACGCGACGTGGCAAATTCCCCGAGCAGGCCGAGGGACGCCGACAACCTGGGTTGGTTACGTTCCATACCCATCCGGATGTGCCTCACGCCAGACGAACGCGGTGCGCACGATATCGTCCAGCGCCTCATACCGAGGCCGCCAACCGGCCGAACGCGCACGATCCGACGCAGCCACCAGGACCGCTGGATCGCCGGGTCGCCGCGCGGCAGTGCGGTAGGGCACACGACGGCCGGAAATCCGCTCCACAGCCCGAATCACCTGCAAAACGGAATGACCGGTCCCGCAACCTAAATTCCAGGTCACATCCGCATCGGTGTCGAGCTGGGCCAGCGCCAGCAGATGCGCTTCCGCGAGGTCGGTGACGTGCACATAATCCCGCACGCAGGTTCCATCAGCAGTCGGGTAATCGCCGCCATACACATCGAGTGGCGGCCGCCGTTCCAGTACGGCGTCGATCACCAGTGGAATGAGGTGCGATTCCGGCCGGTGATCCTCACCCAGCCGCCCCGCCGGGTCAGCTCCCGCGGCATTGAAGTAACGCAACCTCGCCGACCGCAGGCCGTGTGCCTTGGAAGCCCAGTACAAGGCCCGTTCGACCATCCACTTGGCGTCGCCGTACGGGGATTGCGGATCAATCGGTGCATCCTCGGGGATCGGGCGGTCGTCGGTCGCGTTGAACAGTGCTGCAGTAGAGGAAAATACCAGCCGGTCCACCTCATTACGTACGCAGGCATCAATCAGCCGAATACCGTTGCCGGCATTTTCCTGCAGATAGCGCATTGGCATCCGCATGCTCTCACCCACCTGTGTCCAACCCGCGAAGTGGAATACGGCGGTCCACGGGCCGTCGCTCAGCACCGCGTCGAGGCGCGTGGCGTCGCTGAGGTCCGCCTGGATCAGCGGCACATCCGGCGGGACGGCAGCGCGATGACCGGTGTTCAGGTTGTCCAGCACGGTAACCTCGTCGCCACGGTCGCGTAACGTCGCCACCATGTGGCTGCCGACGAATCCCGCGCCGCCGGTGACCAAAAAACGCCGCTTGCCGGAAATTTGAGCCATGTTTGTCATCACCCTGGAAAGTACGCCCTGTAGCGGCGATGGTACACCTCCGCGTCGGCGTACCCCGAGCGTACATGCGCACGAGGGTCAACCCGGGTCAGCACGACCCCGGCAACCAAAGCATTAGCGTCCTCCAGCAACTCCAGTGAATAACTAACGATATCGCGCGGGGTCCCGCACCAGCGGATGCAAAAGATGGTTGCGTCGGCAATTGCCGCCACCACACGCGCTTCGGTGATCGCCTGTACCGGCGCGGAGTCGAGAATGATCAGCGTGTAGTGCTGCCGCGCTTCCAGCAGCAGTTGTGCCATCTCGGCGCCCATGAACAGGCCGAACGTATCGCCGCGTGACTGGCCGGCAGGCACGAAATGCATCCCGCCGCCAGGAGCGCCCAACTGATCGTTGTGAAGTACGTCCAACATCCCGGCATTGCCGCGCAAGAGATCAGCCAATCCGGGGCCGCCATTGGCGCGCAACCGATGCCCGAGCGAGGGCCGTCGCATGTCGCAATCGATCAAAAGTACCTTTTCACCGCTTAGCGCGGCCGAACGGGCAAGCGACAGGGCCAGCACCGACTTTCCCTCGGCGGGTCGCGCTGCGGTGACCGCGACCACTCTGGGGCGTTCCACGCCGAGCCAGAGGCCGGCCCGGACGGCGCGGATTTGCTCGGCGTAGGATGTCAATGGCCGGCGGAGGACAAATTCCTCGATCGGAGTACTGCGCAGTTCACGGCGGGTTAGTTCCGGCACCAACGCGAAACACGGCAGTTTCACGAGCGCTCGCACATCCTCGCCACTATGCAACGTGGAATCTGTCAGATGCAGGAGATAAACCAGCATCAACCCGAGCAACACGCCCGCCGCTGCTGCCGCGATCATCGTCGGCATCGCGCGCGGCCAGCTCGGCCGACGGGGCGGTAGCGCGAGCGAAATTTCGTGCGCCTCCGAGGTTTCCAGCGCATGCTGTTGCGCAGTTTGCTGAATGCGCTCCAGCACCGCCTGCAATTGAGCGCGAGAGGCGGCAGCGTCCCGTTCCATGCCATTGAGCGGGATCTGTGCCTTTGCTTCGGCATCGGCCTCCTTCCGGGCGTTGCGCAGGTTGTCTTCCAGCAGCGTAACGCGATCATTCGCGGCACGACGGTCCTGCGCGGTAGCTGCGACGACCCGAGCGACTTCCGCGTCCACCGCCCGTCGTGCCTGATCGACCTGGCGGCGGCTGCTTTCCAGGTCCGGATGGTTGGCCCCAAGCCGGCTGGTTTGCGCCTCCAGCAGTGCTGTTAGCTGCTCAAGGTTGGTGCGCAGCGGCACGACCGAGGCAGCAATGGCCGCCTGGGCCTCCACTCCCGCTTTGCCGCGCGCCGCATCCAGTCGGGCATCGGCGGACGCCAGATCAGCCCGCGCTCGGCTCAGATCCTCGTTCAGGTGTGAAATTTTTTCCGCGTCCAGACCCGCGGTCATGCCCTGAGCGAAGTTGTGTTCGGAGCGGTAGGCCGCGATGCGATCCTCTTCCTTTCGCACTTCGGCCCTCAGCGCCGCAGCCCGCTCGTCGAGCCACAGTGTCGCCCGCCTGACGGCGGCGGCCTTCGCGGTAAATTGATCCTTGATGTAGATGTCCATCGCGTTGTTGACTGCGGCCGCTGCAACCAGGGGGTCCTCGGCCGTGAACGTTACCTCGATCACATGGGACGAATGCAGCGGTTCGGCGTGCAATGCGTCGCGCACTGCAAGAATTGTCGCGTTCCGCCCAGGATCGGGCATGGGACCATAGATTTCAGGTGGCGGGTCGCGCTCGCTGGTTCGTCCGAGCATCGATTGCACCCACTCGGCCGCCGATCGGATGGTGGATCGCGGCCGCAGCGTGGCATTGAACTCCGGGCTCGCGAACAAGTTGCCTTCCTGGGCAACCCTCTGGGCGATCTTCAGGCTTTGCAAGACCTCCGCTTGCGATGCCATCACCGCTTCACTGGTTGGATCAGTACGCAGAATGCTTTCAAGCTCCCGCACCTTGTAGTCGCTTGGCTCGTAAATCAGTGAGCCGGAGGCGGTGTAGCGCGGCGTGGTCCGCTCGATCGCGATCCAGGCACACATCGGCACCAGCACCGCAACCACGAGAAATGCCCATAGATGGCGCCGGAAAATACCGATCGTGGCGCGCATGTGCATGACCTCACTCATGGATATGCGTCGGGTTGGCGGACCCGCCGACGGGTCGTTTGCTGGCGCCGGTTTGGTCACGGAGCCTGGATATGTCTCTCGCATGCCACTCGCATGACGCCGCGTGTCCTGACCGAAACCAATGGAAACGCTGTTACTTAACGGTGCGACATGAATGGCGGGTTAATGGAATTGGGAAAAATCGCGGCAGCCCTTAACCGATCATCCATGTGTCGGGACTAAGGAGTGTGGCGGTTCGCCCCAAAATGGAGTCCCCTGGTGCGCCGGATGCTTCCGTTGATAGCCATCGCGCTGCTGCTGTCATGTTGCGCGCCCGGCCATGACCTGCGCGCGTTGCCAGGTCTGTCGGGCGGCGAATATCGGCTCGCGCCAGGCGACATGGTGCGCATCATCACCTATGGCGAGGACCCGCTGACCGGGGAGTTCCGTGTCAGCGACCAGGGGATGGTTGCGCTACCGCTGGCCGGCAGCGTTAGTGCCGCTGGCCGAACGCCGCACCAACTGGAGGAAGCGGTCGCCACGATGTTGAAGAAACGCGGCATGCTGACTCGACCCTCGGTGTCGGTGGAGGTTTCCACCTATCGGCCAATTTACGTTCTCGGCGAGGTCAACAAACCGGGCCAATATCCGTATCAGCCCGGCATGACCGTAGTATCGGCAGCAGCGGTCGCCGGCGGATTCACCTATCGCGCGGTGCAAGACTATGCTTCCGTCGTTCGCACGGTGGACGGCGATTCGGCGGAGGGCAAAGTCCCGCGCGATGGGCTGATCCAGCCCGGTGACGTCATCACGGTGTTCGAGCGCAAGTTTTGAACGTAATCCGACTGCTGCTGCTAGGTCTTGCCTTGTTGTCCGCACGCGCGGCTGAGGCGCAATTCGGTCCGGTTGGACCGCCGGCTCCCGGGCCACTGCACATCATTGGCGGTGGCGCGAATGGTGGCTGTATTGCCGGTGCCGTGGCGATGCCGCCGCGCGGTGATGGCTACCAAACGATCCACAGCTCGATGAGCCATTTTTATGGCGCGCCGGTCACCATCCAGGGCGTCATCGCACTGGGTAAGGAGGCTCGGGAGAACGGGCTGCCGCCTTTGCTGGTCGAGGACATCTCGCTGCCGCGCGGTGGCCCCATGCCGGGTGGGCACATATCGCACCAGGTCGGGCTGGACGTCGACATCGCACTCGACATGCATATGCGTGGCTATTTGAGTGAGGCGCAGAGCGAATCAATCCAGATCGCCAGTCTGGTCCGCCCCGATGGCCGCGACATCGAGCCGTCGATGTGGGGTGAACCGGTTGTGCGGCTGTTATGGCTGGCGGCGACACTGCCCGGGGTGGATCGGCTGCTGGTGAACGCCGCGATCAAGCAAGAACTCTGCCGGACAGTCACGGGCGATCGGTCGTGGCTGCACGCTGTGCGGCCGTGGTATGATCATTCGGCCCATATGCATATCGAATTTAAATGTCCCGTGGATCAGGCCGATTGCGTGGTGAGGCCGCCGCCGCCGCCCGGCGACGGCTGCGACGCTTCGTTGCAATGGTGGTTCGACCAGCTTAGTGCTCCAAAGCCACCTCCCGGGCCGCCCAAACGGCGTCCGCCGTTGCCTGACGCGTGTTACCCGCTATTGGGTTGGCAGAAGTGATGCCGGGTCCGGGAGCAGCCGGTCCAATCGTCGCTATTTTGCCTCCCGATTTCTGACAATCCACAATGTGATGTCCCAGGCACCGTAGATGCCGGCGGCCAGGTTCAGGGTGACAGCGCCTGCGATGGCGTAGGGTGCGAATGGCTTGTCGACGATCAGCCCGATCGCTCCGGCGATCATGCTCGCATTGCCAAGGGCCGGAACGCCGGCGTGGGGAATCCAGTCGAGCCAACGTAGCGAAACGAGATCCTGCCGGTGTTTCTCTAGAATTGCATAAGTCTGATACGCCAGACCGGTCAGCGCGCACAGCAAGAGTATGCTGCTGATTGACCAAACCGACGGCCAGGGCACCAGCAAGGCCATGGCAAGAAACAAAACGCCGGAAAAATGCACCAGCGTTGGAGTCAGGAAGGCATCGACGCCAGCTTTCCCACGCGACGTGGACCAACCGGCGCCGAGCGTTACGACCACGAACAACAGTCCAATCAATGTCGCTCCGGACGTGCCGGCCATGATGTAGAAGTTGTCCCAGTTGCGGAGCATCGGGGGACCTGAATCGAGTTGCAACGTAACTCTCCGGCGTTGGTCTGCCTTTGACAATGCGGCACATCCCGGCGCACTGCCCGCCATGTGCAACTTTGGCGGACTCATTTGAGGAGTTCGCCAATGATCATCCCGCGCCCGGGCGGAAGGCCCGCCAGACGCCTGGAACCGGTCTGGCGCCCATCGGCTGCTTCCATTACTGTGCCGCCGGCCGCGATGGGACGCGGTTGCCGCCCGGGGGAAGGCCAAGCTGATGATCGCGTCCTCGCCAGTGGATGCACTGCCGCCTGTTCCACAAAAGGTGGCAGCGACACTGACACCGGCTGCGATCTTCCTGGTGGTGACGGTGAACCCGGGCATCGACAGTGTCGCAGTGGTAAAATCGCTTTGCGCCGATCTTAGCGGCCTTTTGCGGGCAGTCGGGTTTCGCGACCTCGGCGGCAAGCTGTCCTGCGTCATGGGCTTTGGCTCGGACGTCTGGGATCGGCTGTTTGCACTGCCGCGACCGGCCGAACTGCACCCGTTCCGCGAGATCCAGGCCGGCCCGCGCCATGCCGTCGCCACGCCGGGCGATCTGCTGTTCCACATTCGCGCCATACGCATGGATCTCTGCTTCGAACTGGCGACCCACATCATGACCCGGCTGGGGGCGGCC
>JBEKQQ010000082.1:0-26227 GCA_049519555.1 Acetobacteraceae bacterium
CGGCGAATTCACCTCAATGGACCCGCACTACTTTAATTTCGGCCCAAACAATGCGCTCGCCTTCTATGTGTTCGAGCCGCTGATCCGATTTGATGCTGAGTTCCATCCGGAACCAGCGCTTGCCGTCGCGTGGGCAGCGCTCGATGAACAGACCCGGGAGATCAAACTGCGCCCGGGCGTGAGGTTCCACGACGGCGCGCCCTTTACCGCCGATGACGTGGTGTTCTCGTTCGCGTGCATCCCCAGGCTGCTACTAAGCCCAGGAAGCTTTGTTTATGCGGTGAAGCCGATTCTGCAGACGGAGGTGGTGGATCATTACACGCTCCGGCTACACACCGCCGCGCCTGTGCTGCTGATGCCGTATAATTTGACCAATGGCACGGCTGGCCATGCCGGACCTGCCGATCATTCCGCTGCATCACCAGGTCAACGTTGGGCGGTTCGCGCCGGCCTGATGTTCCACGCCGGCCTGACGTTCCACGCCCGGATGCAGGAGCGGACCGACGCCCGGGATATCGAACCGCAATAACGGTGACATGACTGTGACTGACGACCCCGCCGCTTCCCCCTGCCTGCACCCCCGTGCGATGATCCTGCCCGGACAGTGGTCCGCGAACTGAAGGAGGAACCAATGATCAAGCTCTACGGCATGGGCAGCCCCAACGTCGTCAAAATCTTCATCGCGTTGGAGGAACTCGGCCTGCCATACGAGGTGGCTCCGGTCGACGTGTTCACCGGCAAGCAGTTCGACGCCGAATTCCTGAAACTGAACCCGAACGCCAAGGTGCCGGTGATCGTCGATAATGAGGGACCAGGCGGCAAGCCTTACACGTGCTTCGAATCGGGTGCGATCCTGTTGTATCTGGCGGAGAAGACCGGCAAGTTCCTGTCGCATGACATGGCGACGAAATACGATGAAATTCAGTGGCTGATGACGCAGATGAGCACGGTTGGCCCGATGTTCGGCCAGCACGTGCACTTCATCCGCTTCGCGCCGAAAGGCAACGATTACGCGCAAAGCCGATACACAACCCAGGCGATGCGCGTATCGGAGGTCATCGAGCAGCGCCTCGCCCATCATGCTTATCTGGGTGGCGCGCACTACAGTGTCGCCGACATGGCGACCTTCCCGTGGTTGCGCAACATCCCGGCGCTTCTGGGCGACACGGCGACCGCGAAATTCCCACACATCATGGCCTGGGTTGCCAAAATCAACGAACGGCCGGCAGTCAAGGCGGCGCTGGCCAAGGTTGACGCAGTGCGTGCCGCGACGACGGCGTTCGACAAAGCGGCGGCCGAGGATCTCGACAAAGTGTTCGGGCGAGGCAAGTTCGCGGCAGCCTGAAGCGGATGCCTGTGTCGCGCGGCGCCGAAACTGAAACCGGCGCCGCCAGGGTCACCGGTCCGCCGGTTTGGCTGGACATGGACCAGCAAACTTTGGACGACGCCTACGACCAATCCAAATATGCGCCGAACCGGTCGCTGATCCTGCGCCGTTACGCGCGCAACAGCGAGATCGCCCGTGAGCGACTGGGCGCGCCACGCCGCATCGCCTATGGCCCAACCGCGGACGAAGCGCTCGATCTCTATCCGACGGTCACCCCGAACGCGCCGATCAGCATCCTGGTGCATGGCGGTGCATGGCGAACCGGGTCCGCCCGCGACTACGCCTTCGCAGCCGAAATGTTCGTTCGCGCCGGCGCCCACCACATCGTGCCAGATTTCGTCAACGTGACCTCCGCCGGCGGCGATCTAATGCCGATGGCGGACCAGGTTCGGCGTGTCATCGCCTGGTCCTACCAAAACGCGGCGAGCTTCGGTGGCGACCCCAACCGCATCCACCTGTTCGGTCACTCGTCCGGAGCACATTTGGCCGGGGTGGCGATGGCCGCGGACTGGCCCGGTACGTTTGGTCTTCCGACGGATGTGATCAAGACGGGACTGTTAAGCAGCGGCATGTACGACCTTAGACCGGTGCGGCTATCGGCACGGTCGCGTTACGTCAATTTCACCGATGAGATGGAGCAGGCGCTCAGCACGCGGCGTCACCTCGACCGCTTCGTGGCACCGGTCGTGTTGGCCTTCGGCACTGAGGAAACGCCTGAGTTCCAGCGCCAGAGCCGGGATTTCTACGCCGCCCTGCGCGACGCCGGCAAGCCGGTCGAACTGCTGGTGGGGGAGGACTACAATCACTTCGAGATCGCGGAGACGCTCGCTTCGCCTTACGGGCTTCTGGGCCGCACCGCGTTGGCACAAATCCTGGCTGGCTAAAACTCACCACACACTGAGTGGGTACCGGAAACCCGAATGCCGCCAACGTTCGTGGTCAGCGATCAACGGTGCGCCATCGGCAATTGTCAGCGGCTGACTTATCGCTTACGCCCGTCTCACGGGCACACCTTCCGAGCGAGACTCAATGCACCCACCCACCTGGCAGGCGCGCGTCTATGACGCCCTCAAGACCGCCCGCGTCTCCGTCGCCGGCTACGTCCCCGACGCCGGCCATGCCCACCTCATCCAGGCTGCCCATGCCGATCCCGACATGACCGCCGTCGTCCTGACCACCGAGGAGGAAGGCATCGCTCTCGCCGCCGGTGCCTGGCTTGGCGGCAAGCGAGCCGTCCTGCTCATGCAGTCCTCCGGCGTCGGCAACTGCATCAACATGCTGTCGCTGCCGGTCACCTGCCGCATGCCGCTGCTGACCCTGGTCACGATGCGTGGCGAGTGGGGCGAGTTCAACCCGTGGCAGGTCCCGATGGGCACCGCGACGCCGCACGTACTTACCCAGGCAGGCGTGCATGTGCGACGCGCCGACCACCCTGAGGATGTTGCTGAAATGGTCGCCGCCTCGGCGGCGCTGGCCTTCGACAGCCACATTCCGGTGGCGGTCCTGCTCTCACAACGCCTGATCGGCGCCAAGGTGTTCGTGAAATGACCCAGCCACGCACCCGCAACGACGGCACGCTCGATCGCCGTAACGTCGCCGCCGTCCTGCTGCGCGACCCCGGCGACCTCCTGGTCGTTACCGGACTGGGCGCCGCCACCTATGATGTCGGGGTGCTCGGCGACCGCGAACAAAACTTCTACCTCTGGGGCGCGATGGGCGGCACCGCGATGATCGGTCTCGGCCTCGCCTTGGCGCAGCCGAGTCGGCGGGTGCTCGTGATCACCGGGGATGGCGAGATGTTGATGGGCATGGGTTCGCTTGCCAGCATTGCAGCGGCAGGTGCGCCCAACCTGGCGATCGCCGTGCTCGACAACGCGCGCTTCGGGGAAACCGGGTCGCAGCACAGCCATACCGGTCTGACCACCGACCTCGAGGCAGTCGCCGCGGCCTGCGGTTGGACGGCGACGGCGACCGCCCGCGACATGGCGGCAGTCGAGGCACTACGGCCGCGCCTGCGCAGCGAGCCGCTGCTCGCCGTGATCCGCATCAGCGCCGACGCAAAACCACGCTTCATCCCGCCGCGCGACGGCGCCTACGTCACCGAGCGGTTTCGCCGCGCCCTTGGAATTATTGAAAACTGAACTCGATCCGGATTGCCGGGGTCGTGAGCCGGGGTCATGAGACGGTACGAAACACTTGCCATGCTGGCGCCAGCCACGGGTTTCTGACATATTGACGGCTCTCGCAAAATGCGAACGTCGTTTGTCGCGGCCTGCTCCCGTGGCGGCCGGGGCGAAGCATTGGCTGAATGGTGGAAAATTGACATGATGTTTTGGCGTCAACGACCCTCGGGCGTCTGGCTGGCGTTGCTGGTGCTCGCAGTACTTTTTCAGCTTCCCGAGCCCGCTTTCGCACAGGGCGCCCCGGCCCAGGGACCGGCAGGACCGCCGGCCGTGCCGGTCAGCGTGGCAACGGTTACTCGCAAGGATGTCCCCGACTACCTTCTCGGACTCGGCACCGTCCTGGCCCTGCAAACCGTGCAGTTGCGCAGCGAGGTCGACGGTGTCCTGCTGAATGTGCCCGTCACCGAAGGCCAGGAGGTGAAACAGGGCGACGTGCTCGCCGTTATCGACCCGCGGCCGTACAAGGCGGCGCTCGATGCCGCGGTTGCCCGGAAGGCGCAGGACGAGGCGCAACTGATTGCGGCAAAGGCCGACGTGGTGCGCTACACGGCGCTGGCGGCGCGGCAAGATGCGTCGCAACAACAGCTGGAAGTGGCCGAGGCCAAGGCCGGCCAACTCGTGGCCTCGATCGCGATGGATGAGGCGCAGATCAATACCGCGAAGATTAACCTGGCCTGGTGCACCATTACGGCGCCGTTCGACGGACGGGTTGGACTGCGGGAGATCGATCCAGGCAATTTCATCCGCGCCGCGGAAGTCAGCGCGATCCTGCCCTTGTCGCAATTGCATCCTATTGCGGTGACGTTCACCGTACCGCAGGACTATTTGCCGGCGATCCAGCGCGCGCTGGCCGCCGGCAAACCGCCGGTCGCTGCGTTCACCAGCAACAACAAGAGCGAGCTTGATCACGGCACCCTGCTGACTGTCGACAATGCGATCGACCCATCGACCGGCACCATCAAGCTCAAAGCCACATTCCCCAACGCCAACTCGCAGCTTTGGCCGGGTCAGTTCGTCAATGCGAGGTTGCTGTTGGACACCAGCCGCGGCGTTCTGACGGCCCCCTCAGCCGCGGTTCGGCACGGCCAGGATGTGCTTTTCGTTTACGTCGTCCGGCCTGATCAGACTGTGGCCCGCCAGGTGGTCACGGTACAGCGCGACGATGGCGTGACCGCGGTGATCGCGAACGGGTTGGAACAAGGCCAAATGGTCGTCACGGACGGCCAATCGCGGCTACAGGACGGAACCCACATTTCGATCATCAACGGCACCCAGAAACAGGCCGCCAACCCGCCCAAAGAAGGCGGCTGAGCCGGGACCAGGACGCAGCCAGACATGAGCATTTCCACACCCTTCATCCAACGGCCGATTGCGACATCGCTGTTCATTGCGGCTCTGGTGCTGGTCGGGCTTGCTGCCTATCCGCTGCTGCCGGTTGCCCCGTTGCCGCGCGTCGACTTCCCGACCATCGTCGTCAATGTGAAATACCCGGGCGCGAGTCCGGAGACGATGGCGAGTGCCGTGGCACAGCCGCTCGAGCGCCAGTTCGCCATCATCCCTGGCATCGCACAGATGACCTCGATCAGCGTGGCGGGGTCCTCGCAGATCACCATCCAGTTCGATCTCGATCGCAACATCGACGGTGCCGCAGGCGACGTCCTGGCGCAGATCAACGCTGCCAACGGGCAGTTGCCAAAAAACCTGCCGTCACCGCCGACCTATTGGAAGGTCAACCCATCCGACGCGCCGATTATGATTCTGGCGCTGTCGTCCGACAGCGCACCACTGATCGACGTCGACGATTATGCCGATACCGTGCTGGCGCAGCAGATTTCCCAGCTCAGTGGCGTCGGCCAGGTGTTCATCGCCGGCGAGCGCAAACGTGCAATCCGCGTGCAGGTGGATCCGGCGAAGCTCGCCGCCATGGGTCTCACGCTGGAGGACGTGCGTCAGGTGCTGTCCAACGCCACCGCTGACGCCCCCAAAGGCACGATCGACACGGCCGAGCGATCCTATTCGGTGCTCGACAACGACCAACTCACCCATGCGGATGAATACAAAGACGTCATCGTTGGCTGGAAGGCAGGTGCGCCAATCCGCATCAGGGATATCGGCACGGCCATCGACGCTGCCGAAAACGCCCAGGTTGACGGTTTTCAGAATGGCGTTCCGGGCGTGGTGCTGCTGATTTTCAAGCAGCCCGGCGCCAATGTGATCGACACCGTGGAACACATCAAAGCGACCCTGCCACGGCTGGAAGCGTCGATCCCGCCGGCGATCAAGACCACCATCATCGTCGACCGCACGCAGACCATCCGCGCCTCAGTGCATGAGGTTCAGTTCACCTTGATGCTGTCGATCGCCCTCGTAGTCATGGTGATCTTCCTTATTCTGCGGAATTTTTGGGCCACGCTTATTCCGTCGATCACGGTGCCGGTGGCGCTGATCTGCACCTTTGCTGTGATGTATTTGATGGACTACAGCGTCGATAACCTGTCGTTGATGGCGCTGACGATCGCGGTCGGATTCGTGGTCGACGATGCGATCGTCATGCTGGAGAACATTTTCCGGCACATCGAAGGCGGCATGCGGCCGATGGAAGCCGCGTTGAAAGGCGCCGGCGAAATCGGCTTTACGATCGTCTCCATCAGCGCCTCCCTGATTGCGGTGTTCATTCCGTTGCTGTTGATGGGCGGCATCGTCGGACGGTTGTTCCGGGAGTTCGCGATGACGGTGTCGATTGCGGTGGTGGTTTCCGCGATCGTTTCGCTGACCCTGACGCCGATGATGTGCTCGCGGTTCCTGCACCACCATCAGGGCGGTCACAATATACTTTACCGCGCCATTGAGTCGTTTTTTGTTGCCCTGATTGCGGGATACCAAAGGACGCTGGATATCGCTCTGCGCTTCCGCTTCGTTACGGGCATGGTGTTTCTGGCCACGCTGGGTTTATCGGTTTACCTTTACATCGTGACGCCGAAAGGCTTTTTCCCGGCGCAGGATAACGGGGTGATGATCGCGACCACCGAGGCGGCGCAGGATATTTCCTTTCAGCATATGGGCGACATCCAGCGGCGGCTCACCGCCGTCATTGCCGCCGATCCGGATACCCAAGGTTACGCATCGTTCTGGGGCAGCAGTCAGGCGGGATATACGTTGAATGCCGGCCGCGTCTTCATTGCCCTGAAGCCGTGGGATGAACGGGTTGGCGGCAGCATTTACCAGTATATCGCCCGCAACCGCGAGAAACTGGCAAAAATCTCCGGCGGCAGCATGTTCATGTCGGTGATTCAGGAGGTTCGTGCGGGTGGCCGAGTCTCGAAAACCGACTTCCAGTACACGTTGCAGGATGCCGACCTGAATGAGCTGCTTGTGTGGGCGCCAAAGATTCTGGATCGGCTCAAGAAGCTGCCAATGTTGCGTGACGTTAACACGGATCAACAGGTCGGCGGCACGACCGCGACGATCACCATCGATCGGGACGAGGCGGCCCGGTTCGGGATTCAGCCGCAGACGATCGACGACACGCTCTACGACGCATTCGGCCAGCGTCAGGTTGCCCAATACTTCACCCAGGTGAACTCGTACCACGTGATTCTCGAGGCGATGCCGGACCAGCAGTCTGATCTGGAAACGATCAACAAGCTGTATGTGAAATCGAATACCGGCCAGCCGGTGCCGCTGCGCTCGTTTGTGAAGATTTCGACGGTACCGGTGCAGCCGCTGTCGATCAGCCATCAGAGTATGTTCCCGGCCATCACCCTCAGCTTCAACCTGGCCCAGGGCGCGGCGCTCGGTGATGCCGTGGACGCGATCAATGCGGCGATGGCGGACATCCATTTGCCGCTGTCGGTCAACGCCTCGTTCCAGGGAACCGCGCAGGCGTTCCAGGAATCGTTGAAAAGTCAGCCGTATCTGCTCGCCGCTGCGGTGATCACGGTTTATATCATCCTCGGCATTCTGTATGAGAGTTACATTCTGCCGATCACCATTCTGTCGACCTTGCCCTCGGCCGGCGTCGGCGCGTTATTGATGCTGAACATAATGGGCACCGATCTCTCGGTTATCGCGATGATCGGCATCATTCTGCTGATCGGCATCGTCAAGAAGAACGGCATCATGATGGTCGACTTCGCCATCACGGCGGAGCGGGTCCATGGGCTCCCGCCGGAGGAGGCGATTCGTCAGGCGTGTCTGATGCGGTTCCGGCCGATTCTGATGACGACGATGGCGGCCTTGCTGTCGGGCCTGCCGCTGATGCTCAGCAACGGTGCCGGTTCCGAACTGCGCAAGCCGCTGGGATACGCCATGGTTGGCGGACTGGCGTTGAGCCAGGTGCTGACATTGTACACGACCCCGGTGGTTTATCTTTATCTGTCGAAGCTGCAACGGTTCGTATCACGACAGCCGGCGCGGATGCCGACGCTGGCAACCAAGCTCGGCGACGCCGAGGTCGCGGACTGATCGCAACTTTCGAAGACTGCGCCTGGATCGCAGCGCGATGGATCAGATCAAGCGCAGAAAGAACGCCAGGGTGACGCATGCTGTCAGTGCGATAACGAAACGGCGTACCAACTCCGGAGGCAATATACTTGTCAGGCGGGCGCCCAGGTAACCGCCGATCACGCTCGCTGCGAGCATTGCCAACGTCTCCGGCCAGCGCACCGCGCCGGCAACGATGAAGCACAAAACAGCCCCGCCATTGGCCGAACTGGTCAGCAGCACGCGTGCCGGTGCCATGGACTTGAGATCGTCACTGGCGGTGAGCAAACTCCAGGACGCCATCATCATCAGGCCGACGGCGCCGCCGAAATAGCCGCCATACGTCGCAATCACGAACTGAATGAACGGCAACGCTCCTGAGCGGATCCGAACGACCCGGCGCAGCATGACGCCGGCGCGGGCGCCGAACGCGAAGGTCAGTGACGCGAGCAGCAACAACCAAGGAATGACCGCGTCGAACAAATGCGCGGGTGTCACCAGTAGCAGCATCGCGCCAGCAACCCCGGCAGCAAAGCTCAGCGGCGCAAGAACGACAAGCCGATACCCGCCGATCCCCTGTAGGTCGCGTCGATAGGCAAACGTGCTGGCAATGGTGCCCGGAAACAGCGCGACCGTCGAGGACGCATTCGCGATGATCGGCGGCAGCCCGGCAAATACCATGACAGGAAAGGTCACGAACGACCCGCCGCCGGCAATCGCGTTCATCGCACCGGCAAGGAGACCGGCCGCGGCGAGCAAAGGAAGCGTTGTCATGCCACTGATTGTACCGGTCTTGCCGGCGCAACGACACCGCGCGACGCGGATGCCTGCCCCGCAGGTCCGGCAACGACGATGGCTCTATCAGCCGGCCTCGCCGAACACCCGGGCGAAAATCCGGTCCACTGCGCGCACATGCAGCGCCGGATCGAACGCCGCGTCCAGTTCGGCGGCCGAGACGCGGCCCATCACATCCGGATCGGCCTCCAGGTTCGCCCGGAACCCGCGTCCTTCAGACGTTCCCAGTTTCGTCCAGGTCGCCATCGCGCAACGTTGCGTGATCGCATAAGCGTCCTCGCGCGAGATCCCGGATCGCGCCAGCGCCAACAGCACCTCTCCGGAGTAAACCACGCCACCCAGACTATCGAGATTGGCGCGCATACGCTCCGGATAGACCAACAGCCGGTCCATCATTCCGGCCAACCGCATCAGAGCGAAATCCAGCGCCACTGTCGTGTCGGGACCGATCACACGTTCGACGCTGGAGTGGCTGATGTCACGCTCGTGCCAGAGGCTCACGTTCTCCAGCGCCGGCACGACGGCGGACCGCACAATCCGCGCAAGACCGGTGAGGTTTTCACTCAACACCGGGTTCCGCTTATGCGGCATCGACGAGGAACCTTTTTGGCCGGGATGGAAGAACTCTTCGGCCTCGCGGACCTCGCTGCGCTGCAGGTGGCGGACTTCGGTGGCCAGCCGTTCGATACTGCTGGCGATGACTGCCAAGGTGGCGAAGAAAGCGGCATGGCGGTCGCGCGGAATGATCTGGGTGGAGATCGGCTCCGGCCGCAGCCCGAGCCGGGCGGCGACGTATTCCTCCACCGACAGATCGAGGTGAGCGAAGGTGCCAACAGCACCGCTGATCGCCGCCACGGCAATTTCCTCGCGGGCGGCCAGCAGGCGCGTCCGGCCCCGGTCGAATTCGGCGTAATGCCCGGCGAGCTTCAGCCCGAACGTGGTTGGTTCCGCATGGATGCCGTGGCTGCGGCCGATCGTCACCGTGTACTTGTGTTCGAAGGCGCGCCGCTTCAAAGCCGCCAGGACTGCGTCCAGGTCCTGCAGCAGCAGATCGGCAGCCTGGGTCAGTTGCACCGACAGGCAGGTGTCCAGCACATCGGAACTGGTCATGCCGAGATGCACGAATCGGCTGTCCGGTCCGATCGCCTCGCCGAGCCAGGTCAGGAAGGCGATGACGTCGTGCCGCGTCTCGCGCTCGATCGCATCGATCCGTTCGATATCGGCGGGCCCGATGGCGGCGAGTTTGGCGCCCCCCTTCTCCCGGATCGTGCAGGCGGCGGACTCCGGGATGGCACCGGCGCGCGCCATGGCCTCCGAGGCCAGGGCCTCGATCTCGAACCAGATGCGGTAGCGGTTTTCCGGGGACCATATTCCGGCCATTTCAGGGCGGCTGTAACGCGGAATCATACGAGCCTCATCGGAAAACAAAGGTGTGATTTCGTCGTGTCTGAGTTAACACGGCTGCCTCATCAGCGTCGAGGATCGCGGGCCGTTCATGGACTATGCCGGGTGGCTGACCGACCTGACCATCCTCGCGCAGGTCGTGATGATAGACGTCGCCCTGGCCGGGGACAACGCGGTGGTCGTGGGGCTGGCGGTTGCAGGTCTGCCGATGCACCGGCGCCGTCCGGCGATCCTGTTGGGCATCGGCGGCGCGACGGTGTTGCGCATCCTGCTTGGTGCAGTGGCGCTTCGCCTGCTGGACATCATCGGCCTGACCTTCGCCGGCGGTCTACTGTTGCTGTGGGTTTGCTGGCGCATGTTCCGGGAACTGCGAGCGACCCAGCACGCCCACGCCGATGAACGCCCGGAGAAATCGCTGCGTCAGGCGATGGTGCAGATCATCGTCGCCGACCTGTCGATGAGTGTGGACAACGTTCTGGCGGTCGCCGGCGCGGCACAAGGGCATCCGTGGGTGTTGGTCGCAGGCTTGCTGTTCTCAGTCGTGCTGATGGGCGCGGCGGCGACGGTGATCGCTCGGCTGTTGGATCGGTTTCGCTGGATCGGCTGGATCGGACTGCTGATCGTGCTGCATGTGGCGATCGAAATGATCTGGACCGGCGGATGGAATGTGTTTGGGACGTTGCCGTAAGGGCGGCAGCCGCGAGCGCGTCTGACCTGTCGCCGTACTTCCGGTCATTTGGCATTGCTTTGATCTGGCCTCGCGGTATGGCTTATTCCTGGCAGGTGCAGATCGGAACTGGCCTGGTGCGGCAGTGCGCCCTGCCCGCTGTCCCTGTAGACGAAAACCGGGAACTGTCATGAACCGGTGGCTCATCTTGCTGTTGGTCGGCTTTGCTCTGGGTGGCTGTCAGGCGGCAGGCGGTCCCGTATCGGACGACTGTCCCTCGCCCGATCCCTGTGACGATACTGGCCAGGAAGCGCGGCCACTGTTTGCAGCGCCGATGGTGACTTTCGCCGCTGCTCGGCCGCTCTGGCCCGGCTGCCCGTCGACGTTGCAGGTCATGGTGCGGCCGCGTCCCATCGTGTTCCGGGCGGTTCGACCTGATGATGAACCTGAGGCCGCGCCGGACCCTGACGATTGGGTTTGCGAAGCGCCGGAAGCTCCGCTCCTGCGCGCTGATTTGCGGCGATCGGAGCAGAATGTTGCGGCCCGCTGATCCGGTCGCCGGGCGCGCACGACAACGGTTCCCATATCCAATCAAAACGCGTCGATTGCGGCCTGGTTCTGGCACACCGGTTGCCAATTATGGATGGAAATGCACAACGCGCCGTTCGGGAATGGCTGCGCCGGTCCCACGCTGGTGCAGGCGAGGCAGGACCGTCGAACCTCGCGCCACCGTCGCTGGTTAGTTTGAGTATCGCGACGCAGCGGCCCATCCTTCACGCGAAAACGGCCTGGTGGAACCAAAGGCACCATGATGAAGGAGTTGCACCAAAATGGTATTCACCGAACCGAGACTGGGCTGTGGTGCGGCGATTGTTATTGATGGCCGCATTCTGCTCGTGCGGCGCCTGAGTGACCCGGAGGCCGGTTGCTGGGGGCTGCCGGGAGGGAAAGTCGACCTTTATGAAACCGTGGCCGCAGCTGTCGAGCGCGAAATCAACGAAGAGCTGGGAATTGAAATCAAAGCCGGCAAACTTCTGTGTCTCGTTGATCAGATTGACAAGTTGAAGGGCGAACACTGGTTCGCTCCGGTCTTTCTCGTCACCAAATTCACTGGCGACGCGAGAATTGTCGAACCCGACAAGCATGGCGGGTTGGCATGGTTTCCATTGGATGCGGTGCCAGATGCACTGACCCGGTCGACAATTGAGGCGCTTGGCGTTTTGCGGGATGCAGGTGCCGCGAGTTGACCGAGGCAGCCCGGGTCCGGCGAGCGACCCTTGATTAGCCGAGCAGCGCGGCGACCGGAATCGTTGCTCCGGGCAGCAGTTTCGGCTCCAGCATCCCCTCCCGTCCAACGCAAGAAGCCGAGGTGTATTGCTCGCCTTGCGGCTCCCGGCAAACCTCCACCTCTCCAGCGATAAGGTTCACGATCCAGAACTCCGGGATGCCATGCCGGGCATAGAGCGATCGTTTAACGTTGCGATCATAAGCGAGACTGGAATCGGCGACCTCGACGATCAGCAACACCTCGTCCGGACGCGGTGTCGCCCGCCGGTAGTCGTCGTCCCTCGGTTTCAGCACCGTGAAATCGGGTTGCGGTTCGCTCAGATCGTCGAGCTGAACCGGATTGCCCACCGCGACGACACCGCGGTCACCGACGACCTGGACGAGCCGGCGAGTTAGTGTATTCGTAGTTCCGGCATGTTCGCTACCAATAGGTGACATGGCGACCAGTTCTCCCTCGATGAGTTCGACCCGGTCGTCTTCGGTCAGGATGCCAACCTCACCCATGCGGTGGTATTCGGACACTGTCAGCGGACGACGGACCACCCACGGGTTACGGGTCAGCAATCCTGTCTCGCCAGATGCCATCATCCAGATTCCTTGGTTCGGAGCAGCATTCAATTAGTACACCAAACGACGGCGGCAAGGAATGATCAAGGCGACCCGCGCCCCGATCGGATAGGCGACGACGACCACCGCCACCCAACCCTGACAACCTCGCCGAAACTCCCTATCTTCCGGTTAACGCCACGGCCCAGGAGGATCTTCCAATGTTGAACCCGCTGTCTCCCTTGCCGCTCACGGACCCGACGCTGTTCCGCCAGGCCAATTATCTGGACGGCAAATGGGTCGAAGCCGACGACGGCAAGACCATTGTGGTGAAGAACCCCGCCACCTTCGAGGCGATCGGCGAAGTCCCCGCCATGGGCACCGCCGAAACTCGCCGCGCCATCGAGGCCGCCAACCGCGCCTTCCCCGCCTGGCGCGGGATGCTGGCCAAGGAACGCCGCGCCATCCTGCGCAAACTCTCCGACCTGATGCTGGCCAACGCCGATGACCTCGGTGTCATCATGACCGCCGAGCAAGGCAAGCCGCTCACGGAATCCAAGGGCGAGATCGCCTATGCCGCCAGCTTCATCGAATGGTTTGCCGACGAAGCACTGCGCCTCTACGGGGACACCATTCCGCAGAATGCCAAAGGCCGCCGCATCCTGGTGCTGAAAGAGCCGATCGGCGTGTTCGCTGCCATCACGCCGTGGAATTTTCCCTCCGCCATGATCACCCGCAAAGCCGGTCCCGGTTGGGCCGCTGGCTGCACGGGCGTGCTGCGACCGGCAAGCCAGACGCCGTTCTCTGCGTTGGCGCTGGCCGTGTTGGCCGAACGAGCGGGCATGCCGCCGGGCGTGTGCAATGTGTTGACCGGCCCCTCCGGCCCAATGGGCGCGGAACTCACCGGCAACAAGCTGGTGCGGAAGTTGTCGTTCACCGGGTCGACCGAAGTGGGCGCCAAACTGCTCGCCATGTGCGCTCCAACCATCAAGAAAACCTCCATGGAACTAGGCGGCAACGCGCCGTTCATCGTGTTCGACGACGCCGATCTCGACGCCGCCGTGCAAGGCGCGATGGCCAGCAAATACCGCAACACCGGCCAGACCTGTGTCTGCGCCAACCGGCTGCTGGTGCAGGATGGCGTGTATGACGCGTTCGCCGCCAAACTGAAGGCAGCGGTCGAGGCAATGAAAGTCGGCAACGGCATGGAAGCCGGCGTTAGCCAGGGCCCACTGATCAACGCCGACGCACTGGCCAAAGTCGAAGAGCACATCGGCGATGCAGTGAAGCGCGGTGCCTCGATCATTACCGGCGGCAAACGCCACGCACTTGGCGGCAATTTCTTCGAGCCAACCATATTGGCCAACGTTCCCGCCGACGCGCTGATCTTCCGTGAAGAAACCTTCGGTCCGGTCGCACCATTGTTCCGCTTCAAGACCGAAGAGGACGCGATCAAACTCGCCAACGACACCGATTTCGGTCTGGCATCGTATTTCTACGCTCGCGACATGGGCCGCATCTTCCGCGTGGCAGAGGCGCTGGAATACGGCATCGTCGGCATCAACGAAGGGATTATTTCCACTGCCGAGGCGCCATTCGGCGGCATGAAGCAATCCGGACTGGGCCGCGAGGGATCCAAATACGGTATCGAGGACTATCTGGAGATCAAGTATCTGGCACTGGGCGGCATCGGGACGTGAACGACATGTGGCGCGAAGAGCGCAAGCACCCGAGAAGAGAGGGTCTGCGGTCCTTCCGCCAGTGCGGTCACGATGTCGACAGATAGGAGCGACGGATCGCAGCGCGTGTAGCTTGTCCGACCTGGAAGAATATCTGAACAGGAACCTCGGGTACGAGCTTCCTACGCTCCGATACACGCTGTCGAAAATCAAGACACTGCAATACCAGATGGACTTGAATGCATATTTTGAATCATTCGCCGTACACGTCCGTAACCTTTACTACTCTCTGACGAATGAGGATGGGCCTGATCGGCGTGCACGAGATCTCACACGCCAGTTCAAAGCCAACAAAGCAAGCGATACGATAAGCATGTTTGATAAGGTTCATATGCAAATTCTCCATCTGGGAAGAAAGCGGCCGGACAATCCGTCAAAAAGGCCAACGTTGATAATGCACAAAAACTGAACGATTGGATTGAGAAAAATTTCAAGGCGTTTGTCGGTGGCCTCGGGCGGAAATTCAACTGTGACTGGAAAAATGCAGACCCGCCCACTATCAATATTTCAAACGACCGGTTGGTTGACGGGCCAACTCTGCCAAGGGGACCGACAACCACGAATGCTCCGGCCAGCGTCAACACATTCGGGGAAAAGGACGAAACCGACACTTCGAACAGGTGATTTGTTCGATCCATAATGAAAGAGCCTGGCGCAGGCCGGCGTGGCGCTCGGGCCCGATACCGGGGATGGTTGCGGTCTGACTTCCGACAGCCCTCGCCGCAGGAGTCGCGTTGTGTAACAGAACGATGTAACTTGCGCACACCCATGAGGACAAAGCCAATGCGGCACGACAACGATCTGACGATACCCGCCTCGATCGGCGCCGCCCTGATGGAGGAAGCCCGCCGGGCCGGGTTGCTGGACGACAAAACGGAGCATGTCAGCTTCCGTGCACCCAAGGCTTTGGTCGAGGCAGCAAAACGGGAAACCGGTCTGCGATCGACCACAGAACTCGGCCTCGCGGCATTGGCGATCCTTGCGCGCCCGGATCCGGTAGCCGCCGCTATGCGACAGACTCGCGGCTCGCTTGGCCCGTCTCACACGCTTGAGTATTGACCTCGAAGCGCTGCTCCCGCGCTGCAAGCCGGAAAAGTGGCGCCGCCAACTGGCCACGCGACCGATCGAGCAACTCGTTGCCGCGGCATCGGTCGCCCATAATGCTCGCGTGGCACTGATGCCGGACACGAATGTCTACATCGGCAACCTGAGCGGCACGCTGCCCACCGCAGTTGAAGTCCTGCTCGACAATGCTTTGCAATGGCATTGTTCGGTCTGCGTCGCCGAGATCACTGCCGGGATTGCGCACTACGATACCGCCGCAAGCAACTGGCGCCGGGTTCGGCGCCAATATAGCATCCTGGTGGGTGCGATCCCGGGCACGCGATTGCTGGTACCCGATGCTGACACCTGGAACCTTGCTGGGGTAATTGCCGGCACGCTCGCCCGTACTCAGAACTTCCAACCGCATCAGCGCAAGGTATGCCTGAACGACGCGCTGATTTATCTGACAGCGGCCAAACGAGGGCTGCCTGTCGTGACCGCCAACCGAACGGAGTTCGACATGATCCAGCAAATCGCTCCTGGCGGCTCATTCCTGTATTTTTGAAACGCGAAAGTCAATTTTCGCGTGGCACGATACCAGCCGTCGCTGCGATTACACCCCTCGGGCCTGCGAGGAACAACATGGCCATGAGACGCTCTGGGTTTTTGCTGGGTATCTCGTTTCTCGCGTTCACTACCAACGCGATGGCGCAAACAGAGGCCCAAACGCTGCTCGACGCGCACAACGCGTATCGAGCCAGGCATTGCACGCCGCCGTTGACGTGGTCCACCGAAGTCGCGGCAACCGCTCAGGCCTGGGCCAACCGTTGCGTGTTCGATCACGATTACAATAGCGGTCTTGGCGAGAATTTGGCCTGGGGTACGGAGCTTTCCGCACGCCAGGCGGTTCAACTGTGGTACGAGGAAATCAGCGAATACAACTACGCCTCACCCGGGTTCGGTCCGGCGGGACATTTCACCCAGGTCATCTGGCGCGGCAGCCGACAACTCGGCTGCGGCAAAGCGATCTGCCAGGGCGAAGTCTACTGGGTCTGCCGTTATTCTCCGCCGGGCAACTTTGACGGCGAGTTCCGGCAGAACGTCTTACCAAAATGCCGATGACCCCGGGCGACGGGCGCGCGGTCGTCGCACCCACCGCCGGTTCGAGGTAGTCTCTCCCGGGATCGGAAGGCAAATCCCACACGACACATCTGACGGTCGCGGATGGCACCGGCACCGGGATGATCCCGAACAACTACATGTTCGTGTTCGACCCGCACCCCAGGCGGGCCAATTCGATCGCTCCCGGCAAGCGGATCACGTCATCGATGTCGCCGGTTATCGTGTTGCGTGACGGTAAACCGATCTACGCGCTTGGATTGCCCGGCGGGCTGCGGATCTTTCCCTCCGTCATGCAGGCGCTGAGCAATTTGATCGATCATGAGATGACCGTTCAGGAGGCCGTCGAGGCACCGCGCAGCTGGACCCGGGGCCACGCGTTGGAACTCGAGGCCGGGTTTCCTTCCACCGTATTCCAGGCTCTGGCAGATCGCGGCCATGCGGTCGCAAAGGTCGGCAACGTGGCCGGCGGCATGAGCGCCATTCAATTCGGCGATGACTGCGTCGTGCATGGTGCTGCCTGCTGGCGAGCCGATGGCACCCCGATCGGGGTCGGAGGCAGGCTGGCCCGTGCAGGCGTTCGGTTCAGGCCAGAGGCCACAAGGGCATGAAACGGTGACGTTACCGCAGCAGAATTACATCATCACGCCGACCACGATCGGCAAATGACGTATTTTTGCTTTGGGTCGGATTACCCGGGAGTCGTAACCTCGCCTGGCGGGATTAGGCACTGGCCGGTCACGACGAGGCTTGCGGTCCGGCGATAACCGACCTTGCGAGACCAGGCCTGGTAGGCGTCCGGCGTTGAACCTTTGCCTGACCCGTCGCATCGCCTGGCAGGTGCGCTGATCTGAAGCAGATCGGGACTGAGCAGCGAATGGTGGCAAAGTATCGCCGGAAAGCGGAATGCGTTCTTCGGTCGGAGCAGTTCGCCTGAAGTCCGACCAGCCAACTGCTGGGCTTCGATGGCACAACGGGTGGTATCGGAAACCTTGGCAAGAACCGATGGTATTGAGTGGTTATAACGTATGATGGCCGCGCACACTGAATCGCCCGGAGCGGCTGAGACCATAGGACAATTGCGCCGGACGGATGTCCTGATCGCTGCTGTCATTGCCGTTGCATGTGGGCTGGTCTACGGCTGGCTCGCAATTCTGCTGTCACAAAGCCATTACGGGAATGTCGACAATCTCGCATTTGATTTCGACGCTCGGCTCTACCTTTGCACCTATGCAGACTCGCCCATGGCGATGGGGGGGATCAAGCATCCGTTGATCGTCCTGCTGCGGCCGGCGGTGCAGGCACTGATTTATCTCGGTCTCCCGCCGCGCGCGGCGGCGGGATTATGGATGGCGGCGATTGGCGGGGCCGGAGTCGGCTTGTGGTACCTGTTGCTTCGCGCGATCTCGGTCGCGCACGTGATCGCGATCCCGTTTACGTTGCTGTTTGCGGTTTCCGCCACGCAATTGTTCGTTTCGATGATCCCAGAAGCTTACGGGCCGGCGGGCATGGCTCTGGTTGGGCTTTGGCTGCTGACGGCACTGCGTCTGAACGCGCCCACAGCCGGCGGCATCTGGCGTTATGTCGTGGCGTTCGCGACGTTCGGCATAACCATCACCAATGTGGCGCAGTCGTTCATTGCGGAATTTCTGGTCTGGTACCGGAATGACACGCTGATCGGCGCAATCCGCCGGACAGCGGTTTTCGGCATTCGTTTCGCGGGGCTGCTCGCGCTGCTGTTGCTCGTTGTTTGGCATTCCGTCGTGTGGCAGGTGGTAAGCAATCCGGTTCATTTTGTGAAGTCCGCCTGGTGGCTGCAGACGTTCGGGGAAAAGGCCGGATTGAAACCCATCCTGATGACGTTCGTCGAATATGTGACCGTGGCACCGGATTATGTCTGGGTACCCATCGTCGATGGCTGGGACATGCGGGATTTTCGGGCGCCGCTGTATTCTCCGATTGGATTTGCCGCGGTTGCCGGCTGGTTGCTGTTGCTCGCGTCCGGCATAGTCTGCGGTCTGCGCGATCGCGGCATGCGGTGGCTGACCATTGGACTGCTCGTGGCCTTCGTGTTCAATGTTCTGTTGCACACCAGATTTCAGTACCGGCTGAGTTTGTTCATTTATACCTCGCACGTGCTCATTCTGGTGTTTGCGCTGGCAGCCGGTGTCGCCCGGGTTGCCTCCCGCCGGACCGGTACCGCGACCGCGATGGGACTGGCGATACTGTTGCTGTTCATGTTGGTCGGGACGAACAATCTGCCTGTCGCCGCAGCCTTCGCGCATGACTTCCGGTCTCCCGTCATTCCGGCACCGCAGGATTGTGCCGGTTATGCGTCGGGCAGCACGGATGGACAGCAATGAGTACCAGCCGGAAGTTCGCGACGCTTACCGAAGAGATAACGCGGCGATTTATCCGGATGCCATTTCTGCTTTATGGAACCCTGTTGTTTTCAGTTGGAATCGTGGTTTATCTGTTCGGCGTCGTGCTGGTCATTCCGCGCCGTTTGTTCGGACTGAATGACCTGCTGATGCCGATCAATGAATGGATTGTTTGGTACAGCGGCGTGCCGACCTTCTTCGGTGCAGCCATGGCACTGTTCGACGTCCTGGTGCTACTCAGGTTCAAACGGCAGTCCGGCGGCCTGCGCATCGACCCGGTGCGGGACCAGCATGTGACGGTGGCGCTGACGGCTTATGACGATGAACTCAGCATAGCCGATGCCGTGCGGGATTTCGTGGCCCACCCGCTGGTCCGCCGTGTGCTGGTCGTTAGCAACAACAGTCGCGATGCGACAATTGAACGCGCGCATGCCGCAGGTGCGGTCACACTCAATGAATTAAACCCGGGATATGGACGTTGCGTTTTTCGGTGCCTGACGGAGGCGGCGCGGTTTGAGGATACCGAGCTTGTTGTGCTCTGTGAGGGCGACGGAACCTTTAGTGCGGCCGATATCGACAAGCTGCTCGGTTATGTCGCACATGCCGACATCGTCAATGGCACCCGTACCGTCGAACGCATGCGAGCGAACAAGACCCAGCTCAGCACCTTTATGTATTACGGCAATATTTATGTCGGCAAACTACTTGAAGAAAAACACCTGGGGTTTACCACGATCACCGACGTTGGCACGACCTATAAACTTATCCGCCGGTCGGTGATACCGCGCCTGCTCGCCGCGGTTGACCCGGCCGTGAACCTTGAGTTCAACGCCCATTTGCTCGATATCGCAATGCAGCTGCGACTCACCATCATTGAATGCCCGATTACCTTTCATCCGCGCGTGGGCGAGAGCAAAGGCGGCAACACCAACAATCTTCGGGCTTTGAAGGTCGGATTGCGTATGGTCATGGGAATCGTATTTGGCTGGCGCATTTTGCGCAGCCCGGAACGGGCCGGCGAAGTCGAGCATTCGGAGCTTGCTGCCGGCAAATCGAGCCACGAAATAGCGACTGTAGAGCTGATCCGCGGCCCCCATCCATGAGCACGCACTTCGAAACCCTTGGCAATGCCAGCGTCATCGTTTTTGAGAATGCGAGGCCGGTTCTGGCGACCGATCCCTGGCTGACCGGGACATGCTATTTCGGTAGTTGGGCACTGGATCACCCGCTTTCGCAGCAGCAAATTCAGAGTTTTGTCGAGGCCGAATGGATCTGGATTTCGCACGGCCATCCCGACCATCTGCATGATGCGTCCCTGAGCATGTTTCCGTCGGGCAAGAAGTTTCTGCTGCCGGACCATTATGACGATGATATAGCATTAAATCTTCGGGATCGCGGCTTCGATGTGACGATTCTCCCGTATCGCACCTGGTATGAGCTGACGCCTGATATCCGCGTGATGTGTATCGACAACATCAATCAGGATGCAATTCTGATCATCGAGGCTGACGGCTCGCTGATCGTTGATCTGAATGATTCGCCGCTTTGTGGAGAATTCCACTTCCTGCGCCGTCTGATCCGCCGTTACCCACGCAAGAAAACGTGGTTGCTGGCGCTTTGCTCGGTTGATGCGGATATGTTCAATTTCGTTGACGACGCCGGCCAGTCGCTCGTCGGACCACCGGAAGAACGCAAGCCAGGGGCCGTATGGACGGTTGCGCGCACTGCGGCGCAATTGGGCGTTGGCAACTTCTGTTGCTCTTCGTCACAGCATATCTACGTGCGAGCAGATTCGGTATGGGCCAACCCCTATCGCATCGGATGGTCCGATATGCGACGATACTGGTCGCGTCCCGAAGTCCACCTCATCGAGCCGTTTGTCACCGTTGATCTCACCAGCGGCGAATTTGTCCGCAACCATCCGGCGCAGGTCTCCGATACAAGTCAGATCACCGCCGCAACGGGCGATGACAATTGGGCGTCCTGCCTGACGACGGCGGAATGGGATCGCGTCGTTGCGTTCGTGCAAAAGTTCCAGCTGATCAAATGGCATATCGACTTCGTGGAATTTCAGGTTGGTGGCGAGACACGGCGCATCCCAATCAGCCGCCGTGGTCATGCGGCGAATGCCAGGGGTATCGTGTTTCACGTTCCTAAAGAATCCCTGATGACCACAGTAGAATATGGTTATCTAGATGATTTGCTGATCGGCAATTTCATGAGGGTCCGGCTGGTGAACACCAAACTATACCCGCGATTTACGCCATTGGTGGCGAAGGTCGGCGGCAATGCTAAAGTTTATACCACTGGTCAATATTATCGCTTTCTGTGGCGTTATTTCCGGCGCAATCCGATCGGCATGATCGCTTACCGGTCACAGATCGAATGGGAGCAGAGCGTGTTACCGTGGTTCCGGACACTATCGGAACGTCTCGGCGTCAAGCGTCCGTTGAAGTATTTGTACCGGAGGTGGTTGGGCGACCCCGTTGGCACCGGAAAACCCGTATGACGCAACCGGCGGTCACCCCACCGTAGCCGGCTCGTCCTGATTGACGGTTGGCCGGACTGCCAGCAGCGCATCACGCACATCACGCCAACTTACGCATCGGCCGCCGATTTCCGTGGTGAAGAAGTCATAGAACTCCTCCAGCCACGCGAGGAAATGCATGAGGTCCGCCGCGGTTCTGACATAAGGCGTGCTGCCAGGCTCCAGTGACGGGCTGTGATAGGTCAGCACGAAGACACGATGCCGATCCGCAATCATTTGCCGAACCAGACGCTTTGCCTCGTCGATGTCGATGCCTTCCGGGGTCAATCGGATGCGCTCGATCAGGCCCAGGCGGGCCACTGCTGCCGTAAGACCGGCCCATTCGCTGACCGGGTTGAATAATCCGACGGACATCGAAGGTCCGAGCCGTGCTGCCCGCCCAACCAACGCCACCGAAATCGGCATTTCCAGAACGGTCTGGTCCCGATCGATCCAAAACGGCTCAGCACCGAAAGCGCGGAAATCAGGGCCACTTTGCGGCCCATAATTCCAGTACGGCATGATGCTGGAATCGACCAAATACCCCAGATGGCGCAGGATCGCCCCGGTGTTTGGACCAAACCCGCAACGGCCTGCCCGGTAGATCCGAGGCCGTATGCCAAACGCCTCCTCCAACATGTTGGTCAATGCCAGCAGTTTGTCGTATTCCACGACCATAGGCAGATTGCCGGGGTAACTGTTGCGCTTCGATATCACCTCAACAAACGGCGGCGTAACCCAAGGGTGCAACTGGGCGCCAATTTCGCACACGCCCGCTTCCAACAGTTCCCGCAACGGTTCACGCCCGGCGTCCTGGGAGGCCACGGGAAAGTCGACCAAATAGGTTGGGATTACGCCGTAGCGCTCGAACACGCGATGCGCTTTGTGCTGCGATCGCATCGACGTGACCCGCGAGGCAGTGCGAATGAACGGCCCGCTCCAATCGAAATTCTCTTCCGCGTCGACCGTTGTCACCAGCATCGGTGTCGGCAAGGCGCGCACGGCCGTAGGCAGATACATCACGGCGGCCGGCTCAGGACCAGATCTCTCATTGGCATTCCAAAATGGAATTTCCGCCACGGGAATACGGCGTTCGGCAAACTCACTCTCCTGCGTATCCTCGAGCGTCACCTGCATCGTGCGCATGCGTTGCCTGCGCCTTTCCTGCGCGTGCTTCAGGTTCAGCGCCGGAGCGAACAGCGTTCCGGCGGTCATGAAAATGCCGTTGGTGACCCCAGGCTCATCACGAAAAATCTGCCGCAACAACGATCGCGCAGGTTTGCTATCGCACTCAAGGAGGGCGAGCCGCCGGAACTCGGCGCGGATCTGCTGCCGCTTGCGCTCCGCCATTTTCGCCGGCAACCCGAGGCGCCGTTCCAGATCATCGACATTGGACAGCGAGGCGCGCATCAGCCACTCGGGGTTTGCCGACAGACCGATACCCTGGGTGTAATGCAGCAGAATGTGCGGACAGGTGACGATCCGCGTGCCGGCCGCGGACACACGTAACCATAGGTTATAGTCTTCGACCAGTTGACGTTCCTCAACAAAGCCACCCACCGCGTCAAAAATGCTCCGTCGCAGTAGCACCGAGGAGTTGCTGATCCAGTTGCGTTCCCACAGATCCTCGAAGGTCAGTTCGTCCGGTGGCCGCTCGGTCCGATGATCCAGACGGCAATGCGAAAGGCCGATGTCCTCGCCCACCATGTGGGCGAGCTGAATTTCATTCTTACGTGGAAACCACCAGTCGTCGGCATCCAGCATGGCCAGCCAGTCGCCTTGCGCGAGGCTGGCGGCGAGATTGCGGGCGCTGGCGGGTCCGCCGTTCGGTTTGCCGATCACCCGAACCAGTGAACCGAAACCGGCGGCGACCTTGACCGTGTCGTCGGTCGAGCCATCATCCACCACGATGATTTCGAGCACCGGCCGCGTCTGGGCCAGTGCGCTGGTGATCGCGCGCGCGATCCGTTGACCCGCGTTGTAGGCGGGAATGATGACGCTAACCGATGACGGCATGATAAAGCCTCTCCGGTGTAGCGGGCTTGCGAGGCAGCCGCGCGCGGCGGGCCGGGATCGGAGGTGTGACTGTCATCGTGCACCTCGTAAGGTGCGACGCAGGCAAATGATCGCCCGCGATCGCGCCTGGCTCGCGGAGACGACTCGCTCGATGGCGACCTCCCTTCGCCAGCGACGCCGAAACATGGCCTGGTACCATCCAGTTCCCCAGAATTTCAACAGCCACGTGCATCCGGTTCGCTTCATCGCTTGCGTGTTGTATGTCACCGAATTCTTCAAAAAGGTCACCTATAATCACCAGGCGCAATAAAGTCGCAGGATTTCCCCGTGAATTGTCCACCAGGCCGACAGACCATGGACGGCGCCCGAGCGTGTTGCCGGCCTGTTGCCGTCAACCCAGAGGTTCACAGCTTGCATTGCGCGATCATCACCCGGTACACCGGAAACGCCCAGACGTGCGAATGGACAGACTAAACGTGATCGCAGATTCCGAAGCTTCAACAGAATGAGTTTGCGGCAGACGATCGTAACAGCCGTCGGCTGGTCGGTCGCCATCAGGCTGTTCGTGCAAATCATCACCTGGGCCATGACCTTGGTGGTCATCCGCATTCTTTCCCCCGACGACTACGGCCTGATGGCGGTTGCGCAGATCTTTGTGAATTTCATGCTCGGCTTTGGCTCTCTGGGCTTCGGCGATGCATTGGTCCAGCAGAGAGAAACTCCCACCATCGTGGTGGCGCGGCTGTTCGGTGTGCTACTGCTGGCCGGGGCAACTCTGGGCACGTTGATGGCCCTGGCAGCGTGGCCAATTGGGGCGTGGTACGATGACCCACGGCTCGTACCGCTCATTCAGGTCTCCAGTCTCGGGTTTCTGTTCACCGCGCTGACCGCGCTGCCACGCGCCTTTCTGACCAAGCACCTGCGCATCAGGCCGATGTTTATCATGGAGTTGGCCTCCGGGCTGGTGGGAGCGGTCACGGTCATCGTGCTGGCGTTTGCCGGATATGGGGTATGGTCCCTGATGTTGGGATGGCTGGCCACCAACCTGGCGAAGCTGCTCGGCTTCGTCGCGCTGGCATCCGAGTATTACGTCTGGCCGCGGCTGGGCTTCGCTGGCATCGGACCGCTGTTCTCATTCGGCATTTACCGCACCTTCGAATACATCGTCTGGATGGTCTTCGCCTCGGCGGACATTCTGATCATCAGCCGCTGGCTTGGCCCGGTACAGGTAGGCGTCTATGTGGTGGCGTCAAATTTCGCGGCCATGCCGTTGAACAAGATCGCCCCAATTGTTAACGCGACGGCGTTCCCGGCGTTCGTCCTGGTACAGGAGCGTCCCTCCGAGGCACGCTTCTACGCTCTGAAAGCCGTGCGAATGATGGCAGCCATCGCAGTGCCGCTGTTCTTCGGCCTCTCGGTCACGGCGCCCGAGGTAGTCGATCTGGTGTTTGGACCCAACTGGGTCGCTGCCAGGCCAGTACTGGGTGTGCTCGCGCTGGCCGTGACGTTCCGGGCGATTTTGCTGGTTGTGCCGAACTTTCTGCAAGGGATCGGCGATTCGCGAGCCAGTTTCTGGTGCACCTGTGTCGGCGCGGTGATCTTCCCACCCGCCTTCGTAATCGGCTGCCATTGGGGCATCGTCGGCGTGGCATGGGCCTGGTTGCTTGGCTACCCGATCATGTATGCGGCGAGCGCGATGATCGCATCCCGCCGTGGCGGCCTCGACACCAGGCGGCTGCTGTTGGCGCCGGTACAACCGATCGCAGCGGGGGTCCTCATGATGGTTGCGGTCGCCGCGGTTCGCCTGGTACTGCCGCAGACCTTGCCGGAACTGGTTGTTTTCGCAGCATTGGTGGCAGTCGGAGCAGCGACCTACGGCGGCGTTCTGGTCATACTGTTCCGTGGCCTCGCCATGGAGGTGCTGCAAATCTTTCGCCGTGCCCCCTCGCCTGCCGGCTGACGTGGGCCGGTGGCTTATTCGGCGTGTTCCAGCATATCCCGGAAGAACGTAATCGTTTGTTTCAGGCCAGTATCGAGATCGACGGTCGGTTTCCAGCCAAGCACTGCACTCGCCAGCGTAATGTCCGGACAGCGTTGCAGCGGATCATCCACCGGCAGAGGACGGTGCACGATCCGCGAGCGAGAGCCGGTCAGACCGATCACACGCTCCGCCAGTTCGCGGATCGGGATTTCATGCGGGTTGCCGATATTGATCGGGCCGGTAACCTCCGGACCGGTGGCCATCATCCGGACGAAGCCCTCGATCAGGTCGTCGACGTAACAGAAGGCCCGCGTTTGGCTACCGTGCCCGTAGAGCGTAATGTCGTTGCCCTGCAGTGCCTGGACAATGAAATTGGACACCACACGCCCGTCATTAGGATGCATCCGAGGTCCATAGGTGTTGAAGATCCGCATCACCTTGATCGCCGTCTTGTGCTGCCGGTAATAGTCGAAGAATAAGGTCTCGGCGCAGCGCTTGCCCTCGTCGTAACAGGCGCGCGGGCCAAGCGGGTTGACGTTGCCGCGGTAGTCCTCGGTCTGCGGGTGAATGGTCGGGTCGCCGTAGACCTCACTGGTCGAGGCCTGCAGGATTTTGGCGCCCACTCGTTTCGCCAGGCCCAGCATGTTGATGGCGCCGATGACGGAGGTC
>JBEKQQ010000083.1:0-25969 GCA_049519555.1 Acetobacteraceae bacterium
GTTGCGGCAGACCGTGCGCGCGGCGCTGGAACAGGTGGCTGCCAACAGGCAGGCCGTGCTGCGCCACCGCGTGAGGATAAAGATTGGCGGGGCGACCAGAGCGATCAACGTGATCGTCGAACCCATCACCGTCGAAGGTTCCGATCCCAACCTCAACGTCGTGGCCTTCCAGGACCTTGGCACGGTTGCTGAATCGGTACGGGTAAGAAACGCGGCCGAACCCAGGGATGCGATCGCGCGCGAACTGGAGGAGGAGCTGTCTCGCACCAAGGAACAGCTCCAGACAGCGTTGGATACAGCGCAGAGCGCCATCGACGAGACGCGCTCGAACACGGAAGAATATCAGACGGTCAACGAAGAACTGCAATCCTCCAACGAGGAACTCGAAACCGCCAAGGAGGAGATGCAGTCGATCAACGAGGAACTGCAAACCGTCAACTCCGAACTCAGCAGCAAGAACGACCAGCTGATGCGGCTCAACAGCGACATGCAGAATTTGCTCGAGAGCACGCAGATCGCCACGATCTTCCTCGACAACCAGCTGCGCATCAAACGATTTACCCCGGCGATTGCCAGCATCTTCAATTTACGCGAGGGCGACGTCGACCGGCCGATCGCCGACATCGCCAGCCGGCTGAATTATCACGATTTACAAACCGACGTCCAGACGGTGTTGCAGGAACTGTCGGTCATCGAACGCGAGGTGTGGATCGCCGACACCGGCACTACCTTCATCATGCGGATCCGGCCCTACCACACAGTGGGCGGAGTCGCTGACGGTGTGGTGATCACCTTCGTGGACATCACCGCGTTGCGCCGGACCGAGGAAGCGCTAAAGGAACACCCGGCGATTGTCGAATTTGCCCAGGATGCGCTGGTTAGCATCAGTCGTGACGGTACCGTAAGATCGTGGAATCCTGGCGCCGAGCGACTGTTCGGATACCCGGCCCAGTACGCGGTCCGCCGGCAGATCGGCTTCCTGATCGCCTCGGATGCAACCAGGCAACCGGCTGCCTTGCTGGCCGCAGCGCTGCGGGGCGACGTTACCGGTTCCGTCGAGATCCTGCATAAGCGGCCGAACGGCGTCGAGGTGCCGGTCGAAATGACCGCCATGCCAATTCGTGACGCCAATGCAGCGATTGTGGCAATCGCCATGACGGCACGCGATATCTCCGAGCGCAAGCGTGCCGAAGCCCACAGCACGCTATTGCTGAACGAGCTGAGCCACCGCGTGAAGAACGTGCTCGCCAGCGTGCAGTCGCTGGCGATGGAAACGTTGCGCGTCGCGCCGACGCTCGAGGCGTTCAAGGAAGTGTTCATGGCGCGGCTGCGGGCGCTGTCGCGCACGCACGACCTGCTGGTCGATCGCGAATGGCGTGATGCCGGGTTGCGGGACGTGCTGGAGGCGGAGCTGGCGCCGTACCAATCTCCTGGCAAAACGAACTGGACGGCCACCGGGGAGAATCTTCGCCTGACACCGAAAATGGCCCTGGCGATTGGCATGGCGTTTCACGAACTTGCCACCAATGCCGTCAAATTTGGTGCCTTGTCGGTGCCCTCCGGTCACATCGTTATCGCCTGGTCGGAACAGCAAGGTGACGACGGGCACCGGCTGCATCTGACCTGGGTTGAGCGCGGCGGCCCTACGGTGACCGAGCCGGCACAAAAAGGATTTGGCAGCCGCATGATTGCCGAAGGTCTGGCCTACGAGTTGGATGGCGACGTGCAGGTCGATTACCATCCGGAAGGTGTTCGTTGCATAATAAACGTGCCGATCCCCGCCGCCGGCGAACCCGCATGAGCGAAAGGCGGCCATGAACGCAACCCAATCCACCGACACTTCTCCGAGCCTGTGCGTCCTGGTCGTGGAAGACGAAATGCTGGTGGCGATGATGCTCGAGGGGATGCTGCGCGACCTCGGATATCGCGTGATCAAGGCCGCGCGGGTGGCCAAAGCCATCGGCCTCGCGACCTCGGAGGCCATCGACGCTGCGATTCTAGACGTCAATTTGGCCGGCGAGACCAGTTACCAGGTCGCCGACGTGCTGCGGCTGCGCGGCATTCCGTTCGTATTTGCCTCCGGCTACGATCCCGGCAGCCTGCGCGCCGACTTCCGTAACGTTGCGGTGCTGCGCAAACCCTATATGCCGCATGATGTTCGGCAAGTGGTGGCGGACGCACTCCGGCCGTGCGGTTAAAGCGATTTCCAATCAGCCTGGCCCAGTGGCCGCCCTTGTCATTGCCTCCCCCTGTCATTGCGCGCGCAATGACAGGGGGAGGCGTTTGAGCCGGTTCGATCTGATCGCAAAGCGCTCCGGGTCGGCGTGCTGGAGGGGCAACAGCCCCGCACCGTTAACCTATCATTAACGCCACTGTGGTTTCCTGTGCAGGCTCGCGCGATCCCGCGCCCGCAGCGGAGTGCCAGCAGGAGCAAATCATGATTGGCCGCAGACAGCTGCTTGTTTCAGGTGCCGGCATGGCATCCGGAATGCTCGCCGGTCGCCACCGCAAGGCGCACGCCGCCACGCAAGCCCTGCGTATTGGCTATATCCTGCCGGTCGCGTCACAACTCGGCGCCGGCGCCACAGTGTTCGCGCAGGAGGTGGCGAAACGCACGAACGGCCGTATTGTCATCCAGCAGTACCCTGACGCCACTTTGGGCGGCGACGTCGAACTGATGAAGGGCATCCAGCTCAGCAGCATCGACCTTGCGTTCGTGACCGGCATGGGTCTGTCGAGCGTGCTGCCAGCCGCCGGGGTGCTGAACATTCCGTTTCTGTTCAAAAACAATACCCAGGCCCATGCGGTACTGGATGGACCGATCGGCGAATCGTTTCGTAAACAGTTCATTGAGATGAACATCGTCATGCTCGCCTGGGGCGAGAACGGGTTGCGCCACGTCACCAACGCCAGGCGACCGATCGTGACGCCCGCCGACCTGCAAGGCCTCAGGCTGCGCGTGCCGCAGTCCGACGTGCTGCTGGAGGGCTTCAAAGCACTTGGCGCCGACGCCGCACCGCTGCCGTTTCCGCAATTGTTCGAGGCATTGCGCGCCGGCACATTCGATGGTCAGGAGAACCCGATCGCCACCATCGTTGCCGCCAAATTCGATCAGGTGCAGAAGTTCCTGACCCTGAGCGGCCACGCGTACGATCCTGCCGTTTTCCTGATGGCGCCCGATGCCTTCGACGACCTGTCCCACGACGACCGGACCAGCTTCGTCGAGGCCGCCAAACTGGGCGGTGCCACTTCGCGCAGCTTCGCCGCAAAAGCTGAAACCGAAGGTGTCGCCGCGCTGCAAAGGGCCGGCATGACGGTGCAGGCCAGTATCGATCGCGACAGCTTTGTCAGCGCCCTGGCTGTCGCCAACGCGGGCTACGAGAAAACCTTCGGCCTCGATCTTATCCAGCAGATCAGGCAAACCGCGTGACTGGCGCGACCGCTCGGTAAGCGCGCATGGACAACACGCGGTCCTGGTCGCGACATCTCGGGTTGTCGGTGCGCAAACGCATCTTTGGCGGCTTTGCCGTGGTCTTGCTGTTGCTGACGGTGTTGGCCGCGGTCGCCTTGCGCGGGATGGACCGGCTTGCAGACGGCGCCGGCCGGGTCAGTCGGGACAGCGCCCAGGCCACGTCCGCCACGGAAGTCGGACTGCTGGTAAGCGAGGCACGGGCGCGTGTGGTGCAATATGCGTTGACCGCCACCATGGACGACCAGAAGGCGGCGCAGGCCAGCCTGGCCCGCCTCGACCAGGCGATCGAACACGGAAAAAGCCTTGGCAACGAAGCGGACGGCGATCTGCGCGGTCAAATAACGACTTATCGTGCGGCGGTTAATGCCGCCATCGCCGCGGTCGAACTCCGGCGCGCCGGGATCGAACAAATGCTGGCCGCGGCAACTGAGTTGCGCACCATCGTTTCGGCGACCACGCGGGGGCTCGACCGCGAGGAGGACGCAGCGTTGTTGCGCGCCGCGGCGCGGCTGGCGGACAGTTTTGGCCAGACCGATAGTGCGGCGGCGCGGTTTGTCGCCTCACGCACGCCAGCGGAGGCGAATGCAGCGGCCAACTCCCTGCCGGTCCTACGTGCCGCGATCGACGATCTGGGCGGCGCGGCGCTGGAAAACCGGCGGATCCAACGTTTCGTCAAGGGGATGGCGGACCCGTTCGATCGTTTCTCTCAGGCGTTGCAACGTGTGGTAGCAGCGGACGAACGATTGCGCACGGCCACCGACGCGCGCGAGGCTGCGGCCGGCGTCGTGCTGCGGGTTGCCGCGGCGCAACAGGCGCTGGCGGCGCGGTCGCAGGATGACGCCATTGCCTTGATGTTGGCTGGCGCCAGCTTGGCATACCGGTGGAGCATGGTGACCGCGGCCGGTGCGATCGTCATCGGACTGCTGCTGGCGGTGCTGATCGGTCGCGGCATTTCCCGGCCGATTATCGCGTTGACCGGGGTGATGCGCCAATTGGCCGACGGCAACCTGAACATCGCCATCCCGAATGCGGCGCGGCGCGACGAGTTAGGCGAAATGGCCGGCGCGGTTGCAGTGTTCAAGGACAATGCAGTGGAGATGCGGCGTCTGCAGACGCACCAGGCCGAGCAACGCCGGCATGCGGAGCAGGAGAAGCGCACCGCTTTGGCCAACATGGCGGATACGATCGAAAGCGAAACCGGCACGGCGTTGGAGCAGATCCGCCGGCGCACTGCGGCGATGACAGCCACTGCGGACGCCATGAGCGGTTCGGCGGATCGGACCGGGCAGGCCGCCGAGACCGCCGCGAGAGCCGCCGCGCAGGCGACCGCCAATGCCCAAACGGTGGCCAGTGCCGCCGACGAGCTCAGCGCCTCGATCCGGGAGATCGGCGCCCAGGTAAGCGAGTCCGGCGCGGTGGTTGGCCGTGCGGTCGCCGCTGGTGCCAGTACCCGCGCTACGATCGAGGCGCTGGATCTGGAAGTCGAGCAAATCCACGCGGTCGCCGATATGATTGGCGAGATCGCCGCGCAGACCAATCTGCTCGCGCTGAATGCCACGATCGAGGCGGCACGGGCCGGGGAGGCCGGCAGGGGTTTCGCCGTCGTGGCGAACGAGGTGAAACAACTCGCCACCCAAACGGCGCATTCGACGGCAGAGATCGCCCGCCACATCGGTCAGGTACGCTCGGCCACCGGCGCTGCGGTGGACGCGGTTGTGGGGATCGAGCGGACGATCACTGAGATCAGTGCGATTGCCGGTTCGATCGCTGCAGCGGTGGAGCAGCAAGGCGCGGCGACGGCGGAGATCGCACGGAACGTGAGCGGAACTGCGCAGGCCGCGCACGAAATGACGGCGCGCACGGCGGAGGTTTCCGCTGAGGCCAGCGACACTGGGCGGCGTGCGGCCGACGTCCGCGAGAATGCCGCGGGCCTGAACGCGGCGATCGAGGAGTTGCGCCATACGGTGGTGCGGGTGGTACGAACCTCAACCCCGGAAGCCGATCGCCGCGTCAGCCCCCGGTTCGAGGTGAACCTGCCGTGCCGAGTGATGGCAAGCGGTCAGACCTACCGAATGCGGGTCGCCGACCTGTCGGAAACTGGCGCCCAGTTGCGCGGGGCCCTGGAACTGGCGGTCGGCAGTCGGGGCGCGGTCGAGATCGACGGCGTTGGGTTTCCGCTGCCATTCAATGTCAGGTTCTGCGGGAACGAGGTGTTGCGTGTGGCGCTCGCGCTGGACGCGGCGACCGCGGCCAGGTTCAGTGGGATGCCGGAGCGATTGGCGCAACGGCGCGCGGCGTGACCTCGAGACGCTGCAAACCGTCCACCGCCGGCTGATGGTCGGGATCAAGCCGTAGCGCGGTACGATAGTCGACGATCGCCTTGTCGGTCTGACCGAGTTCCTCGTAAATTGCTGCCCGTGTGCCGAAGCAGTTGGCCTCGGTCGGCGCCAGCGCCACGGCTTTTTCGGCGTCGGGAAGGCCCTTCGCGTCGTCGCCCATCAGGTGATACGTCCAGGCGCGATTGTTGTAGGCTTTGGCGAAATTGGGGTCGATCGCGATGGCCTTGGTGTAATCGGCGATCGCCTCGTCACGTTGCCCCTTTTTGGCGTAGCCGATGCCGCGACCGTAGTAACCGGCGGTGGAAGTTGGATTGCGCGCAATCACGACGGTAAAATCGGCGATTGCCTCGTCGTAGCGGCTGATCCTTTCATAGGCGGCGCCGCGATTGCCATAGGCGTGGACGTCCTTAGGGTTGAGTGCAATCGCCTCGGTGAAATCGGCGATCGCCTCGTCATTCCGGTTCTTCCTGGTAAGGGCAAAGCCACGATTGTTGTAGGCGGCGGCGTAATCCGGCTTGAGGGCGATCGCCTCGTTATCGTCCGCGATCGCCTCGTCGTACAGGCCTTTTTGTTCAAGGGAGATGCCGCGATTGTAATAGCCAGCGGCGAAATCGGGCCGGAGCGTGATCACCTTGGTGTAGTCGGCGATTGCCTCGTCATGCATGCTCTTGGCGGCATAGACGCCGCCGCGAACTTCATAAGCCGCCACGAAATCGGGCTTGAGCGCAATCGCCTTGGTGAAATCCGCGATCGCTTCGTCACGTTGCCCCTTGGCGTTATAGGCGTTGCCGCGATCCCACCAGGCCTGGACGTAATCAGACTGCAGCGTGATCGCCTTGCTGGCATCGGCAATGGCCGCGTCGCTCAGTCCCTTGCCCTGATAAGCGTAGCTGCGATTGGTGTAACCAGGCGCAAAATTCGGCCGGAGTGCAATCGCCTTGGTGGCGTCAGCAATGGCCTCATCGAACCGGCCTTGTTTTGCATAGACGAAGCCGCGATTTTGATAGGCCTGGGCGAGTTCGGGGTTGATCTCCGTCGCTCTGGTATAGTCGGCTATCGCCTGATCGTCGCGACCCTGGCGTCCCCAATCTACCCCTCGATTGAAGTAATCGATGGCCAGGTTCGCCGTCGACTCGTGGCCAGACCCGATCAGAATGGTGCACGCATCGGGCTTCCCGCCGGTGCAGTCCGCTGCGTTTTCGTAGCGGACCAGCGGCCAGAACAGCATCCAGGCCAATCCGATCAGGATCTGAAACAGAAACATGCGTGTTCTCCCCCGTCGGGGGTCACATCAAAGCGAATGCGCGATCCCCGGCGCGACCGCAATCAGCTCACCACATAATCCGTTTCCAAATCGTTCGCGAGGTGGTTGAAACGCAGTGGGAGGCGGGGCCGATCACCCCCGGCCCGGGAAAATGAACTCCCACGGCGAGGATTCCTTGGTGATGTCGGTCATCACCTCGATCAGGGTCGGCGCGTTGGCGGCCAACGCTTCGGTCAGCGCGCCGCGCAGCCCTCCGGCGTCGGTGACCCGCCAGGACCGCACGCCGAACGCCTTGGCATAAGTCTGGAAATCCGGATTACTCAGCGCCGAACCGGATTCGCGGCCTTCGAATAGCCGGCGTTGGTCGCGCAGCACGTTGCCGTACGACTCGTTGTTGAAAAGAATTGTCACCAGATTGATGCCGTAACGGACCGCCGTTGCCAGGTCGGAGCCGCCGAACAGAAAGCCGCCATCGCCGGTCACCGCCACCACCGGCCGGTTTGGCTGGCCGACCTTGACCCCCAGAGCGGTCGGGAACCCCGCCCCCAATGTCCCGGAAAAGCCTGACGTGATCAACGTTCTTGGCGCATGGAACGGGAAACCGAACCATGACACGTAACCGACCTGGGTCATCTCATCGCACAGGATGCCGTCTTCCGGCAGCAGCTCGCGGATCACGTCCAGATAGGACATCTGCGGTTGCACCGTCTTCAGCACGTCCCACCCATCCCGCTTCGCCTGGGCGATCAGTCCCGCACGGTCGGCGTCTGCCTTCGGCTGCACCGCAGCGAGCAAGGCACGCGCACCGTCGGCGGCATCGGCAACGATCGGCACATCGGCCCGCACCCGATGCATCTCGGCCGGATCGATATCGATGCGCGCCAGTTTGGCGCCCGGCGGCATGCCGCCCCAACGTGCGGTCGGCACATCGAGCCTCGTGCCAATGCCGATCAGCAAATCGGTCATCGGCCAGAGCTTCAGCGCCATCGGCACCGTCAGGCCGAGACGATGCCGGTCATCGACGATGCCTCGGCCACCGCGGAAGGAGACCACAGGCGCACCAATCTTCTCGGCCAAAGCCAGGATTTCGGCGCCGGCGTGCAGTGCGCCGCCACCGACCCAGATCATCGGCGCCTTTGCCGCATCGACCAGCTTCGCCAGCGCGGCGACGCGCTCAGGGTCTGGGGTCGGGTTGGGGAACGGCGGCAACGGGTCCATCGGCGTCACCTCGGCAACCGAGGCGAATTGTTCCCACGGCATTTCGACCGAGGCGGGCCCGCGCCGGCCCGACAGCATTTCCTGAAACGCCCGCGCGACCTTGACCGGCGCCTCGGTCGGGTGGTCGATGCGGTCGGCATGCTTGACCAGGGTCTTCATCGTCGCCAGCTGGTCCTTGAGTTCGTGCAACTGGCCGCGCAGCCGCCCGATCATTGGGCCGGGTACCTGTCCGGTGACGCACAGCACCGGCGCGTTCACCCCCCACGCGGTGGCCAGCGCTGCCGCGGTGTTCATCACACCCGGCCCAGGAACGACGGAGTAGGCAGAAGGCTTGCCGGTGGCGCAGGAGTAACCCAGAGCCATGTAGGCGGTGGTTTGCTCATGCCGCGCATTGATCAGCCGGATGCGGTTGGCATTACGGGCCAATGCATCGAACAAACCATAGGTCTGCACACCGGGCAGGCCGAACATCGTATCTATGCCATGACGAATTAATCCATCGACGATGGCGTCTCCACCGGTCATGCGCGGCATGCTGAGTACCCCTGGCTGTGCAACCGTCAGAGCCTGCCACAACCGGCGCCCGCCGCGAAGCCGGGCATTTCCACAGGCAGCGGTTCATGTAACGATCCCGGAAGTAATCCGTCGCGCACGGAACCGGCGGCAATGATGAGCGTATGGACGCCTGGGAAAACTATCGGTAGAAGCCCCGCCAGTTTGGGAGACGTCGATGCCCGGAGTCCTGAATGAGTGACGCCCTCGGGGCCACTATGGTCATCACTCGACACGATTCTGTCTCTGGGCTTTTGCGCCACCGGCCCGCGGTGAAATCCTGCAAGACTTATCGGGTGAGGCGACATGTCTCGTGCTATGGGGCGCGCCAGCTTGCGCGACCGTTTTGCTTTGGCACTGTAATGTTACGGAACGTTTCGATCGGCGTTCGGCATTCGATGCCGGTGGGCTTCGGGGAATCAGGTTGAATGCGCCAACTTTACCTGCCGATGCGAATTTGGGACCTGCCGACGCGCCTGTTCCACTGGATTCTGGTCGTTCTGATCTTTGCAGCCTGGTTCAGCGCATGGCGCGACTGGATGCAGGTGCACGTGGTGTGCGGCCTGACGGTGCTGACCTTGCTGCTGTTCCGTCTGATCTGGGGCTTTGTCGGCAGTGACACGGCGCGATTCTCGCACTTTTTGAAAAGCCCGATGGCCGGGCTGCGCCATCTGCGGCATCTGCTGCGGCGCGAGCCGGATACCGAAACCGGGCACAACGCGGCCGGCGGGTGGATGGTCATCTTACTGCTCGCGCTGTTATGTGTGCAGGTGGGTACAGGGCTTTGCTCGAACGACGACATCATGGTCGAGGGCCCGCTCGCCGAGTTTGTCGGCAAGGACCGCAGCGATTGGCTGACCCATATCCACCATGTGAACTTCACGCTGATCGAGATCGCGATTTCGTTGCATGTGCTGGCGATCATTACGTATCGTGTGCTGAAAGGACACAATCTGCTGCTGCCAATGATTACCGGGAAGAAGCGATTGCCGGGTGCGACGCGGGCGCCGCGCATGATGCACCCGGTTCTGGCGCTGGCAGTTCTGGTGTTCTCGGCGCTGGCGGTGGTGCTGTTTTTGCTGGTGGTCGGCTACATTCCGTGACGCGGTGAGAGATTCAGGTTGACGGGGGGTGGGTCAGAGTTGGCCCGCATTGTCATGCCTGGACTCGACCTCGCATATGGCGGGCGTCGTCATGCCCGGCTCCGACCGGGCATCTGGTGCCGTACCGTCGCCGCCGGCAGCCGGCGCTGCACGTGTGGCACAGATGCTTGGGTCGAGTCCGGGCACCACGATCGGGCAATAACCAGCGGTCCGTCGAGCCCGGAGCGCCACCGGAAGCCGGCGGCGCCGGGCGGCATTACTTCAGGCGGTAGTCCTTGTGGCAGGCGCCGCATGCCTCGCCGATTTCCTTGAACGCCGCGGCTACCGCAGTTTCGTCGCCGGCTTTGGCGGCCACTGCGAGCTTCTCGCCGGCAGCTGACAGCGTCTTCGCGTCCTTCTCGAACCCGGCGCGGTCGGTCCAGATCGCCGGGGCAGCTTTGGTGTCACCTGTGTCGGTGCCGGGCGGGAACAAGGTGGGGAACACCAGGGCCCACTTCTGGATGGCCTTGCCGGGAGCTTCCAAACTCTTGACGTCACCTTTCAGCGTGATCACGGCCTTGACCCCGGCAGCCGTGCTGAGGAGCAGGTCCTGGCCCGCCTGCCGTGTTTTGATCGGATCGAACGTCTGCTGCGCCAGCGCGGCTCCACCCAGGCCCAGTACCATGGACGTAACCAAAGCGAGTTTTCTCGTCATCCTGAAACCTTCCCTTGAACTCTGTTGCACCCCGGTCCAATCACGCGGCTCCCGCTTTCCGGTCAGCACGCCGGACGATTCCGTGGCGCCGAACGGGGAACCGCGTGATCCATTGCCAGCTTAGCCACCGCCTCAGGCGGAGACCACCATGAGGGAGACGTTCATGAATGGGATAAATTCCGTCGCGGTGTTTTGCGGCTCCCGTCTGGGATCGCGTCCCGAGTTCGCCGCCGCTGCCCGCGATCTCGGTCGGGGTCTGGGCCTGGCCGGCATCAGGCTGGTCTATGGCGGCGGCAGGAACGGCATGATGGGCGTGCTCGCCGACGCGGTGCTGGAGGCGGGCGGGACCGTAATGGGCGTCATCCCCAACTTTCTGACGAAGTCCGAGGTGGCCCATCAAGGCGTGACCGAGATGATCGTCGTCGACAGTATGCACGACCGCAAACGACGCATGGCGGAGGCAGCCGATGCCTTCGTCACGCTGCCGGGCGGTATCGGCACGATGGACGAGACGGTGGAGATCATCAGCTGGCGGCAACTTCGCCTGCACGACAAGCCAATCTACATTTGCGACATCGCTGATTCCGCGGCGCCGCTAACTACCGCGATCGACAGCATGATCGCGCAGGGGTTTGCGCCCGCCGAGGCGCGTGAATATTTCAAAGTGGTGAACGGCGTACCGGCGTTGCTGACATTGTTGGGATGGGCACCGCGCGGCACCGAGATGGCCGGCGCGCGCTTGTAATCCCGCCAGGCTTATGCAGCGAGTCGCCGGCCGAGACGTTCGGCAGTTCCCGCAAAGGTCCTGGCGGTTTCCGTATCGAGCTCGAACCGTAGCCGGATCGCGTCGCCATCGCTCTGCCGGACTGTGAACGGCAAAGCCACGTTGACCCCCTGGACGTGCAACACCCCACGCACGCCGGCCGTTAGATTTGGCCCGCCGCGCACCTCCGCACCAAGGTCCGACAGATTGGCGAGGCGGGCGTCGTGCGTGCGGCCACCTTCGGTCACACGACACGGCATATCCACCTCGTAGCGCTCCGCGCCGCGTCGATCGACCTCTGCGGTGGACGTGCGCACAACGCGGATCACCGAATGCCGCAACTCGCCCACGGCGAGGTCCAAAGCGGCCACGTTCTCGCGCACCGCAGCGGCGTGATCGCTGGTTTGATCGGCTTCCGCCGACACCTCGTTGGTGCGGCTGGTCATGGCGCCGGCGGCGGTCGCGGTTTCGGCAACGTTGCGCGCGATCTCCGCCGTCGCCGCGCCTTGCTGCTCGATGGCGGCGCCGATCGAACTGGCGATGGCATTGATCTCGGCGATCTTCGCCTCGATGCGGGCCACTGCGGCAACCGAGGCGCCGGTCGCAGCCGACACCCGGCCGATATGTTGGGCGATTTCCTGGGTCGAGCGGGCGGTCTGCGTGGCCAACGATTTGACCTCGCTGGCTACCACGGCGAAGCCTCTGCCAGCCTCGCCGGCGCGCGCCGCTTCAATTGTTGCATTCAATGCCAACAGGTTGGTCTTGGCGGCGATTTCGCCGATCATGTCGGCGACCGCGCCGATGCGGGCGACCTCCTCGTTCAACGCTTCGATCGTTGCCTTGGTCTCGCCCCCGGCAGTGACCGCCTCGCCGACCACTTCGGTCGAGCGGGCCACCTGATGGCCAATCTCGCGGATCGAGGCGGACAGCTCTTCCGCAGCAACCGCGACCGTTTGCGCGCTGGCGCGAGCCGACGCCGACGCCGCTTCGGCGCTCCTGGCCGATTCACCGGTTCGGCTGGCGGAGGCGCTCATCTGCTCGGCGGTTGCCGCCATGGCGGCGGTGCGGCCGCCGATTTGCTGCAGCGCGGCCGCGGTTTTCGCCTCGACGGTTTCCGCCATACCCTGCAGGGCTGCCACCTTTTCCGCTGCTGCCTGCTTCCGTGCCGCTGCCTGCTCGGCTTCCATCCGGCGCTGCGAAATTGCGCTGTCTTTGAAGACCGCGAGCGCTCCAACCATGGAGCCGATTTCGTCGGCACTCGAAGCCGGCAATGCCGTGTCGAGGTCGCCGCCAGCCAGTTGCCGCATCGCGCGCTCCACCTGGGTCAGCCGGCGGATGACGCCGCGGCCGACATAGAGCCAGCTGAGCAGTGCCGCGAGGAAGAGGGCTGCGGCGGCAACGCTCAGAAGCTTGTCGCGGCTGGCGTCGGTCAGTTTCCTGGCCTCGGTGGTTGCCCGTGTCGCGTCTTCCTTGGCATGTTCGACGCTGGCTTCGATCGAAGTGGATAACCCCTGCGATAGCTCCTTATTGGTGCCCGCCAAACTCACCAACTGAGCCGCGAGATCGAGCTGCCGGCGACGTGGCGAGGTCGGGTTGTCCTTGGTGAACCGGTCCCATTCATCGATCAACGGTTGCAGCGTGGCGGAGGTCTTGTCGTCCAGATCGTCGAGCGCCGCGCTCAGGGTCGTGGTGTCGCGCCGAATGGTCTGCATCGATTGCTCCAGCGCCCCGCCGTCCAGTGCCAGCGGAATCCGCGCGATGGTCGATTGCAAGGTCGCGTTCGCCGCGCCCATTCGGCCCAGAGCCCGTGTTGCGTCGGCGACGCTTTGTAACCCGTCAGTGGCTTGCTGGCGCCGGTCGGTGTCGGCATCGCCGCCAAGCGTGGCGATGAAGCCACTCATGGCATTGCGCTGCTCAGCCGAGATCGGTTCCAGCGCACGCGAAAACCGGTCGCCGAGAGCCAATGCGACCTGCTGTAATTTGGCCAGTTTTGCGGATTCGTCCAAAGCATCGCCGACAAGGTGGTCGATCGCGGCGGTATTTTCGCGCAACCGCCGCAGTGCGGTTTCGGTGGTCTGCGTTGCGGCCTCGGACAGGCCCACGGCGCGCAATCCGCGCAACCGATCTTCGGCCCCGGAGAGTTCCGCGGTGACCAGACCGAACTGGGTTCGCCTCGCCTCCTGAGTCATCGCGCCGGCCAGCCCGGAGGCGCTCAGCACCAGCCGGTCGCCGTCACGCGCGAGCAACAAGGCCCCTTCGATTTGCGGCAGCTTGACGTCGACCACGTCGCCAAGCGAATGGCCGAATGCATCGAGCGCCCGCCATCCCACGTAGCCGGAAGCGATCGGCAGCAACGCCAGCACACCCATGGTGCCCCAGAGCCGCCGCCTGACGCCGAATCCCGAACGCCGGCTCCGGGCCGGCACCTCGCCGGCCTCGGTCATTGTGCTGCGGTGGTTTTGATGGCGAACCGACGGTCGATCAGTTCACCGACGGTTTTCGCGACATCAACGGTTGACGGGATGACACCGGCGCGTTGCAGCGCCTCGCCGGCGGCCTGGATGGTGCGTTGTTGCGCCTGCCCGATTGCCGAATTGCGCAGATCGGTGCGCTCCAACTGCCGGGCGGCCACTGCATCATCGACGTTCGCCATCTTGACCAGGTCGGCCCGCAAAGCATCCTGGTTCTGCAAAGCCCAGATCCGGGCCTGGTCGTAAACCTTCAGGACGCGGGTAATCAGTTCAGGGTGCGCCGCCATGAAATCCTCGCGCACATTCAACAACCCGTAGGTGTTGAGGTAGGGATCGCGGAACAGCAGCCTGGCGTGCGCGGTCAATTCACTTTGTGCCATCAGCGGATCGAGACCGGCCCAGGCGTCGACCTTGCCATTTTCCATGGCGGTGCGGCCCTCGGCGTGCTGCAACGGCACCAGTGTGACGTCCTTGTCGCTAAGGCCGGCGTCCATCAAAGCGCGCAGCAGGAAGATGTGCGGGTCGGTCCCGATGGTCACGGCAACCTTCTTGCCTTTGAGGTCGGCGACGCTCTTCAACGGCGAGTCGGCAGGCACCACCAGGGCCGTCCATTCCGGCCGCGAAAATACATAGATCGCCTTGATCGGACTGCCGGACGCGCGGGCCATCAACGCCGCACCACCGGCGGCGGAGCCGAAGTCGAGTGTGTTGTTCGCCAGGAATTCTAGCGCCTTGTTGCTGCCTGCGCTTTGCACCCATTCGATGGCGATATTGTCTTTGGCGAACTCCGCCTCCAACAGGCCTTTGTCCTTTAGCACGAGGCTCACCGGATTGTATGAGGCGTAGTCGATGCGCAGCTTACTTACGGGTTGCGCCCGCGCAGCGATCGGCAGCGCCATGGCAAGCAGGCAGGCAAACGCAGTCTTCCACAAAACACTGAATCTCATGGTGACACCCCTGGTCGCGTGATGCGACGTGATTGCCGCCACGGTGCCAGGGATAACTTAATGCGAGGTTAACGCGCGCAACGTCAGTTGGCTGGTGCGCTCAGTGCGTCACAGAACGCTGGAAGTCCCGTAAGACCTTGTTGCCGCGCGCCACTGCGCTGTCCAGCGCAGCCTGCGCGTCCTGTTCGCCGTTCAGGGCTTTCTCGCACTCTTCCTCGATGATGGTGCGAATTTCCGGCATGCGTCCGAGATGGAAACCGCGTGAATTGTCGGTCACCTGACCGCGGCTGAGTTGGCGCACCGGCAGATCGGCGCCTGAATTGTTGGCGAATGCGCCATGCCGTTCCGCCAGCGCGTATCCGGCATGGGTGATCGGCACATAGCCGGTCACCGCACTCCATTCGGCGTCGCTGTCGGGTTGCGCGAGGAAGCGCAGGAATTCCGCAACGGCGCGATATTCTTCGGGCGAACGTTTCGGTGCCGTCAGCACCCAGAAGCTGGCGCCGCCGATGACCGAGTTAATCGGCTGTGCGATCACCTGTGGGTCATAGGGCAGGAACGCCGGAGCCCAGCGAAATTTGGCAGAGCTGACCAGCGAGCCTCGTAATGCGGAGGAGGCAAAGGTGATTGCCGCATCGCCCGACAGGAACGCGCCGTCGCCCGACCCATCGCGCCCGGTGTAATGGAAGGTTGCTGCTTTCGCCATGTCCAGCAAACGTTGCAGATTGCGCACATGCGGTGGACTGTTGATCCGCAGTTCGGCATCGAGCCCGTTGAAGCCGTTCGCTTCAGTGGCGTACGGTAGATTGTGGATGGCGCTAAACTGCTCGAAATGCGACCAGACCACCGAAGCGGTGATCACCGGATATTTCGCGGCCTGTCTGTCGCGGATGGCGCGGGCCAGCGTTACCAACTCTGGCCAGGTGGCCGGAAAAGCGTCCGGTTTGAGTCCGGCCTTCGCGAAGGCTTCCAGGTTGTACCAGCAGATCGCAGTGGAAGAATTGAACGGTGCCGCCATCAGTCGTCGTTCGGAATCGCTGTAATAGCCTCGCACCGAAGGAATATACGCGTCCGAATCGAGTTTGACGCCGGTTTGCTCGCCGAGCTGCCAGACCGGTTTGATCACCGCTCCCGCTCGCAACATCGTTTCGGTACCGACCTCGAAGATCTGGGCGGCGTGCGGGGCTTCGCCGGCGCGCCACGCCGAGGCCGTGACAACCATCAGCTCCTTATAAGCGCCTTTGTACAGGCCGCGGACCCGCACCCGGTCCTGCCCGGCATTGAACCGGTCGATCAGTTTGGCAAATTCATCGCCCGGCGTGGACCCCATCGCGTGCCACACCGTGATCTCGGTGCGCTCCGCCGCACATGGGGATTGAGGCGCGGCCAGCGCGACCGCGGCAGCGGCCAGCGCTGCGCGACGGGGGATGTGGGCGGCGGTCAGTGCCGGATCCACTCCTTCATGAAGCGGGCATAGCAATCGCGCTCGCCCGGCATTTTCGGCCAGCCGGCGAGTTGCCGCACCGCCACCAGCAACAGCTGGTCTTTCAAATGGGTCGAGTTGTGCTCATACTCCTGGAACGCCGAGTGGGTGATCTTCTGGTTGTGCGGATCGTCCTGGAATTTGCTGGCAACCAGAGCGACGGTGGCCATGTATTTGCTGCGATCGGCACCGGATTGCAGGTAGGCATGTGCCACGGCGGTCGAACGCGCGATGTCGAAGGCGAGGATTGCCTCGTCCAGTTCCACTAATAATGAATCGGGATCGCGGTTGGCGAAATCGAATCCGGAAAGTTCGCTTTCGATCACCGATTTGGTCCATTTGTTCGATCGTGCCGAATCGTTGACGAAATTCGCCATCATATACAGGATACGCGGCTGATACGGGCTGTTGCTGGTACGCAACCAGTAATTACCGGTGTTGCAGTAGTCGAATGGGTGCTGCCCGTCGGTGAAGGCGCGCGGCACGGTGTTGCGCAAAATCAGTTCGGCGGCGCCGAGCTGGATCGTATCACCCAGAGAACGTATGGCTTTGCCATTCTTCAGGTGTTCGGTGAGTTGGCCGAACACGGTGTCCTGGTCGCCGGTCATCAACATATCCACGAAGGCCTCGACCTCGCGCGGCGCCAGCGGGGTTTGGTTGGTTTGCACGAGGCTGCGGCCAAGGTCAGGGAAAGCGTTGGTCAACTGGACGCAGACATAATCATACAGCGAGTAGTACAGTGGACCAACGGCCATGTCCGGCACGCCGGTATAGAACACGCCATGCGCGCGCTCCCATCCGACGTAATCGGCGAGGCCGACGATTGCTCGAGCCCGCAGTGCCTTGTGTCCTGTGTTGCGCGCCTTGCGGCCAACGATGGTGTCCTGCACGTCGATCAGGCCAAGAAACAACAATTGATCGCGCAGCCGGTCACGTGTGGTTTCGTCGGCGGCAAGGTCGAGGAACATACCGTACGACCGCTCCACCTGGCCGCCCATGGTAGCAAGCATGTGGGCATTGAGCCGTTCCTCCGGCGTGCCGCCTTCGCGAATGGGTGCGACGTCCTGGTTCCACACCACTGGGCCGTAATCCGGCGGCGGCACGTTCATGCCCTTCATGGTGGCGTAACGGCCGGGATATTTGCCAAGCAATTGGTTCCAGATGTCGAGACCGGCGGGAATGTACCAAACGCTTTGCAGCATCGGCAGCAGGCGGTACTGCTCCGGCAAATAGGGCGCCAGGTCGGCGGAGGTACGCAAGCCAAGGATCGTGTGATCGTTGTTGACCAGGACGACCTGGCCGTCTTTGACGTTGATGTGATTGGGGACCTGAACGAACGGCGCCTCGGCGGCGGTGACAACGCTCAGCGCATCGCCGACCGAGCGGCCTTCATCGGTGACCATCTTGTAAAACAGGTCGGTGGTGCGCGGTTGATCGCGATCCAGGATGGCGGCGGTCAGCGCATCAAATGCTTTGTCGTTGCGTAAAGTCGCGAGGTCGAGCGGCATTGGCGTATCTCCGGATTTTCCTTATCGGAAGCCTACGCTCACATTTGGGTTGGGGTCAAAGTTGCGGGGACCGGCATCGGACCGCGATCGGATGAGGGGATGATTTGGGCGGCGTTTCGACAGACCGTGGTTCATTCGGGGCTTATGCGTTAGTTCAGCAAAGAATAAAAAGCACAGATGCACACAGATGACCACAGATACACACGAATGCACCGTGCTGGCCTGGCCGTCACGGGGAAGAAGTCAGACGATTCGTAAGGACGTGCCACTCTCGTGATCCGCTCCAATCTCATCTGTGCGTATCTGTGGTCATCTGTGTGTATCTGTGTTTAAGTCCATTTCGTGACACTCGCGCCGTCCTGTCCGCCAGTTAAGAACACCGCCGCATCGTATCAACGGCACTCCGGAAAACAATGATACCCTGCAGTTTCCACCATTGCCGGCGTTGCATTTTACCCATTCTGACACAAGCCGTGATCGTTCTTGGCAACGCAAAAACCGCCCAGGTCAGAAATCTTTTCCGTTCAGTTCCCACCACCCGATTCACAAACTGAACCGCTTTCCCACCGCCGACGGCACCACCACCTTCTCTCCGTAAGCCCGCTCCAGCGCATTCAACGCGCGCCAGCCGGTGCAATGCGCCGGGATGATCAGCTCAAGCCCGAAGGTGCCGAGATCACGCACGGTTTCCGGGATGATTGCCTCGGTCGGCCCGGCCAAATGGAAACCGCCCATCACCGCGTGCAACTTCACGTCCGGGAACATGTCATGCGCATGATGCAAGACGTTGACAATCCCTGCATGCGAGCAGGCGCTGAATACCACCAGCCCTTTGTCGCGCACATGCACTGCGAGGAACCGCTCGTCGATCAGCAGCGGGTCCGGCTCCCACGGCGCGTTATCGGACGGGCGGCAAACCTGGCCAGCGAGACCCTTTTCGTACGCGGTGATGCGAGGGATCTCACCGCTGACGAAGAACCGGTCATCCAGTACAGTCTGTGCTGTGTCCGTCACAATCGGCTCGGCGCCGAGCAAAGCCCAGTCGGCGGGGTGTGGAATGGGTTGCATCGGCAGGACGCCGCCGTCCGGTTGCAATGCACCGCGCGGCCGGAACATGCCGGGGTGCAAATACAACGGCACTGCGCGCCCGCCATTGGCCTGGAAGATCATTCCCAGGGCACGCGGAATCCCACCGGCATGGTCCCAATGACCGTGCGACAACATTGCCGCGCCGATCGCGCCGAAGTCGACGCCAAGCCGCACACCGTTACGCTCGACCGCGTAATCCACCGGCCCGCCGTCGAACAGTATGGTGCGCTCACCCTCCGGGCCGTGTGTGGTGATCACCAGCGCCAGACCGTGATTGGCGCAGCATAGCGACCCGCCGGCCTGAATGCGCAAACCCTGACGGCGCAGCGTCACCCATTCGCGGGTCACGAAAGCCGGCGTGGACGACAGGCTGTCCGTCACATTATCGACCAGCACCTGGATGTCGAGCCGATCCACTGGTTGCAGTATTATCATGGTGTGCTCCGTGAGCGGTTACGATTTCTTGCTGAACCGCACGATCCGTTTACCCTCGTTCGAGGCGCCATAAATCGTCCCGTTCGCGTCGGCCGCCACGCCTTCAGCGCCCACCGGATCGCCATCCGGACGCGGAATGAAATACTTCACCGTGCCGTCCGCCGCATTGCCGATCCGTATGCCGCGCCGGCAACCGGGATCTGGGGTGCAGCCGGTCTTATCGGTGGTCTGCGAGTCAGCCACATAAATTACATCATTTGCATCTACATAAACTCCACTGGGCCTGCCGAACTGCCGCCAGTCCGCAATGAATTTGCCATTTGCGTCGAATACCTGAATCCGGTTGTTCGATCGGTCAGCGACATAAACTCGCTCGTGCGAGTCTACCGCAATGGCGTGCGGCGTATCGAATTCTCCCGGTGCGCTGCCCTTCTTGCCCCACGCCGTCAGGAATTTGCCGGATTTTGAAAACTTGACGACGCGTGCATTGGAATCGCCGCCATGGCCGTCGGCAACGAAAATGTCTCCGTTGCGCGCAATGGCAACACCACTGGGCCGGTTGAAGTAGCCCGGCGCGTCGCCCGGCATGCCGGCGTGGCCCAGGATGAGCAGGACCTTGCCGGTTGGACTGAATTTGACCACCAGGTGGCCCTTGCCATTCTTGCCGTCGGCGTCGGCGACCCACACGTTGCCGTCGTGATCGACGGCGATGCCGTGCGGAAATACAAACATGCCGGCACCGAAACTGGCCAACAGTTTACCAGACGCATCGAAATGCAGGATTGGCGGCAGGTTCGACGCGGCACAGTTCTCCGCTCCGCAGCGCTCGAACACCCAAACGCTCTTGCCGTCGGCACCGATCGCCACCGCGGTGGTCCCGCCCCAGGCGCGTCCGGCGGGGAGCTGGCCAAAGGAGGCGCCGGGAGCAAACGGGTTGGGTAGGTCAATGCTCGGAGGTCCGCCGGATTGCGCCAGCGCCGCGGAGGGCGTCGAGGCGGCGGCCAACAGGCCCATCAGCAATAAGATTCCTGCATAACTGCCACGTGGCATCGCCGTTTCCCCTTTATGAACGGTTCACGCCTGCTTTTGCGTCGCCCGACTGTGCCGCCGGGATTTGGTTTTGCGCAAGTTCGCCGCCGGCTTCCTGGGCGCTGCGGCGAGGGACGCGCGGAAAGCACACCGCGCCGCCGCATTTACCGATGCTTAACCTTTCGCTGGTAATCTGCCGTCTGGTCCAGGGAGCGAGTCAGTACGCTGACTGGCCGACGGATCGGAGAGCGACAGAGTACGGACCAATGCCTCAATTCCTTATTGTCGAGCCCGCTGAGGCCACTCTGACCGCCCTGGCTGAGGCACTGGACCAGGTGGACATTGGCATTCTGCTGCTCGACCGTGACCTGCGCATCCGCTTTTTAAATCGCCGGCAGATGGAAATGTTTGGTTTGCCAACCGAGCTTCTGCAGGCTGGAATGACCTTCCGCGAGATGATGGATCGGAACATTTCGAACTCCCGGAACGTAATCCCGGCGGAGGATCTGCCCGCCTATCACGAGAAGCGCGAAGCCGAGGTCCGGGCGGGCACGATCGCGCCGACCCATATCGATCTGAATGACGGCACACGGCTGTTGTTTGCTTGTCAGGCCTGCCCGGATGGCGGCCGCATTCTGACCTACGCGGATGTGTCGCGGGAATTGCGCATGGAAGAACTCCACGCCATGGAGCAAATCAACGCGGAATTGCGTTTCAATAACGAAACCATGGAGGATCACGCGGCGAGACTGGCCTCGCTTGCCGAAGCGACCGACGAAAGCGCTCGCAAGGTCGAGGAGGCCAAGAAGGCGCTGGAACGCGAGATAGTCGAACGCCGCCAGTTGGAGGCACGATTGCGCCAGATGGCAACCACCGATGGCCTGACCGGTGCGCTGAACCGCTCGGGATTCCTGGCGCTGTGCCAAAACGAGCTGGATCAGAGAGCGGAAGCGGACCGCGGCATGGCGCTGATGATGCTCGATGTTGATCACTTCAAGTTGATCAACGACCGGTATGGCCATGCCGGCGGCGATCTTGCGTTGAAGCAACTGGTCAGTGCGTTGGGCAGCCGGATCCGGCGCGGCGACCTGCTGGGACGCCTTGGCGGGGAGGAGTTCGCTATCCTGTTGCCCAAGATTGCCCCGCCGGAGGCGGAGCGCTTCGCGGAACGGCTGGTGACGCATATCGCCGCGAGTTCGGTGACTTACGGCACCAGGGTGATCGAAATGACGATCAGTATCGGTCTGACGATGGCGACCGGGACGGACCGGTCGATCGAACGAGTGATCGCCCGGGCCGACGACGCGCTGTATCGCGCGAAGGAGAGCGGACGTAATCGGGTGGTGAAGGACGTGCCGGTGGAGGCGGCGTAAGCTCAGCGCTTCGCCCTTAGCCGGGGTCCAGGGGCAAAGCCCATGGTAAGGTCCGGGGCGAAACCCCGGCCTCACGACCGGCATTGACGCAGACCCGTTCTCCCGTCTCATAGTAACCTTATGGATATGTCCGACTCGCAGCCGGAGGCGGCTGCGTCCCTCGAAACGACTCTCGATGCCTGGGAAACCAGCCTGGCCCGCCTGGAACAACAGGCGGCACAGGTTTTGCGTGCGGCCAAACAACTACGCAAAGCCGCACAGGAAGGCGCGCTGGCGGCGGCTGCACCGGCGCAGACAGCCTTGCGCGACGGCGTGGCGAAGTTGACGGAGACGATGGCCCGGGATGCTGCGACGCCGGCGATCGATATCCCGGCTGCCTTCGAAGACGGCTCGTTTCTGGCCGAATTGTCCCGGGCTGCCGCGGCGGCGGGGGTTACTTTGGTGCAGCGGGACGGCCGCATCACCGCCTATCCCGTTGTGCTCCGCCTGGAGCCACGCAATCTCGGTGTCCGCATTGGCCGTAAGCTGGAGCGGCGCCTGCGGCCAGCCGTGCTGGCCCGGCACCTGAAAGCGATCCAGCAACGGCCGACCCGGTTCAACGCTCGATCGTTTCTGGACCGGCTGCTGCGCTGCTACACCGTACTGGCGCCGGAGTGGCGCTCAGGTGAGGGGCCCCTGGTCGCGCTCGCCGCCTTGCACGACGTGCTGACCTTGTTGCCAGCCGCTGCCGCGGATTATCCCATGGAAGAATTCCTGGTGGATTTGCTGCATCTCGACCGCGAACCTGACGCCCGTTCCACCCGGGGCCACCGTTTCCAACTGGGCGGTTCGACCGGCACCAAGGGCGCCAAACGGCTGACCGTATTTGACGAGACTGGCGTGCAACATGATTACTTCGCCGTGCGGTTCGTCACGGGCCCGCAAAATGCTTGAGATTCGCACCGAACCGTTACATCCGGCCGACTGGCTCGGCGTCATCGACCGCGAGTATTTCAGGGATTTCCTGCACGCCGGCGGTGCTGCCGCCAAATTTGTCATCGGCGACGAAGCCGCGCACGAGGAAATCCAAAGCGAGTGCGCCGTGCTGGCGCGCCGGCATGGGCTGTTGCACGCCCATCTCTCGGCCAGCGAAACAAAGTTGCATATGGCGCAGGAGCTGTTTTTCGCTCTGGTCCGCGTATTGCCGTGGGACGGTCTGCTACAACATTATCTGGAAGAATTGTTCGCGCGGCACGAGCATCCCTGGCCGCGTCCGGGCACCGCACTCAGCACCGCCGAACTGGCCGAGGCGTTCGATATCGCTCCCGGCATCATGACCCGGCACCGCGATCAGTGGCTCAGCCGCGACCTGTGGGACGATCCCAGGCTGGCACGGGATTTTCGCGCGGCCATGATCGCGCTGTGTTTGTCGCGGTTGGATCCGCAGGATAGCAGCGGCGAAGCAAACACCCCGGTGCATCAGTGGCTGCGCGGTGAAAAACCGCCGCTGTCGTCGTTGCGGGAATTCGATATTATTGCGCAAATCAGCCGCACCAACGCGCGGGCCATGCTGATTTCCCTGTGTCATTTCTTGCGTAAGGCGGGTGCGTCGGGGTTGTTGCTGACGCTGGATTTGCGTGCGGCCACCCGCAAGACCGACGCCGCCGTGCGTTATTCGCCCTCGGCGGTGATGGATTTGTACGAGGTTCTGCGCGAATTGATCGACGATCTCGAGCATTTGCCCGGCCTGTTCATTTTGGGCCTCGCCGATCAGGGGCTGATTGCCGGCGATAAGCGGCGCACGCTCGACACCTACAAGGCGCTGGAGATGCGGATTTGGCCGGATGTGCGGCCGGGCGACCGGCAAAATCCGCTGGCACCGCTGGTGATGGTCAGTCTATGAACCTGGAAGCCCGCATTGCCATCGAGGCGTTGCGCGCCGGCGTGCCGAATCGCGCCGCCGTGCGGCTGATGGGCACCGAAGAACCGGCGCTCGAACACGCGTTCGACGAGCAACTGCACCATGTCTGGACTTCCGATCGCCCACATCCCGGCCTGGGGCTTGCCGGCGGCTTCGGCACCGGCAAGTCGCATTTCCTCGGCTATCTGGCCGAGGTCGGCCGCGCCCAGAACTTTGTCGTCAGCCGCGTGGTGGTCAGCAAGGAAACCCCGCTGTCCGATCCGGCGCGGGTGTTCGAGGCGGCGGTGCGCGCGGCAACGTTACCTGACCGTCACGACGATGCGATCACCGGCGCGCTGACCATTCTGCGACAATCGCGCGATAAGATGGCGGCGCTGGAAACTGCGATCGAACAGGCGGGGGATGCTCTGGCGCCGATCTTTTCCGCGCTGCTGTTCTTGCTGCAGCGAGAGACGTTGCCGGCCGGCTTTGCTCGCCAGATGGAGCGGTTTCTGGCGGGTGGCAAGATTCGGCCGGCCGATCTGCGGCAGGCGCTCGCCGCGGTCGGCGGGGCGCGTAAGTTCGATCTGAAGTTGCCCGCGGCCGTACTGCTGATGGAACAGCGGATCCAGTTCCTGACGGCGTTATTGCACGCGGCCGGGTATGCCGGCTGGTGCTTGCTGTTCGATGAAGTCGAACTGATCGGCCGCTATACGCCGCTGCGCCGCGCTCTGGCCTATGCCTGGCTGGCCACCTGGCTGGGCCTTGAGGGTGCGCATGCCTGGCCAGGAATCGTTGCCGCCTATGCCATTACCGATGATTTCGTGACCGCAGTGATCGACGAACGCGACGATCGCAACCGGTTGCCCGACCGGCTGAAATTGAAGGAGCGGCACCACGAGGCGCGGCTGGCAACCGTTGCGATGGCGCATATTGCGCAGACCGTGCGCACGCATCGTCTGCGGGTACCGGGGATCGACGAACTGGCCCGCGCCAGCCTGCGGTTGAGCGAATTGTATCGCGAGGCGTATGACTGGGAACCGCCGGCGATGGATGCACCGGAACGGACTGCGACACGCACCATGCGGCAATACATCAAAGGCTGGATTACCGAGTGGGACATGCTGCGGCTGACCGGTGAGGTGACGCAGTCTGTGGCTGAAGAAATGACAGCGAATTACGCCGAAGATGAAAGTTTGTCGACGCCGTCCGAGGATGAGGCGGAATAGTACCAGCACGTTTAATATTTTTGCTGTCGTGCCCTCACGGCTCTTCGTCGCCGGCAATTTTCTGGCGTACAACGATGCTTCTGCGCCGTAGGTAATCGACCGGTTGACGCTGTGGCACGCGCCCATGAAGAGCCGGAGTTGCGAACGCCAAAATCATCGGTTCCCACGTGTCGTTGTATCGTAACGATCATTTGTCCCTGTGCAGAACAAGCGAAGGAATCACGATCACCGATAACTCAGGAAACCGCGATCTCTGTTCCTCTTAACTTGAAGCACCGTTTCCGCACAGTCAGACCCATCCGGAGTCACCCAACGCTACCGGCAGCATCCCCTTGATCGGCGCTGAAAGAATTTGTTTGAGAGGGACAGAGCAACAGAGAAGATAACACTGAACCCCACGCCCGAGACATCCCGATCAGGCACGGATTGCGTTGCACCCTGCATTTGGGCCGGTGCAGATTTTGCCAGGACCGCCCGTCGGGATACCATCCCTGTTCGCAGGCCACTGCGTCCCAGGTATCAGTTGGCCCGCAGTATCTCCGACAACCCTAAGGGCGGCTTACCGCAGCCCAGAAAGTCCCACCCCCCATGCCCCTCCTCGGCAACGCCGTTCTCGCCGTCTGGAACGATGTCGATCCGGCCATCGAGTCGGACTTCAACGACTGGTATCTGCGCGAGCACATTCCCGAACGTCTGTCAGTGCGCGGCATGAACCGCGGCCGCCGCTTTCGTGCCGACACAGGTGCGCCGCGCTACATGGCATTCTACGAGGCTGCGTCGATGGACGTCCTGACCCAAGGTCCATATCGCGAGCAACTCGACAATCCGACCGCCTGGACGCAGCGGATCATGCCGCATTTTCGTTTCGCGCAGCGCGGCTTGTGCGACGTCGGCGCGTCATTGGGCGATGGCATCGGCAGCGCTGCCGCGGTGATGCATCTGACCCCGTCCGACGCGCCGCAACTACGCATCTGGATCATCGAAAAACTGTTGCCCAAACTATGCACCCGCCCGCACGTCGTGGCCGCGCATCTATGGACCGTGGCACCCGGCGAACCCGTCAGTCCAACGACAGCGCTCAGCCAACAAGCGGAACCCGACCGTCTGCTCGCCTGGGTTGT
>JBEKQQ010000084.1:0-25929 GCA_049519555.1 Acetobacteraceae bacterium
ATCAAAGATACATCACGGCCACACCCATAAGCACCTAAGCCTCAATCAGCACAGAGCTCATAGCCAACTCCATCCATCATCAGACAAGGTGCCCAGACTGTTCCCCACACACGCACGTAGAAAACGCGCAGCTGCAGAAAACACAGGGGCGCCGCCAACGTATCCCTTCCATCGAATATGCAGTTGTCAAAGAACGGTAGACACACAGACGCATCAAGCCCGCGAAACGCGGCGCTTTCGGCCTCGTCTGCCCTGCTGAACACCATTTCGGCGCAGACCGAGAACAGTAGCCGCCTTGCCAAACAGTTGCAAGCGCTTTCGTTCAGCACAGGAGGAGCGCGATGTAGGCCTCCCCAACCAAGCCGTCAAGCACCTAACCGAGCACCTTGTCAGGATTTTATCGCGCCGACCCGTTCCAACCACGAAACCACGCCACGAACCGCGGGATCCCTTCAGCCAACGACGTACTGGGCTGAAACCCCGTCAAGGCGCCGATCGCGTCCACATCGCCATAGGTTTCCTCGACATCCATCGGCGGCCTGGGTGCGCAGCGAACGATTGCCTTTCGGCCAAGCGCCTGCTCCAACAACGCCACCAGTTCGCGCACCTCCTCACAACGATGGTTGCCGATGTTCAGCACCCGAGCCCCCTCGGGCGGCGGATGCCCCAGACAACCCACCACCCCGGCGACGATGTCGTCGATGTAAGTGAAATCGCGCTTCAACCGGCCGCCGTCATACAACGTGATCGGTTCACCGGCCAAAATCGCCCTGGCAAAACTGAAATACGCCATGTCCGGCCGGCCCCACGGGCCGTAAACCGTGAAAAACCGCAACCCGGTTTGCGGCAGAGCAAACAAATGCGCATAGGCGTGACTCATCAGCTCGTCCGCGCGCTTTGTGGCCGCATACAGCGACACCGGCGTGTCGACCCGGTCGGTCTCGCGGAATGGCATGACCTGGTTGGCGCCATACACCGACGATGAACTGGCATAGACGAAGTGGCGCAATGCCGGCTGCCGGCGAGCCGCCTCCAGCATCACGAGATGGCCCATGACGTTGGTCTGCACATAGGCGTACGGATCGATCAAAGAATGCCGCACCCCGGCCTGTGCTGCCAGATGCACGATCTCGGAGAACGAATGCCGATCGAACAGCGGCGCCACGGCGTGGCGGTCGGAGATATCCAGCTCGTGAAACACAAACCTCGGCCTGGCGCGCAGCCGCTCAAGCCGAGCTTCTTTCAGCCGCACGTCATAAAACGGGCTCAGATTATCCACCCCAACCACGGCCTCGCCACGCGCCAGCAGGGTTTCGGCGACGTGATACCCGATGAACCCGGCCGCACCGGTGACCAGAACAGTCATGCGGTGCCGCTGGCGATCAGCCGGTCCTCCAGCAATTCCAGAACCGCGTGGCCCAAAGCGATGTGGCACTCCTGGATCCGCGCGGTCTCGGTATCGGGGACCAGCAGCACATGGTCGCAGGCCTCGATCGCCGGCTTGCCGTCACCGCCCAACAGGCCGACGGTCACGATGCCCATCTCGCGCGCGGCCTGCAGGGCCAAAATGACGTTCTTCGACCGGCCCGAGGTGGTGATGCCAAACAACACGTCGCCCGCCCGCCCGAGACCGCGCAACGGCCGTTCAAACACACTGTCGTAGCCGTAATCGTTGCCGCCCGCCGTCAGCAACGCCGGATCCAGCGTCAGCGCCAACGCCGCAATCGAACGGCGGTTTTTGCCCGGCCGCAACCGCACCAGCAGCTCGGTCGCCAGATGCTGGCTGTCAGCCGCAGAACCGCCGTTGCCGCAGAACATCAGCTTGCCGCCATTGCTGAGACTGCACTCGCAGGCCTCGACCACGCCGACGACGGCGGAGCCCAGTTCAGTGGCGATCCGCAACTTGAGCGCGGCGGATTTCTGCATCATTGCGGTGAAGCGATCGCTCTCGGTCATGACTCCCGGCACTCCGGCTCTCCAGGTGGCGCTTCTACAGGCGACCTCGGCCGGATGCCAGTTATTGCGAACCGGGAAGCGCCGGGGCGTTGCCCCGGACCCCACCAGGAGGCTTTGCCTCCTTGACCTCCAGCAAAGGGCGAGGCCCTTTGCAATCTGTCCATCGGTTGTGCCTTGGAGAGGGCCGACCCGGACGTTGCACCGCCGTGGTCGGCCCTCTCCAAGGCACAACCAAAATGAATGGTTCCAAGGGCCACCGCCCTTGGTGGGGTCCAGGGGCAAAGCCCTGGCGGGCTTCAGGGCAGCGCCCTGACGCCTCCCCAGACCCGCATTACTGCGCGGTCCAGCCGCCGTCGATCGACAGCGGCACCCCGGTGATCGTTTTCGCAGCGTCCGAGCACAAGAACACCGCCAGCCCGCCGATGCCCTCCGGTGTCGAGAATTGCGCCATCGGCTGTTTTTCGGTCACGAACGCGTGGGTTTCTTGCTCGACCGTGGTGCCCATGAGCTTGGCGCGATCCTCCAACTGCTGCTGCACCAACGGCGTGAGCACCCAGCCTGGGCAGATGGCATTAACCGTCACGCCGGTATTCGCCAGTTCGATCGCCGCCACCTTGGTCATGCCTAAAACGCCGTGTTTCGCGGCGACGTAGGCGACCTTGAACGGGCTGGCGACCAAGCCGTGCGCGGAGGCGACGTTGATAATCCGTCCCCAGCCTTTCGCCTTCATCCCCGGGATTGCGGCTTTCATGCCATGGAACACGCCCGACATGTTGATCGCGATGATCTGGTCCCATTTTTCGTCAGGGAACTCTTCGATCGGCGCGACGAACTGTATCCCCGCATTGTTCACCAGAATATCCAGCGACCCCAAAGTCTTTTGCGTTTCTGCCACCATCGCGGCGAGTTGCGGACTTTTGCTGATATCGGCGCCATTGTATCTGGCCTGGACGCCGAACCGCGGCTCGAACGAAGCTCGCAATGCCTCGATTTTCGCGGCATCGCCGAACCCGTTCAGCATGATCGAGGCCCCCGCCGCCGCCAAGGCTTCGGCGACGCCCAGGCCTATCCCGCTGGTCGATCCGGTCACCAGTGCGACCTTTCCCTTCAGGCTCATGTGAGTGTCCTCTGCTTCGCCAAATGCTGCGCCGCAATATGAAAGGGCGGGGCAATACGGATCAAGGGCCGGAGTGTGGACAATCTTTCACCGCAGGGGCCACCGGGCCCGAGACAATGTTGGGACCCGCCCGTCACCTGCCATCTGGTGCCTTTGACCGCACCACACTGAGGCACGCGGCGAGCAGATTCCTATGATCAATTTCATTCAATACTTTGCATCGTTGGCTTCCAACTAAGGACATGGGACGCCGGACACAACATTGCTGATAGCTCCTACCGAGCCAGGCAATGAAGCGTAGAAGTGGAGCGAGGCACCAGGCCCAGCCTCGCCGCAAACGTTGGCCGTGTTTACTTCGATTGTAAACGTTCCGTTACTTATAGAGACCTGCTGTTGCAGTGTCTGTTGGCCGGCAAACGGAGGATCAGCATTGACCAGGATTGACTGCCCATTCCATTTTTCAAAACCAGTTCCGTTGACCTGAAACACACTCCCGACGCTACCCACACGTTCGATAGTTATGTTGGGGGACCCGCCACCAGTACCTGCGCCACCAGTACCCGTGCCGCTGGTGCCTTGGGGCTGATAAGCCTCTACCCAGAGGTTTTTGTCGGTCCCAAGCACCGCGACTTCGGCGGTGCTATAGCCTGCATACGCAAGCACGTTCAGGTCGATGAGAAAACGATTTGGAGGAGGCACGTTGCCGTAGGGCGGACTCTCTAACCACAGCGCCCCGTTTGAGCCCAGAACCATAACCTCGCTGGACGCGTCGGGTCCGAACGGAGTGAACGAATAGGGAGTTCCAGCCTGGCCAATGGGCGACGGCAGTTTCACGTTTCCATCTATATGAACCCGACTGGGCGGTACCGAGCCGAACGGCCCGGTTTCCAGCCAAAGGTTGCCGTTTTCGCCCAAAACCCAAACCGTGTTTGTCGAATCTCCGGCGCCAAAAAAGCTTACATTTCCATCCACCTGAGTTCGCTTCGGGGGGATGCTTCCGAAGGGTGGCTCTTCGATCCAGAGGTTGCCACCACTATCGAGAACCAAAACATTAGAACCAAAGGTCTGAAATCCAGTTACGTTATTGTCGATCTGCGTACGATCGGGCGGCGGAACGGTTCCGAACGGCGGGTTCTCCAACCAAAGCGTCCCATTCGTGCCAAGCACCCACATCGAGCCGGATCCGGGTGACACTGGCGCAAAGGCCTTCACGTTCCCATCGATTTGCGTTCGTGTCACTGGCGTTGCGCCAAACGGTGCCTGGTACAACCAAAGATTGCCGCTGGTGTCTAACACCCAAACAAAACCTGCTGTGGCTCCATTGAAATACGCCACATTTGCATCAACCAAAGTGCGAGCGGGCGGGATGTGAGGTGGGCCGAATGGCGGAACTTCATGCCAAAGGCTACCATCCATGCTGAGGACGTAGAAGTCCCCCACGGGAAAAAGAACCTGAAACATTGCAACATTGCCGTCGATGTGGGTGCGGCTGGTAAACATCAGTCGATCCTCCGTTGGACGAGCGCCATACCATATGCTCGAATGTCTTGACATGTCAAATCCCATTCGAGCCTGGTGGAAGGGAGACGACCCGCAGTGGACTCACGAAGCTGCAAAATCCGTATGATAGCGCAAACACACCATGTGATGGGCCTGAGGGTTGCCAGTCCCGGGCTGGTGCGGGGGATAACGATTGAAAGGGGCCTTGATCCCGCGGACAGATCCGGTTTGTTGAACGTACCGTTGAAAGTGGGCACCAGCCTGCGGCAACTCGCCTCCCGTGTACTGCTGATCCGTTTGAAAGGGGAAACGACTCCGTGCTCTGGCGGGTCGCCAATTTGGGTTTGACCCTGGCCGAAGCGAAACTGTCGCTGGCGACCCTCCAACAGGAAATCACAAGGTCAGCCTGTAGCCTCAGGTGGACAAGGCGACTCCCACTGGATGCTTACGAACGTTGCAATACATTGGTGGCACATCCGGTTGCGCGGGATTGTGCGGAGCCCGAAGGACGAATTCATTTCGAAAGAGCATTGCGTCAGCCCCCTCGCCATCAACAATCAGGCCCATCACTCGAAGCCCGGCAGCACTTCGATGTCCGGTGACACCAGCGCTATCGCCTTAAACAGCCGTCCCATCCGATCCGGTTCCCCCAGTCGTCGCGCGCCCTCCATCATCGCCGCGGCCTCTCTGGGCTGCCGATGCCGCGCCAGTTGGTTAGTCCGCCGAAATAACCCCAGCCGTGCCAGAAACAATCCCTGCGCGACCGGCCCCCATACCTGGGCGCCAACCGCCCGCGCTGCCGCGCCGAACGCGGCGAAGTCGACATGCGCCGTCAGATCTGCTTCACTCGGTGGGCCAAGCGGATCGGCCGGTCGACCTCCGGCAATTGCCTGCAGGCTGTCGCCGGTCTGACTGCGCTCCGGGCCATAATCGAGGAACAATGCCGCACCCCGATGGCGAACCACCCGAGCAGCGATCCCGGCGGCAAGCGTCTCGGCAGCCTCGCGACGCTCGAAAATGCCGCCTTCTGCGGCATCGATCGCCGGGTGATAATCCGATGGTTCCTCGATCCATCCCTGCGGGCTCACGAACCGCTCGGTCCAGCCGGAGCCGCGGCGAACGAACTGGCGGATCGGCAGCGCGTCGAGAAATTCGTTGCCTAACAGAATCATCGGCGTTTCGGGCACCGTGTCGATGCTGTCGTGCCATACCGCCGCAGCGATCCGCTGCCGCTGCTCCGCGCGCAACCGCGGCGAGGTCTCGATCAAATGCACCGTGGCCGCCGCACCAAATGCCGGCACAGCCCGGCCGATCGCCCGCAACGCATCCGCCATCAGCGTGCCCCGACCCGGTCCCGCTTCGACGAACGAAACCGGCGCGGGCGAGCCCAGGCTCTGCCATGTCACGGCAGCCCAAAGGCCAAGCAGTTCGCCGAACACCTGGCTGATTTCGGGCGCGGTCGTGAAATCGGCGAACGGGTCGCGGATCGCGTAATACGCCGCGTTGGCACGGGCCATGAAGTGATCCAGGCGTTCCTTCGTCATGCGGTTAGCGGGGAGACTGCACAATGCCGCCGGCGTCTGACCCGGCGCTGCCTCCACCGGTTGCGGGCGGCTTTCCACGATCGGGCGCATCCTTGACGATACGATAGAGGTGGTAACCTCCAGCGTGACCGATCTCATGGAGCCATGACGGCACCTCGTGGCGAGCAAGCCTGTCCTGCAGCGTAAACGGCGGCAGATCACTGATCAAGGCAGTGCGCCTCGTCTGGTCGCAGGCCAGGATGTCAGTGGCACCGGTCGCCAGAACCGCTTCCGGCAGCGTATCCGATGGGGGCGTCCGCCATGCATTCCTGGCTCGGATAAACGCTCCAATGCTGCGGTGGTACAGCGAACCCACTGTGCGTACAGGCGTGCGCCAAAGTATCTCGGGGGTATCGCTAATTCCGGTCAGCACGATGGCGTTGCCCTCCTGCCGTAGCGCCGGAACAATTTCCGCGACGTCACAATGCTCCATGTAATCGCCCGTATCCGGTTTGGCCGCCAGAACCATCGCACCCAGCGGACCAAAGAGGAATAAAGCTGCCACGATCGCGCGGAACGCAGCCTGCCATCCGGCCGGCCATGACAACGCACCTGGCGCTGCCAACGTGGCAAGCAGCATCAGCACGCCGATTGCTTCCGAATAACCGAGAAACCGCACGTACATTGAAGCCAGCGCCACGACAACGATACCGCACGCGGCAGCATAGAGCCACAATGCATTACGCTGATACCACGCGAGGCCGAGCGCCGAAACCACCGCGAAACCACCGGTCATCAACAGACTTATTCCATATAAGTTGTGTGCGACCGGCTGCATCTCGGCGATCGATCCGAAAAACGCCTGTGCATCAGCGGCCGGCACGAGGCCCTGCAATCCGTGCAAGACCCGCGGATAAAGCCACAGCCAAATAGCAATGACAGCGATACCGGCCAGCACGGCACAAACGACTCGTTTCCACGGAGAAAGGGTGATGCGAGACCCCAGCAAGGCCAGCGTCCATGCTGCACCACCGACCAAAAGTGCCAGCGCCGCGTATACGACGGAAACGCAATCGACTTCCGGAGACAGCAACCCGCCGTACGGCGGGTCAATCAGCACGGCAGCCACCACTACGGCGGCATAAGCCGCTCCGCAGGCCTTCAGGGCGCCGGCCACCGCTGCCGGTCGCAAACACCACGCCACTCCGATCGCGCCCATGGCCATGAGCACGTAAGGCAGCGCCTCCGGACTCATCCAGATGGCGGCCGCCGCCCAGATGCCGCACCAGGCCCCTGCGGCTGTACGGCCAACCGCTGCACGTCCGGCACAACCGGCTGCCGCTACGGCGAACACCACGAGCGGGAGATGGTAGTGAACGTAGCCAAGCAATCCGTAGGTATAGATTGCCGGAGCAAACTTTGCCGCGAATGGAGTGACCCACAACCAGGCCCGGTCAGACCCCATAAGGGGCGCCATGGCCCAGACCGCGACAACGACGAAAAGCATGGCGAACAGCGGACCGGTCGCGGACGCCGCCACAAACAACGCATGCGACTCGCTCCACACGAGACGCAGGGGCAGCGCTAACGCCAGCACGATTGCGTCGAGCAGATGCGACCAATAGATGATGGTGCCGTTACCGGCATTGTCGTTTGTGACGATATGCGTGAACCAGCCGGCTCGCAGCCCGTCCCTGATCCTGACAATTCGCATGTAGCTGTCAGGATCCGTGAGCCTGACAAGATGCAACATGCGATAGCCGGCGATCGTTTCGATTATCAAAACGTAAATAAACGCCGGGGACAGCAGCAACAGCGCCGGCATGCTCTCCAGCCCGCGAAGACGTGAAAGCAACCCATGGCGCCAGGCTCGGTCGGGACAGACCATGGCATTGATTTCCGGCACCGGCGGCGTCTCCCTCGAGCGTTTTGCCAGCCGCCTAATAGCCCGGCACCGGGCTTACTGGCCAGTTGCAATGTCTTTGATTTTTATGATATTAATGGTTTGCGTAATTGATTCTCCGGCGTGCTTCACCAACACGTCTTCGCCGGGCAGCACGTCCCCGTTGGGCGCGACCCGTCGCGGCACGTGCTGACGGAAATGTCTGCCCACGAAACAGTCGAACACCCCGCCGGTGGGTCAATCGATTGGATGGTTGTCATCTCACCTGGGCCGGCACTCGAAAGGCTGCCGCCTGGATCAAATTGTGAGGGAAACAGGACCGTGCTTCAGAGCAGACGAATTACCGTCGTCCTTCCCGCTTATAATGCGGCCAGGACTCTGCGTGCAACCTTCAACGAAATTCCACACGAAATCGTCGATGACATCCTGCTGGTTGATGACGGCAGCACAGACGATACCATCGAGGTCGCGCGCTCGCTCGGCATTCACACATTGCGGCATGAGCGGAATCGCGGCTACGGCGCCAACCAGAAAACCTGTTATGCTGCCGCGCTGGAGCGCGGGGCCGATATCGTTGTCATGTTGCATCCAGATTATCAATACGCGCCACGCCTTGTTACGGCCATGGCAAGCATGATTGTTTCGGGCCATTATGACGTCGTACTGGGCTCGCGAATACTTGGCGGCGGCGCACTGGCCGGCGGAATGCCAAAGTACAAATATTTTTTCAATCGGTTGCTTACCTTGATCCAGAACATTCTCATGGCGCAGAAACTTTCCGAATTCCACACCGGTTACCGGGCATGGAGCCGTACGGTTCTCGAGCGATTGCCAATCCAATTGTGTTCCAACGACTTCGTGTTTGATAATCAGATGCTCGCGCAAGCGGTATGGTTCGGATTTCGGATCGGCGAAATCTCCTGCCCGACGAAATATTTTCCCGAGGCATCCAGCATCAACTTCACCCGCAGCATGGTCTACGGGATCGGCGTACTCACCACGTCCATACAGTATCTGGCCCATCGCCTCGGACTGCATCACTCGCGTTTGTTCACCTTGCCGGGCGAAGCAAACACCGATGCACCGAATCTGGGGCCCGCCGTGGATGTCCCATGACATACTGCGCTTCGACCGATCTACCTCTGGCGCTCGCAAATTGCTGACCGTTCAGCCTGATCCGGCCCATAACCGGCCATCCGGCGGGACCGGAGATACGCTGTCGCGATAGGCGAGCGCTGTTGCGTATTGTTGTTCGTAAGCCGTCAGGTCCGGGACATCAGCAGCCTCAAGGTCTAACTCGCCGCCGATTTCGGCGTAGATCGCGAGATTGCTCAGATCAGGCACCGGAGCACAGCCGCACAAATATTCGGTCCACATCAGTTCGTAGAGCAGTTCCAGCCGTGTAACCAGCAGCTTCATGTCAAACAAGGTGCAATGATCGCGGCTCGCAATCAGCCGCGCCCGCAGCGACCGCAGCCAATCCGGCCGGGATGCAAGCTCGACCGCTTTGTCGGCATATTCGCTGCGGCAGCCGCAGACCATTTCAGGCAGGCCCGCAGCGCGCACCAGGCTGGCACAGACACGCGCCGCGAACCCATGACCAGCCACTGTCAGCACCGGCACACCGATCCACAACGCATCGGATGCCGTCGTGTGCGCACCATACGGCGAGGTATCGAGGAACAGATCCGCCAGTTGGTAACGCGCCATATGCTCCGGGTTCGGCACGCGCGCGGCAAACACCAGCCGCCCGCCCGGGATGCCGTGACTGACGGCATGCTGCCGCAACCGCTCGTCGGTGGCAGCATCGCTTGACAGCAACCAAAGCACTGCCTGCGGCACCCGAGCGAGGATCGCCATCCAACACCGAAACGTTGGCAAGGTAATCTTGTGCGCAGCGTTGAAGCAGCAATACACAAATGCGTCATCGGGCAGGCCCGCCGCACTGCGCGATGGCACCTCGCTGGCGACCATCCGCCGCCGATCGGTCGGTTGATAACACGGCAGCCGCAACACGCGTTCGCTGTAATATTTTTCGTATTCCGGCGGAATGATCTCGTTATCGGCAATGATGTAGTGGTGATGCGGCGTGCCCATGCTGCCCGGATAGCCTAACCAGTTTACGATCAGCGGTGCCGGACGGAGCGCGATCAGGGCTGCCTGAGAGGCTTCCGTATGACCGTCGATATCGACCAGGATGTCGATCTCATCCTGCACGATTTGCCTGGCTTTGTGCCTGGCGCTCCAGCCGGCAACATCGATCCAATGGTCGACCGCCTCGCGGATCCGGTGCTGGATCCGGTCGGGGCCACTCGGGCCCGCGTAATAGGCAAACACCTCGACCCTTCGCCGATCGTGCAATTCGAACAGTTCCGCGGTCAGAAAGCCAATGGCATGCTCTCGCAAATCCGCTGAAACATAGCCAATCCGTAATGGCCGCCGCACCGGCGGCGCCGCGTCAGGCGCCGGCCATTGTCCGGCAGTGTGTCGGCCCGGCGCTCTGACCACGTCGACCTCGAAATGGCGCCACGCATTTGCCAATTGGAACATCGGATCGTCGGTCTCGATCGCCAGCGACATCGGCGCAATTGCAGCTATCAAACCTGATCGTGTGAGCCTGCCCCATGGCGCAATCACCGGCCATTGACACTGAATTTGACGCAGCACGATCCAACTCGCGATGGCAACGCGCTGGTGCGGGTCGACCTCAAGGCTACGCCGGAACGCCGCCTCGGCACCCGCAACGTCACCGGCATCGAGGCAGACCCGCCCGATATGCTTCAGCGCCGCCGCCGCCAGGCCGATGCTATCGCCATCAAGGCGCGCCAGCCGATCTGCCACCTGTTGCCACTGCTCGATCGCCTGCTGGCGCAAACCCAGACGTTCCAGCGCGAGGCCACCATTGATGTAGGCCGGCAGGAAGCTCGGCGCGAGTCGAACGGCCTCGGCATAAGCCGCCGCCGCCAGCGCCTGCTGCCCGGCACCGGCCAGTAGCGCGCCATGATTGAAGCAGACCGCGTAACGCAACGGATCGGCCGGATGATGCTGCTGCCAAAGTTCGTAGAGTTTAAGACAAAGCCCCACCTCTCCGCTTTTCTTCAGCGCCTCGGCAGCATTGATCAGCTCAAGAAACCCGAACGCCTGGCTTCTCGGGTCGGCGATCAGAAGCTCGGGCGCGGCGACCAACAATCGCGCCTCAAACGCCGTAACAGGCGGCAATGACCCAGAGCGGCTTCATGGCAGCCGTCCTACCAGCGAACCATTAGCCAAACGTAAAATTGACCGCACAAACCTGCGACGTATTCCCGGCTACGCCGCCCGACCCTTCCCCCGCAGCACCAGCCACAATCCGGCCAGCAACATCGGAATCGACAGCAATTGTCCCATTGTCGCGCCGAACCAAAGAAAGCCCAGGAACTCGTCCGGCTCGCGGAAGCATTCGCCGGTGATGCGCGCCACTGCATAGCCGATAAGAAAAACCCCGGTCAGCAAACCAAACCGCGCGCGGATTGCTTCCCGGCGCGACAACAGAAACATCAGCAGGAACAGCAGCAACCCTTCCATCAGCGCCTGATAAATCTGGCTGGGATGGCGCGGCACCGGACCGGCGCGGGGAAATATCATGGCCCAGGGCAACCAGTCCGGCGCAGGCCGGCCCCAAAGTTCACCGTTGATGAAGTTCGCAATACGCCCGAGCCCCAGACCGATCGGCGCGCAAACCGCCAGCCGATCGGCGAAGCCAAGTACCGGTATGCGAAGATGCCGGCAGAACCACAGCACCGCGATCGCCACACCCAGCATACCGCCGTGAAAGCTCATTCCGCCGGTCCAGACCCGCAGGATGCTGATCGGATCCGCCAGATAGACCGACGGCTGGTAGAACAAACAATAGCCGAGCCTTCCCCCCAGCACGACGCCAAGCGTCGCCCACGACACAAAGTCGTCTACCTGGGCCGGGGTCGCGACCTGCGGCGTTCGCAGCACCAGACGCCGCAGCAAACGCCAGCTCAGCAGGATGCCGACGATGTAGGCCAGCGCATACCAGCGGATCGCCAACGGCCCGATCTGCAACGCGACCGGGTCGAAGTCAGGAAACAGCAGAACGCCGATCACGCGTAGAGGTCCGCCACCGCCAAATGGTCCTGGACGTAACGGCGCACCCCTTCCTCGAGCGGGGTGAATTGCCCGGAATAGCCGGCCGCTCGCAGGCGATCCATCGGCGCCTGGGTGAACGACTGATATTGCGCCTTGAGGATCGCCGGGGTGTCGATGAACTCGATCGTGCGCGGCTTGCCGGCCGCATCACACACTGCGTTAGCGAGATCCAGGTAGGTCCTCGCCCGCCCGGTACCGACATTGTACAAGCCGTTTACGTCAGGGTGATCGAACAGCCACAGCATCACGTCGACCACATCGCCGACCCAGATGAAGTCGCGCGCCTGCTCGCCGTCCGGCAGGCCCGGCACCTCCGAGCGGAACAGCCGCGCGGGCACGCCGGCAGCGATCTCGTCGTATTTGATCTTCACAACCGAGATCATATTTTCCTTGTGATACTCGTTCGGCCCGTAGACGTTGAAGAATTTCATGCCAACCCATTGCGGTGGCCGTTCGCGCCCGATCGCGAGGCGGCGCACGACGTTCAGGTCGAACGAATGCTTGGTCCAGCCGTACAGGCTCAGCGGCCGCAACTTCGCCAGAGCCATCGGATCATTGTCGTCATCGAATCCATTGCTGCCGTCGCCATAGGTCGATGCCGACGAAGCGTACAGGAACCGCACCTCACGCTCCGCGCACAGCATCCACAGCCGGCGGCTAAGTTCGACGTTCATGGCCCAGGTGTGGTCGCCGTCGGTGGCGGAGGTGCTGCTGACGGCGCCGAGATGGAATACCATCTCCAGCGCCGGCTTGGTGTCGAGGAATGCGTCGAGGCCATCGGGATGGATGATCCGGTCCGGGGCATGTTTGGCGAGGTTCTGCCATTTGCCCTTGCAACCAAGCGTATCTACCACAATTGTTTCCAGGCCGCGTTGAGCCAACGCCGCCTGCAGGTTGGAGCCGATGAAGCCAGCGCCGCCGGTGATCAGGATCATGGCGGCGGGTTATAGAAGTCCGCTACGGTTGGCGAAAGCCATCTCGCGCGACGCGAAAGGAAACCACGTCATGGCCGAACGTCCGCGGTTCTTCGACGACCTTGCCGGGGTGGCCGGCGGCGCCATCTCCGCGCTGACCGGATTGCGCCAGGAGGCGGAGGCGATCGTCCGGGCCCGGATCGATGAAACGATCCGTGCGCTGGATCTGGTGCGGCGGGACGAATACGACGCGGTGGCGGAGATGGCAGCGCATGCCCGTGCCGGCCAGGAAGCGGCCGAGGGCCGGATTGCTGCGCTGGAAGAGCGGCTTGCGGTAATCGAGGCGCGCCTCGCCGGACTGGAAACCGCGCCGAAAGGCTCCGAGTAGTCTGGTCAGTCCCGGACGATCCGGTGGGCCGGACATGTGGCTCTTGCGGAGCGGCACGCCACACCATAGGTTAACAATCGTGGCCAACCCCAAGGGAATCCAGAATTTCCTGGTTCCCTGACAGCTTGGGGCAGCTGGCCACACCAGGCCTTCCTCTTGACGGGAGACCCCGCATGTCGGCTTCAGTGCAGACAACCCGCGATGCCGCCGCCAACCCCCTCGACATCATGGAGCAAATCGTTACCGCAAACGACTGGGCTTTTGACCGGCGCGGCGAGGCAGAGATGGTCGCTGAAGCGCCCGGACGCTGGTGCGACTACGGGCTTTACTTCAATTGGTCGCCGGAAATCAGCACCATGCATTTCACCTGCACCTTCGATCTGAAGGTGCCGGAGAAGCAACGAACGGGCCTCTACGAATTGCTTGCCCTGGCGAACGAACGGCTCTGGTTGGGTCATTTCGGCATTGAGCGCGAGGACGGCATGCCGGTATACCGGCACGCTGTGCTGTTGCGCGGTGCGCCAGGAGCCTCGGCCGAGAGCCTGGAAGACATGGTCGACATCGCCATCACCGAATGCGAACGATTTTTCCCGGCGTTCCAGTTTGTGTTGTGGGGTGGTAAGTCCGCCTCCGATGCACTGGAGGCAGCCATGCTGGATTGCGCCGGGGAAGCGTGAGCGAAATTCCACCGCTGTTGCTCGTGGGCTGCGGCCGGATGGGCAGCGCGATGCTGTCCGGTTGGCGAGAGCGTGGCCTGAGCGCATCGTTCGCCGTGGATCCGGCGCCCGATGCGGCGCGCAATTCCGGGCCTGACCTGACGGTGGTCGACGATCTGGCATCGGTGCCGGCGGGGTTCGCTCCGGCCGCGGTGGTCCTGGCAGTGAAGCCGCAAAGTGCTGCCGAGGCGGTGCCGGTTTATGCCCGCTTCGCTCGGTCGGCGGTGTTTCTGTCGATCATGGCGGGCCGGACAATTGGTGGACTCCAGGCATTGCTCGGCGGTTCGGCCGCCATCGTGCGCGCGATGCCCAATACCCCGGCCGCGGTCCGCCAGGGCATCACGGTCGCCACGCCCAGCGCATCAGTCACTCCTGGGCAACGCGCCTTGTGTGGAGATTTGCTGCGCGCGATTGGTCTCGTGGAATGGGTGGAACAGGAAGCCCTGCTGGACCCGGTGACCGCGGTTTCCGGCAGCGGCCCGGCATATGTTTTCTTGCTTGCCGAACTGATGGAGCAGGCGGCGATCGAACAGGGCATCGCGCCGGAACTGGCGCGGGTGTTGGCGCGGCAGACCGTGGCGGGGTCGGGCGCTTTGCTCGCCGCCAGTCAGGAAAGTGCGGCAGACCTGCGCAAGGCGGTGACCAGCCCGGCTGGCACCACCGAGGCGGCGTTGAAAGTGCTGATGGCGTCGGATGCTCTGCCGCGTGCGTTCAGCGAAGCCATTGCGGCAGCGACACGGCGGTCGCGCGAACTGGCGGGGTGAGGCTGGTTCGCGTTAATTTTTTGTGGCTTCCCCGAGCCGCCGGAGTCTGGCACCAAACTCAAGCGTGCTGACTGTGCCGTTCCAGTAATCGATCAGTGCAGCCTCGTTCAGTTCGATCCACACCGCCAAGGATGCGAAGTCGCGCTGTCCCAAGGGTCCATGCACGACCCGCGGCGACGGGCGGATCGCAACGACAGCGAGATTGGTACCGTCCATCCTGTCACCGTAGGTCCTTCAAACCTTGATATGCATGTCGTGGCGAGCACGGCCGCGCTGGCTGACCCACACTGTCATCGACAGGCCGGTATCGCGGGGGTACCGGTTCGCCATCTCATACGTGTCGGCGTCCGTATTAACTGGCCGAGGCTTAACAAGCCGTTGAGTAGGCGGTCGTTTTTTCTCGCGAAGCGTGGTCATCGGAACCTCATGCGCGTTTTGTCTATCATCATTGACCACCGAGGTCATTGAGCAATGGAAGACTGGCCGCCCGCATTGATGGGTTGAAGCCAACGCCCAGGCCGCACACAATGGCGGCATGAGTGGTTCGGACTTCGAACAGGCACTGGTCGCCGCAGCGTTCCAACGCGCGGCTGAGGTCGGCTGGACACGCCTTACCATCGTCGATGCCGCACGCGCCGCCGGTCTGTCGTTGGCCGAGGCCCGAGTGCGGTTTCCCAGCAAGCTGGCTCTGCTGCGGCGCTTCGGTGCCATGCTCGATGAGGCGGCCCTCCTCGCCGCGCCCGCCGAAGGACCGCCACGCGATCGTCTGTTCGACCTGCTCATGAGCCGGTTCGACGCGATGAAACCGCATCGCTCCGGGCTACGCGCCTTGCTGCGGCATTTGCCCGGCGATCCGGCGCTGGTTGTGGCACTCAGCTGCGCCACGCGGCGGAGCATGCGGTGGATGTTGCAGGCGGCCGGCATCTCGACCGTGGGCTTGCGCGGTGAGCTTCGGGTGCGGGGGCTGATCGCCGTATGGCTCTGGGCTTTGCGAGCCTTTGAACGCGACGCGACCGACGATCTGGCGCCAACCATGGCGGCTTTGGACGCGGCGCTGCAACGGGTGCAGGCGGCTGCGGGCTGGTTGGCAGGGGAACGGAAGGCTTCGACAATCGAGCCCGGTAGCGACGAATCGATGACAGATGACGCCGATGCGTGACGGCCGCCCTGTCGTCAGATAACGACGATCGCTTTGCTTGCCACCCGCCTCCGCTCAGGCGCGGCGACGGACCAGGCCAATTCCGACAAGGCTGATGCCGAGCAAGGCCAGCGTCGCCGGCTCGGGAACGCCGGTGGTAGTCGTCTGGTCGAACGTAATATTGTCGATTGCGAAGTCGGTCCCGGCGGTGTCGGTCGTAGAAATCGTGACCACGTTGCCGGTGGCCGGCAACGAAATCAGCGCTGTGCCGCCGGCCGTATTGTTGGGCAGCGTAACGGTGTTGGCATTTCCGGCATTGTCGGCCACCGCGAACGGGTCGGAGTGGGTTTCGCCGTTGTATAGGTCCACACTTAAGCCTTGGATGTTCGTCGGGAACGGGAACGTGATCGGATTGGTCGCCCCGACCAGAATGTAGCTGGTGTAGTAGAGGCTCGTTGTGTCAGCCGGCAAACCGCTCGTGTGGTTGAGCACCGAGCCGCTGGAGAACTGCACTCCCGATCGGCGTTGGGGTGTCAATCGTTTCAGCGGTTGTCGAACCTGCCAAAGACGGGCCGGTAAAGAACTCTGAATCGAAATCGATGACGTAAGCCTGGGCGCTGCTGGCGACGAACGTTGCCGCAACGATGCAACCGGCGGCGACCCTCGCGATCTTTCGTGGCCTCATGGCTGGACCCCTGGTAATTGGCGGGGCGCAACCGACCGCTCCTGGAACGACTGTCGCACCGTTGCAAACAGGACACGGACGGTCGCGATTGACAACCAGTCGCCGCGTGTAAAATGTGCGAAAAGTCGCAATCTATGAGCGCGCCGTTCCGTGCTACCCGAATCGAATGGCCGGCTCCCGATCGACGCAACAACGAGGATCAACGCCCATGCGCCGGCGTCACCTTCAGATCGCGCTGCCGTGTCGGTTTTGCTCGGGTCAGTCCCGGCAATGGCGCAGGATGTGCCGACCCGCGCGCCGTCTGGCCAGTGCGGGTGAGCGCCGGTGTGTTCGGCCCAGGACGGCCGTATCGCGAAATGTTATTGTCGCCAAACCATGCGGTTTATGTCGACGGCAAGTTGGTGCCGGTTGGATGCCTGGCCAACGGTCGCTCGATCGTCCAGCTATCGGCGGATATGGTCACCTATTACCATCTGGAGCTGGCGAAACACGACTTGCTGTTGGCCGAAGTGTTGCTGACGGAAACTTATCTTGACGTCGGGGACCGGGCGAACTTCAGCAATGGCAGTGAACCGATGCGGTTATTTGCTGACTTCGCACCGCATGCCGGCGCCACCGCGAGCCGTTGGGAAATGTTGGGTTGCGCGCCGCTGATCGTTTGCGGCCCCGAGCTCGAAACCGTCCGCGCCCGGGTAAACGGGCTCCTACCAGAGAGCGTTGAAACACAGTACGTCTCTGCGCGTGAGGCCCGGGCATGACGCCATACATACTGGCCATCTATCACCGCAAAGTATTGGTTCAGGTGGCTCGGACGAGCCGGGTCATGACGCAGAGGAGACGGCCTCGTGTGCCCCTGCGTAAGCTCGCTGATACCAATCGATTTGGGAGTTCGGCGGCCCCGCAGCCCCATCATGCGCCTCCGCCGACTTGTTCGGAGGATGACTTAACGGTGCGATATCCTCGTGATCCCACGTCGGCCAGACCCCAGCCGTCTGCCACACGCGTTGACATCCCCCGTTCCCCCGGCCCAATTTCCGCCGCCGAACCAACCAGGAGACCGCCAGGCAAATGGCCGCGCACAGCCTTCAGAAGCCCATCGAAGATTTGTGGGAACAACGCGACTCACTCTCCTCCGCCACCCGCGGCGAAGCCCGCGATGCGGTCGAGGCCGCGCTTGAAGCGCTCGACAACGGCACCGTCCGTGTCGCCGAGAAAACCGGCGGTGACTGGCACGTCAATCAATGGCTCAAAAAAGCCGTGCTGATGTCGTTCCGCCTGACCGATTCGACGCCGATGGAAGGTCCCGGCGGCGCCCCTGTCTGGGACAAAGTGCCGATGAAATTTGCCGGCTGGGGTGAGAACCGCTTCAAGGAAGCCGGCTTCCGAGCTGTCCCCGGCGCGGTCGTCCGCCGCTCCGCCTTCATCGCTCCCGGCGCCGTGCTGATGCCCAGTTTCGTCAACGTCGGGGCGTATGTTGGCCGCAATACCATGGTCGATACCTGGGCCACCGTCGGCAGCTGCGCGCAGATCGGGTCCAACTGCCACCTTTCCGGGGGCGTCGGCATCGGCGGCGTGCTGGAACCGTTGCAGGCCAACCCGGTCATCATCGAGGATGACTGCTTCATCGGCGCCCGCTCGGAAGTGGCCGAGGGCGTGGTCGTCGAAAAAGGCGCCGTGCTGTCGATGGGTGTGTTTATCGGCGCGTCGACAAAAGTCGTCGACCGCGCCTCCGGCGAAATCCATATCGGCCGTGTGCCGTCTTATTCGGTCGTGGTGCCCGGCTCGCTGCCAGGCAGACCGTTGCCGGACGGTTCGCCTGGCCCGTCGCTCTACTGTGCGGTCATCGTCAAGATCGTCGATGAGCAAACCCGGGCCAAAACTTCCATCAACGAACTGCTGCGCGATTGAACAATCTAACCGACCCACTCCCGCTGGCGCAGGCGCTGATCCGTTGTAATTCGGTGACGCCCGCGGATGGCGGCGCGCAGCATGTGCTGTCCGAAGCTCTGGGCCGTCTCGGCTTTACCGTCCACCGTCTGCGGTACGGCAATATTGAAAACCTCTTTGCGCGCCTCGGCTCCGAGGGTCCGCATATCTGTTTTGCCGGTCATACCGATGTCGTTCCGGTCGGCGCCGTGAACTGGCGGACTGATCCGTTTGGTGGCGAGACCAGGGACGGTGTCCTGTATGGCCGCGGCGCCTGCGACATGAAAGGCGCAATCGCTGCTTTCGTCGCCGGCACAGCGAAGCATCTGGAAACCGCGTCCGGCAAGGGCTCGATCAGTTTCCTGATCACTGGCGACGAGGAAGGGCCTGCGGTCGACGGCACCGTGAAGGTGCTGGAATGGATGCGGGCACACGACCAGGTCCCCGACTTCTGCCTCGTCGGCGAACCGACCTGCCCGGTTAAATTGGGCGACATGGTGAAAATCGGCCGCCGTGGCAGTGTGAATTTCAAAATTGAAGTGCACGGCACGCAAGGTCACGTCGCCTATCCGCATCGCGCCGACAATCCGGTGCATCGTCTGGTCGCCGCGTTGCAGGCACTGATCGCAGCGCCGATCGATGCCGGAACGGACTGGTTTGAACCATCGACGTTGCAGCTGACAAGTATCGATGTCGGCAACACCGCAACCAATGTCATTCCGCCCTCGGCACGTGCCGCGCTGAACATCCGTTTTAACGACAAACACTCCGGTACGTCGCTGACTGCCTGGGTTAAGGCAACTCTTGCCCGGTATGCCGAACGCTTCGACATCGAAGCATCGATCAGCGGCGAGTCGTTCGTGACCAAACCAGGTCCCATGGTCGACATCCTGCGCCAGGCGATCGTCAAGGCAACCGGAGTCGAGCCGAAACTCGACACCGGCGGCGGGACCTCGGACGCGCGGTTCATCGCCAATTATTGCCCGGTCGCGGAATTCGGCCTCGTTGGTGCCACGATGCACCAGACTGATGAGCGCGTCCCGGTCGCCGAGTTGCGCGACCTGGCCAATGTCTACCACGACGTGATCGCAGCGTTTCTCGCATGACTGCAACGCCGCGCCGGGCGATGCCACCCGTCCTTCGCGGCGTGGGACTGATCGCGCGAGGGCGGGCCTCTGGACTGAACTGCTTCCGCGATACCCCGCAGGCGTTTCTCGCCAGCCTGGCTCCGGGTTTAGGGATCATGGCAGCGTCCGTGATCGAGGGTCTCGCCGAGGGCAATGGCGTCCGCGCCATGGCGGAAATCCCGGGCACGCTTTGCGTGCTGCTGGCGCCTTCGGTGCTGTCCTATGAAATGGCGCGGCTCTGGGGCCGCGAGGCATTCTGGAACCGTTACATTGTCGCGTTCAATTGGTGTCAGTGGCTGCTGCCGGTCCTCGCCTTCGTGCTGCTCGTGTGCCTGAGCCTGGTGCAGTTTGCCGGGGTTGACCCGGAAACTGCATTGCCGGTCCTGGTGGTATGCCTCGCGGGATACGCAATGTGGTTGAACTGGTTTCTCGCCCGGCATGGTCTGGCGTTGAATGGCTGGCGCGCTGCCGGGTTGGTGGCCGCGGTCAATGCCGGAACCATGGCGATCATTTTCGGACCAACGCTCATTGCGGCGTATTTCGGATGAGCGTCATCGGCTCGGTAGCCTCCGGTGTCCAGGGCGCCCTGCTGTTGGCACGCGGCCGACCCGAAGGAATTCAACTCGTCGAAACCGACCGAACCGCGGTGATCCGGTCGTTCTGGGCTATCCCGCTCAGCCTGCCTGCCGTGGTCTGCTTGCAGCTGCTCGACTGGCTCACCTCTGGCGTACCCGCCAACGTGCCGGTAGCACTGAGCCGCTATTTGATGCTGTTCCTGATTGGCTGGCTGGCATTCGTCTGGTTGTCGCATCATATCGCAGCGAGGCTGCAACGGCAGGCGCAATGGCCGCGGTTCATTGCGATCTGGGCTTATTGTTCGATTGTCGAGAACACGCTGGTTGCCATCGGCGCGTTGCCGGGTGCGCTTGGCGCGCCGACAATCCTGGACCAGGCATGCCAACTGATCACGATGGGGTGGGCTTTTTGGCTGGAGTGGTACGCGATCCGCCTCAGCTTGCAGGTGGGACCGTTGGTCGCGGTAATGTTGTTGTTCGTTGATTTCATGATCGGAACGTTGCTGACCGGAGTGGGGGCGCTGGCCGGGTGACCCCCTGTAATTGCGAGCGAAGCGAAGCAATCTTCATCTGGGAGGGCGGGGAGATTGCTTCGCTTCGCTCGCAACGACAGGGGCGGGCGCGCTCTAACCGCGAGACCCGCTGTGCCGGGGCCGGTGCGGCCGCTGCCAGGTACTACGAGCAACCGATTACGCCGACTCCTTCAACTGCTCCACCGCGCGTCTCACCCTCGGGTCCAGTGCAGCGGTATCCAGCTCCTCCAGGATCTGCCTCCGCATACGCGGATCCCAGAACTTCCTGATGTGGTCGTTGATCGATGCGACCGCCTGGTCTTCCTTCTGATGCGCGAAGAACCGGCCAATCTGATTGGCCATATAAGCGAGTTTATCATGCGACATGGCGCACCGGTCCCGGTTTGATGCGATTGGGGTGGGTAAAGACCTCGAACGCGTCAGCGCGCGCGACGCCAATCAATGTGATGCCAGCCGCCTCCGCCACGCGCACGGCCAGCGCAGTCGGCGCCGAGACAGCGACAATCATTGGCGCGCCCAGTACTGCCGCCTTCTGCACCATCTCCACCGACACGCGGCTGCTGAGCAGAACGATGCCGTCCGCCGCGCGATGTCCCGCCACCGCCATCGCCCCCAATAATTTATCGAGCGCGTTGTGCCGGCCGACGTCCTCGCGCAATGCCACGAGGCCCTGTCCCGGAGTCCAGAACGCAGCCGCATGCACCGCGCGAGTAACGGCATTGATCCGTTGCGCCTCCGGCATCGCTGCCAGCGCAGCCTGGATCTCCGCCGGCATAAATGTCCCGCCCGAGCCAACCACGGGCACCGGACGAAGCGCTTCGGCCAGACTGTCCATGCCGCAAAGGCCACACCCGCCCGGGCCGGTAATGCGTCGTTGCCGCCGCGCCAGGTTGGATTGCCGCTCCTCTGCCAGGTCCATACGCAACTCGACGCCATCGGCAACCGCGACAACCTCAAGCGCAGCGATGTCCGCGGGACGCTGCACAATTCCCTCGGACAAGCTGAACCCGATGGCGAAATCTGTCAGGTCGGCCGGCGTCGCCATCATGACCGCAAAGGTGGAGCGGCCATAGGTCAACGCAATCGGGGTTTCTTCCGGAATGGTCCGCGGCTCCGGCGTCGCCGTGCCGTCGCGCCAGATCAGACGCTCAACCGAAACAACAGAAGCAGGAACCCCCGGCATAAGCAAACACCTGCGCCGGCCGGCAGCGAACGTCAATCGTCGCGGTGCACCCGCTCCATTCGCTCATGCCTCTCCTGGGCTTCGATCGACATGGTCGCGATCGGACGCGCCTCGAGCCGGCGGATACCGATCGGCTCATCAGTTTCCTCGCAGTAACCATAGCTGCCGTTTTCGATCCGTCCCAAAGCCTGGTCGATTTTGGAAATTAACTTGCGAGCGCGGTCACGGGTGCGCAGTTCCAGCGCCCGATCGGTTTCAACGCTGGCTCGGTCGGTAATGTCCGGCTCCAGGATGCCACCCTGCGACAGGCTAAGCAAAGTACCGTCGGCTTCCTTGAGCAATTCGCCCCGCCAACGCAATAGCTTTTGTCTGAAATATTCCACCTGGAGAGGATTCATGAATTCCTCGTCCTCGGAGGGCCGGTAGTCTGGGGGCAACGTAATCAACATCGGCGCCGGTCCTGTTTATTCTGTTTCCGCCGCAAACAGGTGAGCGGCGGCATCCGGCCCTCGCAGCACACGACCCGGATGGGCGGGCTTATAGCGATGGCCCATGGCGGCGCCAAGGGGCATCGTGAGCCATCAAATATCGGTAATAAAACGTCGCTTTTCTGCATCAGCCAGCATGCTGCCGCGACAGACCATGTTCCCGGCGCGCAATTTCGACGCGGGAGCGCAACACCACTGCCCGTACGATCGCGCCAAGCGCCGGATCGTTGGCGAGCGGACCGTCACCGGCCAGTTCATGCAAAGCATTGAGCGCCAACGACGGATCATCTTCGGCGAGCATCGCCCGCTGCAATCTGGCCAATGCCGCAATCATCGCTGTACCACGTTTGTATGCGGCTCGGTCGCGTTCCGCCGCCTCATCGACCGCCTGCAATGCCAACATGCTTTCAAGTCCGATGCCCGCCACCGAGGCCAACCGCGCCTGTTGACTCAACGGCGCAGCGCCGTCGTCCACCGTAAACTGGCCCGACACCGTTTTCGTGCCGTCACGAGGCAACGGCGCTGCTGCGCCGACACCGCTCGCCCTCACGCCTTCGACCATGCTCGCTACTCCAACCAGGTCATCCGTGCCGGGCGGCAAAACCTGCCTCGCGGTGCTTTGCTGATACCAGCGGAATTCCGTGCGTTTTGCCTGGCACGGGCCTTGCTTTTTTCACCCCGATGGATCGGCCGGCGGAATATGACGGCCAATGGTTGCGGAGTTCTTACCGGGAAGGCCATGACGTGGCGCTGGGTCGGCATATCTTTGTCATTGTCCGGATGTTGCTGGCGTTTTTGCTGGTTACGGGCCGGCCCGCATTCGGCCAGGTCCGCATCAAGGACATTGCCGATGTCGAAGGCGTGCGGTCCAACCAACTGATCGGCTACGGCCTGGTCGTCGGCCTGGCCGGCACCGGCGACAAGCTCGACAACGCGGTGTTCACCCGTGAATCCCTGATCGGCATGCTGGAGCGGTTGGGCGTCAACACGCGGGACCAGGTGGCCAAACTGGAAACCAAGGACCTCGCCGCGGTAATGGTCACCGCCGAGCTGCCCGCCTTCATCCACACCGGCAGCCGCATCGACGTCGCCGTTTCCGCACTGGGCGACGCCACCAACCTGACCGGCGGCACACTGCTGGTGACGCCATTGCTCGCCGCCGACGGCGAGGTTTATGCCGTCGCGCAAGGCGCGGTCGCCACCGGAGCGATCGCGGCACGCGGCGCGGCTGCCTCGGTCAGCCGCGGCGTGCCCACCGCAGGTGAGATCGCCAACGGCGCGATCGTGGAAAAAGAAGTCGCATTTCGTCTCGACAAGGCCGGCAGCACACTGCGCCTTGGCTTGCGCAATCCCGACCTGACCACGGCTCTGCGGATCTCCGCCGAGATCAACCGAGCCATTGGGCCGATCAGCAAAGCCATCGATCCCCGCACCGTGCTGCTGGAAATCGCTGCTCGCAATCCGATCGAAGTACTGGGCCGGATCGAAAATCTGCGCATCCGGCCGGATAACCCCGCCACTGTGATCATCGACGAGGCGAGCGGGACAATCGTCATGGGCGACGCAGTGCGGATCAGTACGGTCGCGATCGCGCAGGGCAATTTGACAATAAGGGTGACGGAGACGCCACAGGTTTCCCAGCCCGCCGCGTTTTCCAATGGGACCACCACGACCGTGCCGCGCACCCAAATCCAGGTCGACGACGGTCGCGACAAAAAGCTTGGGATCCTGGACAGCGGTGTGACGTTGCGCGATTTGGTTGCCTCGCTGAACGCTTTGGGCGTGGGGCCGCGTGATCTGATTTCGATCCTGGAATCGATCAAGGCGGCCGGCGCCTTGCAAGCCGACCTGCAGGTGCGTTGATGGCTGCCATCGCACCGTCGTCGCACACATCGGCGGCACCGCCGGTGCGGCCCTCTGCACCAATGGACTCCGCAAAATTGTGGAAAACCGCGCGCGACTTTGAAGCCATGGCGTTGGGCGAGTTTCTGAAACCGATGTTCGACACCGTCGACAGCAAGAGCAACCTGTTCAGCGGCGGTGAGGCCGAGAAAACCTGGAAACCCATGCTGGTCGACGAGATCGGCAAGCAAATCGCCGCGCATGGCGGACTGGGTCTCGCCGGCCCGATCCATGACGCGATGCTCCGGATGCAAGAAGGAAAACCGTGATGCCGAAGCCGTTGCTTATCGTGGCACAACGTCTCGCCGATGTATTGGATCGGGAAAACGACGCCCTAAGAGCGATGGACCTGCGGCGGGCGGTAACCTTGCTGCCCGAAAAAACCGCCGCAATCGCCGAGCTGACGGCGGCCGAGGACACCACGTCCCTGCCGTCAACCCCGGACCTGGTCTCGATGACCGCACGGTTGAACGGTCTTGCCCAGGAGAACCGCCGGCTGCTGGAACGGGCGATCGGCGCACAGCAGCGGGTGATCGGGATTATCGTGCGCGCTGCTGCCTCGGTCGCCGTGGCGCCGCATTATGGGCTGCAGGGCCGACGCGCGCAGCAGGCCGGCCCCATGGCGTTGTCGACCCGAGCCTGAAAAGTCCAGGCCCAGTACCGGGGAGAGAAACCCGGGAATAAATGTCGCCGTTAAGCGTAGGAAGGAGTGAGGCGGTTGCGACCTGGCGCAACTACCGTCACCCAAGGTGGCATGGTAAGGGCGCATTATGGATCATATCGTCGAGGTATCTTCGCGGGCGGTGGCTGATGACGCGCGCAGCCAATTATTCGCGCCATTGCGCGCCCCGGTGCCCGACGGGCGGTCGTTTGTACTGGGCCGCATCGCCCAATCGCTGGACGGCTACATCGCGACGCGCGGCGGCGAGTCGGTCTGGATCAGTGGGCCGGACGATCTTCGCCACACGCACCAGTTGCGCGCTTTGTGCGACGCCGTCGTGGTCGGGGCGAAGACCGTCCGAGCCGATAATCCGCAGCTGACGACACGTTTGGTCGAAGGACCAAGCCCGGTTCGTGTCGTGCTCGACCCGGATCGCCGTCTTGGCTCTGCCTATCGGGTGTTTCACGACGGTCCAGAAACGTTGCTGCTTTGCGCGCCAGAGTTGGCAAGTGGGGATGGTCCCGGCAGCGCTCGTGTGTTGCCGGTACCGCGGGGACCGTCCGGGCTTGATATCCCGGCGATCCTGGCATTGCTGCGGCGGCGCGGGTTACGGCGGATTTTTGTTGAAGGCGGCGGCGTGACGGTGTCCCGCTTTCTGGCTGCCGGCGCGCTTGATCGGCTGCATGTGACGGTGGCGCCTCTGGTGATGGGCGGCGGCGTGCCGGCATTTCCTCTGCCGCCGGTGGAGAGGCTGGAGGAGGGGCGGCGCTTCGCC
>JBEKQQ010000085.1:0-26074 GCA_049519555.1 Acetobacteraceae bacterium
CCCTGAAAGCCTTGGAGCGAATCTCGCGATAAGTGCTGGCGGGGATCAGGTGTCGGCGTGGATGGAAGTGACCGTGGATGAAAGCGTGAGCCGAAAGGAAATCCTGAGCCTGCCGGGAAGATTTGAAACGTTGCATTTGGCGTTCTTGACGCCGTGTCGGCCGATGCGAGTTCTCCGATCGATTATTGAGGTACCGGCTTTGCCGATGTTCGACCCTGGGAAGAATCTGCCGCCGCGCCACGCCGTAACTCTTCAGTTTATCGGTGACGATCACGCGGGGTTCGTATTTCAAACCCTTCAGTAGCCTCTTGAAGAATCGTTTGGCGGCCTTCGCATCCCGCCGCGGCTGAACGAGAATGTCGAGCACGACGCCATCCTGGTCCACCGCGCGCCAAAGGTAGTGCTGTACTCCCTGGATGCGAATGAACACCTCGCGGTCGGCGGTGGCGGTAATAGGGGTCGCATAGCTGTTTCATGCCGTCAGTCTCGCCGGCTCCGGCTTCCCGGGCCGGATCGGGTTCACGTGACAATGCCGTACCGATCAACAATCGGCTTTTCAAGTACATCGTCACACCAGTCTTTTGCTCCACCGCCGCGTCGGCGAGCATGACCGGAGTAGCCGCACTCACATTGTCGGCCGGTCGCAGCCTCACGCCGACGCAGCTCGACTGGCACCAGACCGAATTGATCGTCCGTTTGAACATCTTGAACGATCCCAGCATACTGGGCAAAGGCACCTGGCCATCACGGCAGGAAGGAGAGAAAAACTGTCCGATTACCCCCGCGACATGATCGGATACGGACGCAATCCGCCGGATCCGGCCTGGCCAGACGGAGCACGGATTTGCGTTCAGTTCGTCGTCAATTACGAGGAGGGCGGTGAGAACAACATCCTGCACGGCGACCCGCAGTCAGAGGCATTCTTGTCGGAAATCGTCGGCGCCACTGCCTGGCCGGGCCAGCGCCATTGGAACATGGAATCGATCTATGAATATGGTGCGCGCGCCGGTTTCTGGCGGCTGTGGCGGCTGTTCACATCACGCCAGATTCCGGTCACCGTATTTGGCGTTGCGACAGCGATGATGCGCGGGCGTGAGCAGGTCGCCGCGATGCACGAGGCGCAATGGGAAATTGCGTCGCACGGCCTGAAATGGATCGAATACAAGGACGTTCCACGCGACGTCGAACGCAGCCATATGGCGCAGGCGATCGCGCTGCACGCGGAAGTGACAGGATCGCCGCCATTGGGCTGGTATCTCGGCCGCTGTTCGATGAACACGCTTGGTCTCGTTCTGGAAAACGGAACCTTCCGCTATTCGTCGGACAGCTATGCCGATGATTTGCCGTACTGGGTGCATGGGCCGAAGGGTCCCCATCTCGTGGTTCCCTATACGCTCGACGCCAACGACATGCGCTTCGCCACCGCGCAGGGATTCAACTCTGGCGAGCAGTTCTTCGGCTATCTGAGGGATTCCTTTGACGTGCTGTATCGCGAAGGCGGGGAAGGACGGGGGAAGATGCTGAATATTGGCCTGCATTGCCGGCTCGCCGGGCGGCCTGGCCGTTTGGCGGCGCTGGAGCGGTTCGTGGACTATGTGCGATCACACGACGATGTTTGGATCGCGCGCCGGATCGATATCGCTGCGCACTGGCACGACCGTCATCCTCCCGCCCCACTTACCTGAAGTGTAGCGTTGCGCACATTAAATGTGCTCGCCAAATTCCGGTCAGCCGCCGGAGCCTCAGGTCAAGGCCATCGCCGCCAACCCATGACGACGCATCAGCGCCGGCACATCCAGGCCGCCGATCGCTCCGTCTTCAACGATCCAGGTGCCGCCAATCATCACGCGGTCAGCGCGATGCGCACCGCACAGGACCAAAGCCGCCAACGGATCCCCGACACCGGAGAAGCGCAATTCGTCCAGCCGGAACAACGCAAGATCGGCCGGTGCGCCGACCCGGATAACGCCGAGTTCCGGACGGCCTATACATGCAGCGGAGCCGGTGGTCGCCCAACGCAGCGCGTCGCGATGGCTGACCCGCTCGACACCGTAGCGGCCCCGTTGCAGCAGGAACGCTGCACGCACTTCCTGCATCAGATTGGAAGTATTGTTCGAGGCGGATCCGTCGACGCCCAGTCCGACAGAAACGCCGGCCTGTTCCATGTCGCAGACCAGGCAATGGCCGGAACCCAGGATTTGGTTGCTGCACGGACAATGCGTTACCGCAACACCGACCTGGGCAAGACGCGCCATTTCAGTTGGCTCGAAATGGACCCCGTGCGCCAACCAGACCTTGTCGTGCAGCCAACCGCACTGCTCGAGGTAGTCGAGCGGACGGCAGCCGTGCATGTCCTGGCAGTAACGGTTCTCATCTGCTGTTTCCGCAAGATGGGTATGCAGGCGAACGCCGTGCCGCGCAGCCAACTCTGCGCTCGCTCGCATCAATGACGTGGTGACGCTGAACGGCGAGCAGGGCGCCAGAGCAATTTGCACCGATGCATCCGGTCCGGTCTGATGATACCGCGCAATTAGGCGTTCGCTGTCGGCGAGGATCACATCCTCGTCCTGGACGACAGAATCCGGCGGCAGGCCGCCATGCCGTTGCGATCGGTTCATCGAGCCGCGGGTCACGGTCACCCTCATGCCTAACGCCTGAGCAGCGGCGATCTCGATGTCGATCGCCTCGTCAAGGCCGGGCGGGAAAACGTAGTGGTGGTCGGTGGTGGTCGTGCAGCCGGATAACAGAAGCTCTGCCAGCGCGACGGTCGCGGCGGCATCCATCGCCTCCGGGGTCAGCCGAGCCCAGATCGGGTAAAGCGCTGTCAACCAGCCAAACAGCGGCCGATCCAGCGAGGCCGCCGTGGCGCGGGTCAGAGTCTGGTAGAAATGATGGTGTGTGTTGACCAGTCCCGGCAGCACCACATGGCCGCTGGCATCGAACGCCACGGCATCAGGAGCCGATGGACTTGCCCCTGATGCGATCAGTTCTTCGATGCGTCCACCGCGCACCACCACGCCACCGCCCGCGCCTTCGGCGAGTATGCCGAGCGGGTTGCGGAGCCACAGCGGCGCGGTCTGCGGGATCACGCCCGCGCCTGGAACGGCCGCCCCAGCATCGCCGGCCGATACAGCATGATCCGCCGTGCGTCGCGGGAGATCAGCACCAGCACCACCACAGTGCCGATGTACGGCAATGCGGAAAGCAACGGCGACGGTATCGCGACACCCAAAGCCTGTACGTACAGCGACAAATACATCAGTGCGCCGAAGAACCATGCGCCGATCAGCAACCAGAACGGACGCCACGCCGAAAATGTAACCAGCGCGACCGCGACCCAACCTCGTCCGGCGGTCATGTCCTGCGCCCAGAGCGGCGTATAGGCGAGCGACATGTAGGCGCCCGCCAGACCGGCCAGCGCGCCGCCAAACGCCACCGCGGCGTAACGGATCGGCACCACGGAATAACCAAGCGCGTGCGCCGCGTCATGCGAGTCGCCAACCGCCCGGAAAATCAGACCAAGATGCGTGGAGCGGATCGTCCATGCAACGATCGCGAGAATCACCAGCGACGCATAAACCAAAATGTCATGTGAAAACAGCACCGGTCCCAGCACAGGAATGTCCGACAGCAGCGGGATATGCAACTTTGGCAATGTCGGGGCCGGGATGCCGACATATCCGGCACCGACCAGCGCACTGAACCCGCGACCAAAAATTGTCAGCGCCAACCCGGTTGCGGTCTGGTTCGCTTGAAGGGTCAGCGAAATCACAGCAAACAGCAGCGCCAGCATGCTGCCGGCGACCAACGCGGCCAGGATGCCAAGAGAAGTGATCCCGGTCTCGTTCGCCGTTGCGAAGGCGGCGATGGCGCCGGCCAACATCATGCCTTCGACGCCCAGGTTGAGGACCCCGACCCGCTCCACGACCAGCTCGCCGGTCGCGGCCAGCAGCAGCGGCGTAGCGGCAGCGATCGTGCTGACCAGAAATGCAACCAGCAATGCGGTCATGACACAGCCCTCGCCGAGGCCTGAGACACAAGCCGCGTGCGGGACACGAACTTCACACGATGCAGCAGCAGGAAATCGCAGCCCAGAAGATAGAACAGCAGGATGCCCTGGAAGATGCCTGTGACAGCATTCGGCAGCCCGAGATTGATTTGCGCCGCGTCACCGCCGAGATAAGTCAACGCCAGCAGCAAACCGGCGGGGATCGCGCCAAGTGGGTTCAACCGGCCGAGAAAGGCGACAATGATCGCAGTGAAGCCGTAGCCAGGCGACAAGGTTGTGGTCAGTTGACCCAACGTGCCGGTCGCCTCCAGCAAACCGGCGAGGCCGGCGAGGCCACCGCTGACCAGCATGGCGATCCAGACCAACCGGTTCTCGCTGAAACCGGCGAATTTGGCGGCGCGCGTCGCTTGGCCGAGCACGCGGAACTGAAATCCGAGCAAGGATTTCTCAAGCATGAACCACAAAGCGATGGCGAGCAGCGGGGCCAACAGGATGCCGATATGGACGTTGGTGTCGGCAATCAGCCGGGGACCCGCAGCGGCGTCGGAGAACAACGCCGTCTGCGGGAAGCCAAATCCCTGCGGATCGCGCCAGGGGCCAACGACCAGATAAACCAGTAGATATTGCGTGATATACGTCAACATAAGGCTGGTCAGGATCTCGTTGGCATTGAAGCGGATGCGCAGCCAGGCGACGAGGCCTCCGCTGGCCATTCCGCCCATGGTGCCGACGACCATCATGGCGGGGAAGATGGCCCAGGCGGGGGCGTCGGGAAACGCCAGAGCGAGGCCTCCGCCGCAGATCGCGCCGAGGGTGAACTGACCGTCCGTGCCGATATTCCACACATTTGCACGGTAGGCCAGCGACAGCCCGACGCCCATCATGATCAGCGGCGCGGCCTTCACGACCAGCGCCTGCAGACCATCTTGCTGCAGTAATGGTGCCACCAGGAAGGTGTAGACGGTCAGGCCGGCGGGCCGCCCCATGCCGGCAAAGATCAGTCCTGATGTCGCGCCGGTTAGCAGCAACGCAAGCACCGGCGAGGCATAGCGCCAGAACTTTGACTCAATGCCGCGCGGTTCGATCTTAAGCATGAGCGGGCTGTCTTTCCTCTGTGACGCCGTCCGCGGCGGCGGTGCCGCCCATCAGGCGGCCGATCGACTCGATCGTTGCATCGCGCGCCAGCACCGGCTGCGAGATCCGGCCGCCGGCGATCACGGCGATGCGATCGGCCAGCACAAAAATCTCATCCAGATCCTGCGATATGATCATCACCGCCGTCCCCGACCGGGCCAGTCCCATGATCGCCTCATGGATCGCCAAAGCGGCGCCGGCATCCACGCCCCAGGTTGGCTGGTTGATGATCAGAACACTGGGCTCTTGCAACACCTCGCGTCCGACCAGGAATTTTTGCAGATTGCCGCCGGACAGCGAGCGCGCCTCGGCGTTCGGACCGGTGGTGCGCACGTCGAAGGTCCTGATGATGCTGTCTGTGAAGGCGTGCGTGCGCTTGCTGTCGATCACCCCGAAGCGCACCAGGGCATGGCGTAGGAAGCCCGACAGAAAGGCGTTTTCGGCCAGCGTCATGGTAGTGACGGCACCGTGCCCGTTGCGTTCCTCGGGCACGAAGTTGCCGCGGATGCGCCGCCGCTCGTGCGGACCCATGTGACCGGCCGGAACGCCGTCGATCATGACGTTTTCCGGTTTGCCGGCGAGAATTTCTCCTGATAGCGCATCCATCAGTTCGGTTTGGCCATTGCCGGCGATGCCGGCGATGCCGAGGATCTCGCCACCGGCAATCGACAGCGAAACGTCCTTGAGATCAGTACCGAAATGGTTCGGCGAACGGATCGTCAGATGATCTAGTTGCAGACGGGCTTGTGCGCTGTTCTCCAGTCGCGGCCTAGGGGTTGGCGCGTGCAGGTCCATGTTGATCATGATCTCCGCCAGTTCCTTGACGGTCTTTTCGGCCGGAATGACGCAGGCGACGTTGCGGCCGAGTCGCATGATGGTGGCGGCGGAACACAATGCGCGCACTTCCTCCAGCTTGTGGCTGATATAAAGGATGGAGCAGCCTTCCGCAGCCAGCCGCCGCAAGGTAACGAACAAGTTGCGCACTTCGACAGGCGTCAGGACCGAGGTTGGTTCATCCATGATCAGAAGCTTAGGATTCTGCAAAAGGCACCGGACGATCTCGATGCGTTGGCGCTCGCCTACCGAAAGATCGTGGACAACGCGGTCTGGATCCAGAGGCAGCCCGTATTCGGTGGAAACCTTGATGATGCGTTCACGCAATCCGACCCGCTCTTCTTTCGAGCCAAGGCCGAGGGCGATGTTTTCGGTCACGTTCAACGCCTCGAACAGCGAGAAGTGCTGGAACACCATGCCGATGCCGAGCCGTTGCGCCTGGCCCGGGTTCTGGATCGTAACCGGTTGGCCTTCCCAGATGATCTCACCCTCGTCGGGCTTGACCACGCCGTAGATGATCTTCACCAGCGTGCTTTTACCGGCGCCGTTTTCACCCAGCAGTGCGTGGATCTGTTTTCGCTCGACAGTGAGCGAGACATGGTCGTTGGCCAGGCAGCCGGGATACTGCTTGGTCATGCCGGTCATTCGCAGCAGTGGGCCGGGTGGTACCGGATCGCGAGCGGTTGGATCGTTCATTACGGCCCTTTATCGTCATGGCCCGGCCTGCCCGGGCGATCGGCAGCTCCAACCCCTATGGCCCGCCCGGTCAGGCCGGGCCATGAGGTATCCCTCAGCTCAATTTGCCTTCCACGCCCTGAACCAGCCACTGCATCCCGGACAATGCGCCGTCATCCATCGACGTCCCGGCCGGGACCTTCACTGCGCCGGTTTGGTCGTTGATCGGGCCTATAAACACCTTGTTCTTGCCGGATCTGATGTCCGCAACGGTCGCCGTCGCCAAGGCTGCGACGTCCGGCGGCATGTTGGTAAATGGCGACATCGCCAGCATGCCGCTGTCGAACCCGCCCCAGGTGTCGGTGCTTTTCCAGCTGCCGGCCAGCACGTCGTCGATCCGCTTGATGTAGTATGGCCCCCATACATCGGTGCTTGCCGTCAGTTCGGTGGTCGGCGCGAATTTCGACATGTCGGTGGACTGGCCGAACGCCTTGATCCCGCGGCTGGCAGCCGCCTGCAACGGAGCCGGCGAATCGGTGTGCTGGGTGATGATGTCGCAACCCTGGTCGATCAGCGCCTTGGCGGCATCGCCTTCCTTCGGCGGATCGTACCACGAGTTGATCAGCACGAACTTCAATTTCGCTGCCGGATTGATCGATTGCATGCCGAGCATGAAGGCGTTGATACCTTGCACGACCTCGGGCACCGGCACCGAGCCGACATAGCCCGCAAGCCCAGCCTTGCTGAGTTTACCGGCGATCACACCCTGCACATAGCGCGCCTGATAAAATCGGATGTTATAGGTTGAAACGTTTTCGGCGCGCTTGTAGCCGGTAGCATGCTCATAAAACACCGCCTTGTGTTTTTTGGCCGAGTTGAGCACGTAATTCATGTAACCGAACGAAGTGGCGAAGATCAGCCTGTGGCCCGAATTCGCCAGGTCGTTCAGCACTTTTTCAGAGTCAGGTCCCTCGGCCACGTTCTCCACAAAGGTTGTCTTGATCTTATCGCCGAATTTTTCGACCGCGGCCTTGCGCGCGATGTCGTGCTGATACGTCCAGCCGAAATCGCCGACCGGCCCGAGATAGATAAACCCCACCTTCAACGGCTCCGCCGAGCGGGCCGGCCTGATGAGAGACGGCGCTGCGGACATCGCCGCACCAATACCGGCGAGCCGGGTGAACTGACGTCTTAGCATGGCGAACTCCGTGGACCTGGATCTGTCTGCGAACTGGATTCTGTTGTGTCCGGGGAAGGCACGGCGCTGTGGCGGATCGGCACTTCCCTGTTATTGGCTCCTGTGTTCCCGAACCCACACGAACAGCATGCAAACCGCGCGCCAGACGGTGTTATGTCAGGTCCAGAAACCCTCGTGTACCGCCCGCGACTCAACTTCCAGCAATGGACCCACCACGTCGGTCGCACGTTGTCCGGAGCCTAGTACGATGCGGCATGGCAGGTTCATGGTGAGGTTTTCCGGATGCGGCCCGATCAGCAGACCGAGATCGCGTTCCGACAGCCCATAAACCACCCTGCCGACCCCGGCCCAATAAGCGGCGCCAGCGCACATCGCACAGGGTTCGGCACTGCTGAACAGCGTGCAGCCAGCCATGAAATCAGCCGAATAAGCGAGGCTTGCCCGGGTCATCAACACACGTTCCGCGTGCCCGGTGCGGTCGCCGGCCTCGCCATGTGCGTTGCCGGCCTGCATCAGTACCGCGCCATCGGGGCCCACCAGAATGGCGGCGAACGGATGATTGCCCGCTGCACGCGCCCGACGCGCAATGTCCAGCGTGAGCCGCAGATAATACTCGTCGGTCAATACTGCACCTTGTCCGGCTTGAGGTCCCATTCCGCGAACGCCGCCTGACCTTCAGCGCGCAACAAAGGTAGAGTTGGAATGGCGCGTCGATCCAACGGCAACGGAATCTCGCGATACAGGAAGTCGTCCCGGAAACCGATTGCGGCAGCATCCTGGCGACTGTTTGCGAAATAAATCCGCTCCAACCGAGCCCAGTAGATGGCGCTGAGACACATTGGACAGGGTTCGCAACTGGTATAGATTTCGCAACCGGTGAGATCGAATGTTTGCAGCCTCTGGCAGGCGGACCGGATTGCGACCACCTCGGCATGCGCAGTGGGGTCGAAGTTGGAGGTGACCTGGTTGAAGCCCTCGGCGATGATTTTCCCCGCCTGAACGACCACCGCGCCGAACGGACCGCCTTTGCCGGACCGCATCATCTCGAGCGACAGCGCGATGGCACGGCGCATGTGGTCTTCCGGGCTCATCCGTTGGCCGCGTGTTGTGCGCAATCGCCGGTGCAATCGGTACACTCGGCCTTATGCACGAGACACGGGATTTGCATCGTCATCGTCCGAATGTCCTTGATTCGCTGCTGGATTTGCAAGATCTGCGCGGCGACCGAAATAGCGATCTCGGCGGGCAGCTTGCCGCCTGCCCCTGGAATCCCGATCGGACAGATCAATAGGCCGACGGCAGCCTGCGTCATCCCCAGCCGGGTCAGACGGCGCACAAAACGGGCGCGTTTGGTCTCCGACCCGATCAGGCCAACAGCAGCGAGATCGGTGCGCCTTAATGCCGCAGCCACGATCGTGAAGTCGATCTGATGGTCATGCGTCATCACAAGAACGATCGACCCGGCAGGCAGCGCCGCGACGTCGCGCGCCGGATCCGTCGTGTGGCGGAGCTCGACGTTATCCGGCCCACCGGCCAGAGCACCCGCCCGCGTATCGATCCAACTTACCCGCAGGGGCAGGCCGGCAAGCAAGGTGACCAATGCGCGGCCGACATGACCCGCGCCAAACACCGCGACATCCGACAGCGCCGGCCGCAACGGCTCAAACAGGACCGAGACGTGGCCGCCGCAGCACTGGCCCAGAGCCGGTCCGAGCGGAAAGTCGCACAGTACCGGGTGGTCGGCTCCGTCCAGCAGCCGACGCGCGGTTGCGACGCAGGTGAACTCCAGATTCCCGCCGCCAATGGTATCGTACTGGGTGTCTCGGGTAACCACCATCTTGCAGCCGGCCTCCCGCGGGGTGGAGCCACGCGCAGTCACGATGGTGACCAGAACCGAAGCTTCGCCGGTCCGTTCCAGATCGGCCAGACCTCGTAACCACGAACGCATCACTCGGCCGCCTTCGCGGTTGTCTCGGCAGTGCGCGCGCGGGCTGCGATCACCGCCATCAGGACCCGCTCCGGTGTAGCCGGTGCATCGAAGCGCGGCACGATCCCATCCTCGCTGACCGAGGCAACCGCATCTTTCAATGCGTGAAACACCGCGATGCCCAGCATAAGAGGCGGTTCGCCGACCGCCTTGGAACGGTAGATGGCGTCTTCCACGTTGCGGCCGGAGGCATAGATCGACACGTTAAATGCCGCCGGCACATCGCTGCACGCGGGGATTTTATAGGTCGACGGCGCATGGGTACGCAGATGGCCCGCCTCGTCCCACCACAATTCCTCAGTTGTCAGCCAGCCCATGCCCTGTACGAAGCCGCCCTCAATTTGGCCAAGATCAAGTGCGGGATTTAGCGATTGCCCGCAATCGTGCAGAATGTCGGCCCGGCGCAGCCGGTATTCGCCAGTGAGTGTGTCGATCTCAACCTCCGCCACCCCGGCGCCATAAGCGAAATAGTAGAACGGCCTGCCGCGGTGCGTCGCTGTGTCGTAATGCAGCTTTGGCGTGGCGTAATACCCGGTGGCGGAGAGCTGCACGCGCGCTCGATGGGTGAGTTTTGCAACCTCGGCGAATGTCAGTTCAGTGCCGCCGCCGCGCACCATGCCGCCCGAGAATACGACTTCCGCGGGCGCGCAACCCAGTACGTTCGCGGCCACTCCGGCCATCCGCTCGCGGATCGCAATGGTCGCTGCCTGTGCCGCCTTGCCGTTCAGGTCGCTGCCGGATGACGCCGCCGTCGGCGAGCTGTTCGGCACTTTGCCCGTCGTGGTCGCGGTAATTTTGATGCTGTCGATGCCCAGGCCGAACTCGGTGGCGACCACCTGCGCCACTTTCGTATACAGCCCTTGGCCCATCTCGGTGCCGCCATGGTTGAGCATCACGCTGCCATCTGTGTAAACATGCACCAGCGCGCCGGCCTGGTTCATGTGCGTCAGCGTGAACGAGATGCCGAATTTCACCGGCGTCAATGCAAGGCCGCGTTTGATCCATTGATTTTCCGCGTTGAACGAGGCGATCTCCGCCCGGCGTTTGGCGTATTCCGCCGACGCCGCCAGTTCATTGACCAGTTCGGGAATGATGTTGTCTTCCACGGTCATATGGTATGGCGTCACGTTCCGCTCGGTGGTGCCGTAGAAGTTGCGTTGCCGCACCAGCAGCGGGTCAACGCCCAGATGGCGGGCGATATCGTCGATCACGCACTCAATGCCCATCATGCCCTGCGGCCCACCGAAGCCGCGAAACGCCGTGTTCGACACGCTGTTGGTCTTGCAGCGATACGAAACGATGTGAGCGTGATCGAGATAATAGCAGTTATCGGCGTGGAACATCGCCCGGTCGCATATCGCCCCTGACAGATCCGGCGAGAACCCGCACCGGCCGGCCTGCATGAAGCTGACGCCAAGGATCCTGCCGTCGGCATCGAACCCTACGTCGTAATCGATGCGGAACTCGTGCCTTTTGCCGGTCAGCTTCATGTCGTCGTCGCGGTCGAGCCGCAGCTTCACCGGCCGGTTCGAACGTTGCGCGAGCAACGCGGCGACACAAGCGATCAACGACGCCTGGGATTCCTTGCCGCCAAATGCACCACCCATCCGCCGGGTTTCGCAAACCACGGTGTGATCGGACAGCTTCAGCGTGCGGGCGACGAGATGCTGCACCTCGGTTGGGTGTTGCGTGGAACTATGCACCAGCATGTCGCCGTCTTCACCGGGAATGGCCATGGCGACCTGGCCTTCCAGATAGAAATGCTCCTGGCCGCCGACATCGATCCGCCCTTGCAGCCGATGCGGCGCCAGCGCCACAGCCGCTCCGGCATCGCCGCGCCGCATGGTCTGGGTCGGCAAAACGGTGGTCCCTGCGGCCAACGCCTCATCGATGGTCATAACAGGTGGCAGCAGGTCGTATTCGACCACCGCTTTCGCCGCGGCGTCACGGGCGAGCGCGATGCTGGCGGCAGCAACAGCGAAGATGGACTGGCCGTGATATTCGACCAGACCGTCCGCAAAAATCGGATCGCCGGGAAACGCCGGCCCGACGTCGTTCACGCCCGGAATGTCGGCCGCTGTCATCACCGCGGCGACACCTGGCATCGCTGCAGTTGCCGAGACGTCGAGCCGGGTGATCTTTGCGTGCGCATGCGGCGAAAGATGGATGAAAGCGTGCAGCAGGCCGGGCGGTTCGGGAAGGTCGTCGATATAACGCGCCGCGCCACTGACATGCTTTGTGGCGCTATCGTGCGCGATGGCGGCTCCAGCAGGGATGATCGCGATCATGCCGCACTCTCCAACCGGGTACGGGACGCCGGTGCGGCAGTTTCCAGAAAGAATTTGAACAGCAGGTTGCGCGCGACCACGCGCCGATACCACGCGCTGGCACGCATGTCGGAAATCGGCGTCAACGCCGCATCCAGACCATCCATTGCGGCAACCACATTGGTTTCGGTCCAGGCCTCGCCAATCAACGCCTGTTCAACCGGTGCCACCCGAACCGGCGTTGCGGCCATGCCGCCGAAGCCGATGCGGATATCGCGCACACGTCCATCAACCAGTTCGATATTAAAGGCAGCGCAGACTGCCGAAATGTCCTGATCGAATCGTTTCGCCACCTTGTAACAGCGGAACTGCTTTCCCGGTTGCGGCAGGGGCACATCGATCCGCGCGATGAATTCGCTCCGAAGCAGTGCAGTGCGGCGGTAACCGAGGAAGAATTCCGCAACCGGCAACACGCGTTCCACGGTACCGCGCCGCAACACCACTGTGGCATCGAGCGCAATCAGCGCTGGTGGCGTGTCGCCGATCGGCGAGGCGTTGCCGATATTGCCGCCAATCGTCCCGCGGTTGCGAATTTGCCGGGAGCCAAGGCGGCGCACCAGAATGCAGAAATCCGGCCAATGCGCTCCCAGAAACGCCAGGGCATTTTCATAAACCGCAGCCGCGCCGATCCGCAACACGCCATCGACTTCCTCGATCGCCGCCATGTCACGCACCGCGTCGAGTGTGACGATCGTTTCCAGAACACGATGTTGCTTGGTGACCCAAAGCCCGACATCGGTGCCGCCGGCGAGCAGCACAGCATCGGGATGCTCCTGCAATACTTCCGCCAGTTCCGCCACACTTCTGGGCGCGATCCAGGTCTGGCCGCCATGGTGCAGTGCCAGTGTGCCTGCGGTGTCCAACGCGGTCAGCCGCGCGGCCGTTTCGCTGCCGGCGGCAGAGAACCGGTCGGCTGGCTGACCGCGGTTCACCGCGAGCGCGGCATCCACGATCGGACGATATCCGGTGCAACGGCACAAATTGCCTGCCAGCGCATCATTCACCGCGGTACGATCCGCCGCCTCGGCAGCGTGGTGCATGGCAAACAGCGACATCGCGAAGCCCGGCGTGCAAAAGCCGCATTGCGAAGCGTGTTGCTCCACCATCGCACGCTGCACCGGATGCTGCGAGCCGTCGGCGCCTTGCAGATGCTCGACCGTAAGGAGCTGCGTGTTGTCGAGCGAGGGAACGAACAAAATGCAGGCATTCACGGCACGATAGCGCATGTGCCCGTTCGCCGCTTCGCCGAGAACGACGGTGCAGGCGCCGCAATCGCCTTCGGCGCAGCCTTCCTTGGTGCCGCATAGTCTCTCGACGGTGCGGAGATATTCAAGAACGGTCAGGGTAGGACTGACGTGGCGCAGGTGCCGCGTTTCATCGCCGAGCAGGAAGTGGAGCACATCCCTCATTGTCCGGGCGACCGCCGGCCGGCGTAACGTTGCAAAGTGGGATTTGCTTGCCCCCGCATCATTCCGCAACCACTTTCCCCTGTTCATGCGATGCTAAAGGCAACCGAGGGAACTGGGCAACCGCTATTGTGCATGGTTGGCCCGTTTTTTAGCCTGTCGATTTCCAGCATTACGCTGGATGAATTCAATTTATGCGGTCTATGTGTAAATACTGGTCAAAAGCCTGGAAATTAGGCTGCCCCTCCATTCGGCTGATCGGATCAGATACCTCAGGAAGTGGACGAACCCTTTTTGTGTCAATTCCCCTGGCGATCGGACCGACCGCCGGACACCTGACGCGTGGTGGCATGGCGGTTGCAGGCGTCTTCGTAATCAGCGCACAGCGCGCGGGGAAAGGGCCAGAGGCGAGGATGCCAGAACCTGTTCCGGCAGTGCTGAAAGCCTCAATTTCAAAGGGTGCCCCAATGCGCCGCCTGGTTCCCGGGTACCCGCCCCGATCAGCCCTCTGGACCGGACAGCGACACCATGACCGCCATCGACGCTGAACCATACCCGTTTGAATTCGAGCCAGCCCACACCGCGTTGTTGATCATCGACATGCAGCGCGACTTCCTCGAACCGGGCGGCTTTGGCGAGATGCTCGGCAACGACGTGTCGCAGTTGCGCCGGACGATTGAACCGAACCAGCGACTGCTGGCAGCCTGGCGTGCGGCCGGACTGATGGTGATGCACACGCGCGAGGGCCATCGACCGGACCTCGCCGACCTGCCGCCGGCGAAAAAGATCCGCGGCCGGAGCGCGACGTGTATTGGCGATGCCGGTCCAATGGGCCGCATTCTGGTGCGCGGCGAGGCTGGTCACGACATCATTCCGGAACTGTATCCGGCGCCAGGCGAACCAGTGATCGACAAGCCCGGCAAGGGTGCCTTCTTCGCCACCGATCTGCACGCGATCCTGCAAAACAGCGGCATTACGCGGCTGGTGGTCACCGGCGTTACCACCGAAGTTTGCGTCAACACCACGGTCCGCGAAGCCAACGATCGCGGCTACGACTGCTTCGTGCCGGCAGACTGCGTCGGGTCCTATTTCGCGGAGTTCCAGGAAATGGGGCTGAAGATGATCAAAGCCCAGGGTGGGATTTTTGGCTGGGTCGGGAACAGCGAGGCTGTGATCGCCGCGCTGAAACAATAACATACCGGAACAAGGAAGAGCGGGATGAGTGCAACCATGATGAGCCGGCCCAAATTCTGGGTGCCCGGCGACTGGAACGCTTTGTTTGGGTTCGGCACCAACATCCTGGTCAATGTGCTGGTGCTCACCGGCCTGCTGCGCTTCGTGCTGCGGATGCCGGACGCACTGGTGTTTGGCCGTATCCTGCCGGCTCTGGGCCTGATGCTGTTCCTGAGCACCGGATATTATGCGTTCCTCGCCTGGAAGTTGGCGAAGGACACCGGCCGTACCGATGTCTGCGCCCTGCCCTCGGGTATCAGTGTCCCGCACATGTTCGTGGTGACGTTTGTGGTGATGCTGCCGATCATGCTCGCCACCAAAGATCCGATCCAGGCATGGGAAGCCGGCCTGACCTGGGTGTTTGTGCAGAGTTTTGTGCTGATGGCGGGAGGCTTCATCGGACCTTATATCCGCAAGATCACGCCGCGGGCGGCACTGCTAGGGTCGCTGGCCGGCATCTCGATCACCTTCATTTCCATGAGCCCGGCAGCGCAGGTTTTCACCACGCCGGTGATCGGTGTCGTCTGCTTCGCGGTCATCCTGGCCAACTGGTTCGGCGGCGTGAAATATTTCGGCGGCGTGCCGGGCGGACTGGTGGCAATCTTCGTGGGTACCATCATCGCCTGGGGTTCGAATTTGTTCGGGCTCGGATTTGGCGATCTGACTTTGGCCAAACTCACCGGTTCCTTCTCGAACTTCGGCTTCTCCTACCCGCTTCCGGCGTTCCTCTACACGTTCGGAGGGTTCAAGTATCTGGGCACGATCCTGGTCACTGCAATTCCGTTCGGCATCTATGACCTGATCGAGGCACTGGACAATGTCGAGAGCGCATCGGCGGCGGGCGACTCGTTTCCCACTACGCGTGTGCTGACCGCCGACGGGGTCATCAGTTTGATCGGTTGCTTGTTGGGCAATCCGTTCATCAACGCGGTATATATCGGCCATCCCGGATGGAAGGCGATGGGCGGGCGGATCGGCTATTCCGCAATGACCGGCATCATCGTGCTGGTGTTGACCTGGTTCGGTATCATCGCCGTGATGATGGCATTGATCCCGGTCGTCGCGATCCTGCCGATCCTGCTTTACATCGGCATGTTGATCGGTTCGCAGGCGTTCCAGGAGTCGCCGCATCGCCATGCGCCGGCCATCGTTCTGGCCTTGCTGCCGCAAATCGCGGCCTGGGGCCATACGCAAATCGACAACGCTTTGGGCGCGGCCGGTACCAACGCGGCGACGGTGGGTTTTGCCAAGCTCGCGCAGGTTGGCGTCCTGTATCAGGGTCTGGAAACACTCGGCGGCGGTGCGACCCTGGCCGGCATTATCCTTGGCGCCATCACGGTATTCATCATCGACCGAGAATTCGACAAGGCGGCAGGGTTTGCCTTTGCCGGAGCGATCTTCACGTTCTTCGGCTTTATCCATGGCGAGGCGATCCAGGTCGGATCGTCGATCACGGTTGCGGTGGGTTATCTCGGCGTGGCGGGAATTCTGTTCTTCCTGTCGAAATATGCCGAATTCCATCCGCTTCCGGTGGATGTGCATGGCGCCCAGGAAGCGGATTGAGACGGCGATGAATCCAGTACCGGTCCAGTTTCTGGGCCGTGCCGGTTGAACGCTGGTATCAACCGCCCGAACCCACTCTCCGTTTCGGCGGAGTTGCCGGGCCCTTCGGTACGGTCAGCTTAGAGCGGTTTCCGATCAGGTTGCTGCACTGCCCGTCACCGCCGTTGCGAGTGAAGCGAAGCAATCTGCATGCTTTTCCCGACCGAGATCGCTTCGCTCGCCAGGACGGGCGGCCAATTCTGAGCTGGTCCAATCTGATGGGAAGCTGCTCCAGGGTCCGGATGTTGCGCTTGTCGTATTGGACCGGAGGAGGACGTGAACGGAACCGGCGCGATGGGGACTATTGAGTAATGTGTCCGCCGATGTGTCAACTCCCACGGTACGTCGAGTAACCGTAGGGGGATAACAACAACGGGATATGGTAATGTGCAACCGGATCGGTAATGCGAAATCGAATTGGGATCAGATCGTAGAACCCGGGGTCTCCGGCAGCCGCCATTTGCCGCCAGGCCCTGACGTTGAAGACAATCTCGTAAGCGCCAGGCAACAACGCATCTCCCGCCAGCAGCGGGGCATCGCAGCGTCCATCGGCGTTGGTATGCCACGCACCCAACTGTGTCCGAACGACGTTGCCAATACGGAACAGAGACAGCGGCAGTCCCTCGGCCGGCTTGCCAAGCGCCATATCGAGCGCGTGCACCGTCAGCCGGCCTGATCCGGCTTCAACCACCATGGGTGGGCGGCATGATCAGGTCATCCAGACGAAATCTCGCGATTTTCGCGACTTCGGCCAATGCGGCCGTTCGTTCCTGGTCCGGCGAATTCTGGAGCCGGGCGGACAACGCGGCAAGGATCGCGGCACGATCACGCTGGCCGCGGACGGCGATAATGAATGGAAAGCCAAATCGCTTACGATAGGTGGCATTGAGTTGGGCGAATGCCTCCGCCTCCTCGGTTTCCAACCGGTTCAGACCGAGGGCGCCTTGTTCCGCTGCCGACGCTGCCGTCAGTGGTCCGGTCTTCGCCAGTTCCGGATGCGCACGCAACAAAGTAAGTTGAAGCTCCGTTCCGGCGTTCGCCACGACCGAAACCATGGTTGCATGCAACGCCGCTACCGACACGAACGGCCGCGCATTCCAGGCAGCACGCGCAACCCATGACGAGTGCTCGAAGATACCGCCAAGCACTGCGGTGAACGCATCGACACCCAAAGTGTTGATTGTGTCGAGATCAATGGCGCTGCGCACGGTCAATTCGCCCTCGAACCCGCGGCAATCCAGGATCCAAGCGCAGCCCGCTCGGCCTCGGTGATCTCAGTGATATTGTTCAACGGCATCGTATGAGTTTTCACCGCCTGGGCATAAATCTGTTTGGAATATTGCAGGATTTGTGCAGGCGTATCGAACATCACCCCCTTCGGCGGTTCGGAAAACGCCGGGAACTTCGGGTGTGCCGAATGACAGACATGGCAGCGCTGTTCCACGATGATGCGCACTTCGGTGAAACTGATCGGCTTCTCGGCGGTATTGGTCACCGGGCTATAGCTGTCCACCAACGTCAGCAGCGCCGCCACTGCGATGGGAAGCGCGGCGGCCGGCCACAATCGCCAATCCGGCGCGGCACCGGTGTGCATTGTGTTGAAATAGTGCCGCACCAGGAAGCTGGCCACGAAAATGCATGACAGGATCAGCCAGTTCCACTTCGTCTCATAGGTGAACGAATAGTGGTTGCTGAGCATGACGAACACGACCGGCAACGTGAGATAATTGTTGTGGATCGAGCGCTGTTTCGCTTGATAGCCCCAGATTGCCTCGGGCTCGCGTCCGGCGATCAATGCATCCACGGTTTTGCGCTGGTTCGGGATGATGATGAACAGCACATTGCCGACCATGATCGACCCGACCAGGGCGCCGACCTGCAAAAATGCGCCGCGGCCGCTGAACACGTGGCAAAATCCGAAAGTGACCAGAACCAGCAGAGCAAATCCGCAAGCTGCCAGGCGGGCGGTGTTCTGCCCGGTCCAGGAGCGGCATAACTGGTCATAACCGATCCAACCCAGCACCAACGACGCGAGCGCCAAGGGTACCGCGTCCAATGGTTCGATGCGTGAAACCGTGGCGTCCAGCAGGTAGACCGACGGGTTGGCGTAATACGTCGTCACCAGCAATGCAAAACCGAAGATCCAGGTAGAATACGCTTCCCATTTGAACCAGGTCAAATGCTCCGGCAGAAACTCCGGTGCGACAACGTATTTCTGGATTTGATAGAAGCCGCCGCCGTGGACCTGCCAGGTGTCACCGCTCACCCGTGGATCGAGTCTGGTATTGGGTCGCAGACTGGCATCCAATGCGATGAAATAAAATGATGAGCCGATCCAGGCGATCGCGGCGACGACGTGGGTCCAGCGCAGCAACAGACTGACCCAGTCGAGCAACACACCCCAGTCGAGTGATTGATAAATCTCCATTCCGCTGTGCCTGACCCGAAAAATTTGAAGGCACGCCGCCCCACTCCACCGTAGGTAAGGAGCGGGGCGCGGTCAATCGATCGATATGCTCGCGAGGCAACTCAGAAGTGCATTTCGATACCAAGCTCCGGGGCGACCTCTTCGGCGCCAGGCAATGTGTCGCTGTTGCCGAATTTATGTTCCCAGAGTTCGACAGAGAAATACAGATCAGGCTTATGGGGCTTGTTGAATATCATGGTGCCGATATCCAGGCTGAGCGTTGGCCGGGCGAGGATTTCGATATAGGTGTTGCCGCCAAATCCGGTCTGGCCCTTCGGTCCTACAACGTTCATGAACCCCTTGAAGTCCAAGGGCAGGCCAATTAATCCCTTCAGGCTGTAAAGCCAGACGAATTCAAATTCCCACGTGGGACTGAAACTGACAGAGGATTCGAATGGGCCAGGAACACCAGCGGATATAAGCTCGCCGGCGATGCCGTTATGATTCCATTCTTTCTCGATATGGGCGCCGATATTCAGGAAGCCGGCCGGCAAGCCTATGTTGAAATTCGGCCCGGCAACGAGCAGCTTCTTATCAGGCGCAAACGTGCTGTTTTCTGCTTCTGCGTCGCCGCCGATCTCGAAATTGATCGCCGTGAACGGACCGAATTTGGTGTTAATTCCAAAGATCTTGTCCGGGCTCAACTGGGCGCGGTAGACCGCATAGAATTCAGTGGAGCCGCCAGCCGAATTCGTCGCTGCCTCGTTAGGATTGGAAAACAACACGTCGACGTTGAAGAAATTCGTGCCGTAGTCCCAAACGTCGAAGTGCCCAAGGTTCAGGATGACCTTGTTGACATTGCGGGTTCCCTTCCCAACGACGTCATCGAAGTTTCCGCCCGGATTCGAAACGGTCAGGCCATCTCGAATGCCGATCGAGGTATCGCTGAAGTTTTGCGCGTGCGCCTGACTCGCAACGAAGCCCAGCGCCGCCGCGGTCATTATCAAAAATCGTTTCATGGTCTTGCCTGTCCTTCGTTCTTATGAACCCACCGGCAATCGTCTGGATCGGCATTGGCCGTTGCCACGCCGCCAACTCGATCTGCCGCCCCCGCGGTCAATTCTGGTTCAAGAACGCCCCTCATATGCCGCCTGTTGACGGTCTATGATCCTGCCCGAAGCAATCGATATGCCACGTGCAGGGCAGACCAGGTTGCTGGTCTAATACCGTCGCGGAAATGCCACATCCTGGTCAGGCCGACGGAGCGCAGCGTCGGCAGACACCAGATGTCAGTTCCGTTACACACTGGGCCGGGCGGTCGCCGAAGGAACCGTCCGGGTTCCGAGCAGGATTGCCACATATTGCGGCGCCATGGGCAAGTCGGAGGCATCGTGCGCCCCGCGATCCAGGCCAATGATACGGCAAATGGATCGGAATGTAACCGTATGTAGGTCGTATTATGACCAAATGATTAAATTTTCCGCAATTCCTTCCCACCCTGTAGCCAGTCGGGTGGTGAAAGCAAAGCGGTGGTCGCCTGGCATATGGCTTGCGTGGCGGTACCGGGGTCCAAACACTGGTATCGCTCGGCCCGTGCCTGCCGGCGATTGACAGGGCCGCGCTAAGCCGCGCCAACGAGGAGAACATCGCATGCATCGGCATCCCGACCTGTCTCGCCGCACCCTACTGGGTGGTCTCGGCCTCGCCGCCGGCGTGGCGATCCGGCCGGCCCAGGCGAAGGAGTTGGTTATCGGCTTTATCTATGTCGGGGCGAAGGACGATTACGGCTACAACCAGGCGCACGCCGAAGCCGCTGCGATGTTGAAGAAGATGCCAGGCGTCAAGATCGTCGAAGAGGAAAAGGTCCCTGAGACGGACGACGTCTCGAAGACCATGGAGAGCATGATCCAGCTGGATGGCGCGACTCTGCTGTTCCCCACCAGCTTCGGCTATTTCGATCCGTACATGCTGAAAATGGCCGCCAAATACCCAAAAATCCAGTTCCGTCACTGCGGTGGGCTGTGGCAGAAAGACAAGGACCCGATGAACACCGGGTCGTATTTCGGCTATATCGGGATGGGGCAGTACCTCAACGGCATAGCCGCCGCGCATGCGACGAAATCGAAGAAGCTGGGCTTCATCGCCGCCAAGCCGATCCCGCAGGTGCTGATCAACGTCAACAGTTTCGCTTTGGGCGCCCGGTCGGTCGATCCGTCGATCACCACACAGGTGATCTTCACCGGCGAGTGGTCGATGCCGGTCAAGGAAGCCGAGGCTGCCAACAGTCTGGCTGACGGCGGCATCGACGTGCTCACCTGCCATGTCGACGGCCCCAAGGTAATCATGGAAACCGCCGAGCGCCGCGGCATCTTCGCCTGCGGCTACCATGCCGATCAGGCGAAACTCGCACCCAAGGGGTATCTCACAGGTGCGGAATGGAACTGGATCACCGTCTACAAGCAGTTCCTCAACGATGAGGAAACCGGCAAGCCACTGCCCAACTTTGTGCGCGGCGGGCTGGCCGAGGGCTTCATCAAGATGTCACCCTACGGTCCGGGCCTGAACGCGGACGGGCGCAAGAACGTCGACGCGGTGAAGGCGGAGATCCTGAAGGGTGGCTTTGCAGTGTTCAAAGGTCCGATGAAAGATAACAAAGGCAACGAAGTCATTCCCGCCGGCAAGGCGTACCCGGAAACCGCGGTCGAACTGGAATCGCTGAACTACCTCGTCGAGGGCGTGCACGGTGCGATCGCCTGACGGCGATGAGCGAGGCCACCGCAATCGCCGCCAGTTCGCCCGCGCGGCCTGCCGGCGGCGACACGACCTATAAGTGGCGCCGCCTGCTGGAGGCGCTGCTGGCTCCTCTGCTCGCGTTGCTGGCGGCGGTGATCCTGTTTTCCATCTTCCTGCTGGCGCTGGGGCAATCGCCGGCCGATTTCGTCGATCTGGTCTGGACCGGCGCGTTCGGTAGTTGGTTTTCCTGGCGCAATACCTTGCAACGGGCCGCACCATTGCTGCTGACCTCGCTGTGCGTTGCCCTGCCGGGCCAGCTTGGCCTCGTGGTCATCGGCGGTGAGGCGGCCGTCGTACTGGGCGGTCTGGCCGCCACGATCGCTGCGCTGCCGCTGGTACACACCAATCCATTGCTGGTGTGGACCGTCATGGCAATTGCCGGTGCCGGCATGGGCGCGCTGTGGATTGGCCTGACCGGGTTTCTGCGCGCGCGACTGGCCGTCAATGAGGTCATCGCCAGTCTGGTGCTCGCCTACATCGGCATCGCGGTGTTCAATCATTTGGTGGAGGGCGTGTTCCGTGATCCGGCCAGCCTGAACAAGCCGTCCACCTACGGCATTGGCGACGCCAACATGCTTGGCAACGTGCCGTGGTTCGATGTGCATCCCGGCATCCCGGTCGGCGTTATTGCCTGCGTGCTGTGCTGGGTTTTGATTTACCGGACCAGTATCGGTTTTGCCGGCCGGGTAACCGGCGGCAACATACGCGCGGCACAGTTGCAGGGGCTGCCAGTGCCCCGGCTCATCGTGATGGCCTGCGCCTTGGGAGGCGCCTGCGCCGGCCTTGCCGGTACCATCGAAGTGGCGGCAGAACTCGGCCGGGCCAACGCATCGCTGGCAGCGGGGTATGGCTACACCGGTATCCTCATCGCCTTCCTGGCCCGTTTCAACCCGCTGGCGATCATGCCGATGGCCGTACTGTTGGGCGGGCTTGGTGCCGCGGGAGGCCTGTTGCAGCGGCGCATGGGGTTGCCGGATGCAACAGTGCAGGTGCTGCAGGGGATGATCTTCGTCTCCATTCTGGCCAGCGATACCATCTACGGTCGCATCAGGTGGTTCCAGCCGCGCGGGAGCGGCTGATGGCCGACGTTGCCGCTCTTGGGACCGTCGGAGGCGCCATGTTGGCGGGCAGTTTGCGCGTCAGCACCCCATTCCTGTTTGTCTCCATCGGTGAATGCCTGACCGAGAAATCCGGCCGCATCAATCTGGGCAATGAAGGGGTACTCGTGCTTGGTGCGATGGTCGCGTACGCCACGTCCTACGAGACCGGCAGTCCCTGGTCCGGCGTGCTGGCCGCAGCGGCGGCTGGATTGGTGTTGGGCGGGCTGCACGGTGCAGTGTGCTCGCTGGCCCGGGTCAACGACGTGGCGATGGGCATCGCCATTATGCTGGCGGGCACCGGCATCGCGTTCTTCTTCGGCAAACCGTATATCCAGCCGTCCGCGCCGTTGTTGCCAGGAATCCCGCTGGCCTGGTGGTCGCAGTCGGCCCAGTTGCGGAATGCATTGCTGGTGTGCCCGTTGTTTTTTCTGGGGATTGCGGCCGCAGTAGCGATGCACTGGTTTTTCCGCGCCACTCGCATGGGCTTGCGGATCCGGATCGTCGGCGACAGCCAGGATGCCGCACTCGCCTTGGGTCTGCCGATCGACCGGACCCGCTTCCTGGCGACCGCAGCCGGCAGCGCGTTGGCCGGAATCGGTGGAGCTTTTCTGTCGCTGTACTACCCCGGCAGTTGGAACGAGGGCCTGTCATCCGGGCAAGGCCTGATGGCAGTGGCTCTGGTGGTCTTCGCGCGTTGGAACCCGATCAATTGCATCTATGCCTCGTTGCTGTTCGGTGCGGCCGGGGCACTCGGTCCCTCGCTGCAAACGGTCGGCGTCACCTGGGGCTATTACCTGTTCTACGCTGCGCCATACGTCGTCACCCTGATTGTGCTGATCATCAGCGCGCGCGGCGGCGGTTCGTTGCGCGGCATGCCGGGCCAACTTTCGATCGGGAGGTGAGCATGACCAATCTCAGCATCGATGCCGATCCGTATCCGTGGCCGTTCGATGCCTCGCTGGCACCGGAAACCACCGCCCTGATCGTGATCGACATGCAGACCGATTTCTGCGGTGTTGGTGGCTACGTCGACAAAATGGGCTATGACCTGTCGCTGACCCGTGCACCGATCGAACCGATTTCCCGTGTGCTGGCGGCGTTGCGGCCGCGCGGCTACACGATCATCCACACCCGCGAGGGCCATCGTCCCGACCTGTCGGATTTGCCGGAGAACAAGCGCTGGCGGTCGCGCCGCATCGGTGCGGGCATTGGTGATCCGGGGCCGTGCGGTCGCATTCTGACGCGTGGCGAACCGGGTTGGGAGATCATTCCGGAGCTGTCGCCTTTGCCCGGTGAGATCGTCATCGACAAACCAGGCAAAGGCAGTTTCTGCGCCACCGATCTGGAACTGATTCTGCGGACCCGAGGCATCCGCAACATTCTGTTGAGCGGCATCACCACCGATGTCTGTGTCCACACGACGATGCGAGAAGCCAACGACCGCGGCTTCGAGTGCCTGTTGCTGGAGGATTGCTGCGGCGCCACCGATGCCGGCAACCACGCGGCCGCGGTGAAAATGGTCAAGATGCAAGGCGGCGTATTTGGCGCGGTCAGCGACAGCGCCACATTGCTGTCGGCGCTGGCATGAGCAGCAGCGAGGCGAGCCACGCCATCGGTGTCGAGGCGATCGGCATCGGCAAGCGCTTCGGCCCGTTCCATGCGCTCGCCGATGTCTCGATGAAAGTGCATCCGGCGACGGTGCACGGGCTTCTGGGTGAGAACGGCGCCGGCAAGTCCACGTTGGTGAAATGTCTGCTCGGGTATTATCGCGCCGACGAGGGTTCGTTCCTGGTCGATAACCATGAGGTGGCCATCGAAAGGCCAGCGGATGCCGACGCTCTGGGTCTCGGCATGGTGTATCAGCATTTTACCCTCGTTCCATCGATGACCGTGGCCGAGAACCTTGTCATGTCGCGGCGCGATGTGCCGGGCGTGATCGATTGGCGGAAGGAACTGGGGGCTCTGGCGGATTTTATGCGCGAGATGCCGTTCAAGGTGCCGCTGCATGCCGAGGTCGGGACGCTGGCGGCGGGGGAACGGCAGAAGACCGAAATCATCAAGCAGCTTTATTTGAAGCGGCGCTTTCTGGTGCTGGACGAGCCGACCTCGGTGCTTACGCCGCAGGAGGCGGATGAGATGCTCGGCCTGGTACGCGATCTCGCGCATTCCGGGCAACTCACCATCGTGATCATCACGCATAAATTGAAAGAGGTGGCGAAGTTCGTCGACGAGGTCACGGTTCTGCGCCGCGGCCGGTTCGCCGGTGCCGGTGCGGTCCGCGATCTGGGCCCCGAAGACCTGACCGCGATGATGATCGGCGAGCCTCACGCACCGGCCGATCCGGAACGGTTGGGCAAACCGTCGAACGAGGAGCGGCTGGCGGTTCGCGACCTGCGCACGCCCACCGAGGGAGGCCGGGCCGGTTTGGCGATCGACACGCTAATCGTGCACGCGAAGGAGATCGTCGGCATCGCCGGTGTGTCGGGCAATGGCCAGAAGGATCTGGTCGAAGTGTTGGGCGGGCAACGTCCGATCGAGTCCGGCGCGGTCGAGGTCGATGGCGCTCCGTATGGCGCAGGCCGGATGGATTCGCAGGCGCATGACGTGCGGGTGCTGCCGGAGGAACCGCTGCGCAATGGCTGTGTGCCCGGGATGAGCGTGGTGGACAATCTGGCGCTGCGCAGCTTCGATCGCGGCGAGGGCGGGAAAGTCCGGCATTGGCTGAACCGGTCCGGCATGGCGGCGCGTGCGCAAGCCATGATCTCGGCTTATGGCATTCGGGCGCCCTCACCGGAGGTGCCGATCGGCGTGTTGTCCGGTGGCAACGTACAACGTTGCGTACTGGCGCGAGAACTGGATGGGGCGGTACGGCTGCTGATCGTTGCTAATCCGTGTTTTGGGCTGGACGTAAAGGCGGTCGCGGAAACCCGCGCCCGAATCATGGCCGCGCGCAATGCCGGGACCGCGGTGTTGTTGATATCAGAAGACCTGGACGAGATTTTGGAACTGGCGGATCGCATCGTGGTGATGCACGGCGGGCGCGTGGCGCATGACATCGCCGCCGCCGGTGCTGATCCGCAGGAGATCGGGCGCTATATGCTTGGGCATGGGTGAGCTGGGAGGGGCATTGTCACGTTAACCCGATCTGGCCCGGGAAGCCGGAGCCGGCGAGACTGACGGCGTGAAACAGCTGTGCGACCCCTATTACCGCCACCGCCGGCCGCGGCCGGGAGATAAGTGGTATTATGAACGAGGTGTTCATTCGCATCCAGGGAGTACAGCACTACCTTTGGCGCGCGGTGGACCAGGATGGCGTCGTGCTCGACATTCTCGTTCAGCCGCGGCGGGATGCGAAGGCCGCCAAACGAT
>JBEKQQ010000086.1:0-25240 GCA_049519555.1 Acetobacteraceae bacterium
GGCCGAGATCGCTATCGCCGCTGCCTCGGTCGCCGAGATCGAGCGGCTGAACATCCTCCACGCCGCGATGCTGGCGATGAACCGGGCGGTCAGGCGACTGCCTATCCCACCCGACCTGGCTTTGGTCGACGGCAACTTTCCGCCGAGGCTGCCCTGCGCTGTGCAGTGTGTCGTTGGCGGCGACGGTATCAGCCTGTCGATCGCCGCTGCCTCAATCGTTGCCAAAGTGGTCCGCGACCGCCTGATGGAGCGACTGGGCCGCCGCTATCCCGGCTATTTCTGGCACACCAACGCCGGCTATGGCACCGCTGCACACCAGCAGGCCCTGGAACGACTGGGCCCCACCCCGCATCACCGCGTCGGCTTTGGGCCGGTTGCAAGGCAGCTGATCTGAATCACGAGCCGCGCGGCAGCGGGCGATCGCTATACGAAACGAAGTTCGGATCTCCCGCCTCGGGTTCATCGTTATCCAACCGGAAATCATCCGCATCGGGCGCCGGCGAAGGATCCGCCTCCTGATCGGCCACGTTCTTGCCGGGTTCGAAGAAGCACACGCGGGCGATGATGCCGACCCCCACGGGCGTCCAGATCGCGACATCGGACAGGATCAGCAAGCGTTCCCAGAAAGTCATGGCGACGGCCGACCGACCGTTTCGTCGAGAACCTTGGACCAGATCTCCCAGAACGCCGCCACGACAGCGTGCCAAATCACCGGCAAAACGATCGCGCCGAGCAGCGCCAAGGCCACCGTCACCACCGTCCAGGTCAGCCATGCAAGTATGCCACGGCATTTTTCGACAATGCTGCCTGGCGGGAACCACGTGCCAAGAGCCCACCCGGTCACCGGCCGGTTATTCAAGTACCCGGCGTCATCCGTCAGCAACCATTGCGTCGCCAACATCGCCAAATTCGTCGCTGGCTTGCGCATCGTCAGATATTTGAGATGCGCCAGCAACAACCACCAACTCGCTGCATACCCTATATCCTGGGCTTGCGGGCAGCATTCCGGCGGTTGTTTCTGAAATGCCAGTTGCTTGCCGGAAACCGGATCGAGCGGGTCATAAAAGCTGAACCATGGCACATCCGGTGCGAATGTCGTTTCGCGATTGACCGGTACCAAAGCGAGGTCGGCCGGCGCCTGCGGCACAGGCTTACGACGCAACGGCCGCGGCCGTGTCGCCGGCTGAACCGCTGTTCGGGCCGATCGCACCCAGGTGCCAACGCCGACGAAGATCGGGGCCAGCCCTGCAACGCCGAGCAGAAGCAAGATATGACCGAGCAACATCAGCGGCGAACCACGGATGCCAGGCGCGACGAGTGACTCATCGGCGTCTCCCGGCACAAAGCCGTCTCTCCACCTCCGGAGCACGGCGATGCGACTGCGCAATCGTTTCACATTCCGAGATGGTTCGCAAGACCAACGGTGTCGCAGTGCCTCACGAGGCCACGCACGCCTGCCGATGGGCCGCGGCCCAGTACAGACCCTTTGCGGCTGCTGGCCACGCATAACCGTCGCAGGGACATATGGCGGCTGTTATGCGATTGACGCGGCTTCGCCCGCTCCGTCACCATGACGCAGCGGCCCACAGGCCCACCACAACCGGCCGCATGCAAAAACCCGCCCTGGAACCCGCCCTGGAACCCGCCCTGGAACCCGCCCTGGAACCCGCCCTGGAACCCGCTTGGACATCGTTCACGAACTCCCGTTGGACCAGATTCTCCTGGGCGACTGCATCGAGATGATGCGGATGCTGCCAACCGGGTCGATCGACTGCGTCTTTGCCGACCCGCCCTATAACCTACAACTGCGTGGCGAATTGCGCCGTCCCGACGACAGCCTGGTCGACGGTGTGGACGACGACTGGGATCAGTTCGCCGACTTCTCCGAATACGACCGCTTCACCCGCGCCTGGCTCGCCGAGTGCCAACGGCTGCTGCGCAAGGACGGATCACTTTGGGTCATCGGCGCCTACCACAACATCTTCCGGATCGGCGCAATCCTGCAGGACATGGGGTTCTGGATCCTGAACGACGTGATCTGGCGCAAGTCCAACCCGATGCCGAACTTCCGCGGCCGCCGCTTCACCAACGCGCATGAAACCCTGATCTGGGCTGCCAAAAGCCGCGCCTCGCGGCACAAGTTCAACTACCAGGCCATGAAGGCGCTGAACGACGACATCCAGATGCGCAGCGACTGGCTGATCCCGCTGTGCACCGGCCCCGAGCGGTTGCGCAACCAGCACGGCCTGAAACTACACCCGACCCAGAAGCCCGAGGCGCTGTTGCACCGGGTCCTGCTGGCCAGCACCGGGCATGACGACGTCATTCTCGACCCGTTTGCCGGCACTGGCACCACCGCCGTCGTGGCCCGCCGTCTGGGCCGGCATTTCATCGCGATCGAGCGGCATCCGGCCTATGTCGAGGCCGCCTGGGGCCGGCTGCGGCGGACGCGTCGCGGCTCGGACGACGGGATTGCGATGACGCCGACGAAGCGGGACGCGCCCCGAATTCCGTTCGGGAACCTGGTGGAACAGGGGGTAGTGCCGCCGGGGACCCGGCTGTTCGACCGGCAACGGCGGGTAAGCGCGGTCGTGGGCGCCGATGGCACGGTTGCCGCCGGTGATACCCGCGGGTCGATCCACAAGGTCGGCGCGGCACTGCAGAACGCGCCGTCGTGCAATGGTTGGACGTTCTGGCATGTCGAGCGGGACGGCGCCCTGGTGCCGCTCGACACGCTGCGAGCCAGTGCGCTGTCCGGGGCGACACCAACCTGAAAAGGGTCCATAGGGTCATCAAGGGCAGCCAGCGGTATAAGATGTCGTTGCATCGCCCAGAGGGTTCCGGATGGACCTGTTCTCGACCCTTGACCCGCGTTTCATGTTCTCGGGGTTCTTCGTGGGCCTGCTGATCGGGCAGACCGGGATGGGTGGCGGCGCGCTGATGACACCGATCCTGGTGCTGTTCTTCGGCGTGCACCCGGCCACCGCGGTGGGCACCGACCTGCTCTATGCCTCCGCCACGAAAACCGCCGGGACAATGGTGCACGGCCTCAATCACACGATCGATTGGCGGATCGTGGCGCGGCTCGCCTCCGGCAGTGTGCCGGCGACAATGGTCACGTTGGCGGCCCTCTCGCACTACGACGTCAACGGCCCCACCAGCGAACGCGTCATCGGGACGTTGCTCGGCGTGATGCTGCTGCTGACTGCGCTCTCGTTGATATTCCGCCGATCGTTTTTGAAGCACATCGAGCCGGTGCTGGCACGTGTGTCGGCCGCCAAGGCCGCCCGGCTGACCATTATCATTGGCGTGGTATTGGGCATGCTGGTGACGATTTCCTCGGTCGGCGCCGGCGCGCTGGGGGTCACGGCGTTGCTGATGCTGTATCCGCGTGTGCCGATGGCGGTCATCGTCGGGTCAGACATCGCCCATGCCGTGCCGCTGACGTTCGTGGCAGGTCTGGGTCATTGGTGGTTGGGCTCAGTGGACTGGCCGCTGCTGATGTCGCTGCTTGGAGGGTCCATTCCGGGGATCGTGCTTGGCAGCTATCTCTCGGCGCATATTCCGGATGCGGTGCTGCGGCCGATCCTGGCGATGACACTGATCGTCGTCGGCGGCCGGCTGGTGTTCTGATAGCTCGGCGCAGCAGGCATTGACCGGTTTCCAGATGGTGCCTCGGCGCCGTTCGAAGTGACGATCACCCGGTCGTAGTCAGGCGGAGCACAGCCTGCCTGGGTATGGCCGCCGTGGATGGCTTTTCGACTGTCCGGTTCCGGCGCGACAACCGCCGCAAGCGGACGCTCAATCTTCGGCACGATCTGGCCGTCAGCCGACCGTCGGCAGCAGGGCCTGTGCTGGCGAAAGCAGAGCACTCGTCCGTCCAATTCCAGCATCGCCCGCCTCGCCGCCGCCCGCCTGACCGCCACGCTCGGCCCTGACCTGCCGGCGCAGGTGGAACAGGAACTCAACGCCGACCCGCTGGATCCGCCGAAGCGCCTCGCGGATCCGGTCTCACTCGCCGCCCTGCTCGTCAGCGTCGCCTCACTCGCCTGGACGATCTGGCACGACCTCAGGAAAGATCACGCCACCCGCCCCCAGAGCGAGCAGGCTGACGCGCTGGCCGCGGCACTCGCCCCATCGTCCCCGCCTGCCCTGGCGCCCCCGCAACGCACCCTGCTGGTGCGGGTCGTCGCCGAGGAAACGGTGCGCATCGCCGGATAGCAGATGTCCGCTGCTGACTGCGTCGGCGTCAGCAAAACGGGATGCGCTTCCGCCCGCTGTCTCAGGTCGCGGTTACTCCGTCCCGCCGGTAGAACGTGCGCCAACAGCGATGGACAGCGAGCGCCGAATATCATCGCCTGGTCTGGTCTTCGTAGACCCCGATAACGAGGAGCCATGCACCCGAAATAAGGAACGCGAACAAAACAACGGTTGCAACAGCGGCGATGTAAAGCCCCGCGGCATACCCGAGAATCAGAAACATCGCCGCCAGGACTTCCGCGAGGTAACACAGTGTGCCGCCCCCAAGCCGAGGCGCATTCAATCCGATAAAGCTCACGCCTGCTTTGATCGCGACAGCATAACCTTTGATGAAGATTGCTGTTGCAATCAGCCAGAGGACAAGCCACTCAAAGCCCAGCGCTCGAGGGGATTGATTGCCGATAAGCGCGAAACCGCATGCCATGAAAACCGCGGTGAAGCCTGATAGCATATTGATCGCCCGGTTTTTATGTGTCGTGTTTTGGATAATGACTTCGGGTTTGATCGACATCGCGACGAAAATCAAACCAGCAAGCGCCGCCGCTCCGCTGCCCACCATGACAAAGAAGTTGTCCCATCGATCCAACATAAAATCCAAACCCCCTCCCCCAGGCGTCGATGGCGTAGCTCCAGGCTCAGGACCTATGCCATCCTCGCATCATGCCAGATTCGGCCGGAGTCGGTCATCGCCGAGAAGGCCGGGGGGCTGACTCTGGTGGCCTTGGCTCGTGGGGACACGCCTCGCTCTGCTCGCGCCCGGCGCCCGAGTACAAGGCGGAGGCGTGGGTTCAATCGCAGCCGACCGCCCCCTCACATCGCCGTCATACCGCCGTCCACGAACAGCAGAGCGCCGGTGACGTAAGACGCATCGTCGGAGGCCAGGAACAGGATCGCGGCGGCGACCTCCTCGGGCCTGCCTGGGCGTTTCATCATGGTGCCTTGCGCGGCCTTGGCGTTGTATTGCTCCACGGTCTCGCCGGCCGCCGCGATGCGGCGCGCATGGAACGGCGTGAAGATCGGGCCTGGGCCGACGGCGTTCACGCGAATGCCCTCCGCCGAGTGGTCGGCGGCGAGCCCCCGCGTCAGGCCAGCGATCGCGGCCTTGGTGGTGTCGTACTGCAGGTTGCCGCCGCCCGCGACGACCGAACGTACGGAGGCGGTGTTAACGATGGCGCCCCCCTTGTTGCGGCGCATCAGCGGCACCGCCGCCTTGGCACAGAACACGTAGCTCATCAGGTTGACGCTGAGGATCTCGTTCCAGCTCGCGGCACTCGCCTCGTCGACCTTCTCGTATTTGCGGATGCCGGCATTGTTGATGAGGATGTCGAGCCGCCCGAACTGCTGCGCGGCACCGTTGACGAAGGCGAGGCACGCGGCCTCGGTGCCAACGTCAGCCTGTGTGAAGGCGACCTTGGCGCCGGCGGCCTCGAGTTCGGCCGCCACACGCTGGCCGCGCTCGCCGTCCCGATCGCAGAACGCCACGCTCGCGCCCTCGGCGACGAAACGCCTGACCGTCGCCTCACCGATCCCCGATGCCCCGCCCGTCACCGCCGCGACCTTGCCGTCGAGCCTTCCCATGTTCGCCACCTTTCATTGCATTGCGAGACGCGCATGCACGATCCCGTCGTATCCATCCGGCGGGCACCCGCCCTGTTGGCCCGGAATGGGGGTCCGACCTTAACAGGCTGCGGAAGAACTCCGAAATCTCGAGTGTTTCCCGGCCAGGCCGATCCGTAGCGGCATGTTTTTGGGCGGAAATCGTGGTTTCCGCAGCACCCGAATATGAGCGCCGAGCCGCGGCACTGCTTTAGCTAAGCCAAAGTCAAATGGACAGTCGCGCGGGACGGCTGTCCGCAGTGGGTCGACTTCGGCTCGTCCTCAGCCGCGGCGGCGTGCCGCTATTCTCGTTTGCAGTTCTCGACGGGCAAGCTCGATCATGGGGTCCGCATGACGATTCTCATGACGGAGCCTGGTTCGTGCGCGTTCGCCCACGTGCTCCATCACTGATAGGAGTTCCGTCGCCGTGCGGATGTCACCTCTGGTAAGGGCGAGTTGGAATACCTCATTGATTGCATCCGCCAGGCGCCGACCGGCCCAACGGCCCACCGCCAGCACAGGCTCCGCCGGAGCTTCTGTCTCAGACCGTAGGCCAGTCGAAGACGGCAGATCGTCCATCGTGGCAACTCCAAATTTGCTGGAAGAGATCGCGAACTGCCCTTGTACCGATACCAATGTTGCGACTTCTTTACGGGCTCCGGTAGTGAAAACCCAACGAATGGCGCCCGGGGCTGATGGTCCGCAATGGGTGGATTGCGGCCATCCGCCCGGGGCCCGTCCTGTCCGGGACCTGCACGTAGGCCGCGTCGCCCGGCAATCTTTCAATACTTCCATGCCTGAGCCAGAGACACACGCCAGACCCGTCAGCCCGGCGCCGCGTCATTTGGCGGCGTCACGGACGGCGTGATCGCCCAGCGCATGGGCTGCGGTGCTTGTGTCGCGGCAGGTTCGGCCGGCACCTCGTGCGATGGTACATCCCCGGTCGGCGTCGGGCCTTTGTCCCACGCCTGCAGGAACCGCATCAGTTGCGGCAGCAACGGCGCGATGCCCAGTCCGTCGCCTCCGCCTCCCCCGGTGATGGCGAGGTTCTCCGGCATGAACCGCTGGGTGCCGCCGGCCAACGCCTTGGCAACGTTGATGACCGCGGCCTGACCGGCACCGACCGCCCGCGTCTGCGCTTCAAGGCCCGCGGCGACGGCAAGTCCTTCGGCCCGCGTCTGCACCGCGCTCGCCTCACCCACTTTATCGAGCCGGTAGGCTTCACCATCCGCCTGAGCCTGCACCGCCGCGGCCCGGTTTCTGGCAATGTCGACGCCGATCATCGACTGCGCCAGCGCCGACTGCTGATCGGCTCTGCCGCGCGATGCTTCCAACAGCAGCCGCTGGTCCTGTGCCGCCCGCTCGGCGTCATAAGTCGCCCGTTGTTGATTGGCGATTTCGCGTGCCGTCAGCACCTCGACCAACTGTTTCGGAAACACCACGTCCTGGATGTAGACGCCGCGGGTTTCCACCCGGTACACTTTCAGCCGCTCGGTGATGTGGTCTTGCGCCTGCTGCTGCACGTCCGCGCGCTTCTGGATGAAATCGATCGCCGGCATGCTTTGCAGCTTGTCGCGGAAGTGGTTGCCGACCGCCGCCTGCAGCACCTCATTCACCAGATTGCCCATCGTCCCGACGGTCGAGATCACCCGCGGCGCATCGCTGTCCGGCACATGGATTTGCACCTGCAAATCGATCACGAACACGAAACCTTCCGACGACTTTGCCTCGATCGGCGACAGGTCTTTATCCAGGTTATGCGCGGTCGATGTTTCATCGGCCCAGTTGAGGGTGAGGATAAAGGTCGGAACGATCTCGACGGCGTAGACGCGCGGGTTGATTGCGTATTTGCCGGTCCGTAACGGTTCCTCCCAGATGCCGCGATGCCCCGGCCGCACCAGCGAACCAAACTTGAAGTCGGCACCCGAGGTATCTTCGGTGGCGAGGCCGACAAAGGCTTTCACGACGGCAACCTGGCCTTGGTTGACCACCAGCATCGGCACCATCTCGACCGACACCAGGAAGGGATTGAGGTTGTAAGCACCATACAACAACGGATCGTGCTGCAGACCGATCCGGCCGCCGGCATCGAGGAATGCCTGAAAGTCCTGATAATTGTTGTGCGCATCGTTCTTGCTGTTGAGGATCGCTTCCACCAGATCGCTGTTCTGGGTAGCCGGATTGGCCTCGAGTGCAGCGATATCCTCGAAGTCGCCGAGCCGGTTCGCCATGGCACCCTGCGGCGACGGCGATCCTTCCAAGGTCGTAATAATCCCAACCATGTCGATCAGCCGGCCTTCGGCAGTGGTGCGCGGCTGAATGCGCACGACCATCATTTGCTGATCAATGAGGCCGAATGTCTGGTGTGTGAGGCCGCCACCGGCGCGGTTCAACAGGCTGACATATTCGTCCGCCACCGGCACGCCGTAGACGTGATTGAGCGCCACGACCAGGAAGCCGACCGGATGGATCGCCGCCACGGTGCCAGGCGGCAACACGATGCGTTGCACGCCCTTCTCACCGCCGTTGCGCATGAACGCGGCGATGTCCTGGAAACTGCCGAACTCGGGCTTGTAAATCGCCGACTTGGCGCCGATCGGTAACGGGTTGCCAACCTGTGCAATCACGACTCCGATCTGTCCGGCGGGAATTTGCACGAGCGGATGCCGGGTGACGGTGTACCAGGGCCACAACTTAAACCGCAGTCCTGCAGTCAACAACTCCGCCTGATAGCCTGCCGCACCATTGAGTGCGACCGGGCTGCCGCCTTCCAGACGCTTCCGGCTGAAGCGCTTGCGGACCAGGCCGACCTGGGTCGGACCGATCACCCACATTGAGTTGATCATGACGATGATCAGCACGACCAACACCAGGATGAGCCAACTGATGCGCGGCTCGGAGGTGAGGACCTGAAGCAAGAGGTCCATCATGCGGACAGTGTCCTTGTGTTGTTATGAGACGGACTTCGCAGGTTCGTCCGATCATTGTGGCTCAGCAAAGGTTACAAAACCCGAAACGTGGTGCCTGGTTTCGGCCCGGGCTCGGACTCGTTGAACCCCGGCACGCCCTGCGCGCCATCGCCGTGGGCGTCACCCGGTGATCGTTTCCAGCGCGGTGCGGCGATAGCTGGCCGGTTCGGGGCCTGACCCCGCGAAGGCGAGGGCCCGCACCTGCGAAGGAGGGCCCCGGCCGCGAAGATAACCGGACCGCATCGCCGTGTCGGACGAGGCTCGGGAGACCATCGCAGACGGCCGTGCGGAAGGGGTCAACGATTACATCGCCATTGCATCAGACTTGCCGACGCGCCTGCGTGTGTAGTATACAGGAGCACCTTTTCGGGTTCGGCTGGTCGCCATTCGCGTGGTGCAACTGCTTGATCCGGCAGCTCTGCTCCGGCATGACCGCCCAGGGAGATGATTGGGGGGCGGACGGGATTTTGCCACAGGTCGAACGCCTCTGACATTTTTCAGCACAAGGAATTCCGCATGCCAATCCTCGAGGAAGTCCGCACCGTCACGGCCGATGGCCGGGTCGTGGTTCCCTGGGTGATCCAGCGCGCTTTGGGCCTGGAGCATGGCGGTCCGGTTCGGTTCCACGTCGAGAATGGCGTCGTCACGCTGGTTGCAGTGGAGGCAAAGCCGGCTGAAGTGCCATGGCCTGAGGCGGGCACCGCGCGAAACCGAGCCGAAATCCGAGCCGAACTGGCGGCGGAACTGAAAACGCTGATGGAAGTCGCGGACCGGGATCGCGCGCTGGCGGAAGCCGCCGACTAAAACCCCATCAGACCGGGTCCCAATCCCTGGGCCGGCCCCACGGAGCGGCTCGCCATGCCTCGTACCAGCGGTATCCTGGAGACCTCACTTTACGTCGACGACCTGCCAGGCGCGGTTGCATTCTACCGCGACTTGTTCGACTTCGAGTTGTTCTTTGCCGAACATCGCATGGCCGCCCTGGGCGTGCCCGGCGGCCAGGTTCTGCTGCTGTTCCAACGCGGTGCTACGTTGGAGCCGGCGCCTGGACCCGGTGGCGGGTTCATCCCGCCGCACCATGGCGAGGGGAACCTGCATCTGTGCTTCGCCATCCCGTTCGGCGAACTGGCCGTGTGGGAAACGCACCTGCAGGAGCGTGGCATTGCCGTCGAAAGCCGGCTGCACTGGGCGCGCGGCGGGACCAGTTTGTATTTCCGCGATCCGGCGGGGAACTCGATCGAGGTCGCAACGCCCGGGTTGTGGCCGAACGCGTGATATTGTGGCGATCACGGCCCCCAACGTCATCCCCGTGCTTGTCACAGTGCTCGTTACCGGGATGACGAAGTGGGGATACTGGGACACTGCGACGCCCGCACTTGCGTCGATCCCCAGCCGCGCGGCCAGGCCACATCTTCCCGCGAGGACGGTAACGCGATACCCAGGCGCGGTTGATCGGCATTGGAATTCCTTGGCATGGCTCTTCCCCGGACGCCTTCCCTCCGGCTTGACGGCCGCCGCGCGCTGGTCACCGGGGCGGGCCGCGGCATAGGCCTCGCCGCGGCCGCTGCTCTGGCGCAGGCCGGCGCCCATGTCGTGCTGGCGGCCCGCACCGAGGCCGAGATCGCCGCAGCTGCCACCGACATTCGCGCCGACGGCGGCAGTGCCGAGCCGTTGGTGCTCGACGTCACCGATACGGCGGCAGTTCGTTCCGCAGTTGCGGGGATGCCGGCGTTTGACATTTTGGTGAACAACGCCGGCACCAACCGGCCGCGGTCGTTCCTTGACGTGACCGAGGACGATTACGACACCATCACAACCCTGAATCAGCGCGCCGTGTTCTTCGCCGCCCAGTCGGTGGCACGGCGGATGGCGGAAGCCGGCGTCAAGGGTTCCATCATTCATATGTCGTCACAAATGGGCCATGTCGGCGGCCAGCGCCGCACCGTCTATTGCATGACCAAGCACGGCATCGAGGGCCTGACCAAAGCCATGGCGATCGACCTCGCGCCGCTTGGCATCAGGGTGAACTCGATCGGCCCCACGTTTATCGATACGCCTCTGACCCGTCCGTTCTGGAACGACAAAGCATTCCACGACGATGTCATCCGCCGCATCAAACTGGGCCGTCTCGGCACAGTGGAGGACCTGATGGGCGCAGTGGTGTTCCTGGCATCGGATGCGGCGGCGCTGATCACGGGGACGGCGTTGGTGGTAGATGGCGGCTGGACGGCGGAGTAACCCAACATGATCCAGATCCTGAAACGCGGCGCGAGCGAAGCCGAAAAGACCGAGGCCGACCGCAAGGTTCGCCAGACGGTGGAAGCAATCCTCGACGACATCGCGGCGCGCGGTGACGTGGCGGTGCGCGAATTGTCGGCAAAGTTCGACAAATGGGAGCCCGCATCATTCCGCCTGAGCGACGGCGAAATCCGCGACCTGATCGCCACCTTGCCGGACCAGGTGATCGAGGACATTAAGTTCGCCCAGACCCAGATCAGACGGTTTGCCGAGGCGCAAAAGGCCGCATTACGCGATATCGAGATCGAAACGTTACCCGGCATCCGGCTTGGCCACAAGAACATTCCGGTCTCCAGCGTCGGATGTTACGTGCCTGGCGGGCGCTATCCGATGGTCGCCTCGGCGCACATGTCGGTGCTGACTGCCAAGGTCGCGGGGGTGCCTCGGGTGGCCGCCTGCACGCCGCCGCTGAATGGCGTGCCGCCCGCCGCCACCGTGGCCGCAATGTCGCTGGCTGGGGCTGACGAGATCTATCTGCTCGGCGGCATCCAGGCGGTGGCGATGATGGCGCTTGGCACCGGCTCGGTCCCACCGGTGGACATGCTGGTCGGTCCCGGCAACGCCTTCGTGGCAGAAGCGAAACGGCAGTTGTTCGGGCGGGTTGGCATCGATTTGCTTGCCGGCCCGACTGAGACGCTGATCATTGCCGACGACACCGCAGATGCCGAGATTTGTGCCACGGACCTGTTGGGCCAGGCTGAACACGGACCAACCTCGCCGGCAATCCTGCTGACGACCTCGAAACGAATAGCCCAGGGAATTGAGGCGGAAATTGCCCGGCAGTTGAAGGTGCTGGTGACGGCGGATATTGCCGGCGTGGCATGGCGCGATTTCGGTCAGGTGATCCTGTGCGATACCGACGACGAACTGGTTTCCGAAGCCGATCGGATCGCCTCCGAGCACGTTCAGGTGATGACGCGCGACCCGCGCTGGTTCCTGGACCGGTTGACCAATTATGGTTCGTTGTTTCTCGGTAAGGAAACCAACGTTGCTTATGGCGACAAGGTCATCGGCACCAATCACACGTTGCCGACCAAGCGGGCGGCGCGTTATACCGGTGGCTTATGGGTCGGGAAATTCCTCAAAACCGTGACCTATCAGCAGGTGACGCCGGAAGCGACCGCGATGATCGGCGAATATTGTTCCCGACTGTGTGCGATCGAGAATTTCGCCGGTCATAAGGAACAGGCGGACCTGCGGGTACGGCGTTACGGTGGCAAGAATGCGGCCTGACCCCGCGTGCGACCTTGGCTGCTCGTTCTGATCTGCTGTGCTGCCGTCCCGGCAGTCGCACAGACTGTGCTCACCGGCGCTCACGCTTTTGGCGACTGGCGCGCCGACGCGCCCGGCGTGTGGCGGCACATCACGCCGGATGCGCTGCCCGCGCCATACGCCACACGCTCCTTCGGGCACGCGCCGGAGGTGATTGCCCAACCACATGGCGCCGCCCTGCACGTTCCCGCCGGGTTCGCGGTCTCGCTGTTCGCCTCCGGCCTGGATGTGCCGCGAACGTTGCGCACAGCGCCGAACGGCGACGTGTTCCTCGCCGAAAGCGGCGCCGGCCGTATCCGCGTGTTCAACGGGCAACAGAGTCGGGTGTTTGCCGCGGGCTTGACGCAGCCGTTCGGCATCGCCTTCTGGCCGCCGGGTGCATCGCCAAAGTACGTCTACGTTGGCGAAACCAATCGGGTCGTGCGGTTCCCGTATCCAAGTGGCGGATCACCTGAAGTGATTGTCCCAGCGCTGCCCGAAGGCGGCCATTGGACCCGCGATATCGTGTTCTCCCCGGACGGCGCACGTATGTTCGTTTCTGTTGGTTCGGCTACCAACGACATGGAAGGCGTCGGGCCGGACACCGAACGCGGACGCGCTGCCGTGCTGTCGTTCACTCCTGACGGCAAGGATCGCCTTGTTTACGCCTCCGGTCTGCGCAATTGCTCAGGCGAAGCGATTCAACCAGGCACCGGCGCATTGTGGTGTGTCGTGAATGAACGTGACGGTCTGGGTGACAACCTGCCGCCGGATTACGCGACCTCGGTGCGAGACGGTGGATTTTACGGCTGGCCGTGGTTTTACATTGGCACCAATCCGGATCCTCGGCATCCAGGCATAGCGGCCCGACCGGTGATTGTGCCGGAGGTGCTGATCCAGCCGCACTCGGCACCCCTGGGCATTAGCTTCTACGACCAGACGGCTTTCCCGGCCGAATATCGCGGCGATGCATTCGTGGCATTGCACGGGTCATGGAACCGGTCGACACGAACCGGTTACAAAGTGATACGGTTACGCTTCGTGAACGGCCACCCTACCGGTGAATATGAAGACTTTCTCACAGGCTTTGTCCACTCCGACCGTGCTGTCTGGGGCCGGCCGGTAGGCGTGACCGTCACCACCGACGGTGCGCTGTTGGTCAGTGAGGATGGCAACGGTACAATCTGGCGCATCGCCTATCAGGGAGACCGGCCATGAGCAGCAGTCCAACGCGACCACCAAAACAGCAAGCGCCGGCGCTGACCTGCGATTGCCATTTCCACATCTTCGGGCCGTACGACAAATACCCGCTCAGTGCGGGGCGCACGTACAATCCGCCGCCGGCGCTGGTGCCCGACTACCTCGCCATGGCGGAACAGCTTGGCATTCAGCGCGTGGTCGTGGTGCAGGCGAGCGTCTCCGGCACCGACAACGCGGTGACCTTGGATGCCGTGCGCCAGTTCGGCCAGCATCGCGCCCGCGCCGTGGCAGTGATCGACGACACCTTCACCGCTCGAACGTTGCAACAATTGCACACGGACGGCGTGCGCGGCGTACGGTTCAATCTTGCCTCCGGCAATGGCACGCCGGTCGAGCAGCTGGAAACCGTCGCCCGCCGTATCGCCCCGCTGGGTTGGCACATTCAGGTTTATATCGATGGCGATACGCTCGCAGAAATGGCCCCCACCCTCGCCAAACTGCCGGTCGAGATTGTCATCGACCATTGCGGCGGCGTAAAATCCGCGTTGGGTCTGGAACACCCGCAATTTCGTGCGCTGTTGGGCTTGCTGGACTCCGGCAACGCCTGGATCAAGGTCTGCTCCTACCGCGTCTCTTCCACCGGCCAGCCCTGGGCTGACCCGGCTCCGAATGTGCAGGCGTTTGTCGCGCGTTATCCGGAACGGTGCGTCTGGGGAACGGATTGGCCGCATCCGCAAATGAACCCGCTACCGGAGGCTGGGTTGTTGCTGGATCAGTTGTTCGAGTGGGTGCCCGATGCCACCACCCGGCACCGCATTCTGGTTGATAACCCCGCAAAGCTCTACGGCTTCTGATGTTGCCTCGCGTCTATCTGGCCGGTCCGGATGTGTTTTTTCCGCAACCCACGTTGTGGGCAGCGGGCAAGAAGACGATCTGCGACCGGTATGGTATTGCCGGCGTATCCCCCCTCGACGATGTGGCGGAGGAGCCTGCCGAATGGGCCGCATTCCCGTTCTGGCGCCGCATCGCGCTGCGCAACGAGGCGCACATCAGAAGCTGCCAGGGGCTGATCGCCAATCTCACGCCGTTTCGCGGGCCCAGTGCCGATGTCGGCACGGTCTATGAGGTTGGCTTTGCACGGGCTTTGGGGCTGACGATATTTGGTTACGCAACCACGACGGAAGCGTTTCTGCCGCGGACGCTGCGAGCGCTCGGCGGCGAGGCCAAAGCCCGGCAGGACGGCACGTGGCACGACGGCGACGGTTTGCTGGTGGAACAATTCGGCCTGTTCGACAACCTGATGATCGAGGGCGGGATCACCGGTTCCGGCGGCGTATTGATCACCGGCAATGCCGGCAAATGGGACGACCTGTCGTTGTTCGAGCGTTGCGTGCAGGCGGCAGCGGAACGATTGGGGTCATAGATTCGAGCACCCCCGCCGACAGCGGTCGCTGCGCTGGCAATGACAGGGGTGATCGGAAAAGCGCTACCGCCGTGCCGCGGCCTGCGTTTTCTTTGCCACTGCCTTGTGCTTCGGCGATGCTTTCTTTGCAGCCGCTGCCTTCGCCTTCGCCGCCGGCCGCGCTGCCTTCTTCCGGGGCGCAGCGCGCGCCTTCGCCGGAGCCGGTGCCCCCTCCGCGGAGGCCCCCTTCGCCCCGGCCCGTCCGCCCTTCGCCCCGCCGCCTTTCATCCCCCGGGCCTTCCGCGCCGCCGCGCCGCGTGGCTTCAGCATCTTGCCCTTCTCGGCGAGCAAGGCCACCGCCTCCTCCAGCGTCACCTCGTCCATCGTCATTCCGCGCGGCAGGTTGGCCACCCGCTGGCCATGCTTCACATAGGGTCCGAACCGGCCCTTCCGTACTGCCACAAGCTCGCCTTTGGGATGCTCGCCGAGCGTTCGGGTACTCGCCATCCCCTTGGCGATCAGATCGACCGCGCGGTTGAGACCCAAAGCCACCACGCTGTCGTCGCGATCGAGCGACTGGGTCACCGACCCCATCTTCACATAAGGCCCAAACGGCCCGATCGCGACCCGAATCGGTTCCTGGGTCTCAGGATGCACCCCAACGATGCGCGGCAAGTCCAACAAGCCCAGAGCGTCCTCGAGGGTCAGCAGATCGCCGTCCATGCCGCGCGGCAATGTGGTGCGTTTGGGCCGGACTTTCTTATCTTCGGTCTGCTCGCCGCGCTGCACATACAGACCGTATGGCCCGCGCCGGACAGTGACCTCTTCGCCGGTCGTCGGATCAAGGCCAAGGGTTCGCTGGCCGTCTTTCAACGTGTCGCCACCCTCGGCGCCGGGATCGACCGCGAGGCTGCGCGTGAAGCGACACTCCGGGTAATTCGAGCAGCCGATGAAACTACCCAACCGGCCCAGTTTCAGGCCCAGGCGTCCGGTGCCACAGGCCGCGCACAGGCGTGGATCGCTGCCATCCTCCCGTACCGGGAAGAAGTGCGGCCCCAGATCCTGATCCAGCGCGGTAATGACATCGCTGATTTTCAGGTCCCTGGTCTGGTCCACTGCCTTGGAGAATTCGTCCCAGAACGCCCGCATCACCGACCGCCAGTTCAACTGACCGGCCGAGACCTCGTCGAGTTTTTCTTCCAATGCGGCAGTGAAGCCGGTGTCCACGTAGTGCTCGAAGAAGCTTACCAGGAAGGCGGTCACCAGTCGGCCGCGGTCCTCCGGAATGAACCGCCGTTTCTCCAGCCGGACGTATTTGCGGTCCTGCAACACCGACAGGATCGACGCGTAGGTGGAGGGCCGGCCAATGCCCAGTTCCTCCATCTTTTTGACGAGGCTGGCTTCCGAATAACGCGGCGGCGGCTGGGTAAAGTGTTGGTTGGCGTCGACCTTGGAACGTTTCAACGGGTCCTTCGCTGCCATCGGTGGCAGCATCCGGTTGTCCTCGTCTTCGGCCGCGTCGTCGGTATCCTCGCGATACAGTTTCAGGAACCCATCGAATGCCACGATCGAGCCGGTGGCACGCAAGATCTGCCCCTTGCCGTCAATGACATCGACGGCGACCTGGTCAATTTCCGCCGACTGCATCTGCGAGGCGACGGCGCGTTTCCAGATCAGCTCGTACAGCCGGCGCTGATCGCTGCTCATGCTGCTTGCAATGTCGTCCGGCCGGCGGGACACGTCGGTCGGACGGATCGCCTCATGTGCCTCCTGGGCGTTCTTGGCGCGGCTGGTGTATTCGCGCGGCGCACCCGGCAGGTATTTCGCACCGAACTCGTGTCCGACATGATCGCGGATCGCACTGATCGCCTCGCGCGCCATCTGCACGCCGTCGGTCCGCATATAGGTGATCAGGCCGGTAGTCTCGCCGCCGATATCGACGCCCTCGTACAACTGCTGCGCACACCGCATGGTCTGCTGAGCGCCGAATCCGAGCTTTCGAGAGGCCTCCTGCTGCAGGGTCGACGTCGTGAACGGCGGCGGCGGATTGCGCCGGACCCGCTTGCGCTCGACCGAGCCGACGGAAAACTCGCCCTGCTCGACGAGCGCCTTCGCCGCCTCGGCCAATGCCTGAGTGTTGAGGTCGAACTGGTCGAGCCGCTTGCCATTCAGATGGGTCAGCCGAGCAGTGAACGGCGCGCCACCGGGGGTAATGAACACCGCCTCGATGGTCCAGTATTCGCGCGCCCGAAACACTTCGATCTCGGCCTCGCGCTCGCAGATCAGGCGCAGAGCGACCGATTGCACCCGGCCGGCGCTGCGGCTGCCGGGCAGCTTGCGCCACAGCACGGGGGACAGCGTGAAGCCGACCAGGTAATCCAGTGCGCGGCGGGCCATGTAGGCCTCGATCAGCGGCAGATCGAGGTCACGCGGGTGCTGGATCGCCTCGCGGATGGCGCCGCGGGTGATCTCGTTGAAGCTGATGCGCTGGACCTTGACGCCTTTCAGCGCCTTCTTGTCCTCCAGCATGGCGCGGACGTGCCAGGAGATTGCCTCGCCTTCGCGATCCGGGTCGGTGGCGAGATAGAGGTTCTTCGCCCCTTTCAGCGCCTTGACGATGGCGCCGACCTGCTTTTCGCCGCGGGCGTCCGATTCCCAATCCATGGCGAAGTCCTGGTCCGGCCGCACGCTGCCGTCCTTGGGCGGCAGATCGCGGACGTGGCCGAAGCTCGCCAGCACGGTGTATCCGCCGCCCAGATAGCGGTTGATGGTTTTGGCTTTGGCCGGGGATTCTACAACAACTACATCAGACATGGCGTTCCGTTTGGTGGTCTACGGGCCGGCGGTCGTCAGCCCCCATCTGCCAACAGGGCGAACCGGTTTCCCGGCAGTGTCTCCACGCGCCCGGCAAGCTCCAGTTCCAGGAGGACCACCAGCACGGCGGCGGGAGACAACTGGCAGCGCCGCACCAGATCGTCAACCTTTACGGGAGTAGGACCAAGCAGCCCGACAACCAGAGATCGCGCCTGATTGAGCTCCGACGGGTCATCCAGTTGGTCCGCCGGTTCGGAAACGCAAGAGGTTTCCTCATCGATTCCAGTAGGGGCGTTTCCAGTAGGGGCGATTCCATCCCCGGTGCGGCGGGACGGGAACAGAGCGCCGAACCCGGACAGGTTGTCCAGCACGTCCTCGGCGGTCTCGGTGAGGATGGCGCCGTCACGCAGCAGCTCGTTGCCGCCACGCGCCCGCGGGTCCAGCGGCGAGCCCGGCACCGCGAAGACCTCCCTGCCCAGTTCCTGGGCGATGCGGGCGGTGATGAGGCTGCCGGAGCGACGCGCTGCCTCCACCACCACGACGCCGAGCGACAGGCCCGCGATGAGGCGGTTGCGCCGGGGGAAGTGTCGGGCCTGCGGTTGGGTGCCGGGAGCGGCTTCGGTAATCACGGCACCTCGTTCGCCGATCAGTCGTTGCAAATTGGTATTCTCCACCGGGTAGGCAACGTCGAGTCCCCCGGCGATCGCGGCCACCGTGCGGCCGGTGCGCATGGCGGCAGTGTGCGCAATCCCGTCGATGCCACGGGCCAGCCCGGAGACCACGGTCAGGTGGGACGCGAGATCCTCCGCCAGCATCTCGGCGAGGTGCAGGCCGGCGGCGGAAGCATTGCGACCGCCAACGATGGCGATGGCCGGCGCGGCCAGCAGGGCGGCGTCGCCGAGCACGGCGATGACCGGAGGCGCGTCGTCGAGGTCGGCCAGCAACGGCGGGTAGTCCGGGTCACCAATGAAGATCAGCCGGCCGCCGAGTTTTTCGGTTTGCTCGAATTCGCGTTTGGCGTCGGCGGGGGATGGCGTCGCGGGGGGCGACGATTTTCCCCCCGACTGCGCGAGCAGCGGGAGCGCGGCCAGGGCAGCAGCAGGCGTGCGGTAGCGGGCGAGCAAACGGCGCCAGGTGATCGGTCCCACACCCTCGGTCCGGGCGAGACGCAGGCGTTGGATGGCATCTTCGGTGGGCATCGGGCGGCTCCCGGCTGGGCTCGGGGGAGATGTTGCACCAGGGGGTGAAGATTGGCTTAAAGAAGCTGGCGGTGGTCGCCGGCATGCGACGAGACGCAGGAGACTGCGCAGCCGAAGATCAGGTATCCGAGCGAGAACCGTAACCGGAGCGCAACCCTTTCGTGCCATGGTGTATCCACTGCACGTATATTCGCCAGCGAGCGATCTTCGCGGGCTGCCGGACCCACCAGTGCGCCGCGCTCGGAATATCCATAAATGTGCTGAAGTTCGATGGTAATTTCCGGCGGACATTTCGTGCTATAAGTAGTTTCCGACTCTATCGACGGATTCTCATGGTGATCTACCATGCAAGGGGACACCGTGCAGTCCCACGAAGGCCTTTAATCACCTGACACGGCCTTCGCCGGAAAGCTGCCGTAGCGACGTTAATTAAATTGAGAGTTTGAGCCATCATACAATCAACCAAACGACTGCCGCCGTTGGTTTCGAACCCGCGTAACGCTCCGGTGCGGCTCCTGTATGCTTGCACGGCGCTCCTCATCCTGGTGCTGCTGGCCACCAACGCCGCGGTCATTTGGCACCTCCGAGAGAGCGAACTGCGCCGCGAGGAAGACCAGATGGCTACTTTCAGCCTGATCTTGGCTGAGCAAGCCGAGGGCTCGTTCGCGTCGGTCAATCTTGTCCTTACCAGCGTCGCCGAGCGGGCGAACGTCGAGAATGTGACCGACGCTGCCTCCTTCGACAAAAAAATGGCGAGCTACGACATTTATCGTGTGCTTCGGGATAAGATTACCGGCATCCCACAACTCGATGCCGTGAACGTGGTCAACCGCGACGGCACTCTGATCAACTCGTCGCGCTCCTGGCCCCCTCCAGACATTCATATTGCGGATCGCTCGTTCTTCACAACCATTAAGGAGGATGCCAACCTCAAGAGCTACATCTCGGAGCCGGTGCAAAATCGCAGCACAGGCACCTGGACCATTTACCTGATACACCGCATCAGCGGAGCAAACGGCGAATTCCTTGGCCTCATTCTTGGTGCGATCCAGGTGCGGTATTTCGAAGCCTTCTACCAGGCAATCGCACCCGGCGCGGGCAGCAGCGTCGCACTTCTTCGGTTGGACGGCGTAACGCTCACGCGGTTTCCAAAGATGGAAACCATCGGCAAGGTCTATTCCAACGCGCAACGACTGCTGCAGGGTGGTAAATCAGCGGTGGGCCGCCACATTAATCCCATCGACGGCCAGATGGGTGTCATTGCGGTGCATCGTCTGTCCAGCTATCCGGTGCTCGCCATCGCATCGATCTCGGAAGCTGCTGCGCTGGCCAATTGGCGAGATATCACACGGCTGATGTTACTGGGTGCATTCGGCTGCACGATTTCGATCGCGGTTGCCGGAATCGCGTTTGCCCGGCAGTGGATAAACAAAGCGACACTCGCCGCTTCGCAAGCGGAACTTCGGCGCCAGGAGGATCGTACCGCGGCTGTGCGGGCCACTGCCGAAGTGGCCCGGACGACGACGCTGAGGATGACCTATTCCGCCGAGCACGACTTTCTGACAAGTCTACCAAACCGTATGCTGTTGAATGACCGGGTCAACCAGGCGATCGCCATGGCGCAGCGCAGCAATAAGCATGTTGCTGTGCTCTTTGTGGATTTGGATGGCTTCAAACACATCAACGATTCCCTGGGACACCAGATTGGCGACAAACTGCTACAGTCCATCGCAAGACGCCTGCTGACCTGCGTTCGCGGCTCGGACACCGTCAGCCGGCAGGGCGGCGATGAATTTGTCGTGCTGCTGTCCGAAGTCGAAAATCCGCAAGATGCCAGTCAAGCTGCCACGCGCATCGTGCAATCGGTGGCGGGGAGCCTTGCCATCGACATGGACAATGTCCATGTCAATATCGCCGTTGTGGCCGGCAAGATCTTGCAGGCGGTGGCGGAGGCGCATTCGGTCGACCAGCATGATCTGTTTATCACCGCGAGCATTGGCGTCAGCGTTTATCCCGAAGACGGCCTGAACGCGGATACGCTGATCAAGAACGCGGACACAGCGATGTACCAGGCGAAGGAAACCGGCCGCCAGAACTTCCAGTTTTTCGAGTTGGAAATGAACCTGCGGGCCGTCAAGCGGCAATTAATCGAGGAGGGGCTGCGGCGCGCCCTGGAACGCCAGGAGTTCGCGCTGCATTATCAGCCGATTATCGACCTGAGAACAGGGACGATCACCGGTGCGGAAGCGTTGCTGCGTTGGACGCATCCTACCTTGGGGCCGGTTCCGCCGGACCAGTTCATTCCGGTCGCGGAAGACAGCGGTCTCATTCGCTCGATCGGCGCCTGGGTGCTTCGTGAAGCCTGCGGGCAACGCCGGATCTGGGCTGACGCAGGTCTGCCGGTCGGGACCATGGCCATCAACGTGTCTCCGAACCAGTTGCGAGATAAGGATTTTCTTGAAGACCTGTGCGCAATCCTCAGCGAGACCCGGCTGAATCCAAACTCTCTTGTGTTGGAGCTGACCGAGACCGTTCTGGTGAAGAACGCGCAGTCGGCATCGTCCATTCTGCAATCGCTGCGGACGAGGGGAGTCCAGGTGGCGATCGACGACTTCGGTACCGGTTACTCAAGTTTGAGCTATCTGCGCAAGCTGCCGCTCGATGCGCTGAAGATCGACAAATCATTCGTCCGTCAGATCGGCACCGCCGGAGAGGATACCGCCATTCTTATCGCGGTGATCGACATGGCCCGAAGTTTGAAGCTACGAGTGATTGCCGAGGGCGTGGAGACGCTCGAGGAGCTCACATTTCTTCGGGACCATCATTGTGATGAAGTGCAAGGATACTATTTCAGCAGGCCGGTCGTCCCACAGGAATTCGCGAAATTGCTCAGAGCCGGCATCTCGCATCGTGGTTTCGGATCGGTGCGTGAAACGGCTGACGCGCGGAGTGCTTAGGCGCATTGTACGATTGGGTTGCACGACCACCTGTCATTGCCAGCGCAGCGAAGCAATCTCAATCCCCGAATACAGGCAGATTGCTTCGCTACAATCGCAGCGACCACGGCGGCGTTTCGGCTGAATCTGATCCGAAACCGCTCTGACGCGAGCGCTCAATTGTTCAGATCACGCAGAGGCGCAATGTAGCGCCGCCAAATCAAATCATCGCAGGCCGCGAACCAATCTGACTCCAGCCGGGACAATTCCTTGGCAGCCACATCCGGATGCGGAACATAGTGCCGCTATCTTGACATGGGTTCGCGCGGCACCGAACCCTGTCTGCGCTGCGCGTCCGTAAAGCCCCGAGCCAAGACAGGAGCAGGCATGACCGAATCCCGTAAGATCGAGTTTCCCGGCGCCACCGGGGCGATACTGGCAGCTCGCCTTGACCTCCCCGTGGAACCGCGCGCGTTCGCTCTGTTTGCACATTGCTTCACCTGCGGTAAGGACATTTTCGCCGCGTCTCGCATTGCCGAAGGCCTCGCATCGCGCGGCATTGCTGTGCTCCGCTTCGACTTCACCGGCATCGGCAGCAGCGAAGGCGAGTTCGCCAATACCAACTTTTCGTCCAACATCGCCGATCTCGTGGCAGCAGCGGACTATCTGCGGCAGCATCACGGTCCGCCGTCCTTGCTGATCGGCCACAGTCTGGGCGGCGCGGCGGTGCTCGCGGCGGCACCGCACGTGCCAGACGCAAGCGCTGTGGTAACGATCGGCGCGCCGGCGTCGGCCGCTCACGTAACGCATAACTTTGCCGCCAAACTGGAGGACATCGTCGAGCACGGCACGGCGGAAGTCACTTTGGCGGGGCGTAGCTTCACCATAACGAAACAATTCCTCGACGATCTCACCGAACAGACGTTCCTGGATGACCTCGGTAACATGAAGAAGGCTCTGCTGGTTTGCCACGCACCGCGCGACGAATATGTCGGCATCGACAATGCCAGCGCGATTTTCACCGCCGCGCGGCATCCCAAGAGTTTTCTCTCGCTGGATAGCGCCGATCATCTGCTGCGCAAACGATCCGATGCCGTCTACGTCGCCGATGTCATCGCCACCTGGGCTTCACGGTACTTGGCAGCCGAAGAACACTCGGAAGCATTGCCCGACGGAGTGGTTGAAGTGTCGGAGGCCCGCACCGGGCGGCTTGCACAACGCATCCGCGCCGGACGCCATGTGTTCGCGGCCGATGAACCGGTCGCCGTTGGCGGCGACGATTCCGGACCCGGGCCGTACGACTATCTGCTTGCCGCACTCGGTGCCTGCACCTCAATGACGCTGCGGCTCTATGCCGAGCGCAAGGGGATTGCCGCGGAGCGCTTCTCCGTACGCCTGTCGCACCGCAAAATCCACGCCGAAGACTGTGCAGATTGCGAAACCACCGCAGGCGACATCGGCGAGATTACCCGTGACATCAGCATTGTCGGCGATCTGCCCGAAGCAGTGCGGTCACGGTTGATGGAAATTGCCGATAAATGCCCGGTCCATGCGACACTCACGCACGAAATCAAGGTTCGTTCCCGGCTGACATCCGCACCGTAGCACCCAGAATCGTTGCTGCGCAGCACGTTCGCTTCTACTGTCATTGCGAGAGCAGCGAAGCAATCCCCGTGCCCCCACTGATAGAGATTGCTTCGCTGCGTTCGCAATCACAGCGTGACCGCGGCGATTCGCGCCACATTGATAATGGGTGACGTGTGGACACGGTTGCGGTCTCGGAACCAGGCGCGGTGACGTATATGCACGTGGCTTTTATTCTGCGGCGACGGGCTCAGGCCTTAAATCGTCCCGCGACTGCGCCGGCCGGAACGTCAGCATGATCACGGCGGCACCGAGCCCGAACAGGACGGATGCAACATACAGCCAGCGATAAGTTCCGTAGGTATCGAATATCAACCCACCAGCGAGCGGCCCCAGTGCCATGCCCAGGCTGGACGCCATGCTCGCAGCGCCGACGACCGAGCCAATGATCGACAGCGGAAAGTTCTCACGCACCAGCACCGCGTAGAGTGGCATGATGCCTGCGTAGGCGAACCCGAAGACGACCGCCACCGAATAGAATGCGAACTGCTGACGGACAAGCATATAGCAACCGACCGCTACTGCTTGCAGCAGCAGTCCGGAGACGAAGGTTCGCTTCGCGCCGAATCTGTCACCGAGCAAGCCGAATGCGATCCGCCCGGCGAGGCCTGCCAGCCCCTCCACGCTATAGATCGAGACCGCCGCCGTCACCGTCAGACCGCAGGAGATCGCATAACTCACGGTATGAAACAGCGGGCCGGAATGGGTCGCGCAACACAGGAAATACGTGAGGGCAAGCACAGCGAATTGCGGTGAGGTCAGCGCTGCCCGCACGGTCATTTCTGGTTCATTCGCGCGACGCGCCACACCGTTTCGTACCAGGGCAGGGGCGCGGCGCACCAGAAAGGCCGCCGGTAGCAACAGCACCCAGACGGCGAGGCCGATCACGAATTGCGAGAAACGCCAATCGTACTTCGAAACGAGGACTGCCGCGATCGGAGCCACTGTCATCGGCGCCACACCCATGCCAGCCGAGACCAGCGAAACTGCCAGGCTGCGATGGCGGTCAAACCAGCCGGTGACGGTCGCCATCAGCGGTGCAAAAATCGCGCCCCCGCCCGCGCCGACGAGGATCCCATAGAGCAACTGAAATTGCTCGACCGTGGCAGCGCGGCTGGCCAGCACCAGGCCGAGGCCGAGGATGGAACTGCCGGCCAGCAGAACGATACGGGGACCGAACCGGTCCATCAGCATGCCCCAGCCAAAACTGGCGATGCCCATGGTGACGAAGTCGAGGGTCATCGCCAGCGAAATCGCGGTGCGGGACCAGCCGGTCGCAGCCGACATCGGTTGCAGAAACACCGGCAGTGAAAAGATCGCGCCAATCGCGACACAACCCATGAACGCGCCAGCGGCAACGATAACCCAACGATAGTGCGAATTCATGTTGCTTTCCTCCACAGCACGCGGCCGCTCATGCGGCTCACTGTTCCCCCCACCATCCATCATTGCAAGCGCAGCGAAACAATCTGCCACGGGTGAAACCAGGAGACTGCCTCGCCACCCCACTGCTTGCAACGACAGACAGACGTTACGCCTCAGCGTAAATCGGCAAGGCAACGTTATGCCGCGCAGCAGGTCCCACTGTCCTCGTCATACTGATCGTGCAGCCGCACCCAGTCGGTCAGGTTACCCCTGGGCCCGGTTTCGTTGCGCCCATTGGGAGTCAGG
>JBEKQQ010000087.1:0-24855 GCA_049519555.1 Acetobacteraceae bacterium
ATTGCCAGCAGTGCCTGCCAGACGCGTTGCCGGTACGGTGAACCGGCGGGCGCCAACGGCAAATCGAACGCGGTAAGCGCGGCGTCGAAATAGGCATGCAATTGCTCGCGCGCCGACCGCAGCAATGCGGTCTCGTCCTGGTCGCGCCCCCAGCCCCATTCGACGGAGACAATCGCTCCGTCATCTTCGGCGACCGAGAGATCCCCAACCGGGGTATGCAGCGAGAGAAGTGGCACGTGTTGCCCTGTTGAGCCGGATACGATCTCGGCGCCAGGCGAGGCCGATGTCAAGAGCCACCCTGACACCACACTTCCCTGGGCCGCAGCGGGTGGTGCTGTCGCAGGTCAGCGTCAGGCGCGGCGCTGAACCGTGGTTTGCAACGCGCTCATTTCTTCCGCGTTGCCTGAATGTATGAAACCAGGTCGTCCATTTCCGAATTGCTCAGATGCAGATCAGGCATCGGAGGATGCGGCGTTTGCAGAAAAACCCGCAACGACAACGGCGTGATCGCGTGATTTGCACCGATTGCGGAAAATGACGGTGCGCCGGTCGCCATGACCTGCTTGCTGTCCGGAAGCGCGTGGCAATTCGAACACCAGGCGGCTGCGAGTTTATGGCCGTTGACCGGATCGCCCATGTCGTCCGCTGCAGCCATGGCACCAGGCGCCGGCAATGCGAGTATCAGGACCAGCGCCCACAGGCCGCGCCGGCAATTGGTTGGGTTCATTGCTTTCATACGCCCTGATCGTCCTTTGTTGTTCGCGTCGCGTTGACCCGGATCATGCACGGCTTCTTGAATGGGTGGTCGCGTCAGGGCAACCGCTTCGCATGGTGTCGAGACCCATCGGTACCGATGTCATCCCGTCCTCGATACACGGATCACGAGATGGCGGACAGGGTGCCCCGCATATCTTCCAGCGTTGGATCGTCCGGGTGAATCGCGATGGAGTCGAGTCCATTGACAAATCGGGCATATCCGAAACTGTCAAAATATGCATCCAGCGCGGCCCCATCGGATTTGATGTGTTCGACCACCAGGATTGGCCGGAACTGGTCAATCGTCTGCCGCGCGCCTTCCAGCACTTCCATTTCCATCCCTTCAACGTCAACTTTCATCAGGTCAAGCCGCGTCAACCCCAGCGAATCAACGGAAATGGCGCGCACCGGCACCGTACGCTCTTCGCTGTAGTCGACCGTCTGGCCAAAATCGTTCATCGGTGTTCCCGGGCGCAGCGGCAGGCTGCCGAACGAGGCAGTCGCGAGATAATTCGGCACCGGAATGCGCATCCAGCCAGCCTCGCTGGTGACCGCAGCCCATAGTGGATGCGCATTGAAGCAATTGTTGATGGCAACATTGCCAGCCAGCGCGTGAAAGATGCGCTCCTGCGCTTCGACCGCAACGATCCAACCCCAGTCAGTCATGTGGCGCGCCCATTCAACGGTGAACACGCCAATGTTGGCACCCAGGTCGAGCGCTACGACGCCATCGCCGAAATGCCGCCGCCGCGCGTCCAACAAAGTGGTCACCAGTGCCGCTTCGGCCTCATCGAATTTGGAGCGGGTCAGCAGGTTGAAACTGACGCCATAGCCCTGGTTCGGACCAACCACCACCTGATCGTACCGATTCAGGATCATCGTCCCGTGATCCGTAGACGCCAGGACGAAGGCGATCGGGCGCGGTGGCGAAGCCATGGTTTCGATCTCCGGTTTCCGTTCGTTGCAGCATTCGGCAGCAGCATCATTCAGCGGTGCTGCGCGCTGCGTCATACGAATTGCAGGAAACCGCAACGCCAGCCAATTGGCGCACATTGGTTGCCGTTTTGGCAAATGGCGGCCGTGCAGAACAGCTTGCACCAGCCGGTCGCAACTGAATTGACGACGGCTGGCGAAGCCGTCCCGCTACTGAACGAAGACGTAGTTTGCCGCCCGCCTGAACCGGTCGTCAGACTACCTGACCAAATAAGGCTGACGACGAGTTGTCGCGGTGACGCCCTAACCGCCCTCGATCCTTGGAATGAAAAACACTTCGGCCCCGGGCGGCACCAGCTGAAAATATCCGGTCTCGTGCATTTCGCCGTTGATCGCGACCGTCGTCTCTTCCTCCAATGCGTGGCCGAGGCCGGGAAACAACTTCTCCATTTCCCGGATCACGCCGCGGAGGTTGCTCGCCTCCACCTCGAACTCGCGCACACCGTTGGTGTATTTGCGCGCGAACCCGGAAGTGAAGGCGACCGTTGCCGTCATACCGAGAGCCTTCGGCCGGCTCGGTTACTTGCCACCCGACATTGCCGCCAGAACGCGCGGCGGTGACATCGGCAGGTGGGTCATCCTGGTCTGCGTGGCCGACTCAATTGCGTTAGCGATCGCAGCCATCGGCGGGCAGATGTTCACCTCGCCAACGCCTTTGGCGCCATACGGATGCACCGGGTTCGGCACCTCGACCAGAATGGTGTCGATCATCGGGAGGTCCGACGCCACCGGGCAGCGGTAGTCCAGGAACCCGGCGTTATCGAGCAGACCTTTGGCCGTATAGATGTACTCCTCGTTCAACGCCCAACCGATGCCTTGCACGACACCGCCCTGGATCTGGCCCTCGACATAGCTCGGATGGATCGCTTTCCCAACATCCTGGGCAGCCACGTACTTCAGGATGTCGCAGCGGCCGGTTTCCGGATCGATCTCCACGTCGACGAAATGCGCCCCGAAGCCCGGTGCCTGAGCGCCGGCGTTGACGCCGGCCGAGGCAGTGATCGGCCCGCCCGTCGCCGCCGCCTTGCCGGCGATCTCGGCCAGCGACATTGGCTTGAAGTCACCCACATTGGCGCCCGCCGGCTTGGCGAAGCCGTCTTCCCAGACCACGCCCTCGGGATCGACGTCCCAGATCATCGCGGCGCGTCGGCACAGGTCTTTGATGGCGTTCTTGGTGGCATCCACCACTGCCATTCCGGTGGCAAAGGTCACTCGCGAGCCACCGGTCACGTGGGTGTAGCCAATCGAGCCGGTGTCGGCGACGATCGCCCGCACCCGGTTGTAGTCAACGCCCAACGTCTCGGCCGCCATGAGGGCCATGGAGGCGCGGGAGCCACCGATGTCCGGACTACCGGTCGCCACCAATACGGTGCCGTCGGCATTGACCTGGAGGCTCGCGCTCGATTCGCCACCGCCGTTGAACCAGTAGCCGATGGCAACGCCGCGGCCCTGATTCGCGCCGGTGGGCGGATTGGCATAGGCCGGATGCGCCTTCAGCGCCTCCAGCGTCTCGCGGAATCCGGCATGGGCGTGTTTCGGGCCGGCGATGGTCGGCACCCCGATGCTGGCGACGTTCTTCAGGCGCAGCTCCAGCGGATCCATGCCGATCGCCTTGGCGCACATGTCGATCACGCTCTCGACCGCAAAGTGCCCGATCGGGGCGCCCGGCGCGCGATACGCCGCCGACTTCGGCCGGTTGCACACGACGTCAAAGCCGACGGCGCGGGCATTCGGGATGTCATACGGCGAGTACGAGCACAGGCACGCATTGATCACCGGCGAGCCGGGGAACGCGCCGGCCTGGAACTTGAACACGGCATCGGCGGCAACGATCTTGCCGTCCTTGGTGACGCCGACTTTGGCCCACATCGAGGAACCCGAGGTCGGGCCGGTGCCCTTGAACACGTCCTCACGGGTCATTTGCAGACGGACCGGCAGGCCCGACTTGCGCGACAACAAAGCAGCCACTGGTTCCAGGTAGGTAATCGTCTTACCCCCGAACCCGCCACCAATCTCCGCGGGGCTGACGCGCAGATCACCGATCCTGCAACCCAGGATCTTGGCGGTCAGCGCACGGATTTGGAAGTGACCCTGGCTCGAGGACCAGATTTCCCCCTGCCCGTCCGCTTCCATCTTCGCCACGCAGGCATGCGGCTCGATGTAGCCCTGGTGCACTGCCGCGGTGGTGAATTCTTTCTCGATCACAACATCAGCGGCAGCGAAACCTTTCGCGAGGTCGCCCATGGCGAATTCGACGCGCTTGGAGATGTTGGAGGGCTTCGGGTTCGGCTCGGTCATGCCGCGCGGGATCATGTCCTCGAACAACAGCGGCGCATCGGGTTTCATCGCCTCATCAACATCGATGACGTGCGGCAGGACTTCGTAGGTGACCTCGATCAGGGAGGCGGCCTCTTCGGCAATCGAGGCCGAGGTTGCGGCAATGCCGGCGATCGCGTGACCCTCATACAGCGCCTTTTCGCGCGCGAGGATGTTGCGGGTCACGTGCCAGAAATTCACCGCGACGCGCTCGGGGCCGATAAACTCATTCTTTTGGTCGGGCAGATCAGCGGAGGTCACGATCGCCTTCACACCGGGCAGCTTCGCGGCCTTGGTGGTATCGATTTTGAGGATCCGCGCATGGGCGTGTGGCGAACGAAGCACTTTGCCGTACAGCATGCCTGGCAGCTTGAGGTCGGCACCATACATTGCACGGCCGGTCACCTTAGGCACACCGTCGGGGCGAATGGGGCGCGTGCCAACCCATTTGAAGCGTTTCACGGAGTCGGTGACGATCGTTGAATCGTTCATGGCGCACTCATCCTCTGGGGATTGATGGTAGTGGTCGGCCGACAGGTTCGCGCGGCACGGCCCGAAACGCAAGACCTGCCAAGGCTGGAGATGAACTGGCAGGTCCGGTTTGGCCTGGACGGCGCATGGTCGGAAGTTAATCGGGCGGACCCGGGAACCGGCGGCGCGCGCTGGCCTTTTACATCGTATCGCCTTTTACATCGTATCAACGACCGACGCGAGGATATCGCATGCAACGAACGATCTGGGCTGCCGGACTGGCCCTGCAACTGGGCGCAGCATCAGCGTTCGCGCAAAGCAGCCCGGCGACCACACCGTCAACCCCGCCCGTCACCACCCCTCCACCGCCTGCAGCGCATCCGCCGACGGGCGGACCGAACTCGCTGCCAACCAGCGAACCGGCGAACGCCATCGCTGGAGGCAACCCGGGGGCCGAAGGGCTCAGCAGGGGGGCAAACTCATTCACGGAAGCGCAGGCGCGCGACCGGCTGAGACAGCACGGCTACCGCCAGGTGTCGGCACTGACCAAGGACCAGGACGGCGTCTGGCGTGGCTCCGCCATCAAGGACGGCCATCAGGTGCACGTCGGCCTTGATTACAAAGGCAACATCTCCAGCAACTGAAAGCGGGCATTCGCGGATGACCCAGACACTCACGCGGCTGTATGACAGTTACGATACCGCATTGCAGGTGGCACTCGCGCTGAAGGAAGCCGGGTTCACCGACCGCCATGTCAGTCTGGTCTCGAGGCAGGCGGCCACGCCAAACGCCGACGACGAAACGGGTCCAACGACTGATCATGCCGGCCCCGCCGCCGCTGTCGGCGGCATTATCGGAGCCGCGACCGGTCTGATGGCGGGCACTGGCGTGCTGGCAATCCCCGGGATCGGACCAGTCGTGGCGGCTGGCTGGCTCGCCTCGACATTGGCGATCGGCGCGGCCGGCGCGGCCGCGGGAGGGCTCGCCGGCGAGATCGTGGGCGCGCTCGCCGGCACCGGGACGGATGATGAAATCCAGGTTTACGCGGAAAGCATTCGCCGAGGGGATACACTGGTGACCGTCCTGGCGCCGGACGAGCGTGCCCAGGAGGCATCACGGATTTTGACCAGCTTCCGGTTTGTTGACGTGGCGTCACGTGAGGCGGAATACCGCGAGGCAGGGTGGCAACGGTTTGATGAAGCCAGCCAACCGAACCGACGCGGGCGGCGCGAACCGGTGCTGCCTTCCGGGCTGCCGCAATGACAGGGGGGTCGCGTCGCGCTCCAAACGATGCTGATTCTCGATAGCGTGCTTGCCGAGAGCACGGCGCACGGCAGAGTATGCAGTGAATGGCACCACCAGATATTGCACGACTTTCGCATAGAGGAACGCTTGCGTCTCAGGATCGGCAACGGGCCGTGACTGGTGGCGGACCCTCGGGCGGTGGGCTGATCGGCGGCGGAGTTTCCGGCGGGGGAGCAACCGGCGGGACTTCAGCCGGACGCGGCGGCGGTGGATCGGGCGGTGTGATTTCCGGTCCCGGATGCGGCGGATCAACGATCGGAGGTTGTCCTGGATCGGGTTGCGGCGGTTCCGCCAACAAAATTCTCCCTGGATGAATGTGTAACCTCGCCCTGACGGTTTTCCGCTCGGGCTTTGGCGCTGGGTTCAATGACTGTGTGCACTGTTCAACGCCACCACGTGTTGGCAGTTCCGGCACAGCCCGGTGCAATTTGATAAATGCAACCAATGTGCCTCTGATCGGTTCTTCCCTTCACAGCCCCTTGGTGGAGAATTGCGCATGGCCTCGACATCCAAACCCCGTGCCACGAAAGCGCCTTCCGTGGCAAAGCTTGAGGGACCGGCAAACGAATTCTCGGCTCCGGCGGAGATCCTCACCGATCGGTCGCTGTCGACCTCGCAGAAACGGGTCGCTTTGAATGAACTGGAGCAGGACGCGCGGCAACTTGCCGTCGCCACCGCCGAAGGCATGGCCGGCGGCGAGCCGACAAAGTTGCGGAATGTCCTGGAAGCAGAACGATCCCTTGAACTGCCGTCCGCCGACCTGGCGTTCACTGTCGTGCTACGGACATTCGAGGAGCAGCGCCACAAAACTCGCGGAACCGATACCGACGTTCTGATCACCCGAGCGATCGAGGCGATCAACGAGGCGCGCGAAGCGATCACGCGTCAGGAGACCGCGCCCGTGCCACCGCCTGGTGCTCCAAAGCCGGGATCGACGGAGGAACTTCAGGAAGAGCTCAACAAAGAGAAATTGGATCCGGGAGCCTGACCCGATTGACCTCAGCCCTTCGTGGCCTTCACGATCGCGGCACGAAGATCACCCCCAGCCGCGTCGAAATCACTCCATGGATCGGGCGGAGTGGTGTCGAGCAGCGCCGGTAGGTGCCAACCGGCGGGATCCAGGCCAGATTTTACCTCGGACCACGAGACGGAACAGGCAATCGGAGCACCCGACCGCCCCCGCGGCGACCATGACGCGATCGCAGTCGCGAACCGGTCATTTCTCAGGTAGTCGAGGAATATCTTGCCGCCGCGCGCCTGCTTTGCCATCGTCGTCGTGTAACGATCCGGCGCGTCCTGGGCCATTCCGGCGCAGATCAGGCGGGCAAATTGCTTCGCTTCCGGCCAGCCGGGAGCAGCACCTCGCCGCGGTTGTGCCAACGGCACGACAACATGCATACCTTTGCCGCCGGTCACCCGCGCGAAACCCGTCAGGCCGACCTGCTTCAGCCGTTTCCGCAACTCCTGGGCCGCATCGATGACGGCGCCGAAGCGGAGACCTTCGGCCGGATCAAAATCAAACACCAGCCGGTCGGGGATGTCAGGCGTATCGGCGCGCGCGCCCCACGGATGCAGCTCGACTACCGAGATTTGCGCCAGTGCAGCGAGGCCTGAGGGGTCGTCAATTCGCAGGTAAGGTTGCGACTGGCCCGCGATCTTTACTGTGCCAATCAATGGCGACTGGCCGCGCAGCAGATGGCGCTGCATGAACAATTGGCCGGTCACGCCGTCGGGTGCGCGCACGACGGACAGCGGCCGGCCGCCGATCTGCGCCAGCAGGCGGTCGGCAAACCGCGCGTAATACGCAGCAAGGTCCGCTTTGGTGACCGCGGGCGTCGCGTTGGTGGCAGGCCACAAAACGCGATCCGGGTGGCTGATGGTTAACGTCCCGGCGGCACGTGACGAAGGTTTTGCTGAGGGATCCGCAGGCCCGCCCTCGGGCTTTGCCGGCGGATCGGGAGGGGTCACCTCCGCCGCCGGCTTGTCCTCACGCAAGCCCAGGAAGCTTGGGTGACGCAACAGGCCCTCGGCTTCGGTCCAGCCGCCATACGCAACTTCGGCGACCAGCTCAGGCGTGGCCCAGGTGACGTCGGAGGTGCGCGCGGGCTGCCGTCCGACGAAGGGCGATGCAGAGGTGCGCAGCGGGGTCAGCCGCCGTACCAGGTCATCGCCCAACGCCGCCGAGAACCCGGTGCCGACCCGGCCCAGATAAACCAGCTTGCCGTCCCGATGCGCACCGACCAGCAGCGCGCCCAGACCGCGGCCCTTCTTGTCCATGGTCCAGCCGCCGACAAGAAATTCGTCGCGGCCACGACATTTCGCCTTGGTCCAGCTATCGCCGCGGCCCGAGGTGTAACGCCCATCGCGCCGCTTCGAAACGATCCCCTCCATACCCAGCTCGCACGCCGATCCGAGCACCGTCTCTCCTGGGCCGGCGAAATGATCGAGGTAGCGCAACACCGTTTCGCCGACCGGGATCATGGGCCGCAACAAACGTTTGCGGGTTTCCAGCGGCTCATTGCGCAGATCGCGATGTCCGTCGTGCAGCAGATCGAACACGAAATATACGATGGGCGCACGTTGCTCGCCGGCGAGGGTCGCCTGCAATGCGGCAAAGCTTGGGTGGCCCTTGGCGTCCAGCGCGACTGCCTCACCGTCCATCAGGCAATCGGGCAAAGCGGCGGCGGCCTTGGCAATTGAAGGAAAGCGCTCGGTCCAGTCCAGGCCGGTGCGCGTGCGCAGCACCGGCTGGCCGGCTTCGGCACGAAGCTGCAGCCGGTACCCGTCCAGCTTCAGTTCGTGCACCCAGGCGTCGCCGCCAGGTGGTGTGTCCACCAGCTTGCACAGCTGCGGCGCGATAAAGCGCGGGACCGCGGTGTCGCGCGATGGCAGCCGCGTTGATTTCGCAGGCGCTGTTCGCTTTACTTCCGTCGTTACGGCAGCGGTCCTGGCAGAAGCCTTCCTGGCCGTGGGAGATTCCTTACGGGACCGGGTTACGCCAGCCTTCGTTGCGCCAGACGCTTGCTTCCCGGATCCGGGCTTCTCAGCCGCGGCCCCCTGCCCGTTTGCTTCGGCAATCTCGTCCATGGTCCGACCGCTGGTTACTGAGGTGTCGGCCTGCAGCACGACGTCTCCGGCGCCAGGCGTAGCTGCGCTGTCGCGTTCCTTGATCAACAGCCAATTGTGACGCTGTTCCGACTCGCCGCGACGGGACTTCATGCGCACCAGCACGAAGCCGCCATTTAACCGTTCTCCTGCCAATACGAATTTCAGTTCGCCGGCGGCAAGGTCCTGGTCCACGGTATCGGGGTCCAGCGGCGCCCAGGTACCCCGATCCCAGATTTGCACTGTGCCCCCGCCGTAGTCGGGCTTCGGAATGGTGCCTTCGAAGGAGGCATAGTCGATCGGATGATCCTCGACCTCGACGGCCAGCCGCTTGTCGGCGGGATCGAGCGACGGCCCGCGTGTGACCGCCCACGATTTCATGACGCCGTGCCATTCCAGGCGCAGATCGTAGTGCAGCCGACGTGCCGCGTGGCGTTGCACCACGAACGAAAGCGCCTGACCGGCCCTGCGGACTTTGCCGGCCGGTTCGGGCGTGCGAGAAAAGTCACGCTTTTCGCGATAACGTGTCAACGTTGCCGGCGAGCGGCTCATCGCGCTGCCGTCCGTCTCGCGGGGGCCCGTTTCGCGGCGGCCCGCTTCTGCACCACCGGCTGCCGCTTCGCTTTGGCCGGCGCCTTGCGAGCGGGTTCCGCTTTGCCCGATTTTTCCAGGCTGCGACGCAGCGCTTCCATCAGGTCGATCACATTGTCAGCCTGCGGTGGCGGCGCCGTCACTTCGGCCGCGCCTCCCGCCTGCTTGTCGTGGATCAGCGCGCGCAACGCGTCTTCATACCGATCGTTGAATTCCGTCGGATCGAACGGCCCGGCGAGCTGGTCGATAATTTGCTCCGCAATAACGATCATTTTCGAGTCGGATTTGCGGTGGGGAATCGCTTCAAAAAACGGCTCGGCATCGCGGATTTCGTTATGCGAGCGCAGCGTTGTGACAAGCATGCCCTCGCCGCGGGGTTCAATGGCAATCAACCGTTCTCGCGTGCCGATCACCACACGGCCCAGTGCCACTTTGCCGGATTTCACCATGGCGTCACGGATCACGACATAGGCGTCCAGGCCGGCTTTGCCGTCGGGCGCGAGATAGTACGGGTCATTCCACCAGATGCGATCGATCTGCTCGCCATCGACGAAACGTTCGATGTCGATCGTTCCGGTGCTTTCCAGCCTGACCGATTTGATCTCCTCATTGGTCAGCAGCAGATATCGGTCCTTTTCGAACTCATAGCCTCGCACCAGGGTTTTGCGGTCCACCTCGCCGCCGTCGGGATCGACCGTCTGGGTGCGGACGCGATGGCCGGTCTCCGGGTTGATCAGGTGGAAATGAATGTCACTCGCCGTGCTGGTCGCCGCGTACAGCGACACCGGGCAGGCGACGAGGGACAACCGCAGATGACCCTCCCAGATCGGCCGTTGCGCCATTTTCAGTGCTCCTGATCGAGTTGCAACGCCACGCGAGCGCTGCCGGTTCCCTGCGGTCTACGGCGCAGGAATCCAAATCACCACAGAACGGCATTTCTCGGCGTCCGACCAGGGGCATGACACCGCCACTGGAACTGTAAGCGTACGGTATTGCGAGGGATGCGGCACAATGTCGACGACACGGCAGACAGCAGCCGAATTCGATCCGGCGCCTCAGATGCCATCAACTTTCCTGCGCCGAGCGAGCATACTGCATCCGCGTATCGGCAGGTTGTTGGCGCGCACTCGCTGCCGCCACATCCGCCAGCCGCTTGTTCTGCACACCGACCGTTTCGGTCAACCGGGCGATGGTTGCCTGTTGGCTCGCCAGAGTCTCGCAGAGTTCGAGGATGGTTCGGGACCCATAAGTGTCGACGCAACCGGTCAGCGTCCGAAGCCGATCGAAATCGTCGGTATCGCGCGCGGTTGCATGGAAGACATCCAACGCAAAGCTTTGAAATTCCACCCTTGCATCACGCAACGCCAGTGCGGCGACGCGTTGTGCCGGCGAATCGCCTGCGGCAGGTCTGTTCGACGTCGCATCGCCGAACACCTCTTCGAACAGCGCTGCATCGAAGCCGGCGAAGTGACGAAGAATTCGCCCGGTCTCAAACTGCGTTCGCAGCCGCGTGTCGGGCCGCGGTGCACTCATATTGGCATGGTTGGAGCGGATCCGCAGTGCAGTCAGTGGTTCCGGCAGCACATGGATGGCATGGCCCGCGATCAGCATGCGGATCCACATGTCCAGGTCCTGCAAATTGGTGAGCCGGCGGTCGTAAGCGCCCGCGGCCTGGTATGCCTCGCGCCGGATCATCGCGGTTGGTGCGCACAGGCAATTACCGGTGAAGAAAAACTGACGCAGCCACATGCGGCGCGAAAAATCCGGCAACCGCAGGGGCTGGGTGAAATCGCTGTAAGCGTCGGCCGGGGCACCGTCGTCATCGACCGGGTGCGGCAAGCCAAACACCAGCGACACTTCAGGGTTTGCCTCCAGAAATTCGACCTGCCGCCGCAGTCTGCCCGGCAAAGCCCAATCGTCGGAGTTGAGGATGGCGCAATAGCGGCCTCGCGCCCGCGCAACGGTGGCGTTCATCGCGCCGGAGATGCCCAAATTGCGCGTCAATACCTGCAGCCTGATCCGGGGGTCGGTAAAGCTGCGCACAATCTCCGGTGTGCCGTCGGTCGACGCATCATCGGTGACGACGATTTCAAAGTCCTGCAACGACTGATTGAGGATGCTGTCGATGGTCTGGCGAATATAGCGGGCGTGGTTGAACGCCTTGATCAGAACCGACACCAACGGCACGTCCGGGGCCTCGGTCACGCGACACGCAGTCCCTTATAGCCACCGATATCGTGCCGCACGATCTGCGCGGCATTGCCGGTAACCAGGCACCCTGCGGGGACATCGCGCGTCACCACCGAGCCCGCGCCAACCACGGCATTGTCGCCGATCGTCACACCTGGCAGGATCGTGGCACCCGCGCCGATCACGCTTCCGGTGCCAATCGTTACCTGGCCTGCGATTACGACACCCGGACCGATGGAGACGAAGGCGCCAAGTATAACGTGATGGCCGATGCTCGCACCGCGATTGACCAACACGAATGGACCGAAGCGCGAGGCGGCGCCGAGCGTGCACCCGCTGTTGACATAACATCCGGAGCCGAGTTCCAGCCGTCGTGGCGCAGCCACGCTGGGATCGATCAGCCGGTACGCTCCGCCCATGCCGAGACGAGCGGCCTCCTGTGCCGCCTGTTGCCGGTAGGAGGGCGTGAAGATCGGCACCAGGAATGGCAGATCGAACATCCCGGTGGTGATGTCCTCTGGCGGGTAACATGGCGTGCCGGCAGACAGGTAGCTGGTACCGGGATGATTGCAGATGCCGGCCGCGATCGACAGACCGGCCCGATGCAGGCTTTCCTCGACATCGACCAGCAAGGGCGAGCCCGTGCCGAAGAGAATGACCTGGGCGATTGGCATGGGCATTCCGACCCTCCGGGTCTCTGGCAGGCAGTGGCCGCCTTTATGGGACGACCGGTGGGAAGGCGGTTGTATAAGGAAACTATAGCACTATTATTTGATGTGTGTCAGGCAAGAATTCTCCTATGGGTTGTGTTGAGCGAATCAGGTGTTGGATCAGGTACCGGTGCGAGGGCATTCGAGGTAGGCAGCCGGGACCAGGAATAGGTTTGCGATGAAACGAGCGTCTGGTATGGACGACAGCACGGGAGAGATGGCCGAGCGGCTTAAGGCGCACGCTTGGAAAGCGTGTGTACGTGCAAGCGTACCGTGGGTTCGAATCCCACTCTCTCCGCCAGAACAGAGGCAACCGTCTGAACCAACTGACATATTCTCCTATATGGAAAGAGCGGTGCGCGCCTCGCCTTACGAGGCGTTCCGTGGGATGGCAGGCAAACTGAACCTGAAGATGGCGCCGGTGTCGTTCGCAGGCTCGGTCCATATGCGTCCGTTGTGTGCTTCCATGATCGAGCGGCAGATCGATAATCCCATCCCCATTCCTTGGGGCCTTGTGGTGAAAAAGGCGTCGAACAGCTGCGCGGCACTTTCCGGCGATACGCCGACGCCGGAATCCTGGACCGCAACGGCGACCTCTCCGGCCGTTTCCGCCTGCGAGGTAATGGAGAGCACACGAGGGCGTTCGATGATTTTTGCCATCGACTGGATGCTGTTGATCACGAGGTTGATGATCACCTGCTGCAACTGGACCCGATCGGCGAGCACTTGTGGCAGGTCGGCGGCAAGATCGAGCTGCAGCGATATCCGATTGTCCAATATCTCGCGCTGCACCAGCGGGATGATATCCCTGACGACGTCATTCAAATCGATCTCGGCCCTTTGCTGATCGGCCTTTTGAAACAGCGCCCGGATCCTCTGGATGATTTCGCTCGCGCGTCGCCCCTCATCGACGATGCGGCGCACCGAGCCGGATGCTTCCTCGACTCGCGGAACCTCGCGGTTCAGCCAGCGCAGGGCAGCCTGACCAGACGACACGATCGCGGCCAGGGGCTGGTTGATTTCGTGGGTGATCGACGCTGTGACCTGTCCCAGGGCATTGACGCGGGCCGCGTAAGCCAGCTCGGATTGCGCGCGCTGCCAGCGCTCCTCAGAATGCTTTGCCGCGGTGACATCCATGACTGCGCCGGCGAACTGGAGCCTGCCTGGCTCATCGACGACGATGTGCGCAATGACGTGGAGGTGTTTGACGGAACCGTCGGGCATCACCAGCCTGTGTTCAAAATCGAGGTTCGCCTTTTCCCGCGCGGCTCGATCGATCGCCTGTTGCACGGCGACCACATCGTTCGGATGAACCCGTTGCAACACCATCTCGACCGACGGCGTGACCGTAGGATCGTATTCGAAGACACGAAACGTCTCCTCGGACCAGAAGAGCTCTCCCGTTTCTACTTCCCACCCGAAGCTTCCGGTCATGCTCAGCTTCTGGGCTTCCGCCAGATAGGCGGCCTGAGTACGCTGCAGCCGCTCCTCGGCACGCTTGCTGTCGGTGATGTCGTTGTTGGTTTCGAGCGTGCCGATCACCGCCCCGTCGCTGCCACGGCGGAGCGCCCACCGGCTGGACACCGTGACCCGCGTTCCATTGCGTGTCGAATGGGTCAGCTCGCCCTCCCACCGGCCGGTCCGCCGCAACGTTGCGGTTATCTCGGCCAATGGCTCCGGAAACCCGGTTTGCAGCAGTTCGTGAGACTTCTTGCCAAGCGCTTCCGTTCTCGACCATCCATAGAGTTCCTCGGCGCCGCGGTTCCAATCGACGATCACGTCGTTCGTGTCGCGCACGAGAACGGTGTCGTGCGTGAGGTCGAGCAGTTCAGCCCGCTCGCGATGCGCGTCGCCGAGACGGCGGATCCGCCGCACCAGACTCGTGATGACCAGCGACGTGATGGCGAATGTGATCAGCGCCAAAACGTCTTGCGGGGCATTGATGCGAAAGCTGAAAAGCGGCTCGGTGAAGAAATAGTTCAGGCAACCGATGGCGAAGACCGACAGCAGGACCGACGTAATTGCGCTGTCAAAGAAGGAGATCAGAACCACGACAAGCAAATAAGCCAGCGCGGTCGTGGTGAGGTTCAGGCCGAGCCGAAAGCACAGCGCAGTCACGAGCCCGATTGCCGCGAGTCCGCCCAGCCAGAGGACAATGAGGCGCCGGATCCCGGTGTACTTGTTTTTGGAATGCATCGGTTCCACGCAGAGGCCGGCGAATGGCGCCGCGGTCGAGGCGGCCAACAAAAAAGTAGCTCAGAAACGTCGTGCGACTCAACCTTGGCTCCGGGGGGGGCTCCGGGGGGGCTCCGGGGAGCCCGGCCTACCACGTCGCCGAATCGCGTCGCTCGATTGTTATGAGAAAAGTCACGCAGCCGCATCGTCGTCTCTGCGTGCGGGCCGCGGTGATGCCCTCAACCCGGCGGGCTTGCGGCCTCAAGGCGCCACGAAGCCGGTATCCTGGAAGCGACAACCGTTCGAAAGGCGCCAGGCGTGCGGCGGCTGACCAACGATGCGTCGGAATATGGTGGTGAAGTGCGGTTGCGACTGAAATCCGACCGATAGCGCAACGTCGACGACCGAAGCGCCATCGCTGAGAAGCGCTTCCTGCGCCCGCTCGACCCGGCGCCGCAACAAGTATTCGTGCGGACGCAGGCCGGTGGCGGATTTGAATTGCGCGGCGAAATGCATGCGAGACAAACCGGCCGCCGAGGCGATGTCGGCAAGCGTGACGGGCTGGCTGAGATGCGCATCGATATACTCGACGGCTCGTCTGAGGCGCCAATTTGCAAGCCCGGGTCGCTTTGCGCGTTCGGGCACCCGATCCGCGAAGGTCAGGAGGCGCGCGACGATCGCCAGGCTGACGCGTTCGGCATAAAGCGACCTGTAGGGATCGCCCACCTCCTCGGCCGCGAGCAATGCCCGCCCAAGCTCGTCAATCATCCGATCACGCGTCATCGTGTCTGCGGAATGCAAGGTGGCCGTCGTTGGGATGGCGATCTCTCGCCCGCACTCTTCGATCAGACCGTTGGGCACGTGGAGATGCAGTGTATCGTACGGTCCGCGGAAGAGGCAGCGACTGTCAGCCCCGGGCTCGGTGACGTGAACCATCCCGGGGCATGCCGTTCCGTTATGTATGATACGGCCAGCCACGGTGAGCCGGCAGTTCATGCTCCGCAATATGATCTTGACGATGTGACAGTCCGGCGGCGTTTCGGCGGCTACCTCCCGCGCTTCGGCCTCGCGGGCAACCCAGCGTGTCGCCAGCACGCGCGGGGCCAATGACGGCGCCCCACTGGTAGCGGGTTTGCTGCGCCATGTCCGTTCGTGCCAGATGATATAGCCGGATGGTTTGGCGCTCGCGCGAACGCTGATGCCAGGATTCGCCGGAGGCATCATCATCTCTGTGTCCGAAGAATACATTTTTTCCTCCGAGATCTTCGACTGCCGCCCCGACGGTCCGTGGCCTCGCGCCGCCAACCGTCAGACAGGAGGCTAGCCAGACACCGCGAGCCCGTTGAATTGGATGAAGGGGGAAGCCGGCTAATAGAGATCGAAGGTCACCTCATCCTTTTGTATTAGCCGGGTTGCAGTATTGGTGATTTCGAGCCGCGCCTCGACCAGGGCGCGAGTGGCCAATGCAAGATGTGGTCACAACTGCTGCCGGTTCGACGGACGAACGCTTTTCGAGCCGGTGTCGGACCGCGATCTTGTTGCATTGCGCAACGGCCGACCCGAGATGTACCATGGTCCGAGCAAACCGGGTACTCACCGTGCAACCCGCCACTCGAAGACGTGCCCGTCAACCAAGACGATTGCTGGCCCCAGGGGACGGGGAGGATGAAAATAAGTCCACAATTTAAAGCGGTGGTGTTCCAGGCCGGATTGGTTGTGGGAGTTGTGGGGGCGGCAACAGCGATCAGTCTCGCGTGCGGTCCCGGCCAGTCAGGCGCGCCCTACGCGTCCCCATATTTCTTCGCCGTGTTCCTCGGCGTCTGGTTCGGCGGCCGAGTGGCCGGCGGTGTAACGGTTGTGCTTTCTGTCCTGGTCTTGCGGAGCATGTCCCCGTATTTGCCGGCACCAACCATCGTCGCTCTCGTGCTGAGTTTCATCGGCGGCGACGTGCTGTCGAACCACCGCTATCGCGCCGAGAACGCGCTTCGAACGGCACGCGACCGATTGGCCACGACCGTGCGGGAGCTGCAGGCGACCGCGCGGGAGTTATCCGCCGAAATCGATGAGCGCAAACGGGCCGAGGCCATGCTCAGTCATGCCGAGGAGCGCTGGCGGCGCATATTCGAGGTCTCGACCGCTGGCATGGCGCTCGCCGATTCGGACGGGGTGTTCACGGCGGCGAACTGTGCGTTCCAGAAAATGGTCGGGTATTCCGAGGACGAGATAAAGGGAAACACAGCCGTCGGGTTCAATCATCCCGACGAACGTGCGGCGACCGTTGCTTTGATCGACGACCTCATCAAGGGCCGCCGTCAGGAATATCGTGCCGAGAAGCGCTACCTGCACAAGGACGGGACGCCGGTGTGGGTGAACGTGACGACCACGGTCGTGCCGGCAACCGTCAGCTCACCGCCATTCTTGCAGGCGATCTACATCGACATCAGTGATCGCAAATGTGCCGAAGAGGCCCTCAGACAATCCCAGGCGGAACTGGCGCGAGTGGCTCGATTGAAAATGATGGGCGAACTCACGGCCTCGATCGCGCATGAGATCAATCAACCACTGGCAGCAATTATCGCGAGCGGCGAGGCCTGTCGACGCTGGATGGCGAGGGATCTTTCGCGGGCAGCCGACTCGCTCAGCCACATGATCGACGACGCCAGGCGAGCCAGCGAGATTATTCACCGTATCCGATCCATGACAAAGCAATCCGCATCCGAACGCGTGGCCCTGGATGTCAATCATATTCTCGACGACGTGATCGAGTTCACGCGCCACGAGCTGTCGGCAAAAAGCGTCTCGCTTGAGCGTCGCGCAAGCACCGAACGCCTCCACCTGCTGGGTGATCGCGTCGAGCTGCAGCAGGTTGTCCTGAACCTCGTGATCAACGGTGTTGAGGCGATGGCGGCGATCGATGACCGGCCTCGCGTCCTGACAATCATTTCAGGACGTGACGACCTGGGCCAGGTCCTCGTTGACGTCGAGGATTCCGGCGGCGGCCTCAATGGCGATGACGAGCTACGCCTTTTCGAGCCGTTCTACACGACCAAACCCGATGGAATGGGCCTGGGCTTGTCGATCAGCACGTCGATCATCGAAGCCCATGGCGGCCGGCTGTGGGCGACCCGGCGGTCCCCGAACGGCACCGCATTTCACTTCACCATGCCGAGCGTCGAGGGGGACCCCAATGGTTGAAGAGCCGGACACCGTCCTGGTGGTCGATGACGACGCCTCGATCCGCCGGTCACTCGCCGATCTGCTCGAATCCGTCGGACTGCGGGTCCAACTGTTCGCATCCGCGGGCGAGTTCTTGCGGAGCACACGACCCGAGACGTCCTGCTGTCTGGTGCTCGACGTGAGGCTTCCCGGGAAAAGCGGCCTTGATTTCCAACGCGATCTGAACAATGCGGGAATTCAATTGCCGATTATATTCCTGACCGGGCATGGTGACATTCCAATGTCGGTGCGTGCGATGAAGGCGGGTGCGGTCGAATTTCTGACCAAGCCGTTTCGCGACCAGGAGCTGCTGGACGCCGTTCAACTTGCACTCGAGCAGGATCGCGCCGCGCGCGCGGACTACCGGCAGATCGCCGGGCTGCGCGGCCAATACGATAGCCTGACGCCGCGCGAGAAAGCGGTGATGGGCTTGCTGGCGATCGGCCGGCGGAACAAACAGATCGCCGGAGAGTTGAACATCAGTGAGATCACCGTGAAGGTTCATCGTACGAACCTGATGAACAAGATGGCGGCGAGATCCCTGGTTGATCTGCTCGCCATGGCAGCGAAGCTCGGATTGCCTGGTGTCGAACTTCGGATGCCGCGGTCGGGTGCCGAAATCTAAACCAAAGTATAGGTCTCCTTCGGCATTTTCTTAGACGACCGCTCGTCGAATTCATCGACCGAGGACGCGGCCCAGCGGTAGGATCAGCTCGTGTCCAGCCGCCTGGAGTGCACTGCCTGGAGTTGCATGGAGTTGGAAGTGATTTCAATTGTCGATGACGACGTCTCGGTTCGCCGGGCAACGGTCGACCTGCTCAGTTCCGCTGGCTTCGACTGTGAGGCCTTCGCGTCCGGCGACGAGTATCTCCAGTCCGGCCGGATTGGCGACACAACCTGCCTGATCCTGGACATTACCATGCCGGGCATGACCGGGCTCGATCTGCAGCGTCACCTGACAGGGTCCGGATACAGCATACCGATCATTTTCGTCACCGGTTACCCCGAGGACTCGACGCGCGACCAGGCGTTTCGGGGAGGCGCAATCTGCTATTTACCCAAACCGTGCGCCGAGGAAAAGCTGTTCTCATGTATTGATCGCGCGCTCGGTCAGGGTGACGCTTGAACAGTCTCAATCGTGGTCATCATTTTCTTGGCTATGCGATGAGCGCCGCAGATGGCTCGGTGGGCTGGGCATCGGTTTAGCGGTTTTGTTCCGTTACCCGATCAGCGTTGACGAGACCCCAATCCGACCGCCCCTGTTATCTTAATTTCGTATGCAGGTTGTCCGGTTCGTCGGTGCCGGTTTGCGGCACCGGCAGGAGTCAACGCGGCGCACACCAGCACTGCTGCTCTGGATTTCCTGACGGTGCACGGCGTTCCCGCTTTCGAGCGTGCAAATTAAGAAAGTAGCGTGTGACCAGGCAAGACCGGTTGATTCCCGCGGCTTACGTTGTAGTTGCGACCACGACGCTGACCACGTGTGGTCACGCGACTGACGCCGAACCAACCGCGCCAGCCGCCAGTTCCTCAAGCTACGCGCAAGGGCAAAGCCATGAGCACGTTCACCACCAAGGACGGCACGCAAATCCATTATAACGATTGGGGCACCGGGCAGCCCGTCGTCTTCAGCCATGGCTGGCCTCTGAGTGCAGATGCTTTCGAAGACCAGATGTTGTTCCTTGCTTCGCAAGGCTATCGCTGTGTCGCGCACGACCGCCGCGGTCACGGACGGTCGAGCCAACCCTGGCGCGGTAATGACCTCGACACCTACGCCGACGATCTCGCGGAGCTCGTCAGGCACCTCGATCTCAGGAACGCGATCCATGTCGGCCATTCGACCGGTGGCGGCGAGGTCGCTCGCTACATCGGCCGCCATGGCAACCAGCGTGTCGCGAAGGCTGTGCTGATTGGCGCCATCCCGCCGGTCATGGTCAAAAGCGAGAAGAATCCGGGCGGCACGCCGATCGAGGCGTTCGACCAGTTGCGCGCCGCGGTGCAGGCGGATCGCTCGCAGTTCTGGAAGGATCTCAGTCTGCCATTCTACGGTTACAACAAGCCTGGTGCAAAGATCTCCGAAGGTGTGTGCGATTCGTTTTGGCGGCAGGGCATGATGGCCGGCATGCCGGCTTCGTACTTTTGCATCAAGGCGTTTTCGGAGACGGACCTCACTGAGGATTTGCAGAGGATCGAGGTTCCGACCCTCATCCTGCATGGCGATGCAGACCAGATCGTGCCGATCGCTGACTCGGCCCTGCTATCGTCGAAGATCGTCAGCAACGCGACCTTGAGGGTCTATGAAGGCGCGCCGCACGGTATGTGCACGACCCTAAAGGATCGGGTCAACGCCGACCTGCTGGCATTCATCAAGGGCTGAGCCGCCACTCGCTTCGTGGCGCCGCTCACCAGCAAGACAAATCGCGAGCGGCACCAGGCCTGACCGGAGGTTTCCGATGAATCGTCGCACGTTCGTCCGCATGGCAGCCGCCGGCGCAGCAGGTTCCGGCTTTCGGCACAATGCCTGGTCACAGGTCGTACCCAAGGCTCGCAACGTGGTTCTTGTGCACGGCCTGTTCGCCGACGGGTCGTGCTGGTCCGAGGTGATCGCCCTGCTGCAGCCAAAGGGCATTCACGTCACATCCGTGCAAAACCCGCTGACCTCATTGCAGGCGGGTGTCGAGGAGACGCGGCGCGCCCTGGCCTGGCAGGATGGTCCTACCGTTCTGGTCGCTCATTCTTTCGGCGGCATGATTCTCACTGAAGCCGGAGTAGATCCCAAGGTTTCCGCCATCGTCTACGTTGCAGCCCGGGCGCCCGATGCGGGTGAGGATTATACGGCACTCGCAGAGCGGTTCCCCACGCCGCCGGCATCTGCCGGTATTATCTGGTCCGGCGACCGGGGTAGGCTGAGCGAGGCGGCTTTCCTGCGCGACTTTGCCGGCGACGTGCCCGCAGATAAAGCGCGAGTGCTCTGCTCTGTGCAAGCGCCGTTCAAAAGATCGTTGCTTACTGACAGGACGACCCATGCGGCATGGCGATCGAAGCCGAGTTGGTACGCGGTCTCCACGGAAGACCGGACGATCAATCCCGACCTCGAACGATTTATGGCGAAACGAATGGGTGCAAAGACGATTGAGGTGAAGGCGAGCCATGTCTCCCTCATTTCGCAGCCCGACACGATTGCCGGCATGATCGTGGAGGCAACAGGGCAGACGTAGGAGTCGAAAGCCTCGTCTCGACTACCTTGAATTCGTTACACTGCCGCCCGATCGAGCAGGCTACCGTCGATGACGTCACCGCAGGCGGACTCGGCCCGGTACGGGCAAGTCCCCGCGCCTACGCCTGGGTCGTGGTGGCACCAGCATCGCAGGTAAATTTACGCTGCCATTATGAACCTCGATCGCGTCGTCCGTACTGCGGCGCCGATCCAAAGTCCCGCAGCCCGCGTCACCAGAGCATGTGCCCACGGGAACCCGCGTATGGCACGGACTCCCCGCGTCGTGGTCGACGCATTACCATGTCCGGGGTTCCATAACTCCGGGAGGAAAAGGCAATGACACGGACCTACGATACTGTCGACGCCGACGGCCACATTCTTGAACCGCTCACCCTATGGGATGACTACATCGACCCCGCGTTCCGCGAACGCCGGCCGCGGTTCGTCATAGACGACAACGGCAAGGAACGACTCAGTGTTGAGGGCAAGCTGCTAGGTAACCCGCGAGGCATTGGCAGCCTCGGCTCGGTCGGCGTCCGGCAGGGCGAGGTCAAACTGGACAGCCTGAAATACGCCGACGGGCGCAAGGGCGGGTTCGACCCGCACGCACGCATAACCGATATGGACCTCGACGGGATCGACGCCGCGTTCCTTTACCCAAGTCTCGGACTGTTTACGGGGGCGGTCCAGGATCCCGGGTTGGCAGCTGCAATGTGCCGCGCCTACAACCGCTGGCTTGCGGATTACTGCAAGCCCTACCCCGACCGGTTGTTCGGGGTCGCAATGCTGCCGATGCAGTCGGTCGAACTGGCGACAGAGGAGCTGCGTTACGTGCGAGAAACGCTTGGGATGCGCGGCGGTTTCTTGCGGCCCAATCCGTATCACGGCAAGAAAATGTTTAGCGACCCAATGTACGAACCGTTCTGGCAGATGGCCGAAGACCTTGATATCGCCATCGGATTTCACGAGGGCTCAAGCACCGCGGTGCCGACCGTCGGCGTTGATCGTTTCGAAAGTGACCGGGCAGCGAGGCATATGATCTCCCACACGATGGAGATGATGCTCGCGGCACTCAGCGTGATCTGGGGCGGCGTCGTCGATCGCCATCCGCGGCTGCGTGTCGCCTTCCTTGAGTCCGGCGGCGGCTGGATCGCATCATGGCTCGACCGCATGGACCGGCATTTCGACGACAACGGGTTTAATGACACCGCGCCGAAAATGCGTCCAAGCGAACTGTTCCAGCGAAATTGCTGGATTTCGTTCGAGCCGGTAGAGAACAGCATCGCCGTGCTGGCCAACTATATCGGTCCGCATAAAATCATGTGGGCCACCGATTATCCGCATCAGGACGGGTTCTTCCCGGGCGCGCCAAAGATGATGCGTGATCGACTCGAGCCGTTGTCAGCCGAGGCGAAGCATCAGGTGATGGCGGGTGGTTCTCTGGGCTTTTACGGTTTGAATTGAGCTGGGACGTTCCGCTCGCAGGCAAATCGGTGCCGGCGGCGCCGGTCGAGAAGCCTGCGGGCGGCTCTTGCTCGCTGTTTTGGTTTCGAATTCGTATCTCCATGGAACGATTCGCGATTTACACCGTGTCAGCATCCACGCCATCCGGCAGGATTATCCGCGCCGGCCGCAGTCACACGGGAAGGAGGCACTTTCGTGTCGCTTGTTCGATACCTCGCGCTGTCGATAAATCTGTGTTGGTTTGCCGCACCCCCCGCGCGTGCCCAATCAGCGCCGTCGGACGACGGCGGGCTTGCTCTGCCGCCCAATTTCCACGCCACCATCTTCGCCGACCATTTGGGGCATCCGCGCAATCTTGCCGCGGCATCCAACGGCGTCGTCTACGCCAATACCTGGAGTGAGCGGTATTACCACTTCGACACCATTCCCGAGGACGGGTGCCTGATCGCGATACGTGCCGCTGATCGCAATGGGCCGGCGAGCGAAATCGTCCGTTTCGGTCCAACCGCCGAGGATGGCAACCATGGCGGCACCGGCGTCTGGGTCCACGACGGCTACGTCTACGCCGAAACCAACGATAAGATCGTACGCTATAAGCTGCCCGATAACGGTATCGTGCCAACCGGACAGGCCGAGACCATCGTCTCCGGCCTGCTGCTGACCGGCGATCATCCAATGCACCCGATGTCGAACGATCGCGCGGGCGACATTTTCGTTGATCTGGGATCGGCAACCAACGAGTGCCAGAGCCAGAACCGCGTCGCCGGCGTGACCGGCATCGAGCCGTGCACCGAGCTGGAAACCCGCGGCGGCAATTGGCGCTATGACGCCAACAAACTGAACCAGACCTTCTCGCCGGCGGAACGTTTCGCCACCGGCCTGCGCAACAGCGAGGCGGTGTCCTTCGACTATCGGGCACCGGACCGGGAAGTGAACCGGCCCTCCACTGGCTTCGTTGCTGCGGAGATTTCCTCCGCATAGAGCAGTCTAAAAGGCGATAAACGCAGCTTCAGCGGCAATCGGCTCTGGTGAAGCCATGCGCATTATGTATGAAAGCAGACGCTGGAGTGCACCGTCAGGTTGGCCAGGCAGCGGATGTCGACCGAAAGGAGAGACGATGAAAGTGCGATTCGGTGTGTCGGTGTTGAGCGGGACGGCATTCCCGCACCGGCGGGACCTGGAGAAATTTGCCGAGCTGGTACGGATCATTGACGGATCGGGTGTCGAGTTGATCGGCACCAACGACACCAGCTTCATCGGCGGCGACGCCTATGTCCGCGCGACGCTCATCGCGCAAATCGCGAAAAACGCCCAGGTCGGGATTCATCCGACCAATCCGCTGACCCGCGAGCCGCAGGTCATGGCGGCTTTCCTCGCCTCGATCGACGCGATGACCGAAGGCCGCGCCTTCGTGGATATCGGCAGCGGAGACAGCGCGGTCTACAACATAGGCCTGGTGCCGGCGAGCCGCGCCCGGCTGGAGGACTACATCACCTGCGTCCGCGACCTGATCGCCACCGGCGAGGGCAGCTACGACGGGAGGCCACAGCGTGTCCGCTGGCACGGCGAGGCAGTGCGCCGCCGCATCCCGATTACTCTCTGTGCCGAGGGGCCGAAAACCCTGCATCTCGGTGGCCGGATCTGTGATGGCGTGATTGCCGGCACCGGCCTGTTGCCGGAGGTGATTTCCGACACCATCGAACGCGTCGCAGCGGGTGCCAGGGCAGCGGGCCGCGACCCTTCCGAGGTCGAGGTCTGGTTTACCACTCGCTCGTCGCTTGACGCCGACAGGGACACGGCCATCCAGCGGATCCACGCCTCGGTGTCCTCGATCCTCAACCACTCCATGCGATTCGGGCTCGAGGGCAAGAATGTGCCAGGCCAGCTCAAGGCCAAGGTCGCCGAATATGTCGAGGGTTACGAACTATACGATCACGTGCTCCAGGCCGGGCGCAATCCGAAGCGGATGGCCGAGCTTGGGCTGACCGAATATGGGCTGGAACGATTCGCCCTCGCCGGAAACGTGAAGGACTGGATCGAACGCATTGGCGAACTCGCCGAAGCGGGAGCCTCGCGGCTTTGGTTGAGCACGGAAAGCGGCGATCTCGACCGCCAGATCCATTACATGAAAGTGTTCACCCAACAGATCATGCCGCATTTCCGATAGCCTGCCGCGGCCGTCCACACCAGGCTGCGTCCGGGATGGCAGTGGCCGCCCTCACCTGCCGGCACTTCGCAAGGTGCGATTGGCGTGCCGGCGGCCGCAAGGATGGCGGCCCGCCGGGGCCAAGTGAACGAGACCGAGAAGCGGCCGGTCGCGCCGAGCGCCGGGTCGATCGCGCCGCC
>JBEKQQ010000088.1:0-24704 GCA_049519555.1 Acetobacteraceae bacterium
GAACCCATCTGGGCCAGCGGTCATGATGCCGCGTCAACAGGCCGGACACATGATCGCAGTCGACCCGCCCGTCAGAATCCTCATCGAAACTCTTGAATTCAAGGGGCCGTCCACACAGGGACCCTAAGGTTCAGCAGGCAGACCCGTGAGGAACGCGCTTGCCATGGCGCGGCGCGCTCCATAGTTTGAGGTCGATCCGTCGGGGTGTGGCGCAGCCTGGTAGCGCGCCTGTTTTGGGTACAGGAGGTCGTGGGTTCGAGTCCCGCCGCCCCGACCAACGAAGTTTGGAGAGCGCTGCCATGCGGGCCCGCATCTATTTGCCGCCAAAATCCGCCATGCAGTCCGGGCGTTCCGGCCATGAATGGGTCCTGCACTATGACTCGGACACGCCGGAGCGGGCAGACCGGCTCATGGGCTGGATCGGCGGCGGCGACACGCAGGCCCAGGTGCGGCTGAATTTCCCGACCAAGGAGGAGGCGATCGCTTATGCCGAACGCAACGGCATAGCGTATGACCTTGAGATCCCTCGGGAGCGACGGGTACGGACCAAGGCCTATGCCGACAATTTCAGCTATCGCCGGATCGAAAACTGGACGCATTGAGCGTCCACCCGGATGGCCGTTTATACCGAAGTCACTGACGAGGCCCTGGAAACATTTCTGACCGAGTATGATATTGGGTCGCTCGTTGCCTATCGGGGGATCGCCGAAGGTGTGGAGAATTCCAATTATTCGCTGAAGACCGCGCAGGGCGATTTCATTCTGACGCTGTACGAGAAGCGGGTGGATCCAGCAGACTTACCCTGGTTTCTCGGCCTGATGGAACATCTCGCGCGACGCAAAATTACCTGCCCCCAACCGGTCCGCGCCCGTGATGGCGAGGCGCTGCGCGTGCTTGCCGGCCGGCATGCCGCGATTACGACCTTTCTGCCAGGTGTCTGGCCTCGACGTGTGCGGGTTGAGCATTGCGGCCAGGTCGGAGCGGCATTGGCGGGACTGCACCTGGGAGGTGCCGATTACCAGCCCAGGCGCGTAAATGCACTTGGCTCACATGGATGGCAGCCATTGCTGGATCGGTGCAGGGCGCGAGCAGACGAGGTCCAGCCAAACCTGGCAGCGGAACTGGATGCGGCGTTGACCGAGATTTTGGCAGCGTGGCCGGCGGCGTTGCCGGAAGGGCATATTCATGCGGATTTGTTTCCCGACAACGTGTTCTTTCTGGATGACCGCTTGTCTGGGCTGATCGACTTCTATTTCGCCGCCACGGATTTCCTGGCTTACGACGTCGCGATTTGTCTTAACGCCTGGTGTTTCGAGGCGGATTTTTCGTTCAACGTTACCAAGGGTCGCGCCATGCTGCGCGGCTACCAGGCGGTCCGTGCGTTATCCGCCGGGGAGCGCGCCGCTCTGCCGGTGTTATGCCGAGGGGCCGCCATTCGTTTCTTGCTGACACGGCTGTACGACTGGGTAAACACCCCGGAAGGCGCGATGGTCACGCGCAAGGATCCTATGGAATATCTGCGGCGCTTACGCTTTCACCGTTCGGCGCGGGACGAGCATGCCTATGGCATCTGATGATCGAGTGGAAATCTGGACCGACGGCGGCTGTAAACCCAATCCCGGGCCGGGAGGTTGGGCAGCGATCCTGCGGTTCCGTGGCGTGGAGAAGGAATTGTCGGGTGGCGATCCGGCAACCACGAATAATCGGATGGAGTTGACGGCAGCCGCTGCGGCTCTCGAAGCGCTGAAAAGACCCAGTAGAGTGGTGGTTCATACCGACAGCGAATACGTGAAGAACGGGATCACTCGGTGGATGACCGGTTGGGTGCGGAAGAACTGGCGTGGCGCGGGGGGCGATCCGGTGAAAAACCTGGATTTATGGCAACGGTTGCTGGCCGCGGAAACGCCGCACGATGTCGAGTGGAAATGGGTGCGCGGTCATGACGGCGACGAGATGAACGAACGGGCAGACCAGTTGGCTACGGCGGCACGAGAGCGATTGGATTGCTGAGTTCGGGTCGCGTACCGTTTGAATGAAGGAACCAGGTATGACACGCCGGATCGCCGTGCTCGTTTTTGCCGCGGTGATCGGGCTGTCCGCGGCCGCGATTGCACAAGGCAACGCCGGCTACGCACCAATCATGCTTCAGGTTGCCTGTGGCGGACTGGCGAAACCGGCATGCGTTAAAGTCGTTCCCAGGATCGCGTCGCGGACTGTACAGGCGGGCATCAATCTGAAACCGTCGGGGAGCGGATTGGCGCTCGATACCGCCGCCGCGGTGTGTGAGGGCGAAGCTGCCGCCGCTATCGTGCAACGGGACGCGCTCGCGCTGATCGCACGCCAACCTTCTTGCACTGGGCGTTTCGATGTCGTTGGGCGGCCGTTATATCCATGGTATGCGTTTCTGGTGGTGAAGGCGGGTGCGCCGTTTCGAGAGCTCGGTGACATGGCGGGAAAGCGGTTGGTCGTTATGGGATCGCCAGGTTCCAGCGGGCAAATCGCGCTGAGGTTCCTGCTGCAATCCGATCCCGCATTGCAAAAAAGCGTTACCGTGTCGATGGGTGATTCGGATATCGCACTTGCGTGGGTCGCGAATGGCTCGGCCGACGGCTTTTTCGTGCTGGACACGTTGGATAGCGACCTGATTGGCCGGATTCGCATGAAACCCGATACGCACGGCAAACCGCTATACACCTTCATCGATATCCGACCGCAACAGGCGTTTTTCCATAACAGCGACGGTGCGGGTCATTGTTTGTATCGGCTGACAGCGCTGGATTTCGGCGGCCCTGTGCCGATTACGACCGTTTCCGAGGATGCGGTCATGATATTGGCCCGCCCATACCGCGACGCTCACGCGAAGGGCGGGCCGCGCGTGTCCGATGCTCTTTCTGCCGCCATCGATGCGGTGGAACCCGCGATCCTGGTGGACATGAAATCGCCGAGCGACTGGTGGCCGGTGGCCACGGCGTGCCAATGATATCGGCGCTGAGCAGGGAACGAAATCTCATGGACCCCAACCAACTGCCGTTCGACGCGGAAGCCATGCTGGCCGGTTTGCGCGAATGGATCGAGTGCGAAAGTCCCACCTATGACCCGGCGGCGGTGAACCGCATGATGGATATTGCCAGTCGGGCGCTGATCGTGGCGGGTGCTCGCATCGAACGGATTGCAGGACGCATGGGGTTTGGCGATTGCGTGCGTGCGACCTTCCCGCATGCAACGCCACATGTGCCGGGCATTCTGGTGATGGGACACCTCGATACCGTGCATCCGATTGGAACGCTTGCAAAACTCCCATTTCGCCGGGAGGGCAATAAAGCCTGGGGTCCGGGGATTCTGGACATGAAGGGCGGCAATTATCTGGCGCTCGAGGCGATCCGACAGTTGTTGCGAGCCGGGATCACGACAAAACTCCCGGTCACGGTGTTGCTGACCAGCGATGAGGAGGTTGGCAGTCCCTCCACCCGCGATCTGATCGAGGCCGAGGCGTCACGTCACAAGTATGTTCTGATCCCGGAACCAGCGCGGCCGGACGGTGGGGTAGTGACAGGCCGTTACGCGATCGCTCGGTTCAATCTGGAGGCAACCGGCGTGCCGAGCCATGCCGGCGCACGGTTGGCCGAGGGCCGCTCGGCGATCAAGGAAATGGCCCGCAAGATCGTGGAAATCGAGGATATGACAACGGCCGACTGCACCTTCAGCGTTGGCGTCATCCACGGCGGGCAATGGGTCAATTGCGTTACCACCACTTGCACCGGTGAGGCGTTGAGTATGGCCAAACGGCAGGAGGATCTGGACCGCGGTGTGGCGGCGATGCTGGGTTTGCGCGCGTCCTCGAACGAGGTCCAGTTCAAGGTGACACGTGGCGTGACCCGCCCGGTTTGGGAGCCGAATCCGAAGGGGATGGCGCTCTATGAGGTCGCACGTCAGGTCGCCGACAGTTTGGGATTCCATATCAACCCGCAAAGCTCCGGTGGCGGATCGGACGGAAATTTCACCGGTGCGATGGGAGTGCCGACGTTGGATGGGCTCGGCGTGGCAGGGGCCGGGGCCCATACGCTGGACGAGCACATTATGGTCGATAGCCTGGCCTATCGGGGCAGGCTGGCGGCAGGGGTGCTGGCGGCGCTTGAGTAGCCGCTTGCACGCCTGGCGCTATGTCCGCCCTGACCCGAGTATCTTTGGATATATGCACGCTGCTAATTTGAATGGCGTGCCTCGCCTGATGCCTGGTCCGGGCCTGAGGCTCCGTCAGACGTGGAAACTTTCGCCGCAGCCGCAGCGGCCTTTTTCGTTAGGGTTGATAAACGTGAAGCCGGACTCCAGCGACTTCACCTCGTAATCCATCGTGGTGCCGATCAGGAACAGCGACGCCTTGCGATCCACCAGCACGGTCAGATCCTTGTCCTTCACGACCTCATCGCCGGGACCGGGTTCGTCAGCCCAGGACATGTCGTAGGCAAGGCCGGAGCAGCCCTTGGTGTTGACGCTGATGCGTAACAGCTTGCCGTGTTCGCCGGACGCGTAAAGCCGGCGGAGACGTTCCGCTGCCGCATCGGACAAAGTCATCAGCGGTGGCAGGGCGCGGGTTTTACGAGGGGTCGTTGTCGTGGTGCTCATGGCAGTCTGCTCATTCAGAACATGTTCAGTTGCAAGCGGGCTTCTTCGGTCATCCGGCTGGGATCCCAGGGCGGGTCCCAGACAGTTTCCACTTCGCAACCCGTGACGCCCAGTACCCCCAGCACCGCCTCCTTCACTTGCTCCGGCAATTCCTGGGCGCTCGGACAAGCGGGCGCGGTCAAGGTCATTTCGACTTTGACCTTACCGTCGTCGAGGATATCGACCGTATAGATCAGGCCGAGTTCGTAGATGTTCACCGGGATTTCCGGGTCAAAGACGGTACTGATGGCATCGATCACGGCGGTTTCAGTGATCTTCGGCGGGATTTCGCCGTCCGGCGTCCAGGCGCCGTGGGGTTGGCTCATATCATTCACTGCTTGCCTCCCTCGTGCCGTCCAGGGCCGCGACCAACGCGTGCCATGGCAGCGTCGCGCATTTCACCCGGGACGGATACTCGTGAACGCCCGCCAGCGGTTCGAGCCGTTCCAACGATGCATCGAGTGTCGCATCGTGCTCGGGGCACTTCCCGGTGCGCACGAGATCTCGAAAAGTTTCGAACAGCGCGCGGGTATCGGCCTTGCCACGGCCTTGCACCGTTTCGGCCATCAGATCGGCAGAGGCGACACTGATCGCGCAACCGCGTGCTTCGAAGCCGGTCTCCGCGATCGTGCCGTCCGGGTTGAGTTTGACAAACACTTCCACCCGATCGCCGCACATTGGGTTATCGCCCTTGGCGGTTACGTCATATGCGGCAAGGCGATGGCCGTGCCGTGGTTTGCGACCATGATCGAGGATCACTTCCTGATACAGATCGCGAACGTCGTCATCGAACGTCATGTGAAGAACTCCCGCACCCTGAGCAACGCCGCGGCCAGGACGTCGATTTCCTCGTGCGTCGTGTAGATGCCAAAACTGGCGCGCGCACTGCTGTCGAGACCAAAACGATGCATCAACGGCTCCGCGCAATGATGGCCGGCGCGGACCGCGATGCCCTGGCGGTCGAGCAGTGTTGCGACGTCGTGCGCGTGTGCCTTGTCCAGCGCGAACGCCACAACGCCACCGCGATCCTGCGCCTGACCAAGAATGCGCAGGCCTTCGATGCGTGATAGTCGCGCCAGGGCATGTTCGGTCAGCGCCGCCTCGTGTTCCGCCATTGCATCGTAGCCGATGTCGCGGACGTAATCGATCGCCGCCTTCAGGCCGATGCCTTCCAGGATCGCCGGCGTTCCTGCCTCGAACTTATGAGGAACCTGAGCCCACGACGACTTTTCGTAAGTCACTGACGATATCATTTCGCCACCGCCGAGGAACGGCGGCATCTGTTCCAGCAATTCACGCCGCGCCCAAAGTACGCCGATACCAGTCGGGCCATAAAGCTTGTGCCCGGTCCAGGCGTAGAAATCACAACCGATCGCCTGAACGTCGACGGCGCGGTGCACGATCGCCTGCGAGCCGTCGAACAAGACTTTCGCGCCGTGCGCATGTGCCAGGCTGACAATCCGCTCGGCAGGCGTGACGGTTCCCAGAACGTTTGACATATGCGTGATGGCGACGAGGCCCACTTTGCCATCGGACAACAGCGCCTCGAACGCCGCCATGTCGAGTTCGCCGCTGTCGGTAATCGGCGCCACGCGCAACGAGGTACCGTGCGCGTCACGCAACATCTGCCACGGCACGATATTGGAATGATGTTCCATGCCGGAGATCAGTACTGCCTGACCCGGTTTCAGCATGTGCCTGCCGAAGCAGTGCGCGACGAGGTTGATCGCCTCGGTGCTGTTGCGGACGAACACGATTTCGTCGCGATCGGGGGCGTTCATCAATGCGGCGACGGCGTCGCGAGCCGCCTCATAAGCGTCGGTGGTCCTTTCGCTCATCCAGTGCAGCCCGCGATGAACATTGGCGTATTGCGTTTCCATCGCGTTCCGCATGGCGTCGATCACGGCACGCGGCTTTTGCGCCGACGCCGCACTATCGAGAAACACCAACGGCTTGCCGCGGATGGTCTGCGACAGGATCGGAAAATCCTGGCGGATCTTATCGACGTTCATGCAGCCTGACCTTCCCACCAGCGCGCAACCGCGTCCTCCAGCAGACCACGCGCCATCTCGTTCGTGACGGGATCGAGTGCCTCGGCCAGAAAAGCCCGCACCAGGATCGAGCGAGCTTCCTGATCCGGAATGCCTCGGCTGCGCAAATAGAACAGCTGGTCGGCATCCAGTTCGCCGACGGTGGCCCCGTGGCTGCACTTCACGTCGTCGGCAAAAATCTCCAGTTCCGGCTTGGTATCGATTTCGGCGTCCGGCGACAGCAACAATGCGCGGTTCATCTGATAGCCGTCGGTGCCTTGGGCGCCTCGTGCGACTTCAATCCGGCCCTGGAACACGCCGCGCGAACGCTCCGCAAGCACATTCTTGATGGTCTGCCGGGACGTGCCCTTCGGCGCCGCATGCCGAACAACGGAGGTAAAGTCGGCATGCTGCGAGCCGGTCAACAGCTGTGCACCATTCAAATGAGCCACCGCTCCGGCGCCGTTGAGTGCGGTATGAATTTCCGTCCGCGCGATGCGCCCACCAACGTTGAGCGTGAAGCTGTCATAAGTCCCACCCGTCGCGACGGCAGCATAAATGGTTGCCAGATGAAATGCGTCGGTCGAGTCAGTCTGGACGCGGACATGGGTCAGCGTCGCCGCATCCGCGACATGGATTTCCGTGACCGGATTATGCACGTAACAACCTTCACCGCTGGATAATTCCACCAATGTCAGACAGGCGCCATGCTCCAGACGGATCATGTGGCGTGGATGCGCCGAGGTCCCGTTGACACTGTTGTGAATTAGCAAGATGACGCCGGCGTCATGATCGGCCGGAATTGTCAGGACCGCGCCGTCCTCCGCCAACATCGTGTTCAGCGCGACCATTGGATCACGGTCGGGCCACGACAGCTCACCAAAATCCGGTTGATCGGCGAACCGGGCGAACCCGGGCACAGGCGTAGACAGATCCTCGCGGAACTGGCCGCCGCTGAAGACGAGACGTGGCGTCTCAGCAGCACCTCGCTCGCCCTCCGGGACGATGGCGCCGCGTGGTGGTCCCGCGGGCGCAAATGACATCCCGCCAAGCGGTTGCAACGTCGTGTACTTCCACGCTTCCGCCCGCCGGCCTCGGGTGGCACCAGGCAAGCCCAAGGTGCGAAACGCGTCGGCAGCGGCGGCGCGAAACGTGGAATCCCCGGGCAGGCGGCCACGTAACGCGGCGTAGCGTGCCAGGAAACCCGCAGTCCCGGTTTCCGGAATCGCGTTCACGCCGCCTCCGCCAACATCGCGCCGTAGCCGTTCTTTTCGAGTTCCTTGGCCAGTTCGGGCCCACCGCTCCGCACGATGCGACCGCCGGCCAGCACGTGCACACGATTTGGCACCAGGTGATCCAGCAGGCGTTGATGATGCGTAATCACCAACGCCGAGAACGCCGGCCCACGCAATGCGTTCACCCCATCGGCGACGATCTTCAATGCATCGATGTCGAGGCCGCTGTCGGTTTCATCCAGCACTGCGAAGCGCGGCCGCAGCAGCGCCATTTGCAGCACCTCGTTGCGCTTTTTCTCGCCACCGGAGAAGCCGACATTAACGTTGCGTTTCAACATGTCGTCCGGCATTGCCAGGCGTTTCAGTTCGGCCCGGGCGAGCTTCAGGAACTGTACTGCGTCCAGTTCGCTCTCGCCATGAGCACGCCGGACCGCATTCAAGGCCGTGCGGATGAAATTGGCGTTGTTGACGCCAGGCAATTCGATTGGCGACTGGAACGCCAGGAACAGGCCGGAAGCAGCGCGCGCCTCCGGCGTCATGGTCAACATGTCCTGGCCGTCGAACGTCACGGTGCCACCAGTGACCACGTATTCTTCGCGTCCGGCCAGGACGTAACCAAGCGTCGACTTGCCCGACCCATTCGGTCCCATAATCGCGTGAATTTCGCCCGCCGGCACCTCAAGGTTGATGCCCTTAAGGATCGGCTTGTCGGCAATCGAAGCGCTCAGTTCAGAAATCACCAGCATGGCCTTACCCCACTGACCCTTCGAGACTGACCGCCAAAAGTTTCTGTGCTTCGACCGCGAACTCCATCGGCAGTTCCTTCAATACGTCCTTGCAGAAACCGTTGACGATAAGGTTGACCGCGTCCTCTTCGCTCAACCCGCGCTGACGGCAATAGAACAATTGATCTTCGGCAATTTTGGATGTTGTCGCTTCATGCTCAATTTTCGCGGACCGGTTTCGACTCTCTATATAAGGTACGGTGTGCGCGCCGCATTCCCCGCCGATCAGCAAAGAATCGCATTGAGTGAAGTTGCGTGCACCCGAGGCCGAGGGCAGTACCTTCACCAGCCCGCGGTAAGTATTGTTGGAATGTCCTGCACTGATACCCTTGGAGATGATGGTACTGCGCGAGCCCTTGCCAATGTGAATCATTTTCGTGCCGGTATCGGCCTGCTGGTGATTGTTGGTCACGGCAACAGAGTAAAATTCGCCGACACTGTCTTCACCGTGCAACACGCACGACGGGTACTTCCAGGTAATGGCCGAGCCGGTCTCCACCTGAGTCCAGGAGATTTTCGACCTCGCCCCCAGGCAGGCGCCCCGCTTGGTGACGAAGTTATAAATTCCGCCCCGGCCTTCCGCATCGCCAGGATACCAATTTTGCACCGTGGAATACTTAATGGTCGCGTCGTCCATCGCAACCAGTTCAACAACGGCGGCATGCAATTGATTTTCATCACGTTGCGGCGCCGTGCAGCCTTCCAGATAGGATACGTGTGCGCCAGCCTCGGCAATGATGAGCGTGCGTTCGAATTGACCGGTATTGCGGGCGTTGATGCGGAAATACGTCGACAGCTCCATCGGGCAACGCACGCCCCGCGGAATGAACACAAAACTGCCGTCAGTGAACACGGCGGAATTCAACGCCGCAAAGTAGTTGTCGCCAACCGGCACGACGCTGCCGATGTATTGGCGCACCAGATCCGGATACTCCCGGATAGCCTCGGAAATCGGGCAGAAGATGACACCGGCTTTCGACAGCGTCGCGCGGAAGGTGGTCGCGACTGAGACGCTGTCGAACACGGCGTCGACGGCAATCTGACCCGCTTCGTTGCCATCAGCACCTTCGACCCCGGCCAGAATCGCGCGCTCCTTGAGCGGGATGCCAAGCTTCTCATAGGTCCGCAGCAGCTCCGGATCGACCTCGTCGAGGGTTTTCGGACCGGACCGCTTCTTGGGCGCGGCATAATAATGGATTTCCTGATAGTCGATCCGCGGATGCTCGACCCGGGCCCAATGCGGTTCCTCCATCCCGAGCCAGGCCTGATACGCCTTCAGGCGCCAGTCCAGCATCCAGGACGGTTCGCCCTTTCGCTCGGAAATCAGGCGAATGGTGTCTGCACTCAACCCCTTGGGCGCGACATCCATCTCGATGTCGGTTTCAAATCCCCATTTGTAGCCAGATTGGGTGACCGATCTTACGGTATCGAGGGTTCCACTATCGGCTGACATTGGGTCGTCCTAATTCGGTGGCGGGCGGAACCCGAAACACGGGAGGGATCGCTGCTTCGCGCATATCGGCGAGGCTGATCGCCGACAACGCCTGCTGAATGGCCTCGTTGACCGGGTCCCAGCGGCCGCGAACCGGACATAACGCGAGCGATTCACACTCAGTAGCGGAGCCATCGACACAGGCAGCGAGTGCGATTGGTCCGTCCATCGCGGAGATAACCTCGCCCACCGGAATATCTTCGAGCGGACGGGCGAGACGGTAACCACCCCGCGCGCCGCGTTGCGACGTTACCAGTGCGGCGGCTGAGAGCGATTTCAACACCTTCGCCACGGTTGGTTCCGGGATGCCCGTGGTGGCGGCGATGCCGGGTGAGGTCTGCACTTGCGTCCCTGAATCGAGGCGCACCAGCACCACGACCGCGTAGTCCGTCAGCTTTGACAGGCGTAGCATCCTCGTCAGACCCCAGACTTGTGTTAACCGGACCGTGTCAGTCCTGATTGAGGCGAAATGGGCCATCCGCCACCACCCGTCAAGGGGGTACCGCCCCGGTATATCATGCTGTCATGTGGCTTCCATCAAAGTACCGCATCGCCACGTCGCCGGGTTCACAAGCCGGCGTGTGCCTGGTAAGGGCGGTTGATCATCTGGAGGTGGACGATGGCGGGCATGATGGACGGCAAGGTCGCAGTGGTCACCGGTGCCGGTGGGGGCATCGGGCGAGAGATCGCCATCATGATGGCGGGCGCCGGCGCCAAGGTCATTGTCGCCGACATCGGTGCCTCGCTGACGGGCGAGGGCGGCTCCTCCAGCCCAGCGGAGCAGACCAAGGCGCTGATCAACCAGAACGGCGGCATCGCGGAAATCTGCACGGAATCGGTGGCCGCCTGGGGTTCCGCGCAGAAGATTGTGCAGGCCGCGCTGGACCATTTCGGCCGCATCGACGCCGTGGTGAACAATGCCGGCATTCTGCGTGATGTGATCTTCCACAAGATGACCGAGGACGACTGGCTATCGGTCATCGCGGTGCATCTGAACGGCAGTTTCTTCGTGTCTCGTGCTGCTGCCGAGCATTACCGCAAGCAGGAGAGCGGGACCTTCGTCCATATCTCCAGCACCTCGGGCCTGATCGGCAATTTTGGCCAGGCCAATTACTCGGCCGCAAAGCTGGGTATCACCGCGCTATCGAAATCGATCGCACTGGATATGCAGCGCTACAATGTCCGCTCCAACTGCATAGCGCCTTTTGCCTGGAGCCGGATGACGCAATCCATCCCCGCGGCCACCCCGGAACAGCAAGCGCGGTTGGCGAAAATTCAGGCAATGACGCCGGACAAGAACGCCCCGATGGCAGTTTTCCTGTCCTCGGACGCCGCAAAGGATGTAACCGGGCAGGTTTTCGGCACGCGGATGAACGAGATCATCCTGTTCAGTTCGCCGCGGCCGATCCGCATCGTACACAAGGCCGATGGCTGGACCCCGGAAGACTGCGCCAAAATTGCCGCGCCGGCGTTGAAGGCGGCGTTCATGCCGTTGGATCGCTCCGGCGAAGTGTTCAGTTGGGATCCGGTCTGAGTGGCCTGGGCGGCTCGCCGCGGCGAAACGAGCGCCTTGCGCCCGGTACGTGCGAGAGACGGGCAATCAGACGATTGGCGTGCCAAACAATAGTGCGTGCCCCCCGTAGTAGAGCAACATGGTCAAGGCCAGGGCAAGCGACAAGCAGAATGGTGCCAGAACCGGAGCCCTGACCGAGGCCCTTTCGTTATCCGCGGCGACCACCAACAGGATGACCACGATGACCGAGTGACCGATGGCGTCGATTTTGCCGAATTCGAAGACAGCAGAGATGAACATCGACATCAGTACGACCGCCGCCATGCGACGGACCAGCGGTGTCCAGAGCAGCGCGAAAGCCAGCCCGAACTCAACCATCCCCGCTGCGGTCATGTAAAAATGCGGATCGAGGCCCATGGACAGATCCTGATGAGCGTACAGGATGGGGTAGGTCCATTCCGGGTAAGCCCATTTTTCTATCGACGCCCATAGCAGGGTTACGGAGGCGCCGATGCGCAGGATGTCGAGCGACCGCAAGCCCAGAAGCGATGTCAACCCGAAACCGCTCATTGCCACATAAACCGCAGCGCCCAGGAAAATCGGATAGTCCATCATATGGAACAATCCGTACGACCAGATGCCCTGAGCAAACAGGACCACCATCCCCAGAGCTGAGAGTGGCATGGTGACACGGAACACCAGACCCACGGCAATCGCCAACTGCAACCACTCCGTCGCTGCGGAGGTCGTGAACAGTTCAGGCGTCAGAATGATCCCACCATGCGCCCAGATCGCAACGAAAAAACCGCCAGTTCCGGCGCGCATCAGTGTGTCGGTTTTGCCACGCACCGGTGAGAAAACTTCATCAACGGAAGCCACCAGTGTCGCACCGATGGCGGTGCGTTCCAGCACGCAGAAAATCCAAAGTAGTACGAGAGTGAGAACAAGCAGTCCGATGAACGTCGGGCTCAGTACCCCGGTCAGGCCAATAGGTGCCTGCGCCACGTTATAGGGCGCGAACCACTTAACGTGGGCATTTGCCTCCGCGGGCAGCAAGCAAACCCCCAGGCAAAATAACGAGCCTATGAGCGTACTCAATTTTAGACAGAACGATGTTTTTTTCATGTTCCCACTTGCCAACGGCCGCTACACCTGTGGCCGGTCTGCCCCTGATACCATCGAAACTCGCGTGCAATTTTAGCACTTTATAACACTGACATGCCAGACCCGAAAGCGAATTCCCAGCTGATAACCGGCGCCGACGATTTGATTCCGAAAGCGACGGAACGCCAAAAAAGGGATTCCCTTTTAAGGCGTCGTCTGATCGGTGCTGCTATTATCATTGGCCTCGCGATCCTGGGTTTTGCGTTCCCCGTAATTATCTGAAATTGTCGGAGTAAGGCAAGTCCGTGGATGTTAATTTGCGCGTGAAACAATCGCTGGTCGCCATGGCGGTGTTGGCCGCTGTGTCTGCCACTTGTCTGGCAGCGGATACGGCAACGGTCAGTCAACGCGGCCGTAGATTCACTCCCGACACGTTGCGCGTCACCCTGGGCACGCCAGTGAATATTGAGAATGACGATCGCGTTACACATCATGTTTATATTGATCAGCCCGATATGAAATTTGACTCGGGCGAACAGGCGGTAGGCAACGCGGTTACGCTGCAGTTCGATCATACAGGCACGTTTGCTGTGCGCTGCGCGATTCACCCGACGATGCATCTGGACGTAACGGTCGTTCCAGCGAATTCGCCCTGAATTTGCCGTCCAATGCCAGCTCTGCTCCGCGCTGCCTGACGGTGTTGCGCCAACATAAATACTGAACTGCGATCTCCCGCACGTTCGTTGTTTGAGTGGATTATCGGGCGTTGTTTGAGTGGATTATCGGGGCAGCGTTGGTACTTCGAACCGTGTCGGCTCCCCGGTCAAGGTATTCAGGAACGCGATCAGATCTCGTTTCTCGTCTTCCGTCAGGCCGAGCGGATGGATCAATGACGAGCGGCTGGGGCGGTCGATGCCTCCGGTATTGTATTCATCTACAACAGCTTGCAACGTCGGCAGAGACCCGTCGTGCATATAGGGTGCCCGTCGAGCGACGTCGCGCAAGGTCGGCACCTTGAAGGCGTGGCGAAGTTTCACCGACGTGGGAAACAGCCGGGCGCGTCCAATATCGTCCTCAGCCGCAATGCCGATGTCGTGGAATGAGTAGTCGGTGAACGAAGGGCCTTGGTGGCACTCGGCACAACCGGCCTTGCCATTGAACAGAACAAATCCGCGCTTTGCTGGCTCGCTGATCGCGGTTTTGTCCCCGGCAATCCAGCGATCGAATGGCGCGCGGGTCGCGACGATCGTCCGTTCAAAGGTTGCGATCGCCTGTTCAATGTGTGGGCGCGTGATCTTCGGTTCCGTCTCCTTGCCAGGAAATGCCTCGTCGAACGCCAGAACATAACCCGGAATGCCGGCCAGGCGGCTGATGACCTCAGGTTCGGTGTTGTTCATGTTGAGCGGACTCAGCAGCGGTCCAAACGCCACACTTTCCAACGAGGGGTACTTGCCGTCCCAGCCCAGGATGGGAACCCAGGCGACGTCAATCAGCGTGGGCGTGTGAAGTTCCATTTGGCCGACGCCGGCAGCCAGCTTACGGCTATCGGCCCAGGCGAGGCCAGGATTGTGGCAGCTTGCGCAGGAGACGGTGCGAGATCCAGAAAGGATCGGATCGAAGAACAACATCCTGCCAAGCTTCTCCTTGGCCTCGGACCAGGGGTCATCCGGCGGAAATGGGATGCTCTCGGGACGCTGATAGAGTTGCATGAGCTCCGCCAGCGTCGGTGTCGAGGGAGTCGTCGGCGGGGTCGATGCCGCGGCACAGGTCAAAACTGCGACTGCGATGCCAAACCAGCGACCGAGATGGCGTATCATTCGGGCCGCTTCTCAAACGCCGACTGGGGTTCCGTCAACCGGACATTCGCTCGGCGATTGGAGCCCACAGCCGACCGCTCCTGGTAGGTCTCAGCTGGCTCTTGTGCTTGATCGAGAGGCTGCGGCGGGAGCATCGCGAGAGGAGAATTTGTCTCCGAGACCATGGTACCGAACGGCGGCACATGGGTGGAAGCAGGCAAAATGACTGACGCTGTGGTTCCCACGTTAAGGGTGCTTTCGAGCTCCAGCCGGCCACCATGCAACTCGACGAAGATCTTGGTGAGTGGCAAGCCAAGGCCAGTGCCACCGTGACGGCGTGACAGGCTGGCATCGACCTGAACGAAGGGTTGCAGAGCGCGCGGAATATCGTCCGGCGCCATGCCGGCGCCGCTGTCACGCACCCGCATGAGCACACCCTCGGGATGGTGGGTCACCTCGGCGCTGATCGTGCCGCCCGCCGGGGTGAATTTGATCGCGTTGGACAGCAGATTGAGCAGTACCTGACGCAGCCGAACGGTATCGGCCTCGATGGTCGGCAGGTGCTCACCGATGTGGGTCTCCAAGGTGATATCAGAGTCGCGGGCTTTTTCGTGGACAATCCGGACCGCCGCACGCATCACGGCTTCCGGCCGTACCGTCCGCTTCTGCAATTCGATGGTGCCGGAATGAGCTTTGGCGATGTCAAGGATGTCGGTTATGACCTCCATCAAATGTCGCCCGGCATGCAGGATGTCATCGGCGAATTCCCGGTATTGTGGTTGCCCAACCGGCCCGAAGGTTTCTTTAACAATCATCTCAGAGAAGCCGATCACCGCTGACAGAGGGGTCCGCAGTTCGTGGCTCATATTGGTCAGGAAGTCAGTCTTTGCCCGGTTCGCGGCCTCGGCTTCATCGCGGGCATCGCGCAGCGCGGCCTCGCGTTCCTTCAAAAATGAGATGTCGCTGGCGATCAGCACCATACCGCCCTCTTTCGACGGGCTGTGAGTAAGCCTGATCCAGCGCCCGTCCTCCAACTGCATCTCGCCGGTTGGATGCGCCAGGCCGTCATCGATTTCGGCGGGCACCTTCTCACCGGCGGAAAAAGCGTGCCGGCGTCCTGGAAAAAACTGCCGGATCAATGAGTTGGCCATCAATACTCGGCCATCCGGGCCGATCAGCGCGACGCCGCTTCGCGCGCCCTCGATCGCGTCGGCCAACTGGTTCTGCGCCGAGCGGCGGGCCGCGATCTCACGGTCCATCATTTGCCGGATATTGTCGCGCATGACCGCCATCGAGGCGAGCAACTGGCCTAGTTCATCTTTACCGCCCGGGCGGATATCGGTGTCGAGTTCTCCAGCTGCGATGCGGCCTGCGGCGTGAGAGGCGGCAGCGATCGGGGTGACCATTTTGCGCGCCAGAGTCAGTGCGACCAAACAGCCGATCAACAGCACCTCGATTGTGGCGAGAATACTCAGCTTGCGGTAACGTTCGATCAAGGTCAGAGAGCGTTCCCGGTCACGGAAGCCGTCGTCGGAGGTGAGTTCGCCAAGCAGATCGAGGCTGTCCAGGACCCGTGCGGTCTGCTCGCGCAATGCTTCCCGTTGGCCGGGGGAGAGTGGCGCGTCACGGATCGTACGCCAGGTATCGAAGGCCTGCGCTGCGGTCTGACCGGCCGCGGCAGACGTCGGCGTGGCGGAGCGTTCTATGGCGACACCGAGATCGGCCTTGACCGACCGGTCGAGGTCGCTGATCCGGGCGGTGGAGAGGATCGTTGTGCCAGGATCGCGAGCGAGGCGTTCGATTGCAAGTTCAAGGGCGTTGAAATCAGCTTGCGCCAGCCTCGCATAGCTGATCGCCATCAGCGGCTTGTCGTAGGTACGCACCACAAGGCGTCCGGACTCTACGACACTGTTGACCGCGTACAGACCCAGTGCCGCGGTAAGCGCTGCCAGTACCGAGAAGGCCAGCATGATCTTGCCGCGGATGGTCAGAAAGAATTGTCGTGACAGCCAGGATGGTGACATAATTTTGAGCCGAATTGACGAAATGGACTTTTCTTCCGGCTGCCTTACAACTCAGTATCGTTCGAGCAGACTTACGAACGTTTCATGATGACGGGTCGAATAAATCGCCAGTTCACACCATCGTGGACTTCAATAGCGATGACTGCGGCAAGGTGTTTGCCTCGTGTTTCGCCGGTCACGCTGTGATTGACGATTTCCGACGCCCAGGCGGCAACTGCGTTCTATCAACGAAGCTTCCAGTCGCGCGAAGTCCGCCGGGTCGAGGCCCGGGATGGTGGATGATTGGTATATGCGGCGCGGTGTCAATTGAATTGCATGGCAGCACGAAGTCCGCTTGCTCTGACGGCGTAATCGCGTGACACTTCGGAACAAGTGGAGTGCCAGCGATGACAGCTCCCGTTGACCGGGTCCTGAGTTACGACACATTGCGGGACTTGCAAGGGCGTTCGGATGCGCACGGCGCGCGCCGCCTGGCGATCCATGCGGCAGCTCTGGTTGCGGCTGGATGGTGGGTTGCGGTCGCCACCGGCTGGCTGACCTTACCGGCGGTCCTCGTCCTCGGCCTGGTGCAGGTAGCCCTGTTCGCTCCAGCACATGAGACGATGCACCAGACCGCATTCGCTTCTCGGCGCGCCAATGCGGTCGTCGGCTGGTTGACTGCGGCACCGTCGTTGCTGAATGCGCAGTTCTACACGGCGTTCCATCTCGCCCATCACCGTCATACGCAAACTCCTGGGCTGGATCCGGAACTGATTTCGCCGCCGCCGCAAACGGTCGCGGGATATGTCGCGCGTATTCTGGGATGGCCGTTCTGGAGTTTGCGGTTGTTGGTGGTATTCGACAGCTGGCGTGGCGATTTAACCCGGTATCCTTATGTTTCCGCCACGGCGGCGCCCGCGATCATTCGCAGTGTGCGGGCGATGAGTCTGATGATGGCGGGCGGCGCAATCGGTTCCGCGTTGCTGTTCGGTTGGACGACACCGTTGTTGTTCTGGATCGGGCCGCAGCTGTTGGGCCAACCGTCATTGCGGGCCTATTTGCTCGCCGAGCATACCGGCTGCACGCATGATCGCGATGGGCTGACCAACACACGCACCACGCTGACCAGTGGGTTGGTGCGGTTGCTGATGTGGAACATGCCGTTCCACGCCGAGCATCACATGTATCCGTCGATCCCATTCCACCGGTTGCCGGAGGCGCACGCGGCGATCCGGGCTCGGCTCGGGTTCGTGCAGCCGGGTTATGTGCGGTGGAATTTTGGTTTCGTTCGCAATCTGTTGCGCCGCTCAGATCGCTCCATCGCGCTGTAGCGCCGCGACCCCATCGGCGCCGAGGCCCAGCCAGTCGCCGTAGACCTCCAAATTGTGCTGACCGAGCGATGGACTGGGGATCGCTTCCGGCCGGTCCGCGCCGTGCAGCCGTAGCGGCGAGTTGGGCAGGATCACATCGCCCAGAGATGGGTGGTTGACATGTTGCAGCATGCCGCGCACGTGCATGTGTGTGTCATTCATGACCTCAATTGCGTTGCGTACCGGCGCGCAGGGGACCTTGAAACGCTTCAGCGTCGCGGCAACCTCCGCCTTGGTCCGGGTCGTCGTCCAGGCGGCCACGACCGCTTCAGTCGCTTCCATATTTGCAGCCCGATCCGGGTGCGATTTGAAGCGAGGATCGTCGCGCAAATCCTCGCGGCCCATTGCGCGTAACAGGTTGGGCCAATGTTCCTCGGTCACGACGTGGATGGCGACATGTCCGTCGGTCGTTGGAAATGCGTTATAGGGTGCACTGCTCAGGCCGGCCTGGCGGTTGCCGGCGCGCGGCGGCGGATTGCCGGTACGGCGGTAGTAATCGTAGCTGGAGGCCAGCGTCGGATACACTGTCTCCTGCATCGCCACTTCGACCAGTTGGCCTTCGCCGGTGGCCATTCGTTGGTAGAGCGCCGTGATCACGCCAGCGTAAAGGTGCACGCCGCCCATGAAATCGACCAGGGTCGGGCCCGCCTTCATCGGTGGGCCGGAAGGATCGCCGGTGACGCTCATGATGCCGGAGGCGGCCTGAATGGTGAAATCCATCGCGAGATTGTCTCGATCCGGTCCCGAAATGCCGAAGCCAGTACCGGTGGCGTAAATCAGCCGCGGATTGACTTCACGCAGCGCCGCATAGCCGACGCCGAGACCGTCCATCGTGCCGGGTGAAAAATTCTCCAACAGCACGTCCGCCCGGCGGACCATTTGCCTGAGCAGGTCCTTGCCACGATCCGATTTCAGATTGAGCGTCACGCCCTTCTTGTTGGCATTGAGCATGGCCATCGGCAACGTGGTGTCGCCTCCGGTTGCGATCACGCGTCGGCGGAGTGGCTCGCCTCTGGGTGGCTCGATCTTGATCACATTGGCGCCCGCCTTGGCCATCAGGAAGGTGGCATAGGGCCCTTGATAGATCTGGCCGAAATCGAGCACCGTGATGCCCGCCAAGGGAGTCGTCATGCTGGACCTCGTCATCGTTCTGACGGCAGGATAGAGCGTTCCGCCGCGGCTGGCGAACAGGGAAGGGGACGGACGTTGAACATTCTGTACGGGCTGCTGAAAGCCTTGCATGTGCTATGTGCGGTGGTGTGGGTCGGTGGCATGCTGTTCGCCTACGTCGTGTTGCGGCCGAGCCTGTCGGTGCTGGAGCCGCCGCAGCGTATCGCGCTGCACAGCCAGGTTTTCCGGCGGTTTTTCCTGATTGTCTGGCACGCGATGCCAGTTATCCTGCTGACCGGCTTTATCATGATTTTCGCTGTGCTCGGCGGCATGGCGAGTGTGGCCTGGCCGGTGCATGTGATGCTGCTTCTGGGTCTGGTGATGTCCGCGATTTTCCTGGCGATCTTTTTTGGTCCGTATCGAACGTTCCGCGCGTCTCCTGGGCCTGCCTCGCTTGAGGCGATTCGCAAGCTGATCGGACTCAATCTTGTACTTGGTGTTGTAACAATCGTCATCGCATCGCTTGGTTGAGGGAGGGGAGACATGGTGGATCGGTCAAAGTGGGATCCGGAAATGGCCGCGTTTATCGCGGCAGGTGAGGAAGAGGCGAAGGCCCATCCGCCGATCCGGCTGGAGATTCCGTTGGAACCGCATCGCCGGGTCAACGACGCGCTCAGCATGCGGACCGCCGAAGGTGGGCCGTCGGCTGCTGAAGTTTCGGATCGCTGGGTCGCGGCACGTGGGCGCCGGATCTATTGCCGGGTATATCGGCCACCGAATGACAAGAATTTGCCGGTGTTGGTCTGGTTTCATGGCGGCGGCTGGGTTTGGGCTTCAGTCGATACGCACGATCGGTTATGCCGCGAGTACGCCTCAGCGGCTGGCATCGCTGTCGTCAGCGTCGATTATGCGCTGTCGCCGGAAGCGAAGTTCCCGCAGGCGGTGGAAGAATGCGCGGCCGTCGTTCGCCATATCGCCGAGCATGGCGCAGCCTGGGGTCTCGACGGGTCGCGCATTTTGCTTGGCGGCGATTCAGCGGGCGGCAATCTGTGTCTCGCTACGGCATTATTGCTGCGCGATTCCGGCGGACCGAAGTTGAACGGGATCGTCGCGTATTATCCGGTTTGCGACAGCCGCTTCGATACCCCGACGTATCAGGAATTTGGCGCCGGCGGCTATGGTCTGAACCGGCAGCGAATGGAATTTTACTGGAGTGTCTATGCCTCGCACGAGGGCGACCGCTCGCATCCGCTGGCCGCGGTGTTGCGCGCCGACATGCACGGGTTGCCACCAGTGTTGGTGCATCTGGCGGAAATCGACGTGCTGCGCTCCGAGGGTGAGGCGCTGGTGCGGAAACTGCGCGAGGCGGGCGTCGCGGTGGAGACCGAAACGTTTCCGGGCCTGCTGCATGGATTCGTGCGGGCGACCGAATTCATTGGCCAGGCGCGTACCGCGATGAGCAAGGCGGTCGCGTTCATGCAGCGGGTCGCGTAACGACCGCAAAGCGCATCAAGCCAGGAATGCGCTCGCATCGAAACCGTCCGGCACACGGCCGGTCGGCTCGATCATCCGGTACGGCGCGCGGGCGAGAAATTGCCCGCTACCGGGCGCGGTCGGCAACTTCGATATCCGCACGGAACATATCGGCAGACGTAACAACCGTGCCACCGGTGATTACCAGGTCACGGTCGGACGTCGATCAGGTCGCTTCGTGCGTCATTGATTCGTGGCGGTGACGCGTCGGTATTCAAACGCCGATCGGTTCGCCGAATGGCACCCAGGCCTTGCCGTCGAACCTCTGCAATCGCATCTTTTTCATCCCGTAATAATCTGTCGCAGTAGTGTGGAAGCGGATGCCCTTGTACAGCATTGGCAGTTCGATATCCAAATTGGCCGCCTGGCGGATGACATTCTCCCGCGACAGATCCTCACCACATTGTTTCAGCGTGATGGCAAGCGTTTGTGTCGCACTGTAGCCATACACATTGCTCCCATCGCTGAGATCGCCGTTGGGCTGGTATTTCTTCATGAATGCCAGCCAATCCTTGAAGCCCGGATCATCCGCCCATTGAGGGTCCGACGGGTCTTTGAGATAGGCACCGGTAATAAGGCCGATTGCCTTTTCCAGACCCGCGGGTGCCAGTCCGGAGGCGACCGAGGCGCCAACGCTGGCAATAATATAAAGTGGACTCCACGCCAGGTCTCGGACTTTCCGCAGCGCCATTGCGGTGACCTTCGGAATGCTGGCGACGAACAACGTATCGGCACCAGAACCTTGCAGTTGGACAACCTGGGAGTCTACCGTTGGATCGGTCGGCTCGTAGCTTATTGCGGCTACGATCTGTCGGACCTTGTCGCCCAGTCCGTCTTTGAAACCTTTGAGGAAGTCTTTGCCGGAATCGTCATTTTGGTAAAGGATGGCGATCTTTGCGTCTGGTTTTTCGCTCATCACATAACGCGCATAAACGTGCCCCTCAATCTGGTAACTGATCTGCCAGCCCATGGTCCACGGGAAGTTGTCGCGGTCGCCGAACTGCGTGGCTCCCGATGCGACGAACAGTTGTGGTACCTGCTTCTGATTGAGATAGCGCCGTGTCGCCATTGATGTCGGTGTACCAAGCGACTGGTAGATGAATGCCACATTTTCTTCTTCGACCAGTCGGCGTGTTTGCTCCAGCGTTTTCGGCGGACTGTAGCCATCGTCGAACGACAACAGTTTGATTTTGCGTCCGTTGATGCCGCCCCGATCATTGATGAAGTCGGTATAGGCAACCTCGACATGGCCGATCGGCGCGTAACTGGAGGCCGGTCCGCTGTAGGGCATGGTCTGGCCGAGCAGGATTTCAGTCGCGGTCACACCGGGCGACTGCTTGGTCTGCGCGATGGCGGGTGTTGCGAGTGTGGCAGAGCCCGCCAGAAGCATCGCCTGACGACGGGAAATTCTGGGCATCGGTCAGTGGTTCCGCACGTATTTCCGGCAGCGAAGGATCAGCGGCTGGCGGAAGTGGGGACGCATTTTCTCGGTCCAGGGTGTGTTGGCGGCTTTTGACCACGCTGCGGATCGCGACACGTCCGGCGAAGTCAGATGATATAGCGCCAGATACTTCTTCTCGACCCCGGCGCCTGCCGCCTGGAAGCGGCGCGCGGCCAGCACGCCCGGCACGGCACCGAGTTGCGGCAGGTGTTCCGAGTTGTACCACTCGTTGAACTCGGGTTCGATTGCCGGTTCGACGTCGATCGCCACTGCCAGCAGAGCGTTGGCCTCCGCCGGTCCGGCGACATCGCCCGGGACAATCTGCGTGCCCTCGAACCGTAGGATGCGCTTCGCGATCGCCGTGACACGCTTCGTCCAGACCGAGCCATTGGCGCCGCCAATTGCCTCATATTCGGGGCTGTTCATCACCGCATGGGTTGCCAGATCATAGGTGGCGACGGCGATCTTTGGATTCTCGTCGCCAATCCAGCGCTGTGCATTGAGGAACCCCGGCACGCGCAATCTTTCCGGCACATGCTCCAGGTCGTACCAATCGTTGAACTCGTCCTCCCGGGCGGCCGTGGTATCGAACGATGCGAACAGCAGACCGTTGGCCATTTGTGCCTCCTCTTGAGCGCGTTGGTGCAATTCTGCCACGCGGCCCGCTCGGTTGCCAGCCGTGTTGCTTTGCGGCATGACCGTGACCAACGACATCGAGGATCCTCATGGCCTTCCTGACCGAACCCGAGCCCGAGCGTGGGGTCAATTTGCCCATCATGCCCGGCATCAGCCGCATCGTGGCGAACAATCCCGGACCGATGACCTATTACGGCACCAATACTTACCTGATTGAAACGGAGCACGGCCTTGTCGTCCTCGACCCGGGTCCGGAAGATCATCCGGAACATGTCGAGGCGATCATGCGCCACACCGGCGGGCAGGTCGCCTTGATCCTGATCAGCCACACCCACCACGATCATGTCGGCGCGGCCGACGAACTGAAGCAGAAGACCGGGGCCCCCACCGTGGGATTCAAGGTCTCCGGCCTCGATACATTCGACGCCGATATCAAGTTGAGCAATGGCGAGACGATTGCCGGAATGGCGGCGGTTCATACGCCGGGGCATGCGCTGGATCATCTGTGCTTTTCAGTGCCTGCCCGGAACGGTGATAAGGTACTGTTCAGTGCGGATCACGTAATGTCCTGGTCGACCAGCGTGGTCAGCCCGCCCGGCGGCGACATGAAGGATTATTTCAACAGTCTTGAAGTTCTGTTGCAGCGTGATGACGATGTTTATTTGCCCGGTCACGGTCCGGCGCTACGTGAGCCGCGAGATCTGGTGCGTGCCATGCTCGCACATCGGGTCATGCGTGAACACGCGATCGCTGAAAAACTGAAGGTGGGGCCGGCCAGCACCTACACGCTCATGGACACACTTTACTCTCAGGTAAATCCCAGGCTCCGGCGCGCAGCAGAACGCAACGTTCTCGCGCATCTGCTGAAGATGGAAATTGAGGGAAAGGTGGTCCGCGAGGGCGAGGACTGGCGGGCAGCGTAGGCGCTACCAGATCCACGGGATCAGGCGCGACGTCCGAGCTCGGTAGGCGTCGTACTCTTTGCCAAACCGTGCCGACAGCAATGCTTCTTCGGCGTCCATGCGGGCAATCAGCGGCGGAATAAGCAGCGCCGTGAGCACGATGCCAACGCCGGTGTGAAACGCCAGGCCCCAGCCAAGCGTCATCACGAGCAGCCCCAGGTAACTAGGGTTTCGGATGAAACAATAGATGCCTCGGGTTTCCAGGGTGTGGTCAGGCTGGATGGCAACCAGACCGCTGAACCGATTGCCCAGTACATAGACCGGCCAGATCCGCAACGCTCCACCGGCGGAGAACAAAACGACGCCGGTCCAGCGGATGGTTTCGCCGTCGATAATCCAGAACTCATTGCGATCCGCCCATGCCGGCAGAAAGCCGTCGAGCACGCCGACCAGCACAAATGCTGCGATGACCCAACGATTGTCGCGATCTTCCTGAACGCCGGAACTTAAATTTCCTCCGGCGAACAATGATCCGACGACCAGCACGCCTGTTACACAGGTGAGCCCAATAAGCGGCGCGTGGGAGAAGAATTCCGCCAGGCCTCCGCGGCCGATTACCGCCAGACTGAACCACGCACCGGTGCTGAAGACAATCAACGCCAGGCGCACAGCCAACGTCGTCATCCGACGCTCCCGCCGCCGATTAACGCATCAGCACCTGACCAACCCACGTTCACCCTGGTTGCAACGGCCCAGACCAACATTCGTTCCTTCACCATGCCGGCGTCACTCGAGCCGCCAGCCACGATCCTTTAGCACCGGAACATGGGTGCGCTCGTTTCTTTCTGCTTCGCTCATGGTCAGCCACGTCCTCAATTGTTCCAGCATCCGCCGTGTTGGGCCCGCGAGGTCGAGCGCCAGAGCTTCTGTCATGCCATAGTAACGCAAATTGTCCAGTTCGCCGTCGCCGCCCAAAGCGCCGGTGACGCGAGAGGCATGGATACAAAAGAAACGAGCGTTGAAGCGGATCGGGCTGTCGGTCGGCGTAACGGCGCGCGCCAGATAGTCCAGCCCGTCGAGCGCGGGTGGCGA